>JBAMMD010000035.1:0-37744 GCA_039793965.1 Kapaibacterium sp. (SeqCode) | reverse complement strand
GGTACACTCCGTCTGTTGTTTTGATGCGTGCAAGGAAAATTCCTTTTGGAAGATTTTCTGTAGTGACAACAAAATGGTTTGTCTTGAAAAGTATATTCCCTAATACATCAAAAATTTCAATTTCTTTGATTTCCTTTTTTACAGAAACAAAAAAGAAATTGTCAACAGGATTTGGATAAATTGCGACGCCCGAAAGCTCAACATTCTCCCGCACTTCGGTAACCAGTTGTAACAAACGTAATAGGTCAAGTTTTCCCCAACCGAAGTTGTTATTTGGAACTGTGCCGGTGAATTCATCGGAGCGAGCGGAAAGTTTAAGCAATTCTATGATTTCGTCGATAGAAAGGTCGGGGTTTTGTTCAAACAACAAAGCAACAGCACCGGTAACAACTGGGGCAGACATACTCGTCCCGATATTTCCTAAATAAATACCGCTTGGGTCGATGTTTGCTGAATCGAGCAATTCGGGGTTAGTTGAACTTGATAAAGCAGAAAAGACAACCATTCCCGGAGCAGTGATGATTGGTAAAATTCGACCATCGCGCGAAGGACCTCGGCTACTGAAGCCTGCTAAATCGCCAATTTGGGTGAATTGCGACCAATCCTCTGTCTCTCCCAAAATATTGATAAACTTGTTTTTCGAAACTGTAGCACCGACACTTATCATTTTCTTTCCTACTGCTGGCGAGTTTATTGTCATCAAGTTATCTGCGTAAAACCGTTCAAACCGAACACCTGGGACTTGAGTTTGAGCACCAATTGGAACTGCAGACCAAGAGTCGAATTTACCATTATTTTTTGCAACCATCACAATTGACCATAGGTAATTTGCAATTGGTAAATCTTGTTGTCCTTCGTTGGAAATGAATATTAGAATATTTTCGCTATTCTCGGCAGCCTCGTTAGACAATGAAACCAAGCCAACAAGTTGGTTTTCATTATCGAAAATTTGTACGTTGTCGATGATATCTTTTGCAGAAAAGCCCTTCTCTGCGAGAAATTGCATTTCGGTTTGATCGTAAATTCCAATGTAAACGGAATCAATGATCTCTGGGTCGGTCCATAAATCAGCGCCAAATAGGAAATAACCAGGTATATCGGGACAAAGCTCGGGCTGGTAGTCGCATAGATTATAAGGATAGAGTAGCAATTCATAGCGTTTTCCAGCTACCATTTGCCCGCCAGAGTGTATTAGTAGCTCGCCTTCGTTACCGGCGGAAACAACAATCGCTCGACTCTTTTTCTCGGAGACCAAATTCGAGAGAGCTTTGCTTAACAAGTCTTCGCCATCGTGGGAACCGAGAATACTTCCAAGACTGAGGTTGATAACGCATGGTTTATTTAATTCATCTGCTTTACTGAAGATGTAATTGCAAGCGGATAGAATATCGGCGTCTGTGAAAGAATTCGAGTTATCGCCTCGAGTTCCATTGACCACAATCAAGTCTGCTTCGGGGGCAATTCCTTTATATTCAGGTTTACCTTTTCCATTACCAGCGGCGATTCCAGCGACGTGTGTTCCGTGTCCTTCTTTATCTTTTTGCAGGACATTGTCGAGGTTCTGGTCAATTTCTTGTTTTGTATACTCGCGTCCCCAATCAAATCCCTGTGGAGGTTTCGGCGATGCTGTTTCGGACATATCCCAAAGGAACAAGACACGTGTTCCATTTTCGTCGCTGAAATCCGGATGGAGCAAATCTATCCCAGTATCAAAAATGCCGATTATAACTCCTTTGCCCGTGTAGGGTTTGGGTAGGTTTGTTCCTTGATGAACGAGGTCGGCTTTGACACTCTTTCTTGCAGAATCCATTAGTAATCGATATTTGCGTCCCAAGGAAATGTGGTGAACTGCGCCACTGGATGCGATCTCATTTAATTTTGATAATGGAATTTGGACTGCAACGATGTTTTCAGCCCGAGATATTATTTTACAATTTTCGGGTAAAGTAGAATTTTTTGAATCGAGTTCAATTAGACAATTGACAAAAATTTGATTGTCAATCGTTTCAAAAGGATAGCCGAAAGTTTTTGCCCGAAGCACTAATTCCGACGATTTAGTCGAAGCAATTTTTCCGAGTAGAATCTTCGAATAAGCATCGAATTTGCTGTTGAAATTGCTTGCAACTACGATAAAAGTTGAGCTAAATAGAACAATTAAGGCAACAAATTTTTTCATTGCATAATCCTATTGTTTAACATTTTACTTTTTTGGTTGAAAATCGTTGGAAAGACTTATTCTATGGACAAAATCGAAACGTGCTGCGTTGTAAATCGATTCGCTATCTCCTTCGACAATGATTATATTTCCTGCAGAAGTGACGACTTTCAATCCGGTTCGTTCGAGTTTGTCTTTTAGAATGAAATCAAGATTTTTGTACATTTCAATTACACATCGGATTGGCTTTTTGGTTTTTGAAAACTCTGGGTTTTTCATAACCAATTTAAGTTTTGCATCGAGTTTCCCTTCGAAAGTTTTGCCAACGTCTTTTTTGACGCAACCGGCAAACAGAGCAGCAAAAATCGTCAATATTACAAAAAATTGCATTTCACTAACCATTTATTTTGCTAAAATAACAAATTGAGTTCGTCGGTTCAAAGCTCGCCCTTCTTCGGTGTCGTTTGGGGCAACGGGTTGGGACATTCCAAAACCGCGCCAGCGGAGTCTTTTGGGGTCGACGCCGCGTTCAACAAGAGCATCGTAGACGGCTTTTGCGCGAAGTTCGGACAATTTTTGGTTGTATTCGATTGTGCCTATGTTATCGGTGTGTCCTTGAATTTCAAGACGAAGGCGGGGACGCGACATCATTTGGTCCACTATTTCATCGATAATTGCGAATGATTCTGGTTTAATATCCCATTTGTCGAAATCAAAAAGTATTGGACGGACGAAGGAGTCGCCAGTGTCTTTCCACATTTCTGAAGTATCGTAGAAACCTTCTGCCCAAAGTGAATCTTTGCGGTTGGGAATATCAAGATACGAGACAACTCGATGGAAACCCCAATATTTCGGTGGTTTGTAAGTAATAAGGTAGTAGTTGCGCAAACTCATATAGATGTCGAGAAAGATTCGTTTCAACTCGTCTTTTGAATAGGCTTTGTAGAATTTCCCGCCAGTGTTGAAGGAAATTTCCATCAGATTTTCGTCTATGGAGTATCCAAAAGCAACTGTAAAGATATGGACCTTGTTCTTTTTAGCAAGGGCAATGATTTGTCCAATTTTTGAGGTCGAATAGTTGTCGTCGCCGTCGGAAAAAACAACAACCAGACGGGGGAATCTATCGTCTGGTATCGAAGAAAACATATCTATGCTTTTGTAAATTGCATCAAAAAGGCCAGAGTAAAGCCCAAAACCTTTGGTTCGTCTTGCACGAAAATCTTCTATTAGTTTTTCTTTGTTTGTTTCGAAAGGTATTTTGATTTCGAAGTTTTTGTTAAATGTACAAAATGCAATTTTATCATTGTTATATTTTAATGAAATGAACATTTCGGTTCCTTCGAAAATTGCATTGGTAACTCCGCTCATAGAACCGCTGTAGTCAACGGTGAGAACAATATAATAAGGTATGGAATCGTTCGCACCGTATTCTCGTACATTGAATTCAGCAATCGGGACTTTGCGGATATTGTAGACTTTTCCAAGATATTCATCGAGAAAATTGAAATATTTGTGCGAGGTTTTTTTGTATGGTTCTGCCATTTGCGAAATAAAATTTCCCAAGGTGTCGAAAACGCGAGCATAAAGTTTGACAGTGTCGGGATATTTGTCGATTTCAATGCGCCAGATGTCGTATTTCAAGGTATTTGGGTCGGCTGAATCTATGGGCTTTGTTCCGCTGAGGAATAAGGTTGCAACGGATGTGTCTTTCTCCTCCCAAATTTCCTTCTGTAGATCAAAGTCTTTTGGTTTCTTTGTCGTCGTGCAAGCAAAGATTAAAATCGAAAGCAAAACAAAAAACTTTTTTGGCACTGCCCAATCTCGCAAATGTTTAATTAAACTTGACGAAGAAGCTCTCGAAAAATTTATCGCGGTTCAATTTCAACCAATATTGCGTCTTTTTCAACAGTTTGTCCTTCATTGACATATACTTTTTGGACGATACCAGCGGCGGGCGAGGCAAGAACGTTTTCCATTTTCATTGCCTCGATTATGACGACCTTTGTGCCTTTGTCGATAGTATCACCTTCGGTTGCAAGAACTTTGACGACAAGTCCGGGCATTGGGGCTTTGATTTTTACATTCCCTCGATGTGTGGATTGACCCTTTTGTGATATGGATTGAAGCAGCAAAATTCTTTCGTCGAGAACTTCTGTTTCAAAAGTAAAACCATCCATAATTATTTTTACAATGCCATTTTCGCTTGCTTTGACTTCGACGGTCACAATTTTGTCGTTAACTTTAAACGAGGCGACTCCCGGGGCAAGTTCTTTTATTTTCTCGACTTGATATAGCTCATTTAGGATTGTTATTTCGTTTGCGTTTGCTTCAATTTCTGCATTGAATTCTTTGCCATCGACTTTAACAAAGTATTTGGTTTTTTGCATATCTAACTCAAATTAATTCTGAATAGAGATATAAAAACATTGCAATTACCGCAATGCAATCATTCAAGTCCTTTGGGTCGACTTTATCGGGAGTATCAGTTTGTGAATGATGGTACCAGAAGTACTTACCTTTATCGTCCGTACCGAGCGAGGAACCGGGGTATCCAAGCTTTGTCATCGGGGAGATATCGACACCGCCCCCGCCTTTTGTGATTTGTAAATCGTGGAAGAAATTCGAGAGATAGTTTTTAAATGTCTGTATCTTTTCCCAAAGAGAGTCTGGGCCCGAGAAACCAATTCTATTGGGGGAAAACACTCCAGAATCGAATTCGAAAAGCAGAATGTGAGGTTCCTTGCTGTGGAGTTCTGCGTAACGTTTACCGCCGGCAAGTCCGTTTTCTTCGTTGACCCAAAACACTAAGCGTAACGTTCGTTTTGGTTTGATGCCAAGCGTTTTGAATATTTTAAGAGCAAACCAAGAAGCAATACACCCGCCGCCGTCGTCGTGTGCTCCGCTTCCAACATCCCAAGAGTCGATATGGCCACCAAATGCTATAATTTCATCTGGACGGCCAACGCCACGAATTTCGGCAATAATATTTTTCGATGGTGACAAGCCTTCGTCGCGTGTGGTAATTTTTAAAAATAACTTTGGAGTGATACCGCGATTTTGCATTCTTTCAAGAAGAAGCACATCTTCTTCTGTCATCGATGCAAAAGGTATTTTAGGGACAGTATCTTCGTAGTGCATTACTCCAGTGTGTGGGTTGTACATTGACATTGGAGTAACCGGACGACAAAGAGCAGCCACTGCACCATATTCCGCTGCCTTGACCGCACCAATCCATCGGTATTGGACGGTCTTACCATATCCCTCGTATGGCGGATTGTAAACTACAATTTTCCCTTTAACTTTTGATTTATTCCTTTCCAAATCCTCGAAATCTTTGACAACGAGAACCTCGGCAAGAATGCCATCGTTCGGGGTGGACACACTGCCGCCAAAAGCAAGGATTGGCATAACTTTGCGCCTTGGATAAGTCATTTCGCAATCTTCGTGGATGCGAACCCATTTAGGTACCATTACTTCCTCGGTCCAAACGCTGTCGTAGCCTTCCAATCGGAGTTTGTTCTCAATCCAATCTATTGCTTTTTCCAAATTATCGCTTCCGCTTAGCCTTGGACCGAAATTGTCACAGAGTTCAGCCAAAGTTGCCCAAGCATTATTATTGGCCTGGGATACGGAATATATTCTTTTCAAATTCGAAAGTATAATGTCAACCGAGTTCCCGTCGTTAGAAAGCAAAGAAACAAGGTTTATTATTGCTAAACCAATTATAGATAATATAGTTCTTTTCATATTTATTTACATAAAAAAAATAAATTTAATAAAACTTAATCTTTCACAATAAAAAAATAAATATACCCCGGTTAAAAAAGCCAGTTAAGAAAGCGGAAAATTTAAAATTCATCAAATTAATTGAATTTTTTCATAAATTAGTTTTTTTAAATTTTATTTATGAGAAAAATCAAGTTTAAAGAGCGGGTTCGCTTTGAATTTGACAATTTGATGTCCAAAGGCCCTTTACCTCCCTTTCTTCTTTTAATTTTTGTCGGAACATTACTGATGCTGCTTCTATCTCTTGTTATTTATCTTTTCGATTTGATTCCAAAAGGGAAAGGTGTGGTACTTGGGCTTCCGAACCAAGATAATTACAATTTTATCGATGTGTTTTGGGTTGTTATTCTCCGAACACTCGATGGTGGAGTGATATCAAACGACCCGATCGATTTTGTATTCCTTCTCTTTATGCTGTTTGCCACTCTATTTGGCTTGGCAATGCTTAGTGTCTTCATTGGTGTTGTCAGTAGCGTAGTAATGGATAAAATAATGGAATTGCGCAAAGGACGAAGTTTTGTCCTTGCAAAAAACCACACGGTCATTCTTGGCTGGTCTTTTCAAGTATTCCAGATTATTTCGGAGCTTGTGATTGCAAACGAAAATCAAAGAAACTCAACAATAGTTGTTCTTGCAGAGAAAGACAAAGTGGAAATGGACGATGAGATACGCGCTAAAGTAGGCGATACAAAAAATACTCGTGTGATTTGCAGAACTGGAAATCCAATAGACTTGCGCGACCTTGAAGTGGTGAATCTGAACAATGCAAAATCTATTATTGTTATAGCTCCGGATGTACCGGAACCGGATTCTTATGTTATCAAAACTATTCTTGCAATAACCAACAATCCAAATCGAAAACCCTTACCCAGCAAGTATCACATCGTTGCCGAGATTCGCCATCCCAGAAATGTACCAATTGCTGAAATTGCAGGTCGCGACGAAGTCCAACTTGTAGTTTTCGATTATGTCGTCTCAAGGATTATCGCACAAACTTGCCGACAGCCGGGGCTTTCCGTTGTTTTCACTGAACTTCTCGATTTCAAAGGCGACGAAATATACTTTGCCTACGAGCCACGCCTTGTTGGGCGAACCTTTGTCGAAGCAATGTTTGCCTATGAAACTTCAACTGTTATTGGTATCAGGAAAAAAGATGGTGAAATTTTGTTAAAGCCCCCGATGACAATGAAAATTGAAGAAGGGGACAAAGTAATTGCAATTTCCGAAGATGACGATACAATAATTCTTTCTGGTCTGCTTGACTATAAAATCGACCCAGGCGCTATTCGCAACCAGCCAGAACAGAAATTGACAAAGCCCGAGAATACTCTTATTTTGGGTTGGAACCGTCGTGCTCCGCTAATTATAAGCGAACTCGACAAATATGTCTTGAAAGGTTCTAAACTCGTTGTTGTTACCGATTTAGCCTATGTTGAGCGAACAATCCTTGAAATTAATTATGAACTCGAAAACCACGAGATTTCATTTATCTACGGTGATACAACCGATCGAAGAGTTCTCGACAATTTGATTGTGGAACAGTTCGACCATATCATAGTCTTGAGTCAGACTGAAATGCTTGATGTTCAATCTGTTGATGCAAGGACACTCAGCACCCTATTGCATCTACGCGACATTGCCGATAGAACCGAGCATAAGTTTTCAATTGTCAGCGAAATGCTCGACGACCGTAATCGCGAACTTGCCGAGATTACCCACACCGATGATTTTATCGTCAGTGTTAAACTCGATAGTTTGATGCTGTCCCAAATTTCAGAAAACAAAGAACTTAAAACTATTTTCGAAACTTTGTTCAGTTCTGCAAATCCATCGATTTATATAAAGCCAGCAGAGCATTATGTCGAACTTGGGCGACCAGTAAACTTCTACACAGTTTTGGAAGCCGCTCGCCAGCGCAACGAAATTGCCATTGGTTATAAATTACACGATGTTAAGCCTCGGTATGCTGGCGATTCGATGCTTGCCTATGGAGTTCGTGTCAATCCTGTTAAATCCAATAGAATTTTCTTCTCCGAAGGAGACAAAATAATTGTAATCGGCGACGAGCAGTAGAATGAAATTCATCGATATTGCCAGAATTCACGTCAAAGCAGGCAATGGGGGAAATGGTATTGTAAGTTTTCATCGCGAAAAATTTGTTCCCAAAGGAGGTCCCGACGGCGGAAATGGCGGGCGTGGCGGAAATATCATTCTGCGAGCAAATCCAAATCTTACAACTTTGCTCGATTTTAAGTATAAATCGCACTTCAAAGCGGAAAATGGTAAACCCGGTAGTTCAAATAACAAAACTGGGAAAAATGGCGAGGACTTGATCATTCCTGTTCCCTGCGGCACTGTAGTTAAAAATGCTCAGACAGAGGAAATCATCGCCGATTTGGTAGAGCCAAATCAAGAGTTTATCGTTGCCCGGGGAGGGCGCGGCGGACGCGGTAATGCGGAATTTGCAACCCCGACAAATCAAGCACCGAGATATGCCGAAAAAGGACAGCCCGGCGAAGAATTCGATATTATACTTGAACTTAAGGTTATTGCTGACGTTGGAATTGTTGGTTTTCCTAATGTTGGAAAATCTACCTTGATTTCCGTTATCTCCGATGCAAAGCCCAAAATTGCCGACTATCCTTTTACAACTTTGACTCCCAATCTTGGCGTTGTTTATATTGATATCGGTAAAAGCTACGTTGTTGCCGACATTCCGGGATTGATCGAGGGTGCCTCCGAAGGCAAAGGTCTTGGTTTGGGCTTTCTTCGCCACATTGAACGAACCAAAGTTCTATTGTTTCTTCTCGACGCAACAAGTCCCGATATTAAAAAGGATTTCAAAGTGCTTGTTCACGAACTCAAGAAGTATAACAAAGAAGTTTTGACTAAAGAAAAAGTTATAGCAGTCAACAAACTCGACATTTTTCCGCAAGATCGTTGGCAAGAAGTCTTAAATATAAATTTCGGCAAGAATTATCCCACGCCAATCGGAATTTCTGCTATCACTGGCTACGGAGTCGAGCATTTAAAATTAAAACTTTGGGAGAAAGTGGAAAGTATTAGAAAACTTGAACTATCACTAAAGTAGGTTTTGTTCGTCAGTTAATTTATTATCGAGAGTTGTTATGTTGAGAATGCTATTTTATAGTTTTGTTATTATTCTTCTTTTTGCAGATTGGGGAAGTCTTGCAGGTAGAGACGATATTTCAATTGATTCTGAGCAATATTACCATTTTATTTCAAAAATTAAATTGCCGATGAAGCTCGATTTTTGTGGAGAGCAAATACCTCTTGAGAATCCAATAATGAAAGAGCGAGCCGAGCGAGAATTCTATGTTAATTTGCAGTCTCCGGGACAAATTGTGTTATATTTGAAAAGGACGGGTCGGTATTTCCCCATTTTCGATAGCATTTTCAAAAAGTATGATATACCCGAGGACATCAAGTATCTTGCGGTTGCAGAAAGCGGGCTTCAAATTTCTATGTCGCCAAAGTCTGCCTACGGAATTTGGCAATTTATCCCTTCGACAGCAAAAGAATGGGGGCTACAAGTCGACGATTTTATCGACGAGCGATTGAACATTTATAAAGCAACAGATGCGGCGTGTCGGTATTTGAAACGTGCATACGAAGTGTTTGGCTCGTGGGCTCTTGCGGCGGCTGCATACAATATGGGCTTTTCGAATTTGTCGAGTAATATTGATTTCCAAAACACAAGGAATTTCTTCGAACTGTTTCTGAACGAGGAAACCTCTCGCTATATTTTTAGAATTGCAATACTCAAAGAGATTCTCACAAATCATAGAAGATACGGATTTGACATCCCGAAATCTGAATTTTACCAACCGTTCAAAGTCAAACGAATTGTAGTGAAGGACGAGATTCCAAATCTGGCAGAATGGGCAAAATCTGTTGGGACAACATATCTCTGGGTTAAAACTTTGAATCCGTGGATTTTGAAGCGTTCGTTACCGAAACCAAAAGATGAGTATGTAATAGATATTCCAATGGATTTGAAATGATAGAAGTGAAGAATGTTCACAAGTGGTTTGGCGAGAAAAAAGTGTTGAATGGCATAACATTGACAATACCCGATGGAGTCACATATTGTATAATTGGGCGTTCAGGTTGCGGTAAAAGCGTATTAATCAA
This sequence comes from Kapaibacterium sp. (SeqCode), assembly GCA_039793965.1. GTDB lineage: Bacteria > Bacteroidota > Ignavibacteria > Kapaibacteriales > UBA2268 > Naka2016. The sequence continues at coordinate 27,648 of JBAMMD010000035.1, read as the reverse complement.
AAACATCGTTGGTTTGCTCGAACCCGACAAAGGCGAGGTTATCATCGATGGTCAAAATATACATCAACTTGAAAAGGATGAATTGTTTAAGGTGAGAGAAAAATTTGGATTTGTCTTTCAAGGTTCTGCTTTGTTCGATTCATTCACTGTGTATGAGAATGTGGTAATTGGTTTGTGGGAGCGCGGAATCCGAGACGAAAAGATATTGTATAGCGAGGCAGTTCGAACGTTGACCGCAGTGGGGTTGTTGCCTCGTCGCGAAGAAGTTGGCGAGCAAGTGTTCCAAGCTGAATGGAAACTCTTGAAGGATAAAATGCCTGCGGATTTATCTGGCGGAATGCGTAAACGAGTTGGTGTTGCGCGTGCACTTGTTGGGAATCCTTCATACATTTTTTATGATGAACCTACTACGGGGCTCGATCCAGTAACTTCTGAACAAGTAGACAATTTGATTGCAGACCTTGCAAGGAAGCTCACAATTACTTCAATTATCATCACACACGATTTATTTTCTGTGTTTAAAATTGCTAATTTTGTTGCTATGATTGACGATGGGAATCTCGTTTTCGACGGTAAAGTCGAAGAATTACGGCAAAGCGACAATCCAATTGTGCAGGAGTTTTTAGAAAGATATAGGACTAAAGTTGTATGAAAAGATTTACAGTGGCTTTTTTTGTATTCTTTGGGCTGATTTTGCCGATCTATTGGTCAAGTGGGATAAATGTTTCGGGCAAAAAGATTGACTCGAAAGGTAAAAGCCGAGAACTTCGAAAATCACCATCTCCAAAGAAGCCGTTGGTTGCATATTTGAAAGACGGGAAATGGCATTTTCTTGATACAGCAGGGAAGTTGTTATTTAGTCCAATCGAACTTCTTGATGTTCTGGGATATAGCGAAGGCTACTTTCGAGTTAATATCGAGGTCAATAAGAAGCCAAAGTGGGCTTTGATTGATTTGGCGGGCAATATTACTGTTATCGATAGGATTAATTACCTTTTCGATTTCCACAATGGCAGGGCACTTGTTGTAAAATTGAAAAATGCCGATACAACAAATCAAGATTTTCTGTTTGGCTACATTAATTATCAAGGCAGATTGGCAATTCCTTTGATTTACGAAGATGCAACTGATTTCAGCGAAGGACTTGCTTTTGTGAAAAACAATGAAATTCGTGGTTTCATCGACACGAGCAATAATTTGGTTATCAAGATGGAAAATGCTGCAGCGAACAAGTTCAAAGATGGGCTTGCCGATATCAATGATCGTCGCTATAAAGTTGGCTTTATGAATAGGAACGGTGAAATTGTTGTTCCTTTGGAATTCGACATTCTCGATCATTTTTACGAAGGACTTGCCTTTGCAGTAAAAGGAGATACCGCTGGCTTCATTAACAAGGAAGGAAAATACGAATTTTATGTCGATGCATACACAGCCAAGCCATTTTCCGACAGTTTGGCTTTTGTTGGCAAACTCATCCAGCGAAAGATGAAATGGTGCTTGATAAATAACAAAGGCGAGAAAGTTACCGATTACATTTTCGACGATGTAAAAGAATTTTCCGAAGGAGTTGCGCCCGTTTTAAAGGATGGAAGGTGGTATTTCATCGACAAAAATGGTGTAGAAGTTATTCCCAATGATTATCTTTACGTAGATAAGTTTGTCGACGGGCTTGCCTGGGTCTCTTTGCGCAACGGCAAACGCGGATACATTAACCACAGCGGTAAAATCGTTGTGGAAGTTCCCGATGCAGACAAGTATTTCGATCTACGATTAAATCGTAGGATATTTTGATTTTAGGAAATGAAACTGGACTTACGAGAAAAGATTATTGAATCAATCGACATTGTCGACTATATTGGCGAAGCTGTACCACTTCGTCGGCGTGGAGCAAATTTTGTCGGGCTTTGCCCTTTCCACCAAGAAAAAACACCATCGTTCACGGTTTCGCCCGATAAAAGAATATTTAAGTGCTTTGGCTGTGGTAAATCGGGGAATATAATTAATTTTGCCATTGAATACTACGGCTTGACCTATTCCGAAGCACTTCGCGAACTTGCAAAACGAGCGGGCATTCGGTATGAACCTTTGACTGACAAGGCGAAGGAAGAAATTTCAAAGCGCGATAGAATCCTTCAAGCGCTTGAATTTGCCAAAAAATATTATCAAAAAGTTCTTTTTACTCAAAGCGGATCTGTTGCTCTTGCTTATTTGACTCATCGTGGTTATACCAGAACCACCATTGCAGAATTTGAAATTGGTTATTCTCCAGCTGGTTGGGACAATCTGATGAGAGAGATGACATCTGCTGGCTTTACAACCGATATATTGCTTGATGCTGGATTGATCAAACAAAGCGATGGCACAACAAATAAATATTACGACTTGTTCCGAGAACGAGTGATGTTTCCAATCCACAATCATACCGGCAAAGTGGTTGGCTTCGGAGGTAGAATTTTAAAAGAGATAGATAACCAGCCAAAGTATTTGAACACACCACAGACGGAAGTATTCGATAAAAGCAAATTACTTTTTGGGCTTTTCAAGGGTAGAAACGAGATTCGTTCGAAAGAGGCTGTAATTCTTGTCGAAGGTTATGCCGACGTAGTTGCATTGCACCAGGCTGGATTCAAGAATGCAATAGCTTCGTGTGGGACATCGCTCACCGAGGAGCAGTTGCATCAAATTGCCCGCTATTGTAAGACAATTTACATTGCTTACGATGGAGACGAAGCTGGACAAAAGGCAACCGAGAGAGCAATCCAAATGGCATTGCCTCTTGGTTTTGAAGTTCTTGTCGTTAAGATAATCGAAGGCGAAGACCCAGACAGCATAGTAACAAAATATGGGGCGAAAGCGTTTCATAACTTGCTCGATAATGCCAAAAGTTTCTTACAATATTTGTTCGAAATTGCGGAAAGCAAATCAATATTTCAGCGGCCCGCCCAAAAATCCAAGTTCGTCCATTATTGTTTAGATTTGATTTCAAAGATTCCCGACCGGTTGCAACACAATGACTTCATTCAAGAGTTAGCAGACTTGCTATCGAGTCCATACACACAACTTCAAGCGCTTTTCAAGGAGAAAGCAAAAATCGAAAAGGAAAAAGTTTCGAGCGGTATGGCTTTGCCCCAGCCCTCGGTGACTTTCCAAATTACGAAAGAGGAGATAGAACCAGAGGAAGAGCATCTTATTTCTTTTTGCCTTGAATTTCCAGAAACTTTCGATTTGTTGAAAATCAAAAAGTTCAAAGCCGAGGATATGATTACTGAAAACGGAAAAGCACTTTTTTCAATCTTAGAAACTCATTTTGGAAAAGACATACTTAACAATATTTTGCTCGACCAACAAGTCGAACAAGATAAAAAGGATTATTTTGTAAATTTAGTATTTTCAAAAGAAAAATTAAGTGAAAAGTGGGAAAAATTTGGCTACGAAATCGAAGAAAAGGATATCCATAAAATACTCGAAGACATTTTTACAAAGCTTAAGGTAAAAAAGATTGACTTGCTTGTTAAAGAAATTCGGCAAAAGATGGTCGAAGACCCCGGGAACAAGGAACTTTACCTAAAAAAAATACAAGAAGAATTGGGGCGAAAACAAAAGTTGTTAAAGATTTTAAGAAGATGAGAGGGAAGAAATTTTTTAAAAAAGATGATTTGAAAGGGCTTGTTTTTGCAACCCTTGTTAGCTTCTCAATCTGGATTTATTCTGTTCTAAATTCAGAATACAGCGTAAACATCAAGGTTCCTTTGACAATTATCCCCCCAGAAAAGCATTCTGTTTCAGGGCGGATTCCCGACAAAATTGATGTGCTTATTTCTGCAGTTGGTTGGCAAATTCTAAACCTAACCTTATTTCCAAAAAGTGCTGTATGCAATGTACCGCTCGAACAAGTCGAAAGTTTTGATGAAAGAGTGATTATCACAAAAAATGATTTCATCAAAGGAATCACGCTTGGGGTAAACGCAAAAATTCTCGATGTAAGTCCTTCCTCGTTGATATTAGAAATTGGTAGAATGGTCGAAAAAGTTGTTCCAGTTGAGCCCGACATTTCAATAACGCCCCGAGACAATTTTGTTCTCGTTGGTTCTCCAATCATTAGACCCCAGTATGTAGTAATTCGAGGTCGTAGCGAGTTGGTCAGCAAGATTGAGAAATGGAAGACAATGAAAGTAATGCTCAAAGATGTCTACAAACCGTTGCAAATCGAAGTCCCATTGAGCGATACGCTTCATTCACAAATTTCTTTAAATGTTCCTAAAGTTATGGTTTATGTCGATGTCGACCTTGCAGCTGAAAAGACAATTTACGATGTTCCTGTGATAGTCGAGGGCGGCACATTGCCCGAAGGGCACATCATCACTCCGACAAGAGTCAAAGCGATAGTGCGTAGCGGAGTGAACAAGTTAATCGAAAGCGATTTGGTTTTTTTGGATGCAAAAGTGAAATATTCGGAATTAATAAAAGATACAATCGGAATATTTGTCCCACAAATAGAAGTTCCCCCCGGAATGACATTGGTTTCCATCGATCCACCGTACTTGTACCATTGGAGAGTTACCAACTCAAAGTAAATTGCATTGGCAAAATCTATTTTCGAAGAAAAAACTCTTTGAAAAGTTAACCAACATTTATATGGGTTTTGGGCAAAATATAATTGTATTCTCTAAAGGGCTTAAAGAACGAAGTAAAGAAAGTAAGGACACCAACCCTGCCAATGAACATAACCCAAACGAGGACAAATTTACTTCCATCGCCGATATGAAATGTTGTATTCCTCGATAAACCGACAGTGCCGAAAGCCGAAACGGTTTCGAACAGCAAATTTATGGGATTTTTGTCTGTTTCGAAAATTACAAGAAAAGCAGTCCCAATAAACAGAACTAAAAGGGAAAGCAATATAATTGCAAGAGATTTTTGTATAGTTTCGTGGTCTACGTCTCGATTGTAAATTACTAAACGCTCGCGACCACGGATGTAGTTAAAGAGAAATAGAAAGGCTACGGAAAAAGTTGTTGTCTTTATACCGCCGCCAGTTCCGCCGGGGGAGGCTCCCACCCACATCAAGAAAATTAAAACGAGCGCAGTGAAAACTGTTAGTTGTTCGATTGGTACAGTGTTGAATCCAGCAGTTCTTGCGGTAACAGATTGAAAATATGAATTGAAAATGCGTTCAAATAGGCTTTCGCCAAGTATATTTGTGTTGTATTCTCCTCCTAAAATAACTATTGCACCACCAAAAATAAGAATAAACGTAGTGGTAAGTACTAATTTAGTTGTTGGCGATAGTTGGTATTTTATTCTTTGCACTTTTTTGCCAATAAATTTTAAAGAGAAGATTTCGCTTAGAGTGATAAATCCAAGACCACCTAAGATGATAAGAAAAGATACAGTAAATTTGAAAAGATAATTGTTTTTTAGGACCGGAGCCATAAGATTTTCGGAAAAAAGCGAAAAGCCAGCGTTGCAAAATGCAGATACAGAATGGAAGAAGGCATTGAAAAAACGAAACCCGTTGTCAGGAATACTTTGCAAAGTAGAAATATAGAGCAAGGCAAAACCAATTGTTTCAATTATAAATGTAAAAAATATTATTCTTTTAAGAAGAGTTCCGATAATGGAAAATGTATCGGGGCTAAGGAATTCCTTCAACATCAATCGCATTTTAATTGTCAATCCACCGCCGATGAATGAAAAAAAGAATGTGGTTAAAGTCATTATTCCAAGCCCGCCAAGTTGAATCAAACACAAAATGATTATCTGTCCTGTGAGCGAAAAATCTTTTGCAGTGTCGAGCACAATCAAACCAGTGACACAAACTGCACTTGTCGAGGTGAAAAGCGCATCGATATATTTTATTGGTACCCCGGTGGCAGAGGATTTTGGAAGCGAAAGAAAAAACGAACCAATGAGAATCAGCAGAGCAAAGCTCGTTGCAAGAATTGCACCCGGTGGCACTTTCAGTTGTGTAAATTTACTGCTGTGGCGTACTAATTTGAAAAAACCAGAAAGGAAAATTATTAATTGTGAAATAATTAGGTATAACAAGGCAATCTGGTCGAAAGTAAGAAATGGGAAAAAATATTTTATTCCAATTTGGAGCCGAGTTTCAAAGATGATTTCAAAGAGAAGAACAAGCGCAATAAACAATTCGACCCATCTTTCTTTCAAGTGTTGAGCGAATTTTTGCAAAGTAAACAATCGAATTATTTCCTCGACGACGAATGCATAGATGATAATTTTGATTATATATCTTAGCAAAAGTTCTTCGAGATGGGTAAGATGGAATCCAATAATTAAAATGAAAGTGACAAGCGAAAGAATGCCAATGAGAAGCAATATAATGTCGAGAAAAATTTTTAAATTCGTTTTTATTTTAATTATTGTAGCGATTTTCATATTGTTTTTTAAATAAATACAAAAATAGAAAATTAGCTAACAATTTATTATGAGTTTTGTAGAACAAATATTTGTTTGCAATGAATCAAAGTAATTTTGTTTATGATGTTGCGAATAGGGTTGAAAAAAGCATTTCTACAAAGAAAAAGGTGATAGATACAATTGCAGATAAAATATTAGAGACGGGAGTAATTATTGCCCGACAACTTGAAAAGGGGAGAAAAATACTGCTTTGTGGCAATGGGGGAAGTGCTGCCGATAGCCAGCATATTGCTGCGGAACTTGTGATTCGGTTTCGTGGCAATGTCAATCGCAAGGCTTTGCCTGCGATTGCTTTAACAGTGGACCCGTCGATTATGACTGCTGGCGGCAATGACTTTGGTTTCGAGAATGTATTTGCCCGCGAAGTGGAAGCCTATGGCAACGAAGGCGACATATTGATAGGCATATCAACGAGCGGGAACTCTGCCAATGTGCTTCGCGCAGTTGAAACCGCAAATTCCATCGGATTAATCACTATCGGTTTGCTTGGAGGGACAGGCGGAAGGATTGCTCCTTTGTGTAAATATTCCGTAATTGTTCCCGAAACGGAAACTGCCCTTATTCAAGAAAGTCATATTATGATTGGACACATCTGGTGCGAAATTGTCGAGGAGATACTCTTCCCAGAATATTTCGCGGATAGAATTTGATGGATTGGTTGCTCCGAAGGACGCGTTTTGCTTGGTATCTTTACGATTGGGCAAATTCCGCTTTTGTAACAACGGTTGTAACTGTTTTCTTTGGACCCTATTTAACATTAATTGCCAGCAGAGCTGCCGATAGTCAAGGAAATATTTCTATTTTTGGAGTCGGCATTTACTCTGAATCTCTTTTCTCGTATGTAGTTTCATTTTCGGTCTTGTTGCAAGTTTTGTTTCTGCCATTGATTGGTACAGTTGCCGATATTACAAATCAAAAGAAAAGGTTTTTATACTTGTTTGCCTATCTTGGTTCTTTTTTTACAGTTCTTCTCTTTTTCTTGTACGAAAGAACTTTATATTTGGGCATTACTGCATTTATTCTTGCAAACTTGTTTTTTGGTGCAAGTGTGGTTATGTACAATAGTCTGCTGGTTGAAATAGCCGAGGTGGACGAGCGGGACAAAGTTTCCTTAATTGGTTGGGCATTTGGTTACATTGGTGGTGGAATTCTGCTTGCGATAAACCTTGTTACGATATATCTTTATCAATACTTGAACCAAAGTTACGAAGAAGCAATCCGTATGTCTTTGGCTTCGGCTGGAATTTGGTGGTTGGTTTTTTCGATTATCTCACAAACAAATCTGATATTGCCCATCAAGGGAAAAGCTGTATCACTGCGGTTCCCCTTTCGAAATTCAATTTCCGGGTTGATAAAAACTTTTAAAGAAGTACTGAAAAACAAAAATGCTTTGCTGTTTTTCGTTGCATATCTTTTTTACAACGACGGGGTTCAAACAATTATTGTTATTTCATCGCAATTTGGAAGAAGAGAATTGAATTTAAGTATGGACTTTCTTGTTGTCACACTTCTTTTGGTGCAGTTCCTTTCTTTCTTTGGGACACTTATTATAATGAAAATCGATAACTATCTACAATCGAAAAAAACCTTGCTTTTTTGCCTACTCGTGTGGACTTTTACAGTCGTTTTTGCTTTCCTTTTTCTTAAAGATTCAACTGGTTTCATTGTTCTTGCTGTTTTGATTTCTTTGGTGCTTGGTGGGACGCAAGCCATCAGTAGGTCGATTTTTTCTACTTTTATTCCAAAGGAGAAAGAAGCAGAATATTTTAGTTTCTATGAAATTACAGAGAAAGGCTCAAGTTGGATTGGACCATTGTTTTTTGGATTAATCTTGCAACTTTCTAAATCATATAGAATAGCAATTTTATCTTTAATTTTGTTTTTTCTATTGGGTATTTTTTTGCTTTTAAAAATCAAAATTAAAGAAATTGATGCTGGAGTATCTCGATGAGATTGAGAATCTTTTTAATTGTTTTTGTCTTGACTCTCTATTGTGCCAGTAGTCGAACGGAAGGGGATAGAGATAGTCTTGGAAAAATTGTTTTGAATTCAGATACTCGTTCGCTGTTCAAGTTGAATGGATGGTGGGAAGTCTCGGTCGACGGTGGCGACTTTGTCTCGGAATATATACCCAAAGTATTTTACAATTGCGAAAGAGTGAGTTTACGCAAAACCATCAACCTTGATAAGCAATTGATTGACAATTCGGTTTGGCATTTGTATTTTCTTGGAGTTAATGACGAAGTCGAACTATACTGGAACGGTCAATTTCTTGGCAAATACATATCTGATGGCTTTCCACTTTGGATAACATTACCGCGAAAGATAAAAATCAAAGAACACAATCAGGTCGAGATTGTCGTAAGTTCTGTAAATTCGCTTGCTTATCAAACACGAAGGAGCAATCTCTACTATCGTAGAATTGTAACAGGAATAACCCGGGATTTCTATCTTGTACGCACACCAACAGTGTGGATTAATTATATTTCTCTTAATTCTGAGTTCGAAAATCTTGGCAAAGTTTTGCTCAAAACAAGAGTTAACATTAGTTCGTTCGAGGTGGAAAATCTTTTAAAAACGGGAAACACAAACCAGCCGTTTTCTAAACACCTTTTCTCTATGGAATTGATTTTGAGGAACCAAGAAACCAAGCAAGTCGTTTCGCAATCCGGGGTTATCAATTTTGACCTTGCTTCTTTTAGGAACATTGTTATAGAGCCAGCCATTGGTGTTTTAAACCCAATTCTTTGGGAACCCGAAAATCCATTTGTTTATGAACTGGAGGTTAAATTGTCTGTTAACGGGAACCAAGTGGACAATTTAATCGAAGAAATTGGTTTTAGCAAATGGGATAATAATAAATTGCGAGACGGAATAGGATGGCTCCTTAACGGCAAGCCATTCATTTTAAAAGCTGTGGATTTGGTCGAAGATTACGAATATTACAATTCGGGCTCGGCATTGAAAAAGATTGAAAGCGATTTGCAAAATCTGAAATCATTGGGAGCCAATGCAGTAAGGCTCCTTTATTCTTCGCCCCACCCATATTTTCTGTCACTTGCAAACAAATATGGAATATTGGTTTTAAACGATTTACCAGTTTACAATATACCGACTACAATTTTAAAGAAATCTGATTTAGTTGTTCGTTTTCAAACACTTTTAGACAACATTGTCAAAAACTGCGGCACCAATCCTTCGCTTTTTGCTGTTGGGCTTGGCGAGGGTTTGGATTTTTCCCAGAGAGAAACAGTCGAATATTTACGGAAAACGACCTCAAAACTTAGTCAATATACAAGAGTGAAGAAATATATTTCATATACCCTTCGGCAAGAACCAATTCAATTTGACTTCATCGATTTCTATGTGGCAAAGGATAATTTTACACTTATGGATAATGAACTGGCATTGTCGTTTTTACGAAAAATTAATTCAAAACTTAATAAACCAGTCGTGTACAATTTTGGTATAAATATCGACCCAACAAATCACAATGGCTACAACGATTTGATGTCCGTCGAGTTTCAAGCCTTTTTCGTGAGCAATAGATACAATATTAGAAACCAGGTTGGAAATGCTGGCGTAATCGTTTGGAGTTACTATGATTTCATAACCGAAAATCCTTTGGGTAAATCGGCAAACATCGAACCTTACTTTTGTTATTCAGGAATAATCAATTACAAGACCCAACGTATTTCATTCAATATGCTTAAAGCCTTGTTCAACAACGAAGAGACTCCTGTTGTTAACCCAGGGCAAGCGGTGGCAGATACCCCAATTGCTTTTATCTTTGGAGGAGCCTTAGCTTTCATCCTTTGGGGAGTTATGATTAATCGTAGCCGGAGATTCCGCGAGCACACTTTTCGCTCGCTATTCAGGACATACAACTTTTTTGCCGACATTCGCGACCGCCGCTTGATTTCAAACTGGCAAACTGGCATCTTTGGTTTTGTTCTCTCGCTTATTGTTGCTGTTTTTCTGGTTTCTTATTGTTACTTTTATAAAACTAATAATATTTTTAATCTTTTGGTTAATTTTTTGATTCCCAATGTATTTCTCAAAGAATGGATCTTAAGACTTTCTTGGAAAGCCGAACTTTTTGTTGTTATTCTTTCGATTTTGATTTTCCTAAAATTTTGCTTTCTATCGTTTTTGTTGAAATTCGCTTCGCTTTTTGTTCGCTCGAAGATTTTTATAAGCGACACTTTCAAGATGGTATTCTGGGCAGGAACGCCGATGTTGTTGCTTCTCCCAATTTCAATTTTTGTAAATCGTATTTTGCCAATATCTCCACTTTTAGGTTATGTGTTCTTTGCATTTTTTGTCTTGCTCTTGCTTTCTTGGCTGTTTCGAATTATTCGCTCTATTTGGGTGGTTTTCGATCTCAAACCCTCGGTTGTCTATTTGTTTTCTGCTACTTTTATTTTTCTTTTAATTTTGTCTTATATTTCAATTTTAGAATATAAATTCTTTTTCTTTGAGTATTTATTCCATTATCTAAAGGCAGGAGTTTTATGAAAACAATTTATCAGACAAGTTTCGAAGATATAAAATTGAAAAGTCGTGGAAAGGTTCGCGATATTTACGACCTTGGGGACTATCTTCTCTTTGTAGCGACAGACAGAATTTCTGCTTTCGATGTTGTGATGAACGAGCCGATTCCGTTCAAAGGGAAAATTCTAACCCAAATTTCAAAATTTTGGCTCGAGAAGACAAAACACATAATATCCAATCATTTTTTAACCGACAACATCGACGAGTATCCAGAGCAATGTCGAAAATACAAAGAAATACTCGATGGAAGGTCGATGCTTGTCAAAAAGTGCAAACCAATGCCAATCGAAGCGATAGTACGCGGCTATATTGCTGGTTCGGGCTGGAAAGAATACCAAAAAACTCGCACAATATGCGGTATACCTCTTCCCGATGGACTTGTAGAGTTCCAGCGGCTTCCCGAGCCGATTTACACTCCCTCGACCAAAGAAGAGATTGGCCATGATATTAATGTCGACTTTGAATACACTGTAAATGTGCTTGGAGAAGAACTTGCCAATCGTATTCGGGATGTTTCGCTTGATTTATTCAAATTTGCCTCGGAATACTTGGAAAAGCAAGGTCTTATACTTGCCGATACAAAGTTCGAATTTGGTTTAAATGAAAATGGCGAGTTGATATTAATCGACGAAGTGCTTACCCCCGATTCTTCCAGATTCTGGCTGATGGAAGACTATGCCCCCGGCAAACTACAATATAATTTCGATAAGCAAGTGTTGCGCGACTATCTTGAATCATTGAGTTGGAATAAAGTTCCCCCGCCGCCTCCATTGCCAGAGGAAGTCATAGAAAAAATTGTGGCAAAATATAAAGAAGCATATAGAAGAATACTTGGAAAGCCTTTTGAAGAGTAATTATGAAGGTAAAAATCGGTACAAGTAAGAGTTTCTTTAATACACTTGACAAAAAGTTACTGGGAAGTATTTTTTTTCTTATCCTTGTTGGTATTTATTCAGTTTACAGCAATTACTTGAATTCCGAGACGATGATACCTTTTCAGAAGCATCTTTCTTACGTTGTTTGGGGACTCATAATAATGTTTGTGGTTACATTTACATCCGAGAACTGGCTTCGTTCCATTGCTTTTCCGTTCTACATTTTAAACATACTACTTTTGATTGCTGTGTTGCTTTTTGGGGTTGAAATTAATGGGACCAAGGGGTGGCTTCGGCTTGGGGGCTATTCTTTTCAACCTGCTGAGTTTGCCAAATTGACTGTGATTTTAACTTCCGCTGCTTTTGTTTCAATCCCTGGCGTAAGTTTGAAGAACATTCGCGGTTTGGGGACTTTGTTTATTATTTTCTTCATTCCTTTGATTTTCATTCTATTGCAACCAGACTTTGGCTCTGGGGTTATCCTTCTGACAATTCTTTGGGGTATCCTTTATTGGTCCGATTTCAATGTAAATGTTCTTTTTGCATTGCTTGCATTTCCATTCGTATTGCTTTTCTATCTCAAAGGATTTGCGGAGTTTGTTGTTGTTGTGTTAGTATTTTCAACTTTTATTTTCTTTGTAAATAAAAAGAATCTTGTCAAATCTTTCATTACTATCTCGATTGTGGTTGGTTTATCACTCGGTGCAAAGGATTTAATCCATCATTTACCCAAACATCAACAAGACCGAATCAGTGCTTTTGTCGAACCAAACCAAGCCACCCTCACCAAAAGTTACAATATGATACAATCCATTCTTGCCGTCGGTAGCGGAGGTCTTTTTGGTAAAGGTCCATTTTCCGGAACGCAAACTCAATTGAAATATGTTTATGCTCAAAGCTCGGACTTCGTCTTTTCAATTCCTGCCGAAGAATTTGGCTTTGTTGGCTCGATTGCAATTATTTTTGCCTTTTTTGTTCTTATTAGTCGTTTGCTACGAATCGGGTTGGAGACCGGTTCCCCTTTCTTGCGATATATAGTTCTCTCCTATTCAACATTGATATTTGCCCATTTCGCTGAAAATCTTGGGATGGCGATAGGTTTGTTCCCAGTGATGGGAATACCACTTCCATTTGTAAGCAGTGGCGGTTCGTTTTTCCTTGTAAATTCCTTTCTGGCTGGGGTGGCATTGAATGCGTATAGAAAAAAATTTAAAAATGTCTGATTTTAGCCAAATCCACCAAATCTATAAACAATTCAAAAGCGAAATACAAAAGGCATTAGAGAACTTTCATAATGTCTCCCTCGCAGAGTATTTTTATGAACTATGTTATTGTTTGTTGACGCCAGCAAGCAAAGCCCATAATGCACTTGTCGTTGTCGAATACCTTAAAGAGCATAATTTTTTCGAAACTGGTTTCGACCCAACGGATGTTCTTCGAGGCAAAGTTTTCGAAAACGGCGGGTTGAAAGTCTACATACGTTTCCATAACCAGAAAGCACAAAGGCTTTTGCAAGCAAGAAGTGATTGGCAGAAAATATTAGCTTTGTTGCAACAACCCATAGACACTGCCGAAAAACGCGAGCACTTGGTTAAAATCGTTAACGGCTTTGGTTACAAAGAGGCATCGCATTTCCTTCGAAACGTTGGCTACACAGGAATTGCAATACTCGACCGTCACATTTTGGGAAACTTGCAACAATTCGGTTTGTTTAGTTCTTTGCCCAATGTTGCATCGAGAAAAAACTACCTTGCGGTGGAAAAGTTGTTTTTTGATTTTTCCTGCTCGGTTGGCATTCCTGCCGAAGAACTCGATTTGCTCCTTTGGGCTAAAGAAACTGGATATGTATTGAAATAAGTGGCAAAAGTTTATTGACTTATAGATTTTCTTTATCTATATAGTTTGAAATAGCAATTTTTTTACCCATTGAATTCTTTTTCTTTTGCGTTTAGCGAGATTCCCAATTTCTTTGATATTTCTTGTTTTCTGTAGCCCATTAACCAGTATTGGAGAATTGCCTTTAAAGAGGCTGGCATTATTGGGAAAATATTATCAAGCAATAAAACTTTATCAGTTCCACTTCAATTGGATTTTTCAAAATTTATTGGGTTATCTCTAACTTAACAAGATATTAGCAAATTAATTTTCATTTTTATCGTCTTTCTTTTAGTTGGAAAACTTGAAAATTGTTTTATGGTTTTGGGATGAAGAGAGTTATATTAATTAGTTCGGCAATAAACGAAAACAGAATAGCAATTACCGAAGATGGTAAATTAGCAGAATATTTTGTCGAAACACCAGATAAAGAGAAATATGTTGGGAACATATATCTTGGCAGAATCACGCGAATTTTGCCAAGTTTGAACGCTGCATTTGTCGATATCGGTTTGAAACAGAATGCATTTTTGCATTTTTCAGATGTCGACGAGCGTTTTCGCCAGATTATCTGGGAGGAAGAATCCGAAAGTCCCAACGAGGACGAGGAAAGCGTCATCAATGAAATTGATGCGTTGATAGAGAATCTCGATGGGGGTAATGGAAAATCGGAGCAAAAGAGAGCGAAGCAAAAACGAAAACCCGAGAATACTGCAATCAATTTGAATTTGAAACTCGATATAAAAGAGAATCAACTTATACCTGTTCAGGTCGTTCGCGAAGCATTTGCAAACAAAGGAGTGAAGGTCACCACACGAATCTCGGTTCCGGGTCGCTATCTTGTGTTGGTACCAGATTTCAAAATTATTGGCGTTTCGCGCAAAATCCATTCACCACAAGAGAGAAAGCGTCTTCGTAGCCTTGCCGCAAAAGTTACAAACAAAGAATTTGGTTGCATAATCCGAACTGCTGCAATTGGTAGGGATTTGGAAGACCTTGAAACCGATTGGGCAAAGTTGAAAGAAACTTGGGATAAGATAAAAAAGAAGATTGCCAGTTCAAAAGAGCCGGTGCTTTTGTACAAAGATATGGAGCTTACAACAAGCATCATTCGAGATTTGTTCCGAAACGATGTCGACAAAGTCATCGTCGATTCGAAGAAATTGTACAAAGAGATTGTAGAATACCTCGAAGATTACTCTCCTGAGTTTATTGAAAGAGTTGAGTTGTATAAAGGGCGAACTCCGCTTTTCGATTATTACCAAGTTGAGAAAGATGTCGAGTTGACGAAGCAGAGAAAAGTGCCTTTGCCGAGCGGAGGTTCGATTATAATCGATCAAACAGAGGCAATGTTTATAATCGACGTGAATTCTGGTAAGATGGTGAACGAGGCTACACAAGAGATAAATGCTTTCAAGACGAATATGGAAGCAGTGAATGAAATTGCTCGTCAGATTCGATTGCGGGACCTTGCAGGAATTATAATTATTGATTTTATCGATATGCACGACCCAGTGCATCGAAAGAAGATTTATTTTGCAATGCGCCGAGCAATGAAAAAAGACCGGGCAAAAGCCGTTGTATTTCCGCTTACCGAGCTTTCGTTGATGCAAATCACACGACAGAGGATAAATTTAAACATTTCAGAAAAAGTTACCGAAGTTTGTCCTCTTTGCAAAGGGTTGGGTCGAATACCTACAAAAGCCGAAGTTTTGACCAAAATTGAACGGTGGCTGAAAAACTTTAAATCGCTGACAAAGGAGTTCCGATTGCGATTGTATGTCCATCCCCACATTGCCGAATATTTGACCGAAGGGAATATATCCCGCCTTACCAAATTAATGCTCAAGTATTTCGTTAGAATCAAACTTGTTGTCGACGATACTTTGTCGCTCGACCAATTCCGTTTTGAATCTGTGAAGCAAAGCAAAGATATTACAAAAGAATTTCTGGAAGTTAATTATGACGAGATACTCAATTAAGAACATTTCCATTCTTGGTTCGACAGGTTCAATCGGCTCCCAAACACTTCAAGTTGTGGAAAAAAGCAACGGTCTATTTAATGTTTTGTACTTAACAACGAATAAAAAAATAGACATACTTTCGGAGCAAATTGCTAAATTCAAACCAAAGGCAGTTGTAATAAATGATTACGAAAGTTACATAGAATTTAAAAAGCGATATTCTTTCGATGTTCGAGTTTTGTTTGGCGAAGAGGGACTTTTGCGAGCCGCCTCGGACAAAGAAAACGACCTTGTTGTGTCGGCTCTTGTAGGTTTTTCTGGCGTAGTTCCGACAATTACCGCGCTCGAGGCTGGCAAAAATGTTGCCCTTGCAAACAAAGAGACACTTGTTGCTGCTGGGCAGTTCATCTCTGAACTTTCGCACAGGAATAATGCTAAAATCATAGCAATCGACAGCGAACACAATGCGATAGTCCAATGTCTACTTGGAGAGGATATTGCCAAAGTTGAAAAAATCATACTTACTGCCTCCGGAGGTCCATTTTTGAATTCAGACCACAATAGCTTTGAAACTGTCAAGGTCAGCGAAGCACTTGCCCATCCTCGATGGTCGATGGGAAAAAAGATTTCCATCGACTCGGCGACATTGATGAACAAAGGTTTCGAGGTAATCGAAGCGCATTGGTTGTTCAATCTGAAACCCGAGCAAATC
Organism: Kapaibacterium sp. (SeqCode); assembly: GCA_039793965.1. Classification (GTDB taxonomy): domain Bacteria; phylum Bacteroidota; class Ignavibacteria; order Kapaibacteriales; family UBA2268; genus Naka2016. The sequence continues at coordinate 11,227 of JBAMMD010000035.1, read as the reverse complement.
CAAGTTGTTATCCATCCCGAAAGCATTGTCCATTCGCTCGTACAATTTGTTGATGGTTCAATCAAAGCCCAGCTTGGACCGCAAGATATGCGCATTCCTATTTCATTTGCCTTGAACTATCCCGAGCGTTTTGAATACGACTTCCCGCGTTTGGATTTGCTTAAAATTGGCAGTTTGAATTTTTACGAACCCGATACAAAAAAATTTCCTTGCTTGCAATATGCATACGATGCTTTGAAAATGGGCGGAACAGCGCCAGCGGTATTGAATGCGGCAAACGAAACAGCTGTCGAGAACTTTCTCGATGGAAAAATTTCTTTTGCATCTATTCCTAAGTGTATTTCTTTTGCTCTTGAAAAAGTCAAAAACATTGAAAATCCATCAATTGACGATATTTTCGAGGTCGACAAGTTCACAAGAAGTATTACATTAGATTTTATTAACAATTTGAATTAAAAAATGGAATTTTTAAGCAACATTTTGTATTTCATAATAGTAATTGGAATTCTGGTCATCGTCCATGAATTTGGCCATTTTATTGCGGCAAAAATCTCCGGTATAAGAGTGGATGCTTTTTCCATCGGAATGGGTCCCCGTCTGTTTGGCTACAACAAAGTAAATGGATTCACTTTTGGGAAGCTTCCCGAGAATTTTGAATTGAATGGCTATTGCGACTATCGGGTATGTCTTTTGCCAATAGGGGGCTATGTTAAAATCGCAGGAATGATTGACGAAAGTATGGATAAATCTTTTATTAATACGCCACCGAAGGAATACGAATTCCGAAGCAAAGGAACTTTGGCGAAGTTATTTGTTATTACTGCTGGTGTGATGATGAATATGATTCTTGCCGTAGTTTTGTTCTCAATTATTTCATACTCCGAAGGTAAAATTGTTTGGAAAACGAATAAAATTGGCTATGTTCAAATAAATTCAGTTGCCTATTCGATTGGCTTACGTCCCGGTGACCAAATACTTTCGATCAACAACAAGCCTGTTGACAATTGGAACGACATTATCACCCGCCTTTCCCTCGACAAGTTTGGAGCAACAAAGAGAATCACAATCCTTCGCGGCACCGATACATTAACGCTCGTTGTCGAAGGCGATAAAATAGTCAAAAGTATTGCTAAAGGCAATATGAATTTGGGCTTGACACCCGAGCGATTTTACGTATTCGTTCGCGATGTCGAGACTCTTGCACCTGCTGGTAAATTAGGGTTAAAACCTGGCGACACTTTGCTTGCAATTAACAACGAAAGACTCGACGCCTTCGACGAATTAACTTATCTATTACAGCAAAACAAATCCAAACCAATTCTATTGCAATGGAAACGAGGCGAGCAAATGCTTGCCGATTCAGTAACACCAACAGCAGATGGAAAGTTGGGCTTCTATCCGGGGTTCTATTTCGCTGGCGAAAAAGACACACTTTATTATGGTGTCTTTGCATCGTTGTCCAATGGTGTTAAAGAAACAATTCGAGCGTCTGAATTATTTTTCTCTTCTGTTGCACAAATATTCAAGGGCAACATTTCGGCAAAAGAGTCAGTTGGCGGTCCAATTATGATAGCCAAAAGTGCTTCGCAGCAAGCAAGTCTCGGCGTTATTTATTTCTTGAATTTCATCGCATTACTTTCTGTCACACTTGCAATCATAAACATACTTCCATTGCCTGCGCTCGACGGAGGCCATTTAATAATCATTCTCATCGAGGGAATTATACGGCGCGAGCTTCCCATCAAAGCAAAAATTGTTATACAAAATATTGGCATTGGCTTGCTTGTTATACTTATGATTTTTGTCGTCTTCAACGATGTGTCCCGATTAATTAAGTAGTAGGAAATGAGCGAAAAACCTAATATTCTTCTAACAAATGATGATGGAATTGATTCGAATGGGCTTTTTAGCCTTGTTTTGGAACTTCGAAAAATCGCAAATGTGATTGTTGTAGCCCCCGATCGTCAGCAAAGTGCTGTTGGCCATATGTTAACTATTTCCAAGCCATTGCGAGTTTTTAAGTTCTATAGAAATGGAGAAATCTTTGGTTATGCCGTCAATGGTTCGCCAACCGATTGTGTCAAACTTGCTCTTTCTTCGATTTTAAATTTTAAACCAGACTTAATTGTTTCAGGAATAAACTATGGGCAAAATACTTCAGTGAATATTTTATATTCTGGGACGGTTGCGGCTGCAACCGAAGGGTGCCTTGCTGGTATTCCCTCGATTGCAATATCGCTTGCTACCTACAATCTGGATTATGATTGCCAATTCCCCGCTGAATTGAGCAGAAAGATCATACAGAAACTTTTCCTCGAACATAGAATTCCATTTAAGTTGCTTAACATTAACATCCCCGCAATGTCCGCCGCCGAAATCAAAGGCATTCGCTTCACCCATTGCGGGAATTCCTACTGGAACGATAAGTATGAAAAACGAGTCGATCCTTTTGGTCGTGAATACTTTTGGTTTGCAGGCGAATACGTCGCCGACGACAACGACGGTAGCGATGATTGGGCGGTAAAAAATGGTTTCGTTTCGATTACACCGATATCTTTCAATTTCACTGACTTCTCTATTTTGGAAAAGTTTAAAGAAGTTATTTTTTAATAAAACCCATTTTTTAAGCAAAACGAAGGAACAAGTTGTTAGTTCACAAAATGAGTTAACAATTCTGAAATATGGAAAGAATTTTCTCGTTTTTATAATTTCTTATTTTGGGGCAACGATGAAAAGAACTATTATAGAAGCCTTTTTATTTCTCTTTACAATTTTAAACCCAATTTTTGCGCAAAAAATTTTGATACCAATGGACTTAACCCAAACAGATCACCTAAAATCCTACGGACTTGCCTACTGGACATTGAAACAAGGGCAGACTGTGGATTGGCTGCTTAACTATCGCGGCGGTTCATTTATTACTGACTACAATCCGCAAGTCGAAACCGAGGCTCGGTTGCGAGGCGTTTCGTTTGAAATTGTTGATGGTGCAACTACATCGCAAATCTATGCGACTGTGCAGAGCGACGATAACAATATGGAACTCATACATTTGGAAAAAGCGCCCAAAATCGCAGTTTATGCTACCCCTGGAACACAGCCTTGGGACGATGCTGTTCTTTTGGCTTTAAACTATGCTCAAATCGACCACGATGTTCTTTGGGACGAGGAAGTTCTTCAAGGAAAACTTTCCCAGTACGATTGGGTCCATCTTCACCACGAAGATTTTACCGGGCAATATGGGAAATTTTGGGCATCATATTCAAATGCCCCGTGGTATATCGAGCAAGTCACGCTAAACGAGGCAATGGCAAAGAAACTTGGTTTTGCGAAAGTTTCAGAAATGAAGCGTGCCGTTGCGTTGAAAATTCGCGAGTATGTAGCCAACGGAGGCTTTCTTTTCGCTATGTGTAGTGCAACCGATACATACGACATTGCCCTTGCAGCACAAAATGTGGACATTTGCGAGTCGATGTTCGACGGCGACCCTGCCGACCCAAATGCAAATTCTAAACTTGATTTTTCACAAACCCTTGCTTTCGAGAACTTTAAACTTGTTATGGACCCGTTCGTTTACGAATTTTCCGATATTGATTGTCCGCCAAACATTGCTACGATGAACCCCGAAACAGACTATTTCACTTTGTTCGAGTTCTCTGCTAAATTCGACCCTGTCCCGACAATGCTTACCCAAAACCACGTCAATGTCATCAAAGGTTTCCTTGGGCAAACAACCGCTTTTCATCTTGACAAAATCAAAAAGGGCGTAACAATTATGGGGATTAAGGAAGGTACAGACGAAGTGAAATATCTACATGGAAATTACGGTCGCGGTATGTTTACATTTTATGGTGGACACGACCCCGAGGACTATCAACACGCTGTCGGAGACCCCCCAACCGATTTGAGCTTGCACAAAAATTCACCCGGCTATAGATTAATTCTTAATAATGTCCTTTTCCCAGCCGCAAAGAAAAAGACTTTGAAAACCTAATCATTTCTAAATTTCTCGTTTTTGAAAAATTTACTCACTTTTAATAGGATTTGCACAAAGTGTGCAAAAAATTGTTTCTCAAACATCCTGTCTTCAGCCAAGAAATCCACAAGCAGCGTTTTTTCATAGCGAAAGAAATTTTTGTAATAGCTTGAAGAGAAGATTCGAGTGAAACACGTGTTTTTTTACAAAATTAATTGGTGACCACTTAGGTGGTCTATTTATTTCTTATGCGACTTTATTGCTTGGTTATTAGGCATAATTTTTGCATTCTTTTTAATGTTATGTTTAAAAGATATTTACGGGTAGGTTATTTTGCATTTGGTTGGCTATGGATATTGCTATCCAGTTGTCAATCTTTTGTTTTTTTCAGTAGTAAAGGAGGAACACATTCCCCCAGCGTAGATGCCCAATCCCAATATGTTTTAGACAAGCGAAGGCAATACATTCTTGCAGAGGCGCACCGATGGATTGGAGTTCCTTATTGTCTTGGCGGTAAAGAAAATTGTGTGGATTGTTCGGGGCTAACACAAAATGTTTACGAGAAGGTTGGAATATTTCTACCACGAACAGCAGAAGAGCAATCCAAACTTGGTAAATTAGTTCCATTCGATGAATTAAAAGAGGGTGATCTACTCTTTTTTGGCAGGGGGAATAGAATCACCCATGTTGCTATCTATGCTGGTAATGGCTTGATTATTCATTCAGCGTCCAGTCGTGGAGTGGTTCGAGAAAATTTTCAGACAATGGCTCGAAGTTTCCTTTTTGCAAAAAGATTAATAGAATAGAGAAAGCAATTCCTTGGATTTGTTTTTATTTATTCCGCTAACTCTTGCTATTCCCATGGGTTCGATAAGTTGCATAATGTATGCTAAAGCATCGACCTGGTCGTCGTGGTTCCCGTCGGGAAACGAAACCAATTCCCTTTCGAATTCTTCGAGCCAGGAAGTATCCCGTCGGAAAAAGACCTTGCCCGAGTCAATCCAGTTGGCGATTGCCAGACTGCGCGCAATCTTGTCTTTGTCTGGATGCAGTTCTTTGACTGGGATTCCCAACCTCCGAGCGTTCTGTATCAATGTAAATTGATATTGAATCGATTCAATTCCAATTAACACTGGCTGCCAACGGGTGAAGATGTTTTGAATGATTTTCAAATGGTCCGATGCATCGAATTTTTGACGCAACACTTCGAGAATGTAGACATCTTTCTTTTGGTCGACTGCGAAAACAAGTGCTACTGTGTAATCGGAGCGTTCGCTTGTTTTAATAGCTAAATCCATCGTAACGAAAATAGAACAGTTCTTTACTAGGACATAGTCATATTGGACAGATTTGTTCCCTAAAGTTTGCACGAGAATTTTATCATTCAACAAGGTGAAATAGCGAAAATTCTCTCGTTTAAAAATCTTTCCAGTTGAAAATATTGGCTCTTGTTGGTAAAGAGCCGAGAACCAAAAATCGCCAAGTGTTTTCTTCTGTTCAAGTAGGGCATCGATACTGAATCGCTCCTTCCATAAGGGCTCGCCCGGATTTCTCCCCAAAGCGTCGTTTTCCTTTGCAATTGCTGGGAGTTTGAGCACATACCAAATGTTCGATTTTTTGTTTCGTTCGAAGTAATCGAAAAAGTCTTTAGTAATTTCGCAGGTTTCGTTGGAAGACATTAAGCGTCCAAAAATGTCGTCTTCGTGCCACCGAGTTGCAACTATCAAAAGTATTCCATTCGGTTCCAACCGAGTGAACAAAGTGGCTTTGAACCATTCCCAAAGTGTGTTGCGTTGGTGCAAACTTAAAGCTTCCTTTTGGTTTTTGATAGGGTCGTCGACGACGATTGCATCGGCGCCAACTCCTGTGAGTAGACCGCCAGCACCAACGCAAATAATCCTGCCGGCGTACCCTTCGATTGCCATACTCGAGGAAGAGCGTTCAGCCCGCTGGAGCGAAAGGTTGAATAATTCCTTGCCAAAATCCATAATCAAATGTCGAATTCGTTTGCCCCACATTTGTGCAAGCTTGTTCTGGTATGTTACAATCATAACATTATGGTCGGGATAATTCCCAATATACCAGAAGGGGAAGAGAAGTGAAGTTACCAATGATTTGCCGTATCTTGGGGGCATATTCACAACCAATCGGTAAATCTCCCTTCGTGCAAGATGATAGAGAAGTTGCTCGAGCAATTTCAGATGGTCGGGCTCCCGCCATTTATCCTTAAGAATTAATCTTCCAATGTTTGATATTGAATGTTGCATATTAATTTTTCTAAAATTTTTATTTTAATTGTTTTCAAATTTTGATATTTTGCTGGAAACAAAAAGAAAACAGTTTAGAAATAATTTTAAAAGTAAAAAATGTTAGACTTAACTGCTTTGATGATTGTGCGAAACGGCGAAGGCTTTATCGAAAAAGCCCTTGAATCGGTCCTTCCAGTTACAAAGCAAATCGTCGTCGTCGATACTGGCTCGGAAGACAAGACTCCAACAATAGCATCGAGATACGGCGCCGAAGTCCATTTTTATCAGTGGGAGAATGATTTTTCCAAAGCACGAAACTATGGCTTGCAGTTTGCTCGCCATTCTTGGATTATTTCTATCGACCACGACGAAGTTCTCGATTCAAGCACTCTTTTGGCTGAGTTCCATCATACGAATAACCCCAACGTCGGGGGTTTGCGTGTAAGAATCACAAACCACGTAAAGCGCGGCGATTCATACACTAAAACACATCATTCTTATACACGAATCTTTCGCAATCATCCCCAGATTCGTTTCGAAGGTCCCATTCACGAGCAGATTGCCCAATCAATCCTCGATGCTGGCTTTGAAATTGTCGACACAAGTATTCAGTTCCACCATTATGGCTATTCCACTATAAATATCGATAAAGTCAATCGCAATAGGAAAATTCTAGAAAAAGTGCTCGAGGAAAATCCCGACGATGATTGGACGCTGTTCAATTTGGCTGAAACCGAATTCTCTGTCCAAAACATTGAACGCGCTCGAATTTTGTACGAGCGTCTTCTCGATTCCTTCCAACTGAATCCAGAACAAATCGAAATGGTTCGTATTCGGCTCGGGCAAATTGCATTGAAGACCGACGACTACCGCAGCGTTTACAACTATTGCAACTTCACAAGCGAGGACCCACATCGCGAGGGCCTTCGGCTTTTGGTTTGGGGAACGGCTCTTTTGATGGAACATCGCTACGATGAAGCAAAACAGATTTTCGACAAACCCGAGATACAAATCTCGGATATGGTCGATAAAAATCAAATCAGAAATGCAATTGAAATAATCAGTCTTGTTTCACGAAAATTTTGATTTTTATGAAATTTGAAGATTTAACTTTTTGGATAACAGGTGCAAGCAGTGGTATTGGGCTTGCTCTTGCAAAATTGTGTGCCGACCGAGGCGCAACTGTTGTTATCTCCAGCCGTAACAAGGAAAAATTGCTCTCCGCTATGAATGAGATTGGAAACAACGAACGAGTTTTTCTTTTCCCCTGCGATGTTTCGTCGCCCGAGGAGGTCAAATCCGTCTACGATAAATTGGCGCAAAGCAATCTTAAAGTCGATGTTCTTGTAAATAACGCCGGCACTTATACCCACGGTCCTTTCCTTGGATTTCCACTCGAAAAATTCGACCAGAGTTTTGCAATCAATGTTCGCGGTTTTTTTCTTTGCACCCAAGCTGTCCTACCCGCTATGATTGAGAAGCAATTTGGTGTCATCATCAATATTCTTTCTGTTGTTGTCAATAAAACTTTCGTCAACTCTTCGGTCTATTCCGCAACCAAATCTGCTGTGTTGGCTATGAGCAAATCCTTGCGCGAAGAGCTTCGAGAAAAAAATATAAAGGTTATGAACGTCTATCCGGGTGCTACTTTGACGAATATTTGGAGTTCGCGAGTCGCAGAAAAATTTGGTTCGCGAATGATGAAACCCGACCAAATTGCTTATGCAATCTTGTGCAATCTCGATGCCTCCTTGCAAAACGGTGTTATGGTCGAGGAACTTGTCGTTCGCCCACAACTTGGAGACCTTTGAGTAATGCGTTGTAAAAACAATAAATTCTTGTTGCTCCTCCTTTTGCAATTGTTCTTGGTTCATTCTTTTTGTATTCTTTTTTATTCAATGCCTTTGGTTTCTGCAACCGACAAGGACAAAGTTTTTGAACAACTTTGCGCTCGGTTCGATGGCGTCAAATCCCTTCGTATTCACTTCAAAGCACTCAACCAAAGATTTTCTGGTGTGCTGACTTTTGCACGTCCCGATAAGTTCCGTGTCGAGTTTTACAGCGACAACAAGATACAACGAATTATTGTATCGAACGGGAAAAGTTTGTGGAATTATGTTCCAGAAGAAGGTCGTGTAGTTGTTTCAACTCCGGAAAACTCCGAGCGTGTCGATTTGCAGAATCTATTTGCCGACCTTTGCAAACATTTCAATGCCTATTCGCTTGCCAAGGAAATAAACTCGCAACTTGGCTCCAATCTTGTTTTGCATCTCCGCTTGAAAGAAGATAGCGCTCAAAATGTGAAAATCTATCTCGACTCGAAGTTGCAAATCAAGGCAATCGCATTTTCAAATGGTAGAGAATCTGCTATTTACCAGATAAAAAAAATCAACTTGAATGTCAAAACAACATCATCGACATTCGACTTCTCTCCACCCAAAGATACAGAAGTCATCGATTTAAGATAATGTAAATATGCCCTTCTAATTTCGGCTAATTATTTTTTATTTTTGTTTTTAATTTAGTATGTTTAAATTGCTTTCTTTTGAATTAAAATGAATTTAGAGACAAGAACTCCGAAACAGCTCATTAATAAGATTTTTTTCAATACTCCAATAAGCAAAAAAGAGTTTAATGAATTTTCTACTGAATTTCAAAAATTTCTTCATAAGATTAATGTTAAAGAAACTGAAGAGCATAACAAAAATATTTTGCGCGACTTTTTGAAAAACACTTTCTATAAGGATTTTGTTGTCAACACTTCTGGTTACATCGACTTGGCTATTTTTAACGGTTCGGAGTCAACTTCTTCGATTGCTGTGATTTTCGAAGTGAAAAGCCCACAAAATTACCCCGATCTGCCTCAAAGCAACGACCCTAATCGAAAGGCTTTCCACGAACTTCTTCTATACTATCTACAGGAAAAGATCGGCAACGGGAACCACTCGCTCAAGCATCTTGTCGCCACAAATTGCTTGAAATGGTACATTTTCGATGCTTCCGACTTCGAAAGGCTTTTTGCTCGCAATACGACACTTGTTCAACAATTCCACGACTGGAAGGCGAAGAAATTCGACGACGCTTCGACGGACTTCTTCTACAATAAAATTGCAAAACCCTTTATCGCCAACCTTGATGCTTCGCTTGAATGCGTTTTTGTTGACTTTGAACCCTATTTTGACAAGCCCATTTCCCAAGATTCCCTCTTCGAACTGTTTAAACTTTTTGCACCTCCTAATTTGCTAAAGTTGCCTTTTGCCAACGACAACAACTCTTTGAACCGTGAATTTTACGATGAGTTGCTCCACATTCTTGGACTTGAAGAAGTCAACCAAGGTAATATCCTTATCAAAAGGCTTCCGCCAGCATCACGTCACTCGGGAAGCCTTATCGAAAATACCATCGAAATGCTAAGGAATAGCCCACGTTTCGATAAAGCACACGACGAGGATGCTACCTTCGAAGTTGCGCTCGAACTTGTCTTAACTTGGTTGAATAGAATTCTTTTTCTTAAACTTCTCGAAGGTATGCTTGTTTCCCACAAGCCAAACCTCCCAGCCGTCCGTTTCCTTAATAGCGAAAAAATTCGTGATTTCAACACTCTCAACGAATTGTTCTTCGATGTACTTGCTGTTCCACCACAAAATAGAAAACCTCAAGTGGATAAATTTTTTAAGGAAATCCCTTTTCTTAACAGTTCCCTTTTTGAACTTACCGAGTATGAGAAAAATTACTTATCTATTTCCGAACTCAAAAATAGATATACGATACCTTATTTCAACAAGACAGTCCTTTTGGATAATAACGGGAAGCGAAAATCTGGCGAAGTTCAAACTTTAGAATATTTACTCAATTTCCTCAATGCTTTCAATTTTGGCTCGGTCGAATCGCCACAAAATTCTCGCATCCAAGAACAGCCAAAAACCATTATTAATGCCGCCGTTCTGGGGCTGATTTTCGAAAAAATTAATGGCTATCGCGATGGCTCCTACTTCACTCCTGGCTCTATCACTATGTTTATGGCTCGTACTTCTATTCGAAAAGCTCTTACCGATTTGTTCAACCGCAATTTCAATTGGAAAGCCAATGAATTCGACGACCTTCGCAATTACATCGTCCAAGATTTGAATCGCACTTCTATTCTTCGCTACAACCAGGTTTTCGATTCTATTCGTATTTGCGACCCCGCCGTTGGCTCTGGCCATTTTCTTGTCTCTTGTCTCAACGAATTGATTGCTTGCAAATCCATTTTGGGCATTCTTGCCGATGAAAATGGTAATATTCTCCCCGTTAAAGCACTCGTCGAAAACGACGAACTTATCTTTTACGACAACGAAGGTAACCTTTTCTCATACTATCCCAACGACTCCGATTCCGCTCGCATCCAACGCTCTATTTTCAATGAAAAGCGAACTCTTATCGAAAATTGCCTCTTCGGTGTCGATATCAATCCCAAATCTGTTTATATCACTCGCCTTCGTCTTTGGATTGAACTTCTTAAAAATGCTTATTACAATGACGACGGCAATCTGGAAACTTTGCCCAATATTGATTTGAACATCAAGGTCGGCGATTCGCTTCTTTCTCGTTTCGCTCTCGACGATTCCTCCATCTCCCAATACAATTCCCCTCTGATTTCCCAATACAAACAAAAAGTGAAGGAATATAAGCGACAAACCGACAGAAACAAACGAAAAAAAATCCACGACCAGATTGAAAATCTCAAATCCCAATTGCGTACTAATATTATTCAACGCTCCAGCCTCGTAACAAAAAAATTTGATTTGCAACGTCAAATTTATTCTATCGATGCCCAGCTGAATTCATTTATCGACAACGACCAAAACGAGCGGCTTCGTTCGCATATGCAGAAACTTAAAAAGGATTTAGAGGAAATCGAAAAACAAATCGAATGCGAACGCCTCGAAACACAAAACTTTAAGTTTTTTGAATGGCGCTTTGAATTTCCCGAGGTGCTCGACGACGACGGTAACTTTTCCGG
>JBAMMD010000034.1:0-6634 GCA_039793965.1 Kapaibacterium sp. (SeqCode) | reverse complement strand
CAGGCTTTACCTCGCGAATTCCAAATCCTTGCGATTGGAAGTGGCAAGGTTGTGTTTGCTTGCCGCAGGCTTTACCCTGCGCAGATTACATTTTTAACTATTTCGTGAAATGAATTAGTGGTTGGTTATTTCTCGGAACTTGTTTTTGGAGGTCTTATATTCCACAACTTCTCGGAATTAATGTCGCTCATCGCACGACTTTTGCCTTTAAGTAAAAGGTATTCGATAGCCTCGACAGAACGGTTTATCATCGCATCGCGAAGCGGTATTTCTTCGGGTTCGAATGGAGCAAGAACGTAATCGACTAGTTCGTTTGGACCAAAATTTCTGCCGATTCCGCATCGTAAGCGGAGGAAATCTTTTGTCCCGAGATGCTCAATTACCGAAGCAACGCCGTTGTGTCCGCCGTCCCCACCATTTTCTTTAAGATGGATTTTACCCAAAGGGAAATTATATTCATCGCACACTACCAAGATATCTTGTGCTGGAATTTCAAATTTTTTGCTTGCAATTTTGGCTGCAATGCCCGAGTTGTTCATAAAAGTTCGAGGCAATAAAACCAATACATTTTTTCCAGCAAATCTGACATTAGCAAGGAAAAATTCTGGGGCATAGGGAATGAAATGTCCTTTGTGTTTTTCGGCAAATGAGCTTGCAACCATCCAACCGATATTATGCCTTGTCTCCAGATAACTTTCTTTGTGGTTCCCTAACCCAACAATCATAAGGTCGTAGCTTTTAGCCATCTTTTTATGGAATTTTACGAAAAACAAACAGATGAAGTAAAATTTCAATCAGGAATATGATCGCACCAGAAAGAACAAACGGGAAGAACCTATCGGTGAATGTTGTAAAAACGAATTGCTTAATTTTTGTTTTTTCCATTGCATCGATTTCGTTGTAGATTGTTTCGAGAGCCTTGTTGTTTGTTGCGCGAAAATATTTACCACCGGTTTTCGAAGCAATGTCTTTCAACAATGGCTCGTCGATTTCAACATCAACATTCATATATTGAATCCCAAAGGGTGTTTGAAATGGATAAGGTGCTTTGCCAATGGTGCCGACACCAATCGTATAGACCCGAATGTCAAAGTTTTTTGCAAGGTCTGCAGCAGTCATTGGGGAAATGATACCAGTATTGTTTACTCCGTCGGTTAGAAGGATAATTACCTTGCTTCGTGCCTTGCTATCTTTTAGCCTATCGACAGCAGTGGCAAGTCCCATTCCAATTGCAGTCCCGTCCTCGATTAATCCTGATTTAATTTGCTTCAATAGGTTTTTCAAGACAGCATGGTCGATGGTAATCGGACATTGTGTGAAACTTTTTGCGCTAAAAATCACAAGACCTATTCTGTCGTTCTGGCGAGCATCAATGAACTTTTCAGTAATTTTCTTTGCAGCTTCGAGGCGATTTGGCTTGAAGTCCTCGGCAAGCATCGAACCAGATATGTCAAGAGTAAGAACAATGTCTATGCCTTCGGTTTCGATTTCCTTTTCCGAACTCGAAGTTTGCGGGCGCGCCAATGCTAAAAGAAAAAGTGTTAGTGCAAGCATTCGCAAAGCAAAGGGAAGATGACGCAAACGAACTTTTATCCCGGGTTTCGTTTTTGTAAAACCTTCGATTGAAGAAAACTTTAGTGGAACAAAAATTTTTTTGTTTCTGAACATATACCAGACAATGAGGATTGGCACAATAAGAAGTAACCAAAAGAATTCTGGATTTGCAAAATGTATGTTGCCAATGCTCATTTTCTTGATTCTTGCTGTTGAACATCCGCTTTTGGCGTAGTTGCCTCGACAAAGTCGAATGCAACTTTAAGACAGAATGTATGCTCGTCCGGCAATGGTACAAACTTGGCAAATTTCACGAGATCAGAAATCTGGAGCGAGCGACGCATTCGGTCGACAATGCTTTTATCCAAATCCTCAAATTTCTCTAAGTTTTCAATGATTTCCGAGCTTATCATCTCAAGAGCAGGAATGTTAAATCTTCTTTCAATATATTTGCGAACGATTTCCGTCAAACGAATATGGTATTCTTTGATTTCTCCGCGCTGCCAAAGTTTTTCAGACTCCAATTGCTTCAATTCGTTCAAGGCGACAATATGTGGCGGAAGTTTCAGTTCTTCCGTTACAAACTCTTTCGCCTTTCTTCGTTTCAAAAAGAAATATATCAAATAGAAGGAAATGACAACCAACAATGCGATTACGATATAGGGTAAATAGTCCCATAAAGTATATGGAACCTCAACGATTCCTTTGATGTCTTTAATATCCTTTGTTGTGTCGATTTCAATTCCTTTGACAAAAACGGCAAACGAGTCGGTTTGGATTGTTGCATATTGTTTAGTGTCTTTTTTAAGATAGAGAATATTTAAAGATGGAATGGTGTGGCTTCCGCTGTCGAATATGGTCAAAGTAATTTTTCGGGATAAAATAAATTGGTTGTTAGATAAATTTGTGTCGATTTTTCCAACATCGACAATTTCGAATTTTCCCAGCGTATCTTTAATATCGGGCAAAATTATTTCTGTTGGTGGTTTGGATTGAACCTTCAGACTGTATCTGATATGGTCGCCTATTAGGACACGATTTGTGTCGATCGAGGCTTCGACTTTGACTTCTTGTGCAAAAGATTTCTGAACTGCAAAAATCAAAAACAGAACAAGTAATTTTTCAGTTAGTCGTTTCATCGTTACAACCTTTTGCCTCTGCGACGAAAAAATTCTATCAATGGTTCAATATACGAATCACCAGTTTGTATTTGGATAAAGTCGACTTTGCATTTTTTGAAAAGTTCTAAAAGTTGCAACTGGCGGGAATGCCACCAAAAGCGATAATTTTTCAGAGCCTGTGGATCGTTTGAGTCGAACCAAAGATTTGCTCCGGTTTCCGCATCCTGCAAATACAACAAACCTACGGGCGGGATTTCGCCTTCGCGTGGGTCGACAACTTGAATTGCAATAGTATCGTGTTTGCGTGCAACTATTTTCATAGCATTGTCGAACCCGCTGTCGAGAAAATCGGAGACGACGAATACTATCGCTTTCTTCTTTATTGAATTGAAGACAAATTGCAATGCATTTTCGATATTTGTGGTTTTAAAGCGTGGCTCGAAATTCAATAGCTCGCGTACTATATGGAGCACGTGTGTGCGTCCTTTCTTTGGTGGAATGAATCGTTCAACTTGATCCGAAAACAATATGGCACCAATTTTATCATTATTTTGTAAAGCAGAAAAAGCCAGAACTGCCGATACTTCAGCAATCAAATCCCGTTTAAAAGATGAACGTGTCCCAAAAGATTGCGAGCCACTTACATCAATCAAAAGGATAAGGGTCAATTCCCGTTCTTCTTCAAACACTTTTACAAATGGGTGGTTGAAACGCGCAGTAACGTTCCAGTCTATCAATCGAACATCATCGCCAATCTGGTATTCACGAACTTCGCTAAAAGCGATTCCTTGACCTTTGAAGACGCTATGATACTGGCCAGAAAATATGTTTTGCGAGAGTCGTCGCGTCTTGATTTCTATTTTTCTTACTTTTCGTAATAGTTCAGCCGTTTCCATTACTTTTACTATGGAACCTCAATCTTGTTTAAAATTTCATTGATGATATCTTCTGGTGTTATATTCTCAGCCTCGGCTTCGTAGGAAATTCCTATTCGATGACGAAGAACATCGAGACAAAGGGCGCGAACATCCTCGGGTACAACATAGCCACGACGCTTGATAAATGCATAGGCTTTTGCCGTATGTGCAAGATAAATCGAAGCTCGAGGCGACGCAGGGTAGGTAATCCACGGCTTGATTTTCTCTAATCCATATTTTTCCGGATACCGCGTTGCAAATACAATATCCAATATGTATTGTTCGATTTTCTCGTCCATATAAACTTCTTTTACAAGCGAACGAGCGCGAATAATTTCATCGGTTTCGATGACTGGACTCGGTTTTGGAAATTCTTGGGAAAGGTTCTCTCGGATAATCGCAAGTTCCTCGTCGCGCATTGGATATGTTATAACCACTTTTAGCATAAATCTGTCGACTTGGGCTTCGGGCAAAGGATACGTTCCCTCCTGCTCGATTGGATTTTGAGTTGCCATCACAAGAAATGGATCGGGCAATGGGAATGTTTTGTCGCCAATTGTTACTTGACGCTCCTGCATTGCCTCGAGCAATGCGCTTTGCACTTTTGCCGGGGCTCGGTTGATTTCGTCGGCAAGCACAAAGTTTGCAAATATTGGGCCTTTTCGCACAGTAAACGATTCATTCTTCTGGCTGTAGATCATTGTTCCTATTAAATCGGCGGGCAGTAAGTCGGGGGTAAATTGAATTCGGCTGAATGTGGCATTGATTGTCGAGGCAAGTGTTTTGATTGCAAGCGTTTTTGCAAGTCCGGGCACTCCCTCCAGAAGTATATGTCCGTTGCACAGCAACCCAATAATCAGGCGTTCGACCATATTCTTCTGACCAACGATTACCTTGCCCATTTCGAGCAGCAGAGCATCGACAAATGCACTCTCTTTCTGTATCCTCTCGTTGAGTTCCCTGATATCAACCATACTTCCCTTAAAATTTTGTAATTGCAATAAACGATTTTCTATCGCAATTATTTACGACATTAATTATTTTGCTTATTGAGGTAAATAAATTCAAAAACCAAGGTCAAAGCGTTTTGATTTCAATATCTCTAAAAGTGCTTTCCGCGCTCGAAACAATTGAGCCTTGACCGTGCCGAGCGGTAAATCGAGTTTCTTTGCAATTTCCTGGTAATCCAACTCTTCAAAGTGACGAAGCACGAGGATATTGCGGTAATGCTGGGGAAGTTGTTCAATAGCTTGGTGCAAAGCGATGTTTCGCTCGTCTGTAAATAATTTCGAGTATGTATCTGCGCTCGTGTCCGGATAATCGAAATGCTTCTCGTCGTCGTGCCCGAAGTATGGTTGTTCGATCGATATTGTTTGGATTCGCCTTTTCCTTAAATAGTCCAAGCACAAGTTCGAAGCAATCTTGAACAGCCAGGAATGGAACGAATATTCTTGCTTGAAATAACGCAAATTGTTGTATGCGCGAATAAAAGTCTCTTGGACAATATCGCGAACATCTTCAGTGTTGCGTACCATTTTGCTTATCAGAAATGTGAGTGGTTTTATATATTTCTTTTGTAGTTTTTCGAATTGGTCGATTTTCCCACCAAGAATTTCCTTGATTACTACCAGATCTTCGTCTATCGGGAAATTCTCGGCTCCGTCGCGCTCCATCAGTGTTTATCTATTTATTTCAAGTATTTCAAATTGTGTTCTGCCCGCTGGGATTACAACTTCGACAATCTCCCCGGGTTTCTTCCCAAGCAATGCTTTACCAATCGGGGAGGTTACAGACAATTTCCCTCGCTCGAAATCGGCTTCCTCGGGGCTGACAAGGGTATATTCAAATACCTTGTTAGTTCGTAAATTTTTTACTTTTACCTTCGACAATATGTATATCTTGTCGTTTGGCAATTCTTCGGGACGAATTACTTGGGCTTTCGAAAGAGTCTCTTCCAGTTTTGCAATCCGCATCTCCAAAAGCTCTTGCTGGTGCTTTGCCGAGTCATATTCTGCATTTTCGGACAGGTCTCCGTGGGAGCGCGCCTCGGCAATTTTTTGCGCTACTTCCTTCCGTCCTTTCGTCTTCAATTCAATTAATTCCTTTTGCAATTCCAGAAATCTTTCTTCTGTAAGATATACTACTTCAGCCATAAGCCCAAACTCTGTTTTTGACAATAAAAAAACTCGCCATCTTTAAATGGCTCATTTTTTTTAACGGAATTTTTCCCTTTTTATTTTTTGATTGCTAATTTATTCTTTGCAAAAAATTTTTCTCCCCTTCGACTAAATCTCCCAATTGAATCCAAGGCGCATCGATTGCCGATATTGCATTCCCGTCTTCTGACGCTGGTCATACATCAAGTCCAATTTCAAAACAAGCCCCAGCGATTTCCACAATGAAACTTGCAACTCCGTGGAGTTCCGAAAAGTGCTATCTTTCAATTTTTTTAAACTTGCAAATATTTCATTCGTTGTGCTCAACCTCACATTGTTTTCAATTCTTACGGTCGTCTCGCTCTTCCATTCAACTCCAGCCTCAGATTTCCAACGCTCGCGTTCTTTTGTTCTTGGGTCGTCGGTCATCGTTGTGTAGTTTTCTGCTCGGATTTGTTTCAAAGAAATGCCAAGCCTGTTGGTCAGGATTCTTCGTCGTTCGCTGTCGGACAATGTATGGGCAAAGCCAAATGATTCCATCGAGACAACGGGGTCCCAAAACTTAGCTGTCGGTCGCCTATCTCCTTTGACAACAGTAAACGATTCGGTCATTTGTGTTCGAAAATTTGCAGAAACGAAAGGGTCGACAACCCAACCAGCGGGATATTTCAACAAGCCTTCGGCAAAAATTTCGTTGTCGGTGGGCACGATGTAGTTCAATTTTTGTGCTGTTAAATTAGTGTATTGAACTCCAATTGCGTAACGAAAATTGGGAGTAAAAATCAATGTATCAATCCGAAAATCCTTTTTGAAAGCAAACGAGTGGTTCAATTCAAAAACAATAGCCTTCCCCTGCTTCCAATCATCGACAAGCGACTGTGAGAAG
>JBAMMD010000033.1:0-44815 GCA_039793965.1 Kapaibacterium sp. (SeqCode) | reverse complement strand
AGGGGTGAGGTCCCAAAAACTTATGGATAAATTTAAAATAGAATGTAAAAATAAAGGGGAACAAGAATTAAGCCAATGATATTTAGTATGACTCCCACTGCCGCCATTTCCACAATTTTAATTTTACCAGCACTGAAAACAACTGCATTTGGTGGCGTCGAGATGGGCAACATAAATGCCAAGGAAGATGAAATTGTTGCTGGAACCATTAACTTGATTGGTGCAATTCCAAGTATTTTAGAAATCGATGCAACAATCGGAAGAAATGTCGATGCCACAGCTGTGTTCGAAGAAAACTCGGTCGTGGCAACAATAACAACACAAACAACCGTAATTACTAAATAAGGGGGCAAATGGACATACCCGACAAGGTTTTTTGCAAGAAAATCTGAAAGACCAGTTCTTTCAAAACCATCGGCAATGGCAAATCCGCCACCGAACAAAAGAACAATATCCCACGGCACTTTCTTTAAATCCTCGATACAAAGAATCTTTGTATTTTTCCTGAAGTCGCTTGGAAGAATAAACAAAAGCAATGCTGCAAAAATGGAAACGGTCGAATCCTCGACAAGCTTCGACAAACCAAGCAAATCTGCCCAGCCGGGCACTACAACAAAGCCAAGGTCAAAAGTTGTCCTAAATATCCACAAAAAGCAAGTGACAAGGAAAACAACAAGAGTAATTTTCTGTTCAAAAGTAAAATCGCCTCGATAAGCAATATCATCGCCGAAAATTTTAAGATTTACAACTTTCGTAGGCAGTCCCCAAAGGAAAAAAACACGAAGCAAAAGATACATACAAATCAAAAGAAGCAATGAAAGCGGAAAAGCAATCGCCAACCATTTCGCAAAAGAAATTTCGGGAAGATTCGGAAAGTTGATGATATAAATTTTGTGAAAAATCAAATTGGGTGGAGTTCCAATAAGAGTGGCAATCCCACCAATAGAACAAGAATATGCAATCGCAAGAAGTATTGCTTTTGAAAACTTGCCGCGTGCATCTTCGCTCAACTTTGTCGAAAGATTGTTCATCACAGAAACTGCAATCGGTAACATAATCAATGCAGTAGCAGTATTGGAGATGAACATAGAAAGAAACCAAGAGGAAATTGTAAAAGCGAGTAAAATCCCATCCTTCGTTTGCCCAAGAGTTCTCAGCAAAGCAAACGCAATCCTTCGATGTAAACCAGTCTTTTCAATTGCAATAGAAATGATGAACCCACCAAGAAAAAGAAAGATTGTCGAGTTGAAGTAGTTTGTTGAAACCTGGTTAGCATTTGCAATATTCAATAATGGAAATAATACAAGTGGTAGTAATGCGGTAATGCCAATTGGCAAAGTTTCTGTCAACCACAAAATTCCCATAAAGATAATTACTGCAAGCAAATTTGAAACTTGGGCCTTCGTTGGAAACAAGGGAAAAACAATCAACAATAGGAAAATTGCCAACCCAACAAAGAACCATTTGTATTTCATTTTTATTCCAAAAAATCTCTTTTCAAATTCTGAAGTTCTTTCGTGTATTCCTCAAGTATTTCACGTGCAACTGCTTTATTTTTTTCGGACTTTTTTGGTTTGAATTCTTGCTCTATATTTTCAATACTAATGTAATCAATATCGAAACTTGTAAAATCACCAATTTTGGTGGATTTCAAGATTGGTGTAATTCCGAAATAAAGATATTCCAAAAACTTTGTTGGAGATGAAACTTCGTTCAATATGTGGTCGTCGCGAAGCACAAATCCATAATGAGAAACTTCATAGTAATTTCCAAGCTCTTCTGGTGCAACTGTTAATATGAATAAGTTTTTGTGGGGATAGATTCCAAATTTGGTGGCATTCTCTATCATATTCTCGACATTTCCAGTAAGAAGAAAAAATTTATATTTATTATTGATAATCAATTTTTGAATTATTTCCATCATTAAGTCAATTTTCTGCCAGACTTCTGTGCTACCAGCATACACAAACACAACATCATTTTCTGCAATCTCGTACCTCTCGATTATTTCTTTTGTTTTGCACGAGTTGAAAATTTCGAAAACTTTTGAAGTGCAAGTCGGGATTACATATCTTTTCGCAGACATAGTAAATGGATACTTTTGTAGGTAATATTTCTCAAATCTTCTTGAAACATAAACAATCATCTTAGCTCGTCGAAGCAAGTGCCTTTCAATCCAGCCAAAAAAACGAGAATTCCACTTTTCACCCTTGTATTCGAGTTCCTCTTCAAATGTCCCGTGTAGTTCAAAGCAAACTTTAGCTTTGCACATACGGGAAAAGAAAATATGGGGGAAAATACGAAATCCAGAATAAACTGAATGAATGTAAATTCTCGAAGATTTGTTTATTAATCTTATTATCGAAAAAAAATGGAAAAGATAGTGAAAGTGAAATATTGTGACATTTTCCTTTCGAATGCTTTCTTTTTGAAAATATGAAAAAAAGCGAATGTCGAGATAAATGCGTTCACAATCGGAAAACAAGTTATCGATTTCCTTGATTCGCTGAATAAACCCTTCGTTCAACCTATTTTTTGCTGGATATAAAGCAATAAAAAGCAAACTATCTGTCATTGATAATCCAATCGAATCCTTTTACGAATATACTTGGTCTTGCCAATGCGAATTTCGCCGATGTAATCACCGCGGGGCAAAAGTTTTCCATTGTCGTCTCGTCCGTTCCAATAGTAACGATAGCGTCCCGGTTGTTGAACTGAATTTACGATTGTAGCAACAAGCAAAGCCTTTTCGGAATAAATAGCAACGCGAACATCAGTTTCGACATCGAGTTCATATTCGAGCCAAGGTGAGACATCCTCGGTAAAGCCAAAAAGACTACCAATCGTCGACAGCGGAACTTTCATACCAAAAGGTTTATATATGGGCACAAAGGGAACATATTGAGACTGCATCAATCCATACTGATACATTGTAACTTCTTGGGGCAATGGCAAATAGAAGTCACTTGGTATCTGTAAATTTCGTTTAGCAATTTCTTGGTCCGTCAACCCATAAAGTTTTTTTTGCAAAAGTATCTCCCGTTCGAGCAGTTTAAAATCGGCGTACAAACGAGCCGATGGAGGAATCGCAAGTCGTTTGGCTCGCAAATAGGCACTGTCTTGTTCTGGAAGAAATTGAATGTTAAGAGGTCCGGGCAAAATAATTGTATCCCGAACAATATTCCTTCTTGTTGTATCGATTGGTTCACGAAAAGGAGCTTGTGCAAACAATTCCACACTCAAAAGAATCAGAACAACAAAAAACAAAAAAAATATATTCGAACCTTTCAAATTCTTCCAAAGCATTAAATAAATTACAAAATTAATCAATAATTTAGATATATTTGAATTTGGAAAAGTTTAAATTTTGTATGTTTTCACAGCCAGAAATTTTCAAAGAATTGTTCAAGGGTTTCACAGTTCTTCGATGGAACGATAAACTTCGCCCTATTGAGTTTATCGAAATGGACAAACACGCCCACAAAATGATTATTGCTTGGTGCCTGGCAAAATATGAAGAGCGTAAAGGCAACACAGTGAATTGGGAGAATATCATTCGTGGCGGTGTCTTTGAACTTCTTCGCAGAATTGTAATAAGAGATATTAAAAACCCCATCTTTTTCCGCATCAAAAAAGACTACAAGGATGTCTACCAAAAGTTGAATCAGTGGGTCTACAATTATTTCGAGAAACTCAACTTGGACAATACATTGTTAGAAGAATTGCATCTCTACATTGTCGAAGAAAATTTAATCGACGACTTCAGCCGTTACATTCTCGATGCAAGCCACAAATATTCGAGTTATATGGAGTTTTTACTTATTCGCCAACTTAATCCAAACGGATACGAAATTGAAAAAATCGACCGCGAAATGTTGAAAGATATCGAAAATTATCTCGAACTTGATGGAATGCGTAGACTTATAACAAGGCAAAAAATTTCCGATTTTGTTGAGCTTTGCGGTCAACTTCGTTTCCAAGTACGTTGGTCCCAAACGCCAAGAATTCCTAAAACTTCAGTTCTCGGGCATTCAATGTTTGTTGCTTCTGCCACATATTTTTTAACTCGAGACAACTACCCCTCGGCGCGCCGACTTTACAACAATTTCTTTGGCGGATTATTCCACGACTTGCCCGAAACTGTTACCCGCGACATAATCTCCCCTGTTAAAACTTCTTCCGATGATTTCGCAATGATAATACACGAACTCGAGGAGAAACTTATGGAAAACGAGATCTTCCCTCTACTTGAAAAAGAATGGGTCGACGAAATTAAATATTTCACTACCGATGAATTTCTAAACAAAATTGTTATCGACGGTAATATTGTCTCGGTCGATACAGTTCAGGAAATTACACAACACTACAATGATGATAAATTCAATCCATACGACGGACAATTGGTTCGAGCGGCAGACCACTTATCTGCATATCTCGAGGCTAAAAGTTCAGTAGATTTTGGAATTCGTTCCGACGATTTGCTTTCCGCTATTGAAAACCTAAAAAAGCAATATGAAATAAAGATTGGTAATATCAACTTCAAGTCGATATACAATGAATTGTAAGGAATTGAAAGAAAATTTCATTGCATCGATACGTGATGACTTTGTAAGTGGAAGTATGACAATTACTTATAAAGCAATCCTGGAACTAAAAAGCCTGCTCTATCTCTGCCCAATTCAGTCGAAGACCGAGCTTAATACGCTTTTAAATGAATTGAAGAACGCAAAACCAACAATGCAAGCATTAAGAAATGCT
Organism: Kapaibacterium sp. (SeqCode); assembly: GCA_039793965.1. Lineage (GTDB taxonomy): Bacteria > Bacteroidota > Ignavibacteria > Kapaibacteriales > UBA2268 > Naka2016. The sequence goes on along the minus strand of JBAMMD010000033.1, from coordinate 40,057 downwards.
GTCGAATATATTGAACTTAAAGCTCGTCATCGTGGAGTTGAATCCATCATTGAAATATTGTACGATTTGCTTCGCGATTTGGATAGTACAACAGAATGGACAATCTCGAAATCTATCGCTTTCGTTCTAAAAAAATTCACGAAACGAAATCTTTTGCTTTTGACTACATCGTTTAGTTCAACAATAAACAAATTTCTGGAAAATTTAAACAACCTTAAAAGAATTCAACTTCTTGTTCTGGAATCTAAATGGAAAGACTTTGATTATTCAAAACAAACATTCGATTTTGCAACGAGAATAGGAATACATTGCGAGATTGCCGACATCGAAAAATTAAAACTTTTTGCAAACGATATTGACTTTGCTACTTCTGGCGCAGATTGCGTTTCTTTCGACAATGGAATAGTCAACGGCTTCCCAACTCATGCAATGGCTCGTTTTTGCAAAGAACAACGAATCCCATATTTTGTTGTCGCCGAATCTATTAAATACTCCGAAAAGTGCAACATCGAAGAAGGCTTCGATTTCATCCCGATCGAATTAATTAGTGGAATTTTTTCAGATGGAATATTTACAAGCGATATGTATAAAAAATCGTAACTTGTAACAACTACGAAATTACGCCCGAAATGTAATCTTTCAAATACTTATTCTCGATTTCAGTCTCTTTAAGCATAGACTTAACAATATCCCCAATTGAAATCAATCCAACGAGCACTTTATTACTAATAACTGGAACGTGACGACAGCGGTTCTGGGTCATAACTTTTTCAATGTACTCAAGGTCGTCTTCGGGTTCAACCACAATTACTTGTCTTGTCATAACATCCTTGACTTTTGTTGAAAGGCACTTTTCGCTGTCCTTTGCAAGTTGCCGAATAATGTCACGCTCGCTAATTATTCCAACGATTTTTGCCTCGGAAGAAAGAACAAGCAGGACGCCAATATTGTTGGCAGAAAGTATTTTAACTGCGTCGGCAAGAGTCTTTTCTTCCCCGATAGTGAAAACCTCGGGACCTTTAGTTTTCAAAATATCTTTTGCTTTCATTTACTACCCATTTATTTGAGAATGCAAATTTATACGAAATACAAAACTACTTTTATTGTGTTTTCACAAGAGGAATATTATTCTTTATCCTCTCGAGCATCTGTGTTTCAAGATATCCATTCGACTTCCAAAAATGAACCTGATGTGTAACAAAATCCTCGAAACCACTCAATCTTGCAGTAAAAGAAAGATGCACAGTTCCGTCCTTGTTCTCCTTAACTTTGAATGTATAGTTGATTCTGCCGTTAATCCAAATTCCACCTCGAATCAATGGCATTTCGTAGCTATAGCGCTTAAGCACTTGAAATGTGGTATCTTTCCCCATCGAAAAAACACAAAAGTCGGATTTAAGCGTACCTGTTAGGTAGCCCTCGTCGTCTTGCTGATATTTCTCGTAGTTTATCATACAAGCAATATCGTCGAGCGACTTTTTTATTGCACGCCAAACCACATCGAACGGCTCGTTGAAAGTTTCTTCGTATTTTTCTTTGTAATACTTCAATCGCTCGGGAACTTGTTCTGGTTGTTCACCGGGTTTGCCGGCTTGAATTTCTTCCTGAAATTGTAATTGCTCTTCTTCCTCTTGCTTTTTCTTCTCTTCTTGAGCAAAACTATAAGTGCCAGAGACAAAAAAGAACACAATTAAACCAACAATTAACACCGACATAGTTTTCATTTTTAACACCATTTTGAACAATTCAAATTTATAAAAAAATTCAATAGCAATGAAAATCATTCAAAAACAACAAATGATTACAGATTGGAAACAATATTTCCCTTGAAGAAGAAAGTAAATAATTTTGCAATTGTTTTTTAAAGGTGGAAAATGTTGATGAAGACAGCAGAAGATATAATGATACCTTTACATAAGTATCCAAACATACCGAAATGGTTCACAATTCGGCAAGCAATTCAGATGATACAACATTTCACAATTAATGTGGACGGAAAGGTTTCACTTCCACGAAGTGTGCTTGTTACCGATGAAAATAATCAAGTTGTTGGAATGATACGGCGCCGAGACATATTGCGCGGGCTCGAACCACACGGCTTTTTTGGTCGAGCAGCACACCACCCCAAACTTTACGTTGACATTGAACCCGATCTGAATTTGGTCGAAGCTGTGTACGACCATCTATACAACCGCTGTATAAAACAAGCAGACGAACCAGTTGAAAAATATATGCAACCAATTGAGCATTCCCTTAATTACAACGACCATTTAATGAAGATAATCTATATGATAGACATAACCGGGATGAGCCACTTACCCGTAGTTAAAGACAACGAGGTTATCGGGGTGGTTCGCACCGTAGAAGTTGTTTCCGAAATTGCTAAAATGTTGGATATTGAATAAGTATTTATGAAGAACTCTAAAAATCGCATTGCTAATGGTAAAGTAAACCAAAAAAGATACTTTTTAAAACCGAAACTCGAACAGAAAATTGACTTCCGGAGGTGGTTCTTTGCTTTTCTCGGGTTCTCTTTCTTTCTGTTATTTTATTTTCTTCCACCATTACCAAGTGTAACCGACCCTTTGGGCAAAACATTCCAGTTAACTCATCAGGGGAAATTAGCCTTGGGGCTTTTCCTTTGGGCTACTATTTGGTGGGTGTTCGAAGTAGTACCAATCGGCATTACCTCGATTTTAATTGGAGTTGTGCAGGTACTCTTTTTAATTCGAGAACCAAGAGCTGTGTTCACCGATTTTTTCGACCCAAGCGTTTGGTTTATCTTTGGTTCGCTGGTGATTGGAATTTCTTTCCAACGAACAGGAATCACCCAAAGAATGACGTATCGAATGCTTAAATTAATTGGTGAAAAAACCACACTGATTTACCTGGGCAGTTTCGCCATCATTGGAATACTAACATTGATAATGGCACACACCGCCGTTGCAGCAGCAGTTTATCCGATTCTTATGACCATTCACACACTCTACCAAGAAAAAGAAGAACCAACAAGATTTGGCAAGGGATTGTTCATTGGAATGGCATACACCGCTGGTGCAGGAAGTATTGTAAGCTTGCTTGGGAGTGCTCGTGCGCCGGCTGCAATAGGTTTCTTCAAAGAAATCACATCTTCTCCGGGTATGCCGGGTCGCGAGATTTCTTTCTTCGAACTGACATATTATATGCTACCAATCGGTTGGCTAATGATACTTCTTATATGGGCATATATTTCCATTGTTTACAAACCAGAAAAAAAATCTATCGATGGCTTGCACGAAAGAGTCGATTTCTTGATCCAAAGAATGGGTAAGTTCACAAAAAATGAAATTCTGACTTTAGTCATCGTACTTGGCGCAGTTTTTCTTTTAATCCTTCGTTCTTTCATTCCAGAACTAAAATTCCTCGACAAAAGCGCGATTATGCTGATTCCCACAATTTTACTTTTTTTGTTTAACATTCTTAAAGTGAAAGACCTTGAAGATGTACCTTGGAATATTATTCTTCTTTTTGGCGGTGCAATGTGTATTGGTTACTGCCTGTGGCAAACCGGCGCAGCAAACTGGCTCGCAGTGAATTGGCTGATTATGTTTAAAAATTCACCTTGGTTAATCTTTGTTATTTCCATTGCTGTTCTTGTGTTAATCTTAACCAATTTCATAATGAACGTAGCTGCAATTGCCATTACTTTGCCCATTTCTCTTGTTATTGGTAAGTACCTTGGCGTTGCTCCCGAAGTCATTTTATTCGCTTCGCTTGTCACTGCTGGTATGCCATTTGTTCTTTTGATTGGCGCAGCTCCAAATGCTATTGCATATGAAAGTAAGCAATTCACAAGTGGCGAATTTTTCCGCAGTGGAATTATTATGAGCATCATCTTGATAATTGTCTTAACAATTTTCGTTGCATTTATTTGGCCCTTGATGGGTATGCCAGTTGTAATATCTAAATAAAAAGCGGAATCGTAAAGATTGTAACTTCCTTATTTTGTTATTACTCTTGCCCAAAAAACAAAGAAATCGGCGAACAACTCGTTTGCCAAGTTACCATCTATTTCTTTGCTGAAAAAACCATAAATTGTTGAACCACTTCCAGATAAACTTGCAAATTCCGCTCCCAAATGGTACATCTTCATTTTTATTTCTTCTAAAATTGGAAATTTTGGGAAAAGAAACTTTTCGAAATCGTTTTTGAAATACTTCTCGAAATCTGATATTTTTTTTACTTTTTTCAAAGCCTTGCGGTAATCTGTTTTTTCTTGGATACCAAAACTTTGAACCAATGAAAAAGCAAAAGAGGTGGAAATTTGAAATTTGGGATATATTATCAACACAAAGAAATCGAATGGAAATTCAACTTCTTCAATAATTTCCCCAATGCCAGTTACAATCGATGGCTTTGGGTCTATAAAAAACGGGACATCTGCGCCGACAAGTAAGGCAAACTCCCGCATCTGTGGTATCGAAAGGGTAAGCCCAAACAATTCGTTCAATGCAACTATTGTTGTAGCCGCATTCGAACTCCCCCCTCCCAAACCCGCTCCAATTGGTATATTTTTAACCAAATGTATGTTAAGTGAATTAATGTTAATTTTGTATTTATTTTGTATTAATTTTACTGTTTTAAAAATAATATTTTCATTAGTTGGTAGGTCGATAGTCTTGGGGTCGATAGAAATTGCAAAACTTTTTGCTTTTTGAAAATGGATTTCGTCGGCAAGCGTAATTGGAAGAAAAACAGAATTGATTGTGTGGTAGCCGTCTGGTCTTTGGTCGAGGATTTCAAGACCGAGATTAATTTTTGCGTAAGACTTGAAACTTTTATTCATAAGTGAAATAGATGAAATTAGTTGGAATGAAAATAAATATAAAAGAAATCAACGAAAAACTGGAACCAGTTGAAAAATACGATGAAGTTCCTTTTTCAGTTGAAATCTGGCGGAAATTGTTCCATTTGGTCTCGCTTTCAATTCCAATAATATACACATTCGTCAGTCGCAATTTTGCTCTAATAGTCCTTTCCATAATTACAATAATAGCAATTTTTATAGACTTTATGATCAAAAAGGATAACATCGTTAAAGTTGTGATTTATAAAATATTTGGGAAACTCTTCCGAAAATACGAAAGACAGAATTTCGTTTTCAACGGTGCCACTTGGATGTTGATTTCCGCAACATTAAATGTGATCCTTTTCCCAAAACTGGCAACCATAACATCTTTCTATGTTCTTGTTATTTCTGATGCATCGGCAGCACTCATAGGGAAAAGATTTGGGAAGACACGCTTTTTGAATAAAAGTCTCGAAGGCTTCTTTGCTTTTGTTATTAGCGGCTTCATAGTTGTAACTGGCGTTTGGTTCGGATTCCATTTGCCAACTTCTTTTTTGCTGAGTGCGTTCATTGGTGTTATCCTTGCCGGTGTTGTCGAATCATCATCTGCATTCCTACGAATTGATGACAATCTTGGGGTCCCTCTTGCAATTTCTCTTTCTCTTGTATTTGGTTCTGCAATTGCCAGCCACTACGGTATGTCGTTTATTTATACTTTATGATAATGCGACTCGAGGATTTCACCCCCAATTTCCTTACTAAATTTCAACATCGAATTTCCAACAAAGTTCGTTTCCACGAAGTCGACTCTTTCGGAGTTGCCCACAATCTCGCTTATTTCTATTGGCTCGAAGTTGCACAAACCGAATACTTCGAGAATCTTGGCTTCGATGTCAAACCTGAAACATTTACAAAAGAATTCCCACTGTTAAAAGTGCACAACGAAATAGACTACTTTTCACCTTTGCGGCTTGGCGATAAATACCAAGTTTTAACCAGAATCAGTTGGATTAAAAATTCATCCTTTGAATATCAAAATTTGGTTTTGAGCCAAAATGGCAATATTGTTGCATTCGGCAAATCTGTTCTGGTGCATATAAATCCGAAAACAATGGCAGCCGAGGAACTACCAACACGATTTATTGAACTTGTTCGTATCTTTGAGCGAGGGTATGTTGAACAATTAAAGGATTTAAATGGACTCGAGTGAGTATGAGAGTCTTGTTCAATCTTACAAAAATATTCAAGTAATAAGCGAGAAATCTTTCGAATCCTACCCAGAAGACACCAAAATTGCAGCATTTTCAATCGTCGACGAGGAAAATTTTGATTTTGGCGTTCAATTCTTCAACTTTCTTGCCCAGATCTTCAAAAGTGATGTCGATTTTGGTTTTATCGACGAAAATGCCGAGGACGAAAATCTTATTAGCTTGCGCGAAGGCATTTCAAATTCCGAGGTCGTTATTTTTGCTTTCTTTGTCCATTCCGATGTTTTGGACGATGACGAGAAAATCCTTAAACTAAACCACATCGTAGAAAATCTTGCAGAATCGAAAAAGTCTGTTGGAGTGTTCTTTTCGCCAAATCATATTCCCGAAGAATTGAACATTCCAATTAAAATAAATCTACCTGCAATGGACCAGCCGTCGATTGCTGCAGCTGCTATGTATCTTGCAGGTCGAAAACCATTTTAATATGCAATCATCAACAATACACCTTACTTTTATTAACCAAAAAACGATTAATTTAAAGTTTTTTTGGCAAAAGTACAATGGAAAATAAATTTAATGCTTCAAGTCGAACCAAAAGGTTTGTCTTTATCGCTCTTGGTTTTTTCTCTCTTTTTCTTGGAATTATTGGAATTTTCCTCCCAGTGTTGCCAACAACACCATTTCTATTGCTTTCAGCTTCTCTATTTGCAAAAAGTTCGCGAAAGTTGTACTCGTGGTTACTTTCGACACGAACTTTTGGTAAAATTATTCGCGACTACAACGAAAAGAAAGGAGTGAAACTTTCAATAAAAATCTTTGCGCTGTCCTTCCTTTGGCTTTCGATTCTACTCAGCGCAATTTTCTTTGTCGATCCAATTTATCTCGATGTTCTTCTTTTTCTAATTGCAAGTGTTGTAACTTTTCACATTTTGAAATTAAAGACATTAAGTTGAGCGCACTATTATTTTGATTATAATGATAAAATAAGTTCTAATTCAATTTTAATTGGGGTGGATTTATCATTTTGATAAATCGTCCGAGGACTTGAATTTAGGAAATCACTTTACTTTGCTTTTGAAATAATCAATTGTCCTCAGAAGACCTTCGCTACGAGTAACTTTTGGCTCCCAGTTCAAAAGTCTTCGTGCAAGAGAAATATCGGGTTGTCGAACTTTGGGGTCGTCCTCGGGCAATTCTTTGAAGACAATCTTGCTTCGACTATTGCAAAGTTGGATAATTTCGCGTGCAAGGTCGAGGATAGAAATCTCGTCGGGATTACCAATGTTGACAGGTTCGTGATAATCGACGAAAAGAAGGCGGAAAATCCCTTCGATTAAGTCATCGACATAGCAAACGGAACGAGTTTGTTTGCCAGAACCAAAAACGGTAACATCTTCGTTGTGAAGTGCTTGTGTAATAAAAGTTGGAATTGCCCGCCCGTCGTCGATACGCATTCTTGGTCCAAAAGTGTTGAAAATCCTCACAATACGTGTATCGACGCCGTGGTATCGATGGTATGCCATAGTGAGTGCCTCTGCAAACCTTTTGGCTTCGTCGTAAACTCCACGCAAACCAATCGGATTGACATTGCCCCAGTAATCTTCTGATTGGGGGTGGATAAGTGGGTCGCCGTAAACTTCGCTTGTGCTGGCAAGCAAAAATCGAGCTTTCTTCTCTTTTGCAAGACCAAGCATTTTGTGGGTCCCGAGCGAGCCGACTTTTAAAGTTTGAATTGGTAGCCGAAGATAATCTATCGGCGAGGCGGGCGAAGCAAAATGAAGGATAAAATGAACATCACCTGAAATGTGTGTATAGTTTGTAATGTCGTAATGAATGAATTTGAATCTTGGGTGGCCAAACAGATGTGCAATGTTGTCACCACTGCCAGTGATTAAATTGTCGATTGCAATAACTTCGTCACCATTTTCAATAAACTTGTCGCAAAGATGGGAGCCAAGGAATCCGGCTCCCCCTGTAATTACAACTCTTGCCATACCTTACAAACTCTCAATTACATCTTTAAAATGCTGTTGAACTTCGAGAGCAATATCCTCAAGTTTTGGATTCTTGACCGCAGCCATCGAAGCAATTGGGTCGATACCAGAAACTTCGACAAGATTTTCGTCGATTTGACGAATTAATACATTGCAAGGAAGCATCAAGCCAATATTTGGTTCCAATGAAATAGCTTTAAGTGCATAGTTTGGATTGCAGGCGCCGAGAATCTTGTATGGTTGCAATTCAACACCAATTTTTTCTTTCAATACTTCGGAAACAAATATTTCCGAAACTATTCCAAATCCTTTTTCTTTCAGTGCAGTCGTCACCTTTTCAACGGCATCTTGAAAGGGAATTTTTAAAGTTTTCGCAAAATAATAACTCATAAAACCTCCATTTTATGAACAACCAGTTGTTGTACCACAATCTTCGCAAACAGCACAAGTTCCGCTTCGACGCATTCGAATCGAACCACAAGCTGGGCAGGTCTCGCCAGTGTAGCCCAATCCTTGAGCCGCCGAAGTCAAGGTTGTCGTCGGTCCCTCGATCGAACTAATTAATTGTTCGACCGAGACAAATTCTTTTTCCTCCTCATCGGTCGTTTTTTTCTCTTCCAGCGTTTTATGGTTCTCTTCGGTATGATTTTCTATATGAATTTCCTTTTTCGTGGATTGCGTTACCGTCGGGCTCTCGCTGTGGTTTTCTTTCGGAGGCAGATCTTCGTCGACTGCTTTTTTGTGGACAAAGTCCTTCCTTCCAAGATAATCATAGCCAAGAGAACGGAAAACGTAATCGAGAACAGAAGTTGCATATTTGATTGCCTCGTGTCCTTCGACTGGCCCCGATGGATCGAACCGTGTAAATGTAAAAGTATCGACAAGCTCCTCGAGGGGAACACCATATTGTAATGCTTTTGAAGCGAGGATTGCAAAACTATTCAACAAGCCACGAAATGCGGCTCCTTCTTTGTACATATCTATAAAAATTTCGCCGAGTGTCCCGTCCTCGTACTCACCGGTACGAAGGTAAATTTTATGCCCGCCAATACTTGCTTCGCGAATCCATCCTTTCCTTCGTTTGGGTAATTTTCTACGCTCGAGTTTGTGTGGAACAAACTGCTGTACTTGTTGCATCTGAAGGTTTTGAGCGATTTGTGTTTGAACTTCGGCTGGACCTTTGGTCTCGTCGAGAGTTTCTTCGTCGCCGAGCATTACTATTTCGTCGAATCCCTCGTAAGCAGTAGTGTTCAACGGTTGTGATAATTTCGAGCCATCGCGATAGATAGCAATAGCCTTTAACATAAGTTTCCAGGCGTCGAAATAAACTTTGCCAATGTCCTCGACAGTGGCTTCTGCGGGCATATTTACCGTTTTTGAAATAGCCCCGGTTATGAATGGTTGTGCAGCAGCCATCATCCGAACGTGTGCCATATATGGAATGAATCGTGTCCCGCGCTTACCACATTTTACAGCAGTGTCGAAAATAGGAAGATGCTCGGGCTTTAAATGTGGAGCGCCTTCGAGCATCATTGTTCCACAAACATAATCGTTTGCTATTTCTATCTCTGCTTCGGAAAATCCTAACGCAGAAAGCAAATCGAAGCGCGGGTCGTTGAGCTGGTCCTCGCTAAAACCTAAACTTTTTAGAAAATCCTCGCCTAAAACAAATTTGTTGAAAGCAAAGCGCAAGTCGAAAACATTATCAAGTTGCTTTTCGATTAAATCGATTTTTTCCTGAGTGAATCCTCGTTCAAGCAATGTCTTATTGTTAATCGTTGGACAACCTATCAAAGTGCCGTGTCCTTTGGTATATTTTTCAATTTCTTCTATTTGTTTCTCTGTGTAGCCAAGTTTGACAAGTGCTTTGTGTACCGATTGATTGACAATTTTAAAATAGCCCCCGCCAGCTAGTTTTTTAAACTTAACAATAGCAAAGTCTGGCTCAATCCCAGTTGTATCGCAATCCATAATAAGTGCAATAGTGCCAGTTGGAGCAATTGCAGTTACTTGTGCGTTGCGGTAGCCATATTTTTCACCAAATTCAAGGGCTTCGTCCCAAACCTTTCTTGCAGCTTTTAAAAGATAATCGGGACAATACTTGGGGTTGATACCCATAGGTTTAATAGTCAAACCTTCGTATTCGCTTTCGCGAGCATTATAAGCAGCTCGGCGGTGGTTTCGAATTACTCTAAGTATATCTTCACGATTCTCTTCGAATCGGGGGAACGGTCCCAGTTGCCGAGCCATCTCTGCACTCGTTCTATAGGCAGCGCCGGTCATCAAAGCAGATATCGCACCTGCGATAGCAAGCGCCTCCGGCGAATCATAAGGGATTCCTTGCACCATCAATAAAGTTCCAAGATTTGCATATCCAAGGCCCAGTGTTCGAAACTCATAACTCAACTGCGCGATTCGCTTCGAGGGAAATTGTGCCATCAAAACCGATATTTCAAGTATTATTGTCCAGATTCTTACTGCATGTAAAAATTCATCTATCTTGAAAACTCCTTGCTCTTCGTCGTAAAATTTAATTAAATTCAAACTGGCAAGATTGCACGCAGTATCATCAAGGAACATATATTCACTGCAAGGATTGCTGGCATTGATTCTCCCAGACCTCGGACAAGTGTGCCACTCGTTTATCGTTGTGTCGAATTGTAAGCCGGGGTCGGCACTTTTCCAAGCCGAAAGACAAATCTTTTGCCATAAATCTCGTGCCTTTAGAGTTTTCGAAATTCCGCCGCCAACACGATAGCGCAAATTCCAATTTTCGTCGTTTTCCACAGCCTTCATAAAATCGTTTGTCACTCGTACACTATTGTTGGAATTTTGTCCGCTAACAGTAACGTATGCCTCGCCCTCGTAATGAGTGTCGTAGACGTCGAAATCAATTTCCTCGACCCCATTTTCAACCAATCGCAACACACGATGAATATAGTTTAAAAGCACGCCACGATGGAGAGCCTTTTGAATTAATTTCTTCAACTCCTTGTTAGTTTTAAGATTTGTACCGCCTTTCTTTGCTGTTTCGACGATTGCTTTCAAAAATGTGGAGTTGATTTTCGAACCAGTGACAAGCGCAGCAACCTTTTCTTCTTCTTTTGCCTTCCACTCGATAAATTGCTCAATATCGGGATGGTCGATATCTACAATTACCATCTTTGCTGCTCGGCGTGTTGTACCACCCGATTTTATCGCGCCTGCGGCGCGGTCGTATATTTTTAGAAAGCTCATCAAGCCGGAAGATTTTCCACCACCCGACAAGGGTTCTCCCTCGCCTCGAAGTGGAGAAAAGTTTGTCCCAGAACCACTTCCAAATTTGAAAATGCGAGCCTCGCGAGTAACAAGGTCGAAAATTCCACCTTCGTTCAGCAGGTCATCCTTAATGCTTTGAATAAAGCAAGCATGTGGTTGGGGTCGCGTGTAAGCATCTTTCGACTCTTTCAACTTTCCCGTCTCTGGATCGACGTAATAGTGTCCTTGTTTGTGTCCTTTAATACCATAAGCCCAGGCAAGTCCAGTATTGAACCATTGGGGAGAATTCGGTGCAGCCATTTGATTTAATAGCATATAAACCGTCTCATCATAAAAGTTTTGAGCATCATCGGGGGTATCGAAGTATCCATACTTCTCGCCCCAATATCGCCAAGTTCCAGCCAACCGATGTACTACTTGTTTGATGCTTGTTTCCGAGCCGAGAACTTGATTACCGTTTGAATCGTAAATAGGGTTTCCTTTTTCGTCGAATTGTGGAACCCCAGTTTTGCGGAAGTATTTTTGCGCAAGAACATCAGTTGCCACTTGCGACCAGTGCGCTGGCACTTCAATGTTTTCCATCTGGAAAACTACGCTTCCATCGGGATTTCGAAGTATAGAATTTCGGCGAGTGTATTTAAACAGGTCAAAAGCAGATTTGGCATTTTTTGTAAAAACTCTTTCAATTTTCATAATACCTCATAAAATTAAACAATTAATGCAAATTTTTCTTAATTTCAAATGATAAACATTTTTCTACAATCGCAATAGGTAAAATTAAAGAAATAATTGTTAACAACAAAGAAAATCCATTTGAAAAATTTTTTAAAAAAATTTGGCGTACAATTCTTCTTTAAGAAATAAGAAAGGAAATTACACCAAAGATGCTTTAGTACTTGTATATCTTGCAAGACAATATCCAAATACCAGAAAAGTTTCAAAAACAGAGTTAACTGATTTTATCCGAAAATTTTATCCCGATACAAACGATGTTCAACAGGCAAGACATTTAGCTGCGCAAAAAGGATGGAACATTTCCTCGGGAACTCGCAGCAATGGCAAATTTGATTTAAAATCTGGTGAGTATAAGTTGGAGACACTTGAATTATCCTAAAAACTATTTTCATCCAAGCTTAATCAAAGTTTGCAACACTATCGATACAAAAGCAAAACCAATCCTTACAATAAAATTTGTTTAATCTAAGTTTGCTTTTTGTTTAACTTTATTTGAGGCTAAAATGAAAATTTGCCGTTCTTTGTCTGTGTTCTTTTTGCTGCTTCTCATCCCAATTTGCGCATTCTCCGACAAACGCTCTTACGTCTGGACCGATGAGTATTTGATTATGGAACCCGGAAAAGCCGAAATCGAGCATTACTTTACTTTATCTGCACCAAAGTTCAACGAAATTAAAGGAAAAGCCTCGGTCGAACACAAACTCGAAGTTGAAGTTGGTATGACCAAGCATTTCGACTTTTCAATTTACCAAATATTTGTCCAACAACCAGAACAAAATCTTCAGTACACTGGTTTCGACCTACGCGCTTGCTTTCTTATTGGTAAAAAAAATCAATTTCCACTCGACCCGCTAATCTACATCGAATACGGCTCGGATGCAACTTTGTCTTCGCACAAGTTAGAAACAAAACTTATTCTTGCAAAGGATATTGGTCGGTTGAACATAGCTTTCAATCCAATCATCGAGATTGAGTATGAAGATGAAGCAGAATTTGCTTTCGAATATGCATTTGGCACACGATATTTGATTTCCGAATTGTTCGGTGCGGGACTGGAATTGAAAGGCGATAAAAAAGCCCACTATATTGGGATTGTTTTATCACACGGGAAAGAAAATCTTTGGGTTGCAGCATCCCCTACTTTTATGTTCTCAAAGAATTTAAATAATAAGCCCGAATTTCTATTCAGAATGATTCTGGGTCTTGGACTGTGATATTCATCGATCTAACACAAAACCAACTTTTTTGTATACTTTCTGCAGAGTACGGCTCGCCACTTTCCGAGCCTGCTCTGCTCCTTGTTTCAAAGTTTGCAAAAGGTATTCTTCGTCCGAGCGAATTTCTTTATATCGTTGCTGAAATGGCTTGAGATATTCCACAACTGCTTCTGCTACAGACTTTTTGAATTCGCCGTAACCCTTGCCAGCAAATTCTTGCTCAATCTCTTGAATCGTCTTCCCCGTGGATATGTGGTAGAGCGTAATAAGATTTGAAATGCCGGGCTTGTCCTCCCGAAAAAGAATTTCATTGCCCGAGTCGGTAACTGCTCGTTTGATTTTGTTTGCAATTTGACTTTCGTTATCGACAAGGAAAAGCACTCCCGATTGATTTTCATCGCTTTTGGACATTTTTTTTGTCGGTTCCTGCAAGTTCATAATCTTTGCCCCTATTTTGGGAATATATGGTTCGGGCACTTTAAATGTTTCTGAGTAAAGATTATTAAATCTTTGCGCAAGATTTCGGGTGAGTTCAAGATGTTGTTTCTGGTCGGCGCCAACAGGAACAAGGTCCGCTTGATAAAGCAAAATATCGGCAGCCATAAGAATTGGGTAGGCAAAAAGTCCAACATTAATATTTTCGGGATATTTCTGAGATTTATCCTTAAACTGCGTCATTCGCGAACACTCGCCCATTCCAGTAAAGCAATTCAACACCCAGGCAAGTTGAGTGTGTTCCGGAACGTGGGATTGAATAAAAATATGCGAACGATGGGGATCGATACCAACAGCAATAAATGTTGCAGCAAGGTCGAGTGTCCAACGTCGCAATTTTTGCGGCTCTTGTCGGACGGTGATTGCATGCAAATCCACAATTGTATAGTAACATTCATAATCCATCTGGAGTTCAACCCAATTGCGCAACGCTCCGGTTAGATGACCAATATGCAAACCGCCGGTTGGTTGCATCCCGCTCAAGATTACCTTTTTCTTTTCGGCTGTTTCCATCGTCTTGGCTAATTTGAAAAACACAAAATTACCAAAATATAACTTTTTTCTGGTCTTGGTTGACTATTACAATTAATTACTTAATTTTGTTAATTGTTTTAAATTATTTAGGAAAAAACAGGTTGCTGGTTATGTATTTCGAACCCTTTAAGGTTAAAGTTGTAGAGGAAATTCCATTTACAACAAGAGAATTTAGGAAAGAAAAACTCTGCGAAGCCTATTACAATTTGTTTTTACTTCGCTCCGACTTCATTACAATCGATCTGTTGACCGACAGCGGTACTGGGGCAATGAGTTCCAAACAATGGTCGGCGGTTATGGACGGCGACGAAGCTTATGCCGGCTCTCGTAGTTTTTACAAATTCGAGGAAGTTGTCCGCAACATCACTGGTTTCAAACATATTATTCCGACACATCAAGGTCGAGCCGCTGAAAGAATCCTTTTCTCAATCGTTGGGGGCAAAGGTAAAACAATACCCAGCAATACTCATTTCGATACTACGCGCGCCAACATCGAGTACACTGGTGCTGTGGCGCTCGATTTCCCAACTCCAATTGCGTTTCAAACAGACGAAATCGCCGACTTCAAAGGAAATATCGACCTCGACAAACTGGAAGATTTTCTAAAAACACACCCGCGAGAAACTGTTCCATTGGTAATGTTAACCGTAACAAACAATAGCGGCGGTGGCCAACCAGTTTCTATGGAAAACATTCGTCGTACAAGCGAAATCGCTCATCAATATGGAATTCCGTTCTTTATCGATTGTTGTCGTTTTGCAGAAAATACCTATTTCATCAAACATCGTGAAAAGGGCTATGAGGATAAATCTATTCTGGAAATCGCTCGTGAAATGTTTTCCTATGCTGATGGTTGTATAATGAGCGCCAAAAAGGATGGATTGTCGAATACTGGGGGTTTCATTGCAACGAACCTCGACGATATTGCCGAAAAGGCTAAAGTGCTTTTGATTATTGGCGAAGGATTCCCAACCTACGGCGGACTTGCCCGTCGCGACCTCGAAGCGCTTGCTGTTGGCTTGAACGAGGCACTCGACGAAAAATACCTCGAGTACAGAATCAACCAAGTGAAATTTCTTGGCGACGAATTGCTTAAACGAAATGTACCTATTATTTTACCTACCGGCGGTCACGCTGTTTATATTGATGCAAAGAAGTTTGCTCCACATATACCGAGTTATCAGTTCCCCGGACAATCAATAGCCTGCGAAATTTACTTAGAAGGGGGGGTCCGAACTGTCGAAATTGGTTCCTTAATGTTTGGCAAGTTCGACGAAAAAGGAAATTTTGTGACTGGACCTTTCGAACTTGTTCGTCTTGCAATTCCACGGAGAGTATACACAAATAATCACCTTGAATACGTCGCACATATTGTTGGTAAAGTTTACGAAAGAAAGGACCAATTAAAAGGAATGAAGATTACATATCAAGCTCCCTATTTACGACATTTCACTGCACATCTCGAATATGTTTAATTTTTAATTAAGTAGAATTCAAAATGGAAAATTACAACAAGCAACAGATTGAAGAAAAAATCCAAGAAATGTTTAGATTGAAGCAAAAGGCTTTGGAAGGCGGAGGTAAAGACCGCATCGATGCCCAGCACAAGAAAGGGAAATTGACAGCACGCGAAAGAATCGATCTATTGCTCGACCCCGGAAGTTTCTATGAAATCGATATGCTTGTCCACCACCATTCCTACGATTTTGGTCTTGACAAAAACGTATTTTTTGGGGATGGGGTTGTAACAGGGTATGGAACAATCGACGGGCGAAAGGTCTTCGTCTTCTCACAAGATTTTACTGTACTCGGAGGTAGTCTTGCTGCCGAACACGGCAGAAAAATTTGCAAGATTATGGATATGGCAATGAAAATTGGTTGCCCAGTGATTGGATTGAACGATTCTGGTGGCGCTCGTGTCCAAGAAGGTGTTATTTCGCTTGGTGCCTATGCCGACATATTCCTCCGGAACACTCTTGCTTCCGGAGTTATCCCGCAAATTTCGGTAATAATGGGACCTTGTGCGGGCGGCGCTGTCTATTCTCCCGCTATTACAGATTTTATAATTATGGTTGAAAAAACTTCTTATATGTTTGTTACTGGACCAAAGGTTGTTAAAACGGTACTCCACGAAGAATACACTTCGGAAGAACTTGGCGGAGCAGAAGTCCACGCAAACAAAAGCGGTGTGGCACATTTTACAGCAAAAAATGATATCGAGGCGCTTCAACTCGTTCGCAAACTTTTATCATTTATTCCTTTAAATAATAGTGAAGATCCACCATACATCCCAAACGACGACCCAATTGACAGAGAAGATGAAGAGTTGAACTACATTGTCCCAGCCAACCCAAATCAACCATACGATATGAAGGAAATTATTTATAGGATTGCCGACAACGGTGAATTCCTCGAGGTACATAAAGATTGGGCACCAAATATAATTGTTGGTTTCATTCGCCTTGGTGGCTATTCTGTCGGTGTTATAGCAAACCAACCAGCAGTGCTCGCTGGTGTGCTCGATATAAATTCCTCGCGGAAAGCAGCTCGGTTTGTCCGGTTCTGTGATGCATTCAATATCCCACTACTTGTTCTCGAGGATGTTCCCGGATTTATGCCCGGCGCTGAGCAGGAATGGGGAGGCATCATCACCAACGGCGCTAAATTATTGTATGCTTTTTGCGAAGCAACTGTTCCTCGAATTACAGTCATCACACGCAAGGCATACGGCGGGGCTTACGACGTGATGAACAGCAAACACATTCGCGGCGACTTCAACTTTGCCTGGCCTACGGCAGAACTTGCAGTAATGGGACCGAAAGGCGCTGTCGAAATAATCTTCAAAAAAGAAATAGAAAGTGCACCCGACCCTGAACAAAAGGAAGAAGAATTAGTACAACTTTTTAACAAAAAATTTGCAAATCCTTACATTGCTGCTTCCTATGGCTATATAGATGATGTGATTGAACCAAAAAAAACGCGTTCGATTTTGATTAATGCATATAAGCTATTAGAAACAAAAGTCGATACAAATCCACCCAAGAAACACGGTAATATTCCATTATAAATTTGGGGAGGAAAAATGGAAAAACAATCAAGCACACAAAATATTGGAGCCAGCAAACCCGGTTGCTCCAGAAATGGGCATATCTTTCATATGATATTTTGCCTTTTACTTTTGTTTGGCATAGTTGGAGATCTTAAAATAAATGATTTGACGAACCCTATATATATTCTTGGCTTTTCCTATTCTATCGTTGGTTTTTTTTATAGTTTCTTCCAAATTATCAAAATCGATAAACAAAAAAAGCAGGAAGAAACTCTGTCGAAGTTCCGCGAGATGGACGTTGCTGTGCTTTCGATTGCAAAGAAAAACAAAGGACAACTGACTCCAACAATTCTCTCGCTCCAAGGTTCTGTATCCGTCGAGGAAGCAAAAAAAATACTCGACACCTATGTTGAACGCGGTATTGCCCAAATCGAAGTTACCGAAGATGGCATTTTTAAATATACCTTCCCGGAACTTTTGGATAAATAATTCGTTGCATCAAATTTAAACTTCTTCACACTTGTATTTAAAAAATTACTTTGGAATTCCAACTGGCAAAATATACAAAGGCGTTTCGTTTTCTTTCATACCAATTACACTCTTGATACCCGCATCGTTGAAAGCCCCGATAGTTGTTGTCGCAAGTCCAAGCGAAACTGCTTGCAAACACACATTTTGCGCCGAATGACCGACTTCCATATACACATATTGAATGCCTCGTTCTCCATACTTCCAAGTGGTTCTCCCAAAAACAGCTGAATAAACAATGATAATGGCACTTTTTTCAACCCATTCCTGCCATAATGCTTCTTTCATAATTGCTTTGGAAACATCCCCATCTTTGATTTTAACAAGTTTGTGCCCATCTGGCAAGTATCTGTAAACACCCGGGTCCAAACCATCCGCCTTCCTAACAGCAACAAAAACCTCTAATGGATAGAGTGCTCCAGCCGAAGGTGCAGTTCTGAACCGGTTGATTTTGTCCGTTACACCTTGTGCTGCCCATAGCAATTGTGCAATATTCGACAATGTAATACCTT
The DNA here is from genome assembly GCA_039793965.1 of Kapaibacterium sp. (SeqCode). Taxonomy (GTDB): domain Bacteria; phylum Bacteroidota; class Ignavibacteria; order Kapaibacteriales; family UBA2268; genus Naka2016. Next base: position 21,696 of record JBAMMD010000033.1, on the reverse strand, counting down.
CGTCTTTAAAATTGCGAACCGAACGCCTTGTAGCTATTACCTTTTCCAAAGATGTTCTACCTTCATAGTTTGCTTTTGGAAGCATTATTTCCATCGGCAATTACCTCCTTTCTTCACTTTGATTTCACATAGGCAAACACTTCAAGTATAGACAAGCCAAACGCCAACCTGCCACATTGCAATTTTTGCTTTCGATTTCCGCACTTTGGACACTCTTAATTTTAAGAATCGAAGTTGTTTCAAATATTTTTTCGAGAAACTTTGCGGTCCTTGCAAACCCAAAGGACTCTCTGATAACGATATGTTGGTTGAGCTTCGGGGCTGGCTGGTCGTTCCATAAAGATTTCAGTTGTTTCAAGTTGAACTTCACCACCCCACAAAAATTCAATTCCAATAAGAACATCGGGAACAAATTCCTTAATAAGTTGTTTGCCTTCGAAATGATGAACAAGATATAGAAGATTCTCGTCGGTCTTTTGCAAATCAACTGTAATGTATGGTGGATGATAAAGTGCATCGATAATCATCTTTTTGTAATCTTCGGCTTTTCTACTTTTAACATAATATTGAACGGTGCGCCGCTCGTAGTCCGGTTTGATGCCAACTACATAAAGTTGGTGCATATCGACAAATTCCTGCGTTATAAAAATATTAAGCAGAGTGAAATCGGAAAAATATTTTCGAAGATTAAATATTGCCTTTTTACCCTCGCCTGTTTTTCTGTCGAAATTTTCTCGGGCTTCGATACTTTGGATTTTTTGAAACTCATAGTTCAATTTGCCTTTTTCTGCCAATTCCTCGACATATTGTATCAACCTCAAACCAATTGCATAGGGATTCAAACCCACGCGAGAAATAGAAGTTACGTTCGCATTTACTCTTGCATAATCCGTTTCGTGGGAATGAATTCGGTCGTCGGTTCGGAAGAGCTCGTCGTGCCAGTAGCTTGCCCAGCCCTCGTTAATAATTTTAGTTCGAACTTGTGGCGCAAAATAAAGTGCAGTGTTTCTGATAATCGTCAGTATTGTTTTCATCCATTCGTTCTTTTCTTTTTTCAAAAAAGGCGAGTTGTCGCGGATGAATTCGAGTAAATCTGATGCCGGCTGTTGCCGACGTTCGAGAAATTTTTTATATTTTGACTCGAACTCTGGATAACGCGATGAAATATCAGCCAAAAACGTCCGAGTTGCTATATCTTCAGAATTTTGTTCAAGCAAATGATTGAATCTGCCTAATTCAGCAAAAACCTGGTGCTCGTGCAATTTGAGTTCTTCTTGGATAAAATTATTAAAATAATATTCAATGGGCGATGGAATATACTTATCGAATGGATATTCAATGTGGTACAAAGTCTCGTAAAAACCGACGATGTTGTCCAACGAACGCGCAAATTCAATAACATAATCGACCCAACGCCCATATTGATTTCGCAGCGATTCAATGAGTCTTTTGTCGGCAAGGGCAAGCCCCACGAAGTCCTCGTTCCAAGTGTGCTTGAAATGGATATTGTTCTGAAAAAAATCAATATGACCAAGAACGTGGTAGAAAATCATAATATTCAGCCAGTCTGGATTATCGCTATTGTAAAAAGAAATTGCCGGCCGCGAATTGATTACCGTTTCGTATGGATTGGTTGGATAAAGTTTGTATTTCCCATATTCCTTTAAAACTTCAACATCGTGGACCCAATAGTCGTAGAGCGTAGGTATCATAAACTTTGGCGACAATTCAAGCAAATCGCGATTGGAAACGATATATTCGAGAGTTTCGTTTTCAAATTGCAAACCTGCGGCTCGTGCTCGTTCCTTGCATTCCTCCATTAACTTTTTGGTCTTTTGGTCAATTAGTTCCATAATACAACCCAATATCCAAACAAAATTAAGAAATAATGGCTTTGAAACAACTAACAATTTCATTGCTTTATATCTCTTATTTTTGAATTCTACTATATTGTTTAAGCTGAAAGTCGGCATTTTAGAAGATTTGATTCCACAGTTCAAATTTAAAAATAAAAAATGGGAATTACTTTGAAATTTTTTTGATTTTTTAATTGTTTTTTTACTAATTTTGCATTTTATTTTTAAATCAATATGTTTAAAGCTTTTAGAATTAGGTGAGCAAATGAACGAAAACAATCCAATCGCTTCGCAAACAGAAGTCCAAACAAATATCGAAGCACAGAAGGAAATTGCCGAACAAACTCCTAACCAAAACCAAACAATCGTGGTACAAACAAGCGGGGAAGTAAACCAACCCAGTGCTGAGGAAAAGCCACAAAGCGTCGAACAAACACTTTCGCCCGAGAGTAGCGTACCACAATCCACGTCAAGTCCAGAAATTCCCGACAAACAAACAGAAACTGAAGCTGAACGCGAACGCCGTCGCGGGAAACGCGCACGTTTGATGCAGGCTTTTGCCGAGGTTAAACAAGCATTTCAAGAAAACAAACCCATCGAGGTCAACGTTTACGCTCGTGTTCGCGGTGGCTTACGTGTTTTTTACAAGGAAGCACCATTGTTTTTACCGGCGTCCCATTTCCATCTTAAGCGCTCTCCAACCGACGAGGAACTGGAAGAAGTTGTGGGAAAAAACCTCGTTGTTATGGTCCATGAAATTCAGGAGTACGACGAAGGAAGTATGGCTGTAATCGTCAGCCGAAAGAAACTTCTCGAAGAAGAATTCTGGAACAACTTGAAAATTGGTCAGATTGTTGAAGGGAAAGTAAGTTCTGTTGCCTCTTTTGGCGTATTTATAGATTTAGAAGGCGCCGAAGGATTGATTCATATCTCCCGACTTGCTCCTTACCGCATTGACAATTTGAAAGAATATTTTAAAATTGGCGACACTTTAAAGGCTGTCATTGTTGAAATCGACAAAGAGCGGAAACGAATTGGACTTAGCCGCAAAGAACTAGTCGATACCTCCACCTGGCCCGCCACAGAGGAGAAGTATGGCGTTGGAACGCGCCACACTGGAATTGTTCGCCGCATTACCGATTTTGGCGCCTTTGTCGAATTGGAACCTCTTGTCGAAGGTTTGTTGCGCACTTCGGAAATCTCTTGGACGAAAAGACTCCGACGACCCAATGATGTTTTGAAAGTAGGCGACAAAGTTGAAGTTGTTGTTACAAATTTTAATGCTGAAAAGAAGGCAATCTCGTTGAGTATGAAACGACTGCAGGAGAATCCCTGGCAAACCTTAATTGAGAAATATCCTTTACATTCAATCTACGAAGGCAAGGTTATTCAGGTCGTTGCCCAAGGTTGTGTTGTTTCCATTTCCCCCGAAGTCGACGGCTTCTTGCCCCGAAGTAAAATGAAGCGAATCCTTAAAGGCAACAAGATACCATTTAAGCAAGGAGATAAAATCAAAGTCTACATTGCAGAAATTGTTCCCGAGGAAGAATCTGTAATTCTTGGCTTGGTCGAAGAAGAAGAGGAAACACCTAAACCATCAGATAACCCCAAAAAACACCAAAACCCTAAGAACTATGAAACCAAGCCTTTGAGCTCTGGCATTTCTATATTGGATATGATATCCGACGAGGAACGCGAAAACCTCTTGAAATCGCTTAAGAAATAGAAGAAAATAAACATAAATCAAATGATAAAAGCAAAAGGCGAACAAATGTTCGCCTTTTATTTTAATTATCTTAAATTGCTCACTTAATTATCTCGAAGTCTTCCTATCAATTGGAGGTCCTTTCTTGCGTGGGCGTGCTTGGTTGCCATCTTGCCAGCCTTTACCTTTTGCTCGTTGAATAATTGCTTGCTGCAATCTTTCCCGAAAGCGATTCTCGAAGATCAAATATTTTGCAAATTGTTCATCTGTAAGCACGGATTTAATTTCTTTCTGCTGTTCGAACATTGTATTGGCAAAATCTCGTTGCAAATCCATAACTTTTTGTGATTGTTTTGCAAGTTCTTCTTTGCTGGCTTTTTTGCGTATTAAATATTCGAGGTCGAGAATTGCTTCGTCGAGTTTGTCTTGCTTTTCGCGGATTGCCTTTTCTGCTGCATTATATTTGGCAAGGAATTTTTCCGAGGTCTTTTCGTCGAGCTCGAGCACTTCAAGAAGTTTCATCTTCTTGAACTCGGCTATACGCTCCTTTGCGCGAAAGGCAGGTTGAGAGTAGGCACTGGTAAATGCAAAAACAATTGCAATTGTAAAAATTGCTGCTTGCTTGAAATTAAATCTGAACATCTTTTAACTCCTCTATTAATTGTTGAAAATCTTTTTCATCGAGAACATTTAACAGGTCGAAGAATCGATTGTCGAAAATGCTGCTTTGAAACTTGGTGTTTGATGGAACAAGTTCCACTAACTCCCGCGAGACAAGCTCATCGAGATAATCGCTTGCTAATTCAAACGAAGAAGTGTAATCGCCGGGGAAAACGCTTCCCACCACAGTGTTAAAATCGGAAACATCAAGACTTGCTTCTTCTGCAAACTTGTCCACATCTTTAAGTTGCGGAAATATTGGTTCGGGAGAGCTTTTTACAATCTGCGTTGTCGAGGGCAAATTCTGAACTATTACTTTTGTGTCCTTCTTCGAGAAAAAGATAGAAATAGCAATCAAAATCACGCCTATACCGGCAACAAGGGAAACGAAACCCGGTCGGGCAAAAATGTTCAAAGGGTTTCTCTTTTGTTGCAATTTTTCGCTCACTTTAATCGGAATATTTCGTGTTTTCCTTTCGAGATAGTTATCAAAATCGAGCCTTTCGAGTTTGCTAAAAACTTTTCGCACTTCTTGAACTTCTCGGCTCAAGTCGGGATAGTTTGACAGAGATAATTCAAATTTTTCTTTTTCATCGGGCAACAATCGACCAAAAACATAATCGGGCAACATTTCTTCCATTTCTTTTCTGTTGTAAATTGGGTTTTCCATATTTATTCCTCCAAATAATGTTTCATAACAGAGGCAATTTTGCGGACAGCGTGGAAATAGTTTGCTTTCAAACCGCCGACAGATGTTCCAAGCATAGTTGAAATTTCGTTGAAACTCAAATTTTCGAAATATCGCAAAGAAAACACTTCGCGTTGTTTCTCCGGCAACGAATTTATTGCTTCAATCAATTTCTCTTCCAATTCTTTGCGCTCCAATCTGTTGCTTTGTGTTGGATCGGGAAAATCCATCTGTCGCTCGTCTTCGTCGTCTCTTCGAACAAAAGGAATCAACGAAACAAATCTTTGTTTGCGCAGAAAATTTTTGCTCTTGTTTACCGCAATTCTATACAGCCAAGTTTTCAATGAACTTTCCTTTCGAAAATATTTCAACTTTTCCAAAGCTTCGATAAATACATCCTGGGCAATATCTTCTGCATCGTCGTGGTTTTTAACATAGCGCAATGCTACAAAATAGACAAAATTTTTGTAACGCCGAACAAATTCATTTGCCGCTTGCTCAACGTTACCTTTGGCAAATTCTTCTATAATCTCGTTTTCACTTTGCAATTTTATCGCCAACTGATACATTACCTTCTCTAATTTAACTAAATTACAACCAATTATTTGACAAAAAAACAAGTTAAAAGTTTAATCTCGTTGAAATTTTCATAATTTTGTTTTTTTAAAAGTATTTTGCTATGCGTTTCTCGGAAAGATTTTTTGCCTACGGAGCATACTTTTTGCTTGTTTTGCCGCTCCTTTTCCTACCATTAGGATTCGACTTTTCAGTGTTTTTTGCTGGGGGGAAAACCATTGCTAACGGCGGTAAACTTTACGTCGATTTCATAGATATAAAACCTCCTTTGGTTTATTATATTTTTACTGTTCTTTACTTCCTATTCAAAAACAACACATTTTTGTATCAATTGGCAAATTTTCTTTTCTTTTTTTTGACTGTCATTTTGACTTTTGAAGTGGCTAAATACATTTTTAAAAACAAATTCGTTATCTTTTTTAGCCCGATTCCAATGATTATGTTCGTTGCTTCTTTCAATTACAATTACATTTTCGAACTTGAACTTTTCTTTAATTTGATTTTGGTTCTCTCCGCTTTGTTGCTTTTCCAAAAGCTAAATTCTTTGCTTACTGCAATCTTGCTTGGTGTGTTGTCTGGGCTGGCATTTGGCTTGAAATACACCTTCGGAATTGTCCTCGTCCCGATATTGCTCTATCAATTCATTGAAGCAGAAAATTCATTGCGTCGAAAGTTGATAAGTGTAACAATTGTTTCCTTTCTTATTACTGCTCTTCTCCCCTTTGCAATTCTGTACGTTCAAAACGGAACATTAGGGGACTTTGGCAATGTTTGGAAATTCTTAATATATTATCAATCGACCGGCTTTTTCTCGCCAAAATCTATTCAGAGAATAACGAACAATATTGATACAACCATTCCAGTTTTCTATTCATTATTGTTCACCATTACTTTTTTTTATGGTGTTTGGAAAATCTTTTTGCATTGGGACAGACTTGACAACAAAGAAAAAAGTTTCCATGCTTTCCTTCTTCTTACTTTTTTCTTTATGTTCTTATCGTTAATTATTGAACACCAATTTCTAAACTACCATTTCTTGCGTCTCGCATTCATTCTTTCGATATATTCTTCTTTTGGATTGCATTTAATTTTCTTCGAAGCACGACAATTTCCAAAAACCGCCAAATACTTTCTTGCACTTGTGCTTATATTTTCTCTCGTTTTTTTCACCCCACTTCCGCGATACATTAGAACTGCTATACCAACATATCTCTTCTTCAAAAACAAAGAGAAATATATTGATTACTTCGAAAACACCTCAACGGCAAATACTTTGCTTCGCCAACATACAACTATTGCAAGACTACTTAACCAAAATCTGGCTCGCAATGACACTGTTATGATACTTGGCGGGGCTGCACAAATTTATACAATGATAAATGATTGCCATATTTCCGCTTTTCCAACATCAGTATTTGTCCTCTCTCGTTTCAAAAAACCAAGCGAATGGGAGCAAAGATTTTTAAAGGAACTTCGCACTGCGAAGTTTTTAATAATTCAAGATTTCGACCATAACCATTTCTTTGGCGAAGAGATTTCCTCTTGGGAAGCATTTAACCGAAATCCCAATTATAGGAAAATCCTTAACGATAGATATAAACTTGTTCTCGAAACCTTCTCGTTTTATGTGTTTCAAAGAAAGGAATAAAAATGTATTTCGAAGTTGCTGGTATAACCTTAAACCCACTGATACCGCCATTGGTAGCCTTTCTGATTTCTGTTTTCACATCAACGGGCGGAGTGAGCGGGGCATTTATTATCCTCCCGTTTCAGGTGAGTGTATTGGGATTCACCTCGCCAGCTGTTAGTGCAACTAATCAATTATATAATGTTGTTGCAATTCCAAGCGGAGTGTACCGCTACGTTCGCGAAGGGCGAATGGTTTGGCCCCTTTCGTGGATTGTGATAGCTGGAACATTGCCCGGAGTGCTTATCGGCGCAATCGTAAGGATCAATTATATGAGCAATCCTGTTACCTTTAAGATATTCGCTGGCTTTGTCCTCTTGTACATTGGGTTTAGAATTTTGAGAGAAAATCTCTCGAGGAAAAATCCCAATACGCTCGAAGCAGAGCATAAATTCAACGAAATTGTGAGGAAATACAAAACAGAAGACAAAAAATCGAAACTTCCGAAAGCAAAGGTAATCCAATTCAATCTTCGCTTGCTTGAATATGAATTTGTTGGCGAACGTTTCAAAGTTAAAACTATTCCAATTTTTATCATAAGTTCAATCGTTGGTATTATTGGTGGAATCTACGGAATCGGCGGCGGGGCAATTATGGCTCCGATTTATGTTACCTTTTTCAATCTCCCTGTCTACACTGTTGCTGGTCCAGCATTGTTGGGGACATTTATCACATCCGTTTTTGGTGTTATCATATACCAAGTCTTGGCTCCTTTCTACCCGAATTTGGCTGTAGCGCCAGATTGGAAACTGGGCATACTTTTTGGCATAGGCGGATTCATTGGAATGTATGTTGGCGCACGACTGCAAAAGTATTTGCCCGCAAAAACAATCAAAATGATATTAAGCATCGCAATTCTTTCCCTCGGCTTCCGCTATGTTTTGTATTTCCTATGGAACTGAAACTCGGCTTGCAGAAACCGAAGTTAATTCATTTTAAAGTCTTAATTTCGATATAAAATCTTCGATTTCGGGGATGCCGGCTTGGAAGATTAGATATGCATTCGTTGGTTCGCGTTCGGTTATTTCGCCAGCAATTGGAGTGAGCATAATCTCCCGGACTTGTTCGGGGTCGGTTGTCTGGCCAAGTGTCCAGCAAAGTTTCATATAAGCCACTTCTGGTAGCATATTCTCTGCTGGAATGACTCCGAGCGACATAATTTCCCTGCCAGTTTCGTAAACATACATTTGGACGTAGCCCCAAATTGTCTGCACAGTCATAAAGACAAAAATTCCCCGTTCGATTGCTTTTTTCAAAGCAGAATACATTTGCTTGTTGACGTGGCCCAATCCACTGCCTGCAATGACAATACCTTTGTAACCGTTGTCAACGAGGGCTTCGATTATATCCGGCTTCATATTTGGATAGTGGTAAATCAAAGCCACCTTTTCTTCGAATGCGATTTTCAAGTTAAAATCTCGGTCCTTGCGCCGATGCTGGTAGTCGTGCCGAAGTGGTATTATCTTCTCTTTGTCGACAATCGCCAAAGGAACATCACCAATAGTACGAAATGTAGAGCGATGTGAGGAATGCATTTTCCTAACACGAGTACCACGATGCAATAGACCATAGGAATCGGAAATAGGACCTATGGCGCAAACAACAACCTCGGCAATGTCTGCTTCGGCAGCTGTTTTCACGCTATAAATCAGATTCAGTGGGGCGTCCGATGCAGGTCGGTCGCTCGAACGCTGTGAACCAACCATAACAATTGGTATCGGTGGGTTTTGTACCATAAAAGAAAGCAACGATGAAGTATAATGCATAGTATCTGTGCCGTGGGCAACGACAATCCCTTGGTAGCCAGCCTCGATGTCGCGAGCAATTGCATTTGCAATGCCAATCCATTGCTCGGGTCCGATGTCTTCGCTAAGCACACTATAAAGTTTTTCAGTTTTAAGGTTGCAAAAGTTCATAAGTTCAGGAACGAAAGTATAAAGTTCCTCCGGGTCGAAAGCTGGAACAACTGCACCAGTTTTAAAGTCCAACCGGGAAGCGATTGTTCCGCCCGTACTAATCAATTTCACATTAGGTTTTTTCGGGTCGACTGGGGTTTCTCGCAATTGTTGTGGTGGCAACTTTTCTGCAGTTCCAAGCAATTCAATGGTCTGTATTTTATTTATACTTATTCCAACATTGTAACCATTGCGGAGTTTCAATACTATATGTTTGTCGTCGCTTTTGGGACTTCGCGGAAGAATAATCCCAACAAAGGTCGTATCTTGGGTAACAACCTTTACTTCGCTCCAAACACTAACAGCAAAACTTTTTAATAGCGAAAGCGCGTCACCTCGGTACCCATCGTTATTCATTAGCTTTGACCCAATGTTGATCCACAAATTTTTTTATCGCAGAGCCATCGACGCGCCCGCGAAGTTGTTGCATTACGAGCCCGGTGGCTATTTCTTTGATTTTGCTTGGATTATAAATCAGTGTCGTCTTAATTGAAACTTTTGCCCGATTAAACGCATTCAAAATTTCATCTTGACTTGCAGGCGCAAGAAAAGTTAAAATATATCTTTCCATCCCTTTTAAAATTAGTTCAAACGCATACTTGATGCCTTCCTTGAGAATTTTACCCTCTTTATAAAATCGAAATACTTCCTTCACCTGTTCATACGAAAGAAGATTTACATTATAATGCCTTCTTTCAAGCCATCTAAATGAATTAAATATCTCGATTGCCACAAATGTCGGCTCGAGTGCCAAATCGAAAGAAAGTTCCTTTACCAAATTGTACAATCGCGTTGTCGAAAGTTTAATGATAAATTCTTGTGGAATTTTGTTTTCTTTGCACCAAAATACACGGCTTCGGAAGTCTTCTGGTTTGGTGTGCCTAATTCTTTCAAGCCTGTTTGGATCGAGAATTATACTTGGAAGGTCTGTATCTGGATACATTCGATTTGTGCCTGGCAAATACCTTTCGAAAACTGTTGTACCGTCGGGCAATGCTCTGCGAGTTTCCCTCGGAACTCCCATTGTGGCTTCATAGGCTCTGTTTGCAATCTCGTCAATAGCAGGTTTTATATCTTCGCTTTTTCCCCAGACAATCACAAATGCATCGACTTCGCTTGCACCTATAAATTTGGTGGTTCGTTCGATTTCTTCCCGAGAAATTGTATTGTCGATGATATCCGATGCAACAATATTTGGCAAATCAGTCAAACAAGCGATAACTCGCACTCGGTCCGAGATTTCTTGTGCAAAAAAAGTGTATTGCTGAGTATTCCATTTCAACAAACCAGCCCAATTTGGAAGCACCACACAATGGACTTCTCCGCCTTGGTGTATCGTGCGGGCAATTGGGAAAAAACTTGTGTTCTTCAATACTTTGTACAAGTTGTAAGTTTTGAAAGTGAATGTTTCTGGACTGATGCCCCGACGATGTAATTCTTCTCGTAATCGTAGAAGATTCAATTGCCTTGAAATTTCGTTATATACAACTTTAGGTATCTTTTTTATTTTGTCAATCGCCTTGATTTCAATCCTTGCCCCTTCTGCGATACTTAAATTCAAATCGAATCGGAAAGTTCCACTCCCGAGGCGAACTCTTCCAAAAGCCAAAAGATAATTTCGAAGTAGTTCACAAAATTCCATCACTTCAAGAGGAGTTTTCAGATCCGGTTCGGTAACAATTTCAACAAGTGGTATTCCCAATCTGTCGGTGAAGAATGTTCGAGTGTGGTAGACATCGGAAAACTTGCGAGCGGTATCTTCTTCGAGTATAATTTGGGAAATTCTAATTTGCCTATTCTTAAATTCAATCGAACCATCGACACCTACAAGAACTGTTCTTTGAAAGCCGCTTGGAATACCGCCGTCCAATTGATGCTTACGAATTACAAACAACTCATCGACAATCTTAGCATTGAAAATGTAACATAATTGAAAGGCAATGTCAAGCGCTTCCTCGTTGATTTCAAAAGGAGGAGTCTGGTCAAGGTCGTAAGTACAAATTGTATTACGATTGATTCTATAATGAATTTCTTTTTTGCTCTTGTATTCCATCAAAATCGAAGGGTCAACTTCGCCTTGTTCGCCTGGAGTTGGGCGCATTGTTCTAACAATCTCAGAATGATAATTGTTGTCGTAGGGTTGTTTAGGAGCCGGGCATCGACAGAAAAGTTTTCTACTGGTCTCCAATTGTTGATGGATTTCCAAACCTGCGCGAAAACCTATCGATTCGTAATCTTCTTCTGCCATTTCCTCAAAACTTTTTAGCCTATCGATATCCATAAATAGTAAAACTTTCAAAATTCGAAATTACAATAAAGTTTGGCGCTATGCTTAATAAAAAGTTAAAATTTCTGATGCGGCAAAATTACCTTGCATTGGATCGAGTCGAATCACAACATCAATTCAAAAGGGTTTCGGCTTTTGCTTAAATCGCTTGGGCAAGTTCATTTGCAACTTTCCAGATGCTTCCAGCACCAAGCGTAATAACTATATCGTTTTCCTTCAAAATGTTTTTAATAAAAGGTATAACATCTTCAAGATTTGGAATATAGTGGACATTTCTGTGTCCAAACTGTCTTGCAGCATCAGCAATTAACTCGCCAGTAACACCTTCTATTGGTTGCTCGCGGGCTGGGTATACATCGGTAACAATTAAAACATCGGCTTCGTCGAAAGAAGTGCCAAACTCCTTTGCCAGCGAAAGAGTTCTCGTATAAGTATGAGGCTGGAATATTGCAATAATCCTTCGGTTCCACCCATTCCGAGCTGCAGAAAGTGTTGCAACAACTTCGCTTGGATGATGGGCATAATCGTCTACAATCATAATGCCATTACTTTCTACAATAATCTCAAATCGGCGATGTACTCCTTTAAATTCGCTCAAAGTCTTTCTAATCAACTCAAGGTCAATGCCAAGTTGGACACCTAGGGCAATTGTAGCAAGAGCATTCTTTACACTGTGGTAACCAGGAATGTTCAAAATAAAATTGCCAAGAGAGGATGAATTGTTGAAACACTCAAAGGAAGTTTGCGTTCCATCAAAAACAATCTCTTCTGCACGAAAGTCTGCAACCCGGGAGAGACCAAAAGTTATGGTTTTCCTCTTAATGTTTTTCAATATTTCCTTGACGCCAACATCGTCAACCCCGGCAATTACAAGACCATAGAAAGGAACTTTATTTAAAAATTCGACAAACGTAGATTTGATATCATCGAAATCTTTGTAAATATCAAGATGTTCCGGTTCGATATTATTCACTATCGCGACAGTTGGGGAAAGTTGCAAGAACGACCGGTCATACTCATCGGCTTCGACAACAGTCCACTCGCCGTTGCCGAGTCGAGCATTTATACCCCCAAAAGAACGAAGCCGCCCGCCAACAATGACTGTTGGATCGAAATTGGCATTAATGAGCAAATGGCCACACAACGAGGTGGTGGTCGTCTTGCCGTGCGTTCCGGAAATTGCTATTGTGTAATTCAAACGGGTTACTTCAGCAAGCATTTCTGCTCGGCGGATAACTGGAATACCCAAACGTTTTGCCTCGACCGTTTCGGGGTTTTCATCAACCTTAATTGCACTCGAATACACGACAACATCCGAGCCTACAACATTTTCAGGGGTATGCCCAATGAAAACTTTGATACCCAAATTCCGCAAATATTCAGTATTTTCCGATTCTTTTAAATCGGAACCTGTAACATTAAATCCTTGACGAAACAGCACCTCGGCAATACCACTCATTCCAATACCACCAATCCCAACAAAATGGATATTTTTTACGGCAGAAAAAAACCCTTTCTTCATAATAATCCTCTGCTACGTTTGAGAAAAGAAAAAAGATATTATTTGGTCATTTCCTTTACCCACAAAAGATATGCTTCCAAGCCATCTTCAATTTTCAAAGCAATAATTTCCGGAACCTCGTCGGGGTGGAGTTCCGCGAGTCGGTCTTTCAATGGTTCGATTTTATTCTTTGTTGTCTTGATTAGTACAACATTTTCTTTCCGCTCGTCAAGCTTGCCCTCCCATTCAAAAAAAGAAATGGCATTTGGAAGAATTGTGCAACAAGCTGCTAATCTTTCTGTTACAAGTATTTTCGCAATTTGAACTGCTGTTAGGTAGCTTTCTACTGTTGTCAAAACCAATGCATATGCTGTTTCCATATCCTTAAATTTTTGTAAATTAAACATTTGCAATTTAACAAACTTTTTTAAAATGATTGAAATATTAATTTTCTTCTTGCATATTGTTGCGTGGATTTATGCTTTTACAAAAGTTTGGCAAGAAAAAGGAACAAAAAACGCTTTGCTTTCGCTTGCAGTGCTTGGTTTTGTGTTTATTGTCTTGTGGACATTGACAAGTCCAATCGCTCGCTTTGTTTATCCATCGAAACCTATCTCTGTGTACTTCACCTCCGATACTCTTTCGCTTGTTCTTTTAATCATACCAGAATCTGTATTCTATTACTTCTATTTCATTAATGCAAAATTTTAACTAAAATGATGAAATTAAATTTAATTTACTTTTATTCGTTAATACGATTTAATCAATATTGATAGGAAAAAAAGCGATGGCATTGCAAATTGGAACCAAAGCCCCAGATTTTGTCGGTGCAACCGACAGCGAGACTGAAATTCGATTGAGCGACTTCCGCGGCAAATGGGTCGTGTTATATTTCTACCCAAAGGACAACACATCGGGTTGTACGCGCGAAGCTTGCGACTTTCGCGACAATTACGAACGAATAACCAAATTCAATGCAGAAGTTATCGGGGTAAGCCCCGACAGTGTTAAATCCCATAAGAATTTCAAAACCAAACACAATTTAAATTTCCATCTTGTTGCCGACCCCGAAAAGGAAATTTGCAAACTCTATGATGTTTTGGGCGAAAAATCAATGTATGGAAAAAAGTATCTCGGTGTGATTCGCTCGACATACATAATCGACCCGGAAGGGGTGATTCGTTATGTTAACCCAAAAGTTATCGTCGACGGACACGTCGATGAAATAATCCAAGAATTGAAAAAGTTACAAGCCAAAAATGATTGATACTCATTGCCATCTTGATTCATCTGATTTTGACCTCGACCGCGAAGATGTTATTCTTCGAGCCAAGGAATCTGGCGTCGATAGTATCATTGTTCCTGCCATCGAACCAAAGAACATAGATTCTGTTGTCGAACTTGCAAACAAGCACGAACACATTTTCTGCGCAATCGGAGTCCATCCTCACCATTCAAAAGAATTCGACTTAAATGTTGAAGAAAAAATTTGCTCAATTCTTGAAAAGAAGGACCCAAAAGTTGTAGGATTAGGTGAAATTGGTCTCGACTTTTACTATGACTTCTCCCCAAAAGAAACACAACGGGAGGTGTTCCGGCGACAATTGCAAATCGCTAAAATATACAATCTACCGGCGATAATACACAACCGCGACGCCAACAATGATTTGCTCGAAATTCTTGAAAAAGAGCAAGACGGCACATTGCGATTTGTTTTGCATTGCTTCTCGCAAAATAGCGAATTTTTACAAGAAGCACTCAAACTTGGCGCCTTTGTTTCCTTCACCGGGAATATAACCTTTAAAAACAACAAGTTTTCCGGAGTTGTCAAAGAAGTTCCCAACGACCGATTCTTCCTTGAAACCGACGCTCCATTTATGACACCAGTGCCTTTCCGGGGTAAAAGAAACGAGCCATCGTACATCCGACTCGTTGCGCAGAAAGTCGCCGAAATCAAATCTTTACCAATAAACCAGGTGATTCAAATGACAACAAACAATGCAAAAAATTTTTTTAAAATTGTGTTAATCATTTTATTTCTACTTCTACCTTTCGGTATATTTGCACAAAACGAAGAAGAGATTGAAGAAGAAAATCCTTACAAAAAGTTTGTTGGAATTGGTGCAAACTTGGGGTTCAATACTCTTGTCGTTTTTCAAAATTGGAACGAAGAAGGAAAATCAAAGGAACGAAATTCAGCCTACGAGGGGAAATTCTTCTACGGTGTAAATATCAACATTTCACCCATCGACTTCAACATCACCCGACTGGAATTCACATATACGCTCGACCGACGCTACAACGATACTTTGCATCCCGACCTTTCCTATATCTACCGTACCCTTTCGATATCTTCACTATTTCTTATTAATCCCACTAAGCGAGTAAATTTCTTTGGGGGACTTGGCCTTACTTATATTTTCAACAGTTTCAATCTTGGGCACCCTTACCGCGACTTCAAGTCGAGTCTGGGAGCAAACTTTAGCGCCGGCTTCATTGTCAACATCCCAATTCAAAGAGTTGGCTTGTTTACAATTACTGGCGAATGGCAAATGATCTTCGACTTGTCCAAGTACAAGGGTATTTACGATGTTGAATTGAAACGAAACGTCGACGCATACTATTATTATTCACAGCCTCGTTTGATTATCTGCTGGTATCCAGAATTCCTTAACAAATTGTGAATTAGACTTGCAAAAAAAAAGATTTCTTCTTGGACTTCTCTCTGGCTTTCTCCTTGCTCTGTCGTACCCACCTTATCCATTCTTTCTGCTCTCTTTCATCGCATTTGTACCAATTCTTTCAGTTTTCCAGCAAGTAAAAAGAAAATGGTGGCTTGTCTACCTTTCCTTCTTTGTTTACCATTATGCAACTAATTGGTGGATTAGCAGTTGGCAAAAAGATACCGACCCTTACTTACTTGTTTCTGGATTTGCTGTTGCGCTTGTCCATCCTTTGCTTTTTATGTTTCCCTTTGCAATATTAAACATTTTGGCAAACAAACTGGGTTGGCGAACTTCCGTTGCTCTTTTCCCATTTATTTGGGTATCCTTCGAATGGTTACATAGTCTTGGCGACCTTGCATACCCTTGGTTAACAGTGGGTTACACTCAAGTTTATAATCACTTCTGGATACAAACTTCCGATATTGGCGGAATCTGGTTTGTATCTTTCCTCATTGTATTGATAAATGTTCTTGCTTATTTTGCAATTGAACAACATCAAAAACTTCGCCCCACAACAAGGTTGTTTTTTTTACGCAACAAATATATAATTGCAATAGCAATAATTATGATTATGCCATACATTTATGGCTTCTTCCGTGTTCACCAGTTCAAATATGAATCACTTGTTTCAAAGTTCTCAACCATTCGAGTTGGAGTTGTCCAACCAAACATAAACCCCTGGCGTAAGTGGGAAGCAGACGCAATTACGCAAATCAACATACATCGGCACATTCAGGATTCGCTGGCAAAAGTAATTCCAAATATCGACTTATTCGTCTGGAGCGAAACCGCAATTACAATGCTCGACCTCGAAACCAATGCATTCCACAATTTCAAACAATTCTACGATATGCTCGATAGCAACACTGCTCTTCTTACTGGTTTTGCGGATTTCCGCTTCCTATCCCCAAATGAAAAACCAACTTTTACAACCAAATTTCTGTTTGGCGACTCTACCAAACCATACGAAACATACAATTCTATACTTTTGCTCAATCCTAATCAAACGTTTCAAATCTATCATAAAAATCGTCTCACTCCATTTGGCGAACACATCCCTTATTCGCAAATCCTTGGGTTTGCGAAATCCTTTCTCGAATGGAATGTTGGTATCTCGAGTTGGGCAAAAGGGACTAAACAAAACGTGCTTGAATTTAAAACTCCCAAAAAACAAGTTTCTATTGCTCCTATAATTTGTATTGAATCGATTTATCCAGACTTTTGCCGCAGATTTGTTGACCAAGGAGCCCAAATTCTCGTTGTAATTACCAACGACGGTTGGTACGACCACACATTTGGTCCGCTCCAACACTATTTGATAGCAACAGTCCGAGCAATTGAAAATCGACGATTCCTTGTCCGTTGCGCAAATACAGGTATCTCGGGCTTCATCACTCCAACCGGTGAAACTTTGCTCAAAGCAGAGCAGTATCAACAAATAGCCATCGCTTCCGATATTCCTACTTTGTTTACGAGGTCGATATACTCAATCGTTGGGGATTTGTTGCCTATTGCTTCGTCAATCTTAATTTCCATTTCCCTCCTCTATGCTTTCTTTATAAAGTTTAAAAAGTAATCTCAAGTGAATAATATTTCTTTAATTTTGCAATGATTTTAAAAAGGATATTATATGATTTTCGCCCCAGAGAAAAAAGAAACATTGGATACAGCAGAACGAAGGAAGTTGCTTCCCCCAGAAGAAATACTCCTCCGCTCGGGATTATCCGAAGGGACAAAAATTGCCGACGTCGGCTGTGGCACTGGATATTTTTCCATACCTGCTGCCAAAATCGTCGGTCGCTCGGGCAAGGTTTTTGCAATTGATATATCCAAGGAAATGCTGGAAGAACTCCAAAATAGATTAAATCCACAAGAAATCCACAATCTGGAGATTTTGCAAAGCCAAGAATATTCAATTCCACTAACAGATTCTGCCGTAGATTTCGTCTTGCTTTCAAATGTTCTCCACGAGCCAGATGACCGAGAAAGATTTTTCGGCGAAGTAACCAGAGTCTTGAAAACTGGAGGAAGGCTAATTCTAATAGATTGGCTAAAAAAAGAAATGGACGAAGGACCACCGCTGTTTGAACGACTTTCACCGGAGGAAATTGAATCGCTAATTGGAAAATTTCAATTCAATATAATTGATAAAGACATAATTTCTGGCAAATTTTACTACTATCTTGCAGAAAAAAATGAAAACAGACTATAGCGAAAAACTGTTCAACGAGGCAAAAAAATACATACCCGGCGGAGTCAACTCGCCTGTGCGAGCGTTTAAAGCTGTGGGTGGCAACCCTTTGTTTATCAAGCGAGGGCTTGGTTCTCGTATCCTTGATGTCGACGGCAATGAATATATCGATTTCTGTTCAAGTTGGGGACCTCATCTTTTTGGCCATCTGCCCAAATTTGTCAAAACCGCATTACAGGAACAGATGGAAAACGGAACAAGCTTTGGCGCTCCGACCATCCAAGAAGTAAGACTTGCACAATTAATTTGCGAGATGGTCCCATCTATTGAAATGGTTCGGCTTGTCAACAGCGGAACAGAAGCAACAATGAGTGCAGTTCGGCTTGCCCGCGCCTTTACAAAACGCGAGAAAATTATCAAATTTGCGGGCTGTTACCACGGTCATTTCGATGGATTCTTGGTCAATGCTGGCTCGGGGGCATTATCTTTTGGTGTTCCAAACAGCCCCGGGGTGACCGAAGGTATCGCAAAGGACACATTAATAGCAAAATACAATGATATCGATTCGGTCCGAACACTTATACAAGAAAACAAGGGAAAAATTGCAGCAATAATAGTCGAGCCCGTTGCAGGCAATATGGGTGTTGTCCCGCCAAACGGAAATTTTTTGCAAAATTTGCGTGATATTTGCACTGAGAATTCTATTCTTTTAATTTTCGATGAAGTTATAACAGGGTTCCGTCTATCTTCTGGAGGTGCCCAACAATATTACAATGTTGAACCAGATTTAACGACGCTTGGGAAAATCATTGGTGGGGGATTGCCTGTTGGTGCTTTCGGTGGCAAGCGAGAAATTATGGAAATGCTTGCACCGCTCGGACCGGTTTACCAAGCAGGAACATTAAGTGGAAATCCACTTGCGGTTTCAGCTGGTTTATCGGTTTTAAAGTTTATTAAAGAAAATCCAACAATTTACGAGTCGCTTGATGTAAAATCCCAACTTTTGGAAGAGGGAATACGAGAAAATCTTCGTCGGGTTGGAAGAAAATATACACTAAATCGGGTTGGATCGATGATGACACTTTTTTTCACCGAGAGTGAAGTTGTCGACCTTGAAACAGCAATGACCGTCGACACCCAACTCTATGCAAAATACTTCCACAAAATGTTGGAACGGGGAATCTATTTGCCATGCTCGCAGTTCGAAGCAATGTTTATCTCCTTTGCTCATACCGAAGACGAGTTGAAACATTTCATTAAGTCTCAATTCGAAGTCTTAAAGGAGATATTAGGATGAAAAATTTCTTTCTATCACTTTTTTTGTTACTTTCTCTAATTTATTGCCATCCCCAAAAGATAGAAAAGAATAAAGATGAGGTAGCAAAATCCCTTTTCGAAACTTTCGTTTTTTCGCTCAAAAAAAATGACTTCAATCAATACTTGATTTATATCAAAAAAACTTCTGTCTTAACGGGCGATAATGAAATTCTCCATCCTGAAGAGTGCTGGATTGAATGCGATGGAAAACGAATTGATTTCGCTCCAGTCGAAATTGAAACAAACGCAGAATATTCCATTCCCCTGTCTGCTTGCCTCTTTTCCGTCGAAACGCGCAAGAATATAAGCAATGGGAATTGCGGTTCTGTCAATTTTGTTGCAAATCGTCAAAACTATATTCTCACATTGAATTTCATTCCTGCTACGGAAAAGTTTGCCGCCTTTCCCCAAGAATTATTCCTCGACGATACCACTATTGTCTTTGTTCTAGATTTAGTTCGTTTGAAGCCTTCCGACGAGGAGTATTTCCCAACATCGGAAAGACTTCGCATTGAAATACGAAACCAATTAGGCAAAGTTATATGGAATTCCGATTACGACTTAAACTTCCTTCAAGTTGTTGGCAAGGTCGAACCAATTGAGGTCGGCAAACTCCATAGATACATCGTTCCTTGGAATCGAAGAGACAACCAAGGTAAGCTCGTAGAGGCAGGGAAATACAACGTAGCATTTATTTTACCTTTCAAACCTAATAATTTAATTAAATTTAGAAATTTAGAATTAAAGGCAAAATAAAAATGGACCCAAAGGAATGGATGAAAAGAGCAATTGAATTGGCAAAATTGGGCGCCAACTATGTCCATCCGAATCCACGAGTTGGAGCGGTTATCGTTAAAAATGGCTATATCGTTGCCGAGGGTTACCACAAATACTTTGGTGGTCCACACGCCGAAATTGAAGCAATCGAGAATGCTAAAGGAATCGACCTCGAGGGTTCCACATTAGTTGTAACGCTCGAACCATGCACTCATCACGGAAAAACACCCCCTTGCGTAGATGCAATAATCGAGAAAAAATTTGCAAAAGTAATCATCGGAACAATCGACCCAAATCCCTTGGTTAATGGCAAAGGCATAGAAAAATTAAAATCTGCGGGCATTGAAGTCGAACTAGGTATTTTGGAACAGGAGTGCAAATGGATCAATCGTTTCTTCTTCAAGAATATATTAGAAAATACTCCTTATGTAATTCTAAAAATAGCACAAAGTTTTAACGGCGCAATTGCAACACAAAACCAGACTTCAAAATGGATAACTTCGGAAGAAAGCAGGAAATATGGACATCGTCTCCGCCGAGAGGTCGACGCAATCCTTGTGGGCAAAACGACAGCATTAAAAGACAACCCCTCCTTAACCCTTCACGAATTGGAAGGGAAACCTCCATTACGAGTGATTCTTGATACAAAGCTTTCACTTCCGCTTGAACTAAGAATATTTATCGACGAGACAAGAAAATCGACACTCGTAGCAATCGACGAAAACTTACCAGCCTCGCGTAAAGAAGAAAATTTAATGATAGGAGGAGTCAAAATTCTTCGCACAATAGTGAAAGACGGTTTGATTGAACTCAAATCCCTATTATTAAAACTCAAAGACGAATACCAAGTGAGCTCGATACTCGTCGAAGGAGGCGCGGGCGTTTTTTCAAGTTTCCTCCGAGAAGACCTTTGGGACGAAATGCAATTTTTCTTGGCTCCCAAAATTATACCTGGGGGAAAGAACGCTTTTGGAAAATATTCAATCGAAAACCTTGAGGAGGCAATTGAAATAAAACTTCTAGCTATTGAACCCATCGACAAAGACATTCACATTATAGCGGTTAATCCGAAGAAGAATTTTCTAAATTTTTAATATAGAAAACGAGTTTCGACGGCTCAATCTAAACGGAAATTAGAGCTTACTTTACATTTGGCATAGTATAAAGTAAAAAAATAAAGAGAAAGAATAAAAAGATTTAAGTTATGGTGAGTTAAAAATAAAGAAGGTCGGCAGCTACCTACTCTCCCACACCGGTAGACGGTGCAGTACCATCGGCCTTGCGGGGCTTAACTTCTCTGTTCGGAATGGGAAGAGGTGTTTCCCCCGCAGTATAGCCACCGACCAAAAGATTAGAAAGCGAGATGAGAAAGTTTCTGGGCGGGTGGTCACATATTCAAGAAGGTAACGAAGCAAGCGCCAACCTAAAAAATTTATGGTAAGCCCTCGGACTATTAGTACTCCTCCGCTAAACGCGTTACCGCGCTTACACGTGGAGCCTATCGACCTGGTAATCTACCAGGGTCCTTACTCCCTCGTGGGATGGGACACCTAATCTTGGGGCAGGCTTCGCGCTTGAGATGCTTTCAGCGCTTATCCTTTCCGGACATGGCTACCCTGCAGTGCCGCTGGCGCGACAACAGGCACACCGTAGGTCCGGTCGTCACGGTCCTCTCGTACTAATGACGGGACCCCTCAAGTGTCCTACGCCCGCATAGGATAGGGACCGAACTGTCTCACGACGTTCTGAACCCAGCTCACGTACCGCTTT
>JBAMMD010000032.1:0-7281 GCA_039793965.1 Kapaibacterium sp. (SeqCode) | reverse complement strand
TATTTGGTGGTATTGAGGGGGTACCTTAAACCAAAAAACCGAGGGCAAGGCTCCGTATAATCTTAATTTTAACTTAACTCATAATTGGAGCTTCATTACTCTCCATCAAACATATATAAGAAGTTGTGTATTTCGGAATCTTTTGTAATTAACTCGCCTAACACATTTTCCGTATCGATAATATCGAGTATTCTGTTTCTTGTTAGATCCACGAATACGGTGATGATCTTTTCATCAGGAAGAGTAACTTTTACTTCCCCCACTCTATAGAGAAGATCCTTCTCAAAACTCGGCATATACACGGTGGGGTTTTCTGCCGTGATTGATTTTATGTTTAACCTCTTAATAAAAGGATCGTCCAATACAATCTCTTTTGCCTTGTTTTTTTCTTCGTCTGTAAGAGAAACTACCTGTGACTCATATTTTTTAACCTTCACATCGTAATCGTATAAAGGAATCCCAACTTTTGAGTCTATAACGATAATGGAGTTCTGAACATTTGTATATAAGTGTACTATGCGAAGTTCCTTGTCCTCGGATATTTTATTTATCCCTATTTTAAACGATGGTTGCATCATCATATCATTGTACATCTTTGTCTCCGTTGGGTTTTTCATTATAAGCTGGTAAAATATTTGTCTTTGCATGTACCTGTTTAGAGAGAAAAATTACAGGTTATGCAACACAGAAGGGTGCTTTTAGTCCACTACTGAACGCAATATCGAAATTCGATGTAAAAGTTGCATCAAATAGTTCTTTATATCTTGCCGATAAAAACGGAAATATTGGGCCAACCCTTGCAACATTATTACTATGAACCCATGAGTAATTGGCCTCATTTTTGCTGCAATACTCTTAATCTATGTCTTTGGCACAAAAACAACAAAAAGGCCCGAATCTCCATTAACGTGGCCATGGATTGGCATTCTCGTGATCCCAGTCGCAATGTTTGGATTCTGGTCCAGCACAATCTCGGGAAGACCATATGGACTTGGAATAACTGGTGGTTGGGTAAATATTTTCCAAAGTTTTACTACTAAAATACCTCTAAACTGGGAAGGTGCAGAAGTCCTTGGAATTGTTATCGGAGCATTTATTAATGCATTTGCCAATAAGGAATTCAAATTTAGAATACCAAAGAAAGGTATAACGTACTTGCAAGTTTTAATTGGCGGCATGCTTATGGGATTTGGAGCAGTATTTGCAGGTGGTTGTAATATAGGTCATTTCTTAACGGGCATTCCACAACTTGCATTAAGTTCTCTAGTTGCAGGATTATTTTTCATCCTTGGCAACTGGTTTATGTCTTGGATACTTTATCAAAGGGGGTAAAAATGAAAATAACAATACAGGTAATGTCTCCTCCATATACTTATGAAGACTTGGATACGGCAATAAAAATTGCAGAAGCCGGCCTTTAAAAAGGACATGAAGTTAGAATATTTTCATTTTCGGATGCCGTGTTGGCAGTAAATACAAAAGTCAAACCAGTTAGATCCGACAGGATAATTCCAGAAAAACTCAAGGAGCTTATCAAACAAGGTCTAAGAGTAGATATATGCGGAATAATTAGGTTTATTTCCAATTAAAATAGTTCAAAGATATATTAGCAAATATGAAACCAAAGTTTACGCTGTAAAAGAGGATTTAGAACGCTTTAATGTAAAAGATATTGATGAAAACTATAAAGCTGAGATTATACCTATGAAACAGGTAAAAGAGCTTGTTCATTCAAGTGACTTTGTAATATTTATGTGAGGTGCGAGATGGTAATACTTATAAAATTCGGTATAAACTCCAATGCAGCAAAAATTAAGTTCGGGCTGGCGGCTCCAGGTGACAAAATTGTCCTGATACAAAATTGTGTTTTCTGGGCAATCACAGACAAACTCCAGGAATTTAAGAAAACAAATATTGAAATATTTGCAATAAAAGATGATTTCGAATCAAGAGGCTATAAGAAAATAGATTCAAATGTCCCTTTGATTTCTTACGCAGAATTTATAGAGTTACTTGAAAAAGACAAAAAAACAGTAGGTTAGGGGAGGAATCCCCTAACCTTTTCCTATTTGTGCCTGCCCTAGAATTTGCATAAGTTTACAAACTTGAAAACAGGGATATTAATCTTAGACATATTTTCTCCAAATTTAAATAATTGACTGCCTAATTTTTAAAACCTATATAAAATATCTTATTGACAAAAAATTATATATGTGTTATAATGTAAATATGAAAAAATATGGCAAAATTGGCTTTAAAATCGAAAGTATCTTGAGCGCAGCACTTTTACTTAGTTTAATGAAAAGCCCTTCCTATGGATATTCAATTCCAGATAACCTAAAAGATTTTGGGATAAATCCAAAGGATGTTCAATATCCAGTTGTTTATAGGTTGCTAAAAGATATGGAATTAAAGGGCCTTGTGAAATCCAAATGGGAGTTTGAAAAATCTGGCCCTTCAAATTATGCAAAAATAAAATTCGAAGCAATTAGTAAAATCTTAAATCAAATAGTGGAGGAATCAAATGGCTAATTTGGGTAAGGATTGGCACGGTGTGCCAAGAGAGTTAATTCCTTGGTATCCAACTGTTGATGAAAAAAAGTGCATAGGCTGCGGGCTTTGTTTTGTTACCTGCGGAAGGAATGTTTATGAAATAATTGACAAAAAGGCAAAAGTTGTAAACCCATTCAACTGTCTTGTAGGATGCTCTACCTGCGCAACTGTGTGTCCCGTTGGTGCAATTTCTTTCCCTGATAAAGATATGATTCAAAAAATACAAAAAGAATACGCAATTTTAAAGGCAGTTAACACAGAAAAGGTAAAAAAGGAAGCGAAATTGGCGTTTGAAAAAGCTCGAGAAAATGCTGCCAAACTCATTTCACAAGCAACTCATTTTGCAGATTACACAGTTGCTGGAGATGTAATGGAAAAAAATATTCCACGAAAAATTGAGGAATTATCACAAAAACTTAATTTTGACGTCGTGAATGTTACAATTGAAACCCCTCTTTTAAAATTTAACTTCAAAGAAAAAGTACCTTCCCTAATGAAATTCAGGATTGTATCAAGGGAATACGAGGACATTACTAACGTAATTGATGAATTGGACAAACTTTTAAAAGAAAATGAAGTTGTTGTTATTGAGAAAAATAAAGGATGAGCATTCAAGAATACAATAGAGGAGGTATAGTATGCCTGACCAAAAATATTTAAAGCCATGGCATGGATTGCCAAGAGATAAAATACACTGGACCCAACCGTAGATGAGAACGCTTGTATTGGATGCGGAACATGTGTCGCAGGAGGTAGTCGCCTTGTGCAGGTTTGAGTTTGAAAAGAATAAATCTGTTGTTTATGATCCATTAAACTGCCTTGTCGGTTGCACTACCTGTGCCAATATTTGCCCTGCTAATGCCATATCATTCCCTTCGCTTGAAACAGTAGAAAGCCTTCTTTCACAAGCAACTGTGCATCATGCAATAGAAGACGACCTTATCGGAAGAAAAGAAGAACTTGCAAAGCCGCTTGAAGAGCACTTAAATAAATACAAATTTATTGTTGACAAGAAAATACAAGCTGGACCTAAAAACTTGATAGTTTACTTAAAGCAAGCAACAGATAATGATAAATTAAATGATTTTATTCCAGGTCAATATGTTAATGCATGTAGCCCAGATAAAAATTGGTTATGCAGATCATACTCGGTATGTAATATTCCTGATAAAGATAATGATGAAGTTCAACTTTACATGAGATTGGTAGATGGTGGGCGTTTCACAGGATGGGCATTTAATGAAATGAAGGAAGGAGATGTATTAAATCTAAAAGGACCTTTTGGGGCTTTCCGATTCCAGTCTACAGAGGATAAATCCCTTTTATTTATTGCAAGGGGAGCTGGTTTTGCCCCAATTAAATCGATCATAGAGCAAGTGCTTGAGATTAATCCTTCAAAGAACATTATCCTTTATTGGGGAGTAACAGATACAGATGACTTTTGTTTACTTGAACCAATAAAAAGATGGTTGAATATTGATCCAAATTTGCATTGCATCCTTACTGCAAGAGTCGCTTCTTCTAATTTTACCCCACCTGTTGGAGTTGTCTTCCACCAGGGAACTGTTTATAATGCTCTCGCAAACTCTCATTTTGAAGACTTTGATTTGGCAAACATGGATGCATATGTTGCCGGACCAAGTAAAACAATAAAAGAAGTAATAAATGTTCTTTTAATTAGAGGTTTTTCCAAAGATAGGATATTTGTTGATTCATTTGGATTAAAATAATTGGAGGTGAAATATGAGAATTTGTTTTACTGCAGATGAGGCAAACGGCCTCGAAAGCGTTGTAAGTTATCATTTTGGGCATTGCCCTTATTATGTAATCGTCGACATTGATGGCAATGTTGTGAA
This sequence comes from Kapaibacterium sp. (SeqCode), assembly GCA_039793965.1. Lineage (GTDB taxonomy): Bacteria > Bacteroidota > Ignavibacteria > Kapaibacteriales > UBA2268 > Naka2016. The sequence goes on along the minus strand of JBAMMD010000032.1, from coordinate 2,872 downwards.
AAATGTAGAGTCCATTCCAAACCCTATGGCAGAAGAACACAATGCTGGAGATCTTCCTTCGTATATGAAGGAGCAAGGTATTGATGTAATAGTCACAGGTGGAATGGGACCAAAAGCACAAGAATTTTTCAAAAACTACGGCATTGAAGTATTTACTGGCGCTTATGGTAAAGTAAAAGACGTGCTTGAAGAATATCTTCATAGTAAAGTTAAATACGAAGAAATGGAAAAAGAGTGCGGTGAACACCATCACGAAGAAGGCGAAAACAACGATCTAAGGATGCTCAAGGAAGAAGTTGCTGACCTAAGAAGGCAAATCGCCGATTTAAAATCTATGATAAAAGAGATCGGAGACGAAAAAAAATAATAAAAAGGGGGATTTATCGTCCCCCTTAATGATTTCTAAAGAATCAAACTTATGAACTTATTTTGAAGAATCTCCCAAAATTTTTTCAATTCTTTCAATAAGGTTCAAAATTGTATTTACCCTTTTCTTCGAAGTTTTAGCCCAATCCCTTAGGTATTCTTTACCTTTTTCAGTAATTTTATAAATCCTCCTTGAAGGCCCTGTTTCTTCAACCTGCCATTCGGATTTGACAAGGCCTTCCATTTCCATCAATCTCAATGTCCTGTAAAGAATCCCATATGGAACATCTTCAGTTTCTATTCCTATATCTTTTATCTCGTCGAGCAATGAATATCCATGACTTGGCTTATTTAACAAAGAAAACAATATAGAAACAAGAAGTACATTTGACGATTTAAAGCCGATACTTTTACACCCTTTAAAATTCTCTCTCATATTTTTACCTCTTCTTTATAATACCATATTTTTTGTATAAACAAAATGTCAATGTAGCATTTTACGCTTCAAGCCGTTCAGTCTGTTCGTATATTTTTTCGGAAATCAACACCATCAATATCACAAATACAATTGTTAATGAAAGCTTTACTACCATAAATTTTAAACCAAGGAGTTTCAACTCAACAAGCTCCTATGGAATTTTTATGCATGCCCATGCAAAAAGAAAGAATTCCATTCAATTAACAATGTGTTGCCCACATCTTAATAACCACTTCCTTTATCTATGATATTTAAAATTGTGCAGATATTCATCAGTCCACCTACTTGATAAAATATCAAAAATTATTCCTTAAAAAATGCCCCTACAAAAAACCCTGAAAGAATTGCAAAGACAAAAATCAGTGCATTAAAGAGAAGCGTAAACTTCCACCCGAGCACTGTTATTGCAAAGGGTATCCATGCGATTTTTATTGCCCATGCGCCAATTGTCGTAGCAATGATATTTGCTCCTGCCCCTTTGTCCCTCAATTCCTTAAAGAATGGGTAAAACATATACGCAGGGCCTATCATTAAGGTACCGAATAATGCACCAATCAAGATTCCTTTAACCCCACTTTGTTTCCCAATGATTTTCCCTATTGCTTGCTTTGGAATTGTAACAACAATAAAAGAAGAAAGCAAAGCAATGGCAACAATAACAACGAAAAGGTTCAGGTATGTTTTCGTAGCAGAAAGTAACGCTGAGCCAACTTTTGAAGGATTAAAGAATGCAAGCACAATCGCAATTGCAAGTATCGTTATTTCAATTGCCCAATCCTTTAGAATCGTTTTCATAATAGCGCCCCCATAAGCATTGCAAGAAGAATTGCAGCAATAAATGTGAATGAGTTCCTTAGTAGTGTAAACTTCTTCCCAAGGAATTTAAACTCAAGAGGAAGAGCAATAACCCCTATGCCAACCCAGGTAAAGAGAAATGCTGATACAAGCGAATAACTTGCATTATGAGCTAGTAAATACTGCCCTATGGGATAACTCGTTGCAGCAGGACTCATCATCACTGCACCAGTAAGAGCACCAATAATGATTCCTGTAAATCCATTGAATTTTAATAGAAAAGCTGAAACTGCCTTAGGAGACAAGAATTTTTCAAGAATTGCAATTATCACAAAGATTGCAAAAAGTCTTATGGAATTTTGAATAAACATTTTTGCGCTTTTCTTTGAAGCATCTTTTAATTTTTTCTTGTCCCCCCTGATAAAGTAAACTACATAGAGGACCAAAACAAGGACAAGAAGTATTATTCCTTCAATAATATTTGTATTCATTTTGCTCTCCCAACAGAAACTTTTATTTGTATCTTCTTATTTATCTCTAACAAAAGAGATTTCAAATCAACAATTTCTTTCCAAAAAGCAATAATATCCTTCTTCATTATATCGATCTCCTTTTTTCCTATTTATGGCCGGCTATAAAGAAAGCCGGCCATATCCTTTACAACATCTTTTAGATTGCTACAGAAACAAAACCTACTATATTACCATCCTTGACAAGTTCTGCCTTGACTCCCATTCTTCCTATCCAGTAGCCACCAAGTGCAAGAGAATCTAATTCAACATCCTCAAAGAGAACTCCAGCAATAACACCATTAACAACAATTGGAATGTGGTAATTACCTCGGCCATCAACAAATTTTTCACCTAGCTTTGCGTTGGCTAAAACATTTTTCACAGTCTCTTCCACAGAAGCTCTCGAAATCTCTTTTTGAGGTACGTACTGCATTCCGTGGAAACCAAAGTAACCAAAAGGTCCGCTAAATTTTCTAAAATTTCTCATATTCATCGCCTCCAAATATATTTTAACACATATATAATTTTTGTCAATAGGTTATAAAAGATAATAATAAAACTTTTAAACTCATTGCTCAATTATAAAAATTTTTTCGATATCAAAAGGGTTTAAAGGAAAAACATTAAAAACGTTTTCAATAAACTTGAAAGAAAAGTTATTAACTCTGAAAAAAGGAGAGAACTTAAGGAACAATAATTTTAAATTATCTCCTTGGGTAAC
>JBAMMD010000031.1:5018-7630 GCA_039793965.1 Kapaibacterium sp. (SeqCode) | reverse complement strand
AAGAAATTCCCTGGTATCCAACAATTGCCGCCGAAAAATGTATTGGCTGTGAGCTTTGCTTTGTTAGTTGTGGCCGCGATGTTTTCGAGTACAACGAAACCACTCGCAAAGCAACAGTGGAAAGGAAATACAATTGTATGGTCGGTTGCTCAACGTGCGCAACCCTTTGTCCAACTGAAGCGATAACTTTTCCCGGAAGAGATCTTATATGGAAATTTGAAAAAGAGTATAAGATATTTAAAGAAGTAAGAAGAGAAGGAAAAGAAAAACGTGAGAAGAAAAAAATTTTGGAAGAAAGAGCAAAAGCAGAAGCTGCACTGGCAAAGTTAACAACAAGAATCAAGTTTGAATTAGCTGGACAATTTGGTGAAAAAGGATTGCCGAAAATTCTAAAAGAGATGATTGCAAATCGTCCATTTGATGTTGTAAACTTTCAGATGCAGGTACCAACAATGAAAGGAGCTGACGAAGGCGCTCTGTGTTATTTTTCATTTGAAATTGTTTCGACTGAGCAGAAAGATATTTCAGAATTTGCAAGTGAAGTAAGGAACCTGATTAAAGAAAAAGGAATTGTTTTAGTAAGTGAAACGAAGTTGTAAATTTTAATAACTACGCGGCTTTCTGTGGCTACCCCGTTTTTCTTGGTGTAACAAGAAAGGAAGTTACACAGAGAGCCACAGAGCTAACACGTAGAAAATAATAATTTAGAATTTAGTTTATTTTTATTTTGCCTTTTTTGTAAAAACAAAAAAGTAGATTATTAAAGAGAAAGGTTAAATAAATGGAATGGTTAACAAATCTTGAACAAGCGAAAGAAGAAGCAACAAAATCGCACAAATTAATTCTTCTTCAATTTGAAATGGATGGCTGCGGTGGCTGCAGAAAAATGAATGCAACAACTTATAAGGACCCAAAAGTAATTGAGGAAATGAACGAATGGTTTGTTTTGCTCAAACAAGATTTAATCAAAGACAGAGAAGTTAGAAAAATGCTTGGTGCTTACTGGACACCAGCTTTTTATTTCCTTGATCAAAATGGAAATTCCTATTATCACTTCAACGGCTATCTGCCAGCTGATGAATTCCGAGCAATGATGAGACTCGGTATTGCAGAAACAATTATGCCTCGTGGCAGATATGATGACATAATCAAAATCATTGATAAAGATATTGACGATTTAGTTAATACATCTTTCTATCCGAAACTTTTAGTTGTTAGAGAAACAGCTCGTTACATCAAATTAAAAGATAACTCACAGTTAAGAAAAACATTGAAGGAAATACAGAATACACATCCTCATTCAACAGAAGCAAAAATGTATTTCTGGGATGAATAGAAAAGTAAAAGATAATAATAGCTGAATTCTGCCTATGGTTATCAATAAGCAGTAAATACTTAAGGTTGTTTCTTTTAGATATCTTAAATTATTTTTAAAAAAGACTTGACAATTAAATTTAAAGATGTATTTTAGTAAGTGAGTGTTTACTTAATTATTTAAAGAGATTAAAATGGCAGCAGAAAGATTAGATACAGAAACAAGACAAGGACAAATTAAAAAAGCTGTTCTTGAAATTATTTCTACTGAAGGAATCGGGAAACTTTCAACAAGAAACTTAGCTTATAAAATTGGAGTTACGGAAGGCGCTCTATTTCGTTATTTTTCATCCAAAAAAGAGATTATGCTTGCTATTCTTAATGATGTTAAGAACGAACTTATTGTAAAACAGGAAAAGATAACTTACTCGTCCACTATTAGTGCAGAAGAAAAATTATTCAAATTTCTTTGCACACACATTAAATATCTTATTGAAAATAAAGGGGTAACCATACTTTTGTTCTCAGAAGCTGCCCATATGAATGATTCACAACTTAAGAAGGGATTACGCGAAATTCTTCTTACCCAAAAAGAATATATAAGTAGAATAATTAAACAAGGAATGAATGAAGGAGTGTGGGATAAATCTCTTAATGTTGAAAATGTTGCCACTCTTTATATGGGAATTCCAATTTCATTGAACATAGAAATGATCTTAGAACCAGGCATAGTAAAGCAAGAAAAATTTTGTGAACGAATGATCGTTTAATAAAAAGAGCATTAGAAAAGAAATAAAATTTTTTATAAATATATGTGAGTAAACGATTACTTATTAAGGGAAATAAAATGGAAAACAAAACAATCAATATCGCAGCAGTTACAGATGATGGATCAACAATCAGTCAGCATTTTGGAAGAGCAAAATTTTATGAAGTTCTGTTTGTTGAAAAAGGCAAAGTAGTCAAAAGAGAACGCCGCGAAAAACTTGGGCATAATAATTTTGCTCAGGAAGAACATCATCATAAACCAGGTGAACAACATGGATTTGATGAACATTCTCATTCCAAACATATCAGCATGGCAGAAGCAATTAAGGATTGCCAGATTTTACTTGCACGTGGAATGGGAAATGGCGCCTATCAAAGTATGCTTCAACTTAATATTAAACCGGTTGTAACGGATATAAAAAATATTGATGAAGCTGTTCAGGCAGTAATCAATGGTTCAATAGTAGATCACACAGAAAAATTACATTAATCAAATAAGGAGGATTAACATGTTTCAATTACCAGAATGG
>JBAMMD010000031.1:0-4918 GCA_039793965.1 Kapaibacterium sp. (SeqCode) | reverse complement strand
GCAATCTTTTGGTATCCCGGTAAAAAGGATGCAGTAAGAATTGTTCTTAAGAATGAATTCCAGGACAAGCTTGCACCGCACGAATTTTTCAAATACCGCAAACAAGGAATTGAACCTTCTGAAATTCCGGAGAATGTTCGTCTCGATATTATTAACATTGTATTGAATGCTACTGAGGATGAATTGTTTAATGTTACTGTTTTGAAAGATTTCAAATACACTCCGGTAAAAGGTTCATTCAATAAAGCAAAGTGCGAAGTATGTGGCGAGTATGTTTTTGAGAGATACTTACGTGTTAAAGATGGAAAGAAAGTTTGTATCCCCTGTTCTGAAAGAACCGATGAAGAAGTAATAATTCATTTACCAAATATTGGATAAAACTAGAATGTTATTGCGAGTCTACAATTTATAAAGATGAAGCAATCCGTGAATGAGAAAGATTGCTTCACTTCGTTCGCAATGACATAAAAAGTAAGTCATTGCGAGCCTGCCTGCCGTAGGCAAGGAGTGAAACGACGAAGCAATCTTCAAAAGTAAAATAGATTGCATCATCTCGGATTCGCAATGACAAGAATAAATTAAGAGATAAAATATGTTATACCTTATTGTATCAATACTAATATTTATCGTTTCCTTCGTCTTTGCAATGTTGGGCTTAGGCGGGGGAATGGTTTATATGCCAATTCTTAAGTGGGCAGGATTTCCTATGAAGGAAGTTGCAATTCCACTTGGACTTTTATTGAATGGATTAAACACACTTCTTGCACTAATTCCTTTTTCAAGAAAAAAATTAGTTGATTGGAAAGGCGGCGCTGCTATGGCAATTGCCACATTAATCTTTTCACCAATCGGTGCTTACACTTCTAAGTTTGTTCCAGAAAAACCTTTGATGATTTTGTTTGCGATTGCAGTTGTAGTTGCTGCTGTTAGAACACTTTGGGCTTCAAATCAAAAAGAACCGGATGAAGTAATGCCGCTTAAGAAAAGATCAATCATTGGTGCTGGGGTTGGTGCATTTGCAGGCTTTGCTGGCGGGTTGCTCGGTATTGGCGGCGGATTTATCATCGCCCCAATTTTAATGTGGATGGGTTATAAAACCAAAGAAGCCGCTGCTACAACTGCTTTCGTTGTAACCTTCTCTTCATTCAGTGGATATTTAGGACACGCAGCCGAAGGACACATGAACTGGACTTTAACAATCTTAGTTGTTGTTGCAGTAATCATTGCTTCGCAGCTTGGTGCAATGTTTATGTCCGGCAAAGCAAAACCAAAAATGGTAAAACAGATTTATGCTATTGTACTTTTAGGAATTGCAGTTAAAATGATTTGGGGTGTGCTGTGAAAACATTGTCTATCCCAGCCATTGTAAGTAACAAAGAAATCTCAATAAGTAAAACAGATTGCTTCGCTCCGTTTCATTCCGTTCGCAATAACATACGAAAGTTTATTACTATCATTTTTATGCTTTTCAGTTTTCCTATGTTTGCACAAAATGCTGAACCAAATTTGCACGGTTACATCCAAACAAGATTTACAACGAACTTTGAAAATACAAATGATTTTATGATTCGCAGAGCAAAGCTTTGGGTTGATGGAAATGCCCCTGGGTTAGAAAATGTTTCTTATAAAATTCAGGCTGTATACCGTTCAGTTAAAGATGAATCGATAATGCTTCAAGATGCTTTTGCGGATATAAAGTTTAATGGAGTAGGCTTTTTGCGCGCAGGTAGATTTGTTCCGGATTTTATGTTACAAAGAATGCAGCCCGATTATGAAATCCCTGTATTAGAAAGGGCTTTAGTAATAAATGGATTGGTACATAGTTCAAAAACTATGGCGCGACAGATTGGGGTTCAGTTTACTTATCAACCAAATTTTTTCCCTCTACATTTTAGCTTTGGTGTATTCAATGCTAATCTTGAATCACCCGGGAAAAACAAAGATCAAAATTTTCTATATACCTCACATTTGCAAATAAATGCTATAAAAGATAAAAATACATTAATTGAAATTGGAGCTTCCGCATCTTATCGTTATGCAAATTCAATAACGATGAATACTATCTATGATGCAACTCAGTTAATAACCGGTAATGATTATCGTTTCGGTTTTGAATCTCAATTGACCTATAAAGATTTTAGTTTTCAATCAGAATATGTTCAAGCAAATATTAACAAGGATAAAGCCTGGGGTTATTATGCTTTGGCATCACTATATCTAATTTCTGATATACAAATAACTGGATTTATAGAAAAATATTCTGACCTTAATCCATCAACCACTGGAAATGAATGGTATGGAGCAGGTGTGAATTATTACTTTACAGATAAAACAAAACTGATGACAGATTTTAGGACTCAATTTTCATCGGGAAAAAATAATTACTTAGGTGAAATACAATTTCAAATATTTTTTAATTAATTAAAATATCTTACAAACAAAAGGAGTACTAGAAATGACAAATCCACAAGAATGGTTAGAGTTCGGACAGAAATTTCACGGACACAAATGCCCTGCAATGCCAATGGGCATAAGAGTAGGCGCAGCAGCAATGAACAAACTCAAAAAATCAATATTATCCCAAATTCATAACGACAGATTGGTATTGTGACGCAACTCTTTTTATTTTTCGATCTATTGTTGGATTTTATATTGTGATGTTTACAAATCAGAGGTTAGGATTATCAATTCATATTGAATGGAATATTTCTAATTGTGCTTGGACTTATCTGGAACAAAATTGATTTATCTGTTCGCTGGTTAAAAATAAATTTCTGGTTGGCTGTTTATGGAACATTTGCAAACTGGTTTGGAATCCTTGTCGCAGCAATTTTTAATGCCGGAAAAATGTTAAACATTGTGGCACAAGGGAAAGAAGGCTCACCACTTGCAGAAGCGTTTGTAAATTTTTCCCTAATTTCATTATCAGCTGCAATGATAATAGTTTGTGTTTTAACATTGGTTGGGTTAAAAAGAAATCTTAAAACAAATTGAAAGAAACAAATGACTGATAAAACAAAAATAACCGTTGAAGCTAAGATTGAAGTACCAATTGAAAAAGTTTGGGAATGCTTCACAAAACCTGAACACATTGTAAACTGGAACTTTGCTTCTGATGATTGGTGCTGTCCAACCGCTATGAATGATTTGAAAGCCGGTGGAAAATTCTCGTGAAGAATGGAATCAAAAGATGGTAAAATGGGATTTTACTTCGAGGGTGTTTATGACGAAGTGATCGAACATCAAAAAATTAAATACACACTTGGCGACAAAAGAAAAGTTGAAATAATTTTTAATTCTCAGAATGACTTTAAAATCATTACAGAAACATTTGAAGCAGAAAATGTTTATTCAATTGAGCAGCAGCGACAAGGCTGGCAGACAATTCTGAATAATTTTAAAAAGTATGTTGAGAAAACTGAGACAACAAAGCTTTAAACTTTTTTTTATCCTTCGTTGTCCATTATTAAAAATAAAAGTAAGGGTAGTATTATGAAAATAAAATTTTTAATAATCTTTCTTTTTTGTATTGTTACTCAGACTTACCCTCAGCATGGTGTAGGACCAAATTGGGATTCTGAAGTTCTTTTACCTTTAGCAAATCCAGGAGCAAAACAAAGAGGAGTGCTTTACAACAATATTGTTACCACCAGCAATGGCAGAATTATTATTTCAACAACCGAAGTAAATAGTTCTAACATAAATATGATTTTAGGACATTACTTAACCTATTCTGATGACGGAGGAATAACTTGGTTAACTCCTCCACAACAATTTAATCCTCCTAACCTGGTAGTGGGAGGTAGTTCAGTTAAATTGGCAATGGATTCGAATGATACCCTTTATGTGCTTTGGACATCAAAAAATCCAGAGGCTATATTTATTTCGAAGTTAGACAAAAATCTTAATATTATTAAAGATTCTATTCGAGTATCAGCCAAAGTTACAAATTACACTAACTCGAGCTTTGCTACACATTTTACTATAGACAGGCATAATCGAATCCATGTAATGTGGCATGAAGGTAACCCAAATTCTCCACAAACAGCAGAGTCTTTTTATACACGTTCGATAGATGGAGGCATAACTTGGTAAACCATTGATACTTTAAGCACTATTGATGGACATCATTCTGCTTTTCCGCATGCTGAGTTTGATGTTGCAGGTGATACTTTGGCTATTGCATGGCGAGACTCAGTTGGAGGAACAATGCAGTGGGACGTTTACGGTGTTGTGAGCACTAATGGTGGACAAACCTGGTCAAATCCTGTTTCATTTGTTAGTACAAGCAATGCCGATTGGGACCCGGATTTATTGGTTGATAATCACGGCCGATTCCATCTGGCTTATCATGTCTATCCAACCGGAAATCCATTTTGGGGGGCGCGCCTTGAATATAAATACAGTGATAATCTGGGAACAACCTGGTTAATACCATCTTCTCCTTCAAGCGGACAATTATCTCAATCAGGTATGCGTTCTCAGCTTGTTGAAGGATTTCGTTATGATGTTCAACGAAACGTATTGTGGATAACATGGAAAGATGAAAGAGATTTCAATTTATTAAATGGGGAGGCACAAGCAGATATGACTGCTGTATATAGCACAGATAGAGGTTTAAATTGGTCATCTCCTGAATTTGTTACAGATAGATATGAATCCACCATAGGATTTAAAGCAGGCGCGATATTGCCAAATGGTGATTTTTGCGTTAACTACGAAGTAATATCTCCCGGGAATATAAATGATCCATCCGGATTTTTAAGAGTATATTTTAGAAAAAGGCAATCTCCTGTAACTTCAATTGTTGACCCAAGAGCAGAAATACCTTCTAATATTTATTTTTATCAAAATTATCCCAATCCATTTAACTCGACTACAACGATTCGCTTCTCCCTCACCCCATCCCTCTCCCAGT
>JBAMMD010000030.1:18136-47163 GCA_039793965.1 Kapaibacterium sp. (SeqCode) | reverse complement strand
CAAGAACAGCAGAAATTGATTGAAAAAATGAAAGCGGAAACCGTTCGACTGAGCGAGGAAAACGCTCGATTAAAGGAAGAAAGTGAAAGATTTAAAGAAACAACTCAGCAACAAATCAACCAATTGCAGGCGGAATTGGAAAGTATCAAGAAAACGCTTGTCAATACTGGCGTCTTTGGTGAAGCAAAGTAAATCTTTGCTAAAATGTCGAAAAAGACGGTCTATTCGTGCGATTAGACCGTCTTTTTTTGATACTATATTAACCCAACGAATTGTATGAATTGCTTGGTAAGTTTATACATAATTAGGTATTTTCGCATAGGGAAGTGGATCGGGCAAACCTGCTTGCTGAAAACCCCGAAGTCGTAATGCACACGAATCGCAAACACCGCAAGCGACATCTGCTTCACGATAACAACTCCAAGTTAACTCAAAAGGTACACCAAAATTATGTCCCAAGCGGACAATATCTTTTTTGGTTAGATTAATCAATGGTGTTTGGATAGAAATATTGGTTTGAGGTTTAGTTCCAAAACGAATCGCTTTTTCAAAAGCAAGGAAGAAATCCAGCCGACAATCGGGATAGCCACTGCTGTCGCTTTGCACAGCCCCAATGAATATAGCTTTTGCGCCTAAAACTTCCGCCCAACTCGTTGCAATAGCGAGCAGGTTACCGTTTCGAAAAGGAACATAGGTCGAAGGCACCTCTTTACGATTCAAATCTGCTTTTTCAATTTCAATGCTTGAATCTGTAAGAGACGAGCCCCCTATCGACTTTAAATAATCTATAGGAACGACAAGTCGGTTCTCAATATTATAAAATCTACATAAATCATCGAAAGCCTTCAATTCACGGTCTTGGGTTCTTTGTCCATAAGTTACGTGGAGTGCAGCAATATCGTAGCCCACCGATTTTGCTATTGCAACAGTTGTTGCGGAATCCAACCCCCCGCTCATTAAAACCACTGCAAGTTTCATAACAACACCAATTAGTGCCACTTACGAAAAGATTGAAGACGAAGTTTCCATCGACTTTTTTGCTTCGAATTGTTTGCAACAGTTGGAATTTTTATCTTTTTTTCTTGTGTTTTAAACAGATGCAAAGCAATTGCTGAAATCGTTTTGTAATGGTTTTCTTTGGCTCGTTCTAATTTCGAGAAATCGAAGTCACTTTCCAGAAAGCCAGTGTCGTAAGTTCCTTGGACAAAAGGAGTTTCTTGAAGGACTTGAATTAAAAAGGGAATACCAGTGCGTATGCCGTAAATTTTGAAATCTCGCAAAGCCCTAAGCATAATGGAAATCGCTTCGCTGCGGTCTTTTCCATAGGCAATCAACTTTGCAATCAACGGGTCGAAATGAATGGAAATCTCGGAGCCAGTTTCAACGCCACTGTCGAGTCGGACACCTTTGCCCCCGGGTTCGCGAAGATAAAGAATTTTACCAGTGTCGGGCAAAAAATTGTTGAATGGGTCTTCAGCATTAATACGACACTCGATAGAATGCCCCCGCCAGCGTACATCTTCTTGACGAAAAGAAAGTGGGTAACCCGCAGCAATTCTTATTTGTTCTTTGACTATATCAACTCCCGTGACAAATTCTGTCACGGGATGTTCAACCTGTAGTCTTGTATTCATTTCAAGGAAGTAAAAGTTGCGATTTTTATCGAAAAGGAATTCGACCGTTCCAGCGTTTACATATTCGACGGCCCGAGCAGCTTCGATGGCAACAGAGCCCATTTTATGTCTAAGCGCTTCATCGAGGACAGTTGATGGCGCTTCCTCGATGATTTTTTGGTGTCGGCGTTGAATGGAACAATCTCGTTCACCAAGATGGACATAATTGCCGAAAGAATCGCCAATGATTTGTATTTCGATATGTTTGGGATTTTCAAGAAACTTTTCTATATAAATTGAACCGTCACCGAAAGATTTCAAAGCCTCGCGCTGGGCAGATTCGAAGCTATCTCTAAATTCCTCGGGTGTAAACACTTTTCGCATACCTTTTCCGCCGCCTCCAGCCGAAGCCTTCAGAAGGACTGGAAAGCCAATTCTTTCCGCTGTAGCCAAACCATCCTCGACGCTCCTAATTGGTTCTTTGGTGCCGGGGACAATAGGGACGCCAGCACGTTGCATAATTTCGCGGGCTCGAGTTTTCGACCCCATTGCCTCGATGGAGTATGCTTTCGGACCTATAAACACAATGCCAGCATCCTGGCAAGCTTGGCTGAAAGGGGCGCGTTCGGAAAGAAACCCATATCCGGGATGTACCGCTTCAGCATTTGCCCGCTTTGCAACATCGATTATTTGTTGAATGTCGAGGTAGGCGCTTTTGGGTTGTTCTGCATAAATCTCAAAAGCATAGTCCGCCATCCGAACAAATAAGGCTTCGCGGTCCACCTTGTGATAGATCGCTACCGTTTCGATTCCTAGCTCGCGGGCTGCTCGTATAACTCTTACTGCTATTTCACCACGATTTGCAACTAATATTCTCTTAAACATAGGCATTATAAAAAAAACAATTTATAAATTTTTTGATAATTAAAATAAATAATTAAATGTTTTCGAGTATTGCTCTTGTCGGGAATTGCTTTAGATAAAAGATTCATTGAAACAAAAAGCCCGTCCGACCAACCGACGGGCTTTTTTTCGAGCCACCTGCCGGATTCGAACCAGCGACCGGCTGATTACAAATCAGCTGCTCTACCAGCTGAGCTAAGGTGGCAATTCAAAATACAAAATTAATGAATTTTTTGAAAATATACAATATGATTTATGTCCCATACTGGGAAAAAGATTACAAAATTTTGATTAATTTAAATATTTAAATCAACTTAAAATGAAAGATTTTTTATCGCTGCTAAAAGAGAAAATCTTGCTATTCGATGGCGGGATGGGCACCGAGCTATACCGACGCGGGGTTTTCATCAATAGATGCTTCGAAGAAACTAATATCATCGCCCCGGAACTTGTAAAGCAAATTCACAATGAGTATTTAAAAGCTGGTGCAAATGTCATCGAAACCAACACCTTCGGAGCCAACAGATTTAAATTAAAAAGATTCAATCTTCAAGATAAACTCTACGATATTGTGTTCGCTGGAGCAAAAATTGCTCGAGAAGTCGCCGGGGAAAAGTCGCTCGTTGCTGGTTCTGTTGGGCCACTCGGTGTTCAAATCGAACCGCTCGGACCGATTTCTCGCGAAGAAGCCCAAGAATATTTTTCGGAAATTATCAAGCCTTTGCTCGACGGTGGCGTGGACCTTTTAATATTCGAAACCTTTATTAATCTGGACGAATTAAAACAAGCGGTAATTTCCGCACGGAAAATAACGGATATTCCGATTATTGCACAAGTCACTATTGACGAGGACGGCAATACATTAACCGGGACAAGCCCCGAGACAACAATTGCCGAGCTTGAAGCAACTGGCGCAGACGTCGTTGGGGTAAATTGCACCGTCGGGCCACAGGTTATGTTGAATTGGCTTGAACAAGTACGGAACCATACTTCCTTCCCTATTTCTATAATGCCGAATGCGGGTAAACCAAAAAATGTCGATGGAAGAAACATATACCTTGCTTCACCAGAATACTTTGCCGAGTATGCCAAACTTTTGGTCAAATCCGGAGCCAACATTATTGGCGGATGTTGCGGGACTACCCCAGAACATATAAAGAAAATGTCGACCGCAATATTGGCTCTACAGCCCAAAATAACTTTTCAAAAAATTGAAAAGATCTCGATCAAAGAAGAGCATAAAGTCAACCCAATCGAGAAAAAGAATAAATCCCGACTTGCCCGTAGACTTTCGGCTGGAAAGTTTGTAAAATTTGTGGAACTTGTTTCGCCCCGTGGCGTCGACGCCAGCAAGGAAATTCAAAAAGCGCGGGAATTGTTTTACAATGGCATCGACGTTATCAACATACCCGACGGTCCGCGTGCCAGTGCTCGAATGAGTGCGCTTGCTCTTGCGGTTAAAATTCAACGCGAGGTTGGAATCGAAACTGTGCTACACTTCGTTTGTCGAGATCGAAACGTAATTGGTATTCAATCGGATTTGCTCGGCGCATATGCGCTTGGAATTCGGAATATACTTGCCATTACAGGCGACCCTCCAAAACTGGGGACATATCCCGATGCCACAGGTGTGTTCGACGTTGACTCAATAGGTTTGGTCAACATTTTAACACGCTTGAACAATGGGCTCGACATCGCAGGATACCCAATTGGCGAGCCAACTGGTTTTTTATTGGAGTTGGGGCAAATCCAGTTGCCATAAATATGAATGAAGAACTACGAAGGCTATACTGGAAAGTAGATGCTGGTGCAGAATTTATCGTAACACAACCTGTTTTCGATGTAAAAAGCTTCAAAGCATTTTACAAGGAAATCGAACATTACCGATTGCCAGTTATTGCTGGAATTTGGCCCCTGACCTCGTTGCGTAACGCAGAATTTATGAAGAACGAAGTTCCCGGCGTTGTCGTTCCCGACTCAATTATCGAAAGAATGCGCAAAGTTGCAGACAGCAAGGAAAAAAGCCTTGAAGAAGGAATCGGAATTGCCCGCGAAATTATTAACGAAATTGCCGACTTAATCCAAGGATTACAAATTTCGGCTCCCTTTGGCAGAATAGATCTGGTAATGGAAACCCTCGATGGATTTAATGATTAGCCCACGGGGGCACACTCCTGCCCCCTTCGAACAATGAACTGTTCGCTTTATGCAACAGTAACTTCTTTGCAAAGATAAACATCTTGTATGGTATTTAAAAGCTTAACTCCGTCTTCCATAGGTCGTTGAAATGCTTTCCTGCCAGAAATCAATCCCATCCCTCCAGCGCGTTTATTGATTACAGCTGTTCGTGTCGCCTCGGCAAGATCATTTTCGCCCGTGGAGGCTCCACCACTGTTTATCAATCCAATTCGTCCCATATAGTTGTTCACAACTTGGTAACGGCACAAATCAATTGGATGGTCCGAGCAAAGTTCTGAATACATTCGCTTATCGTATTTCCCATAGGATTTACCTTCGGAATTCAAAGCAAGATAACCACCATTGTTTTCGGGCATTTTTTGCTTAATAATGTCGGCTTGCAATGTTGCCCCAAGATGATTTGCCTGCCCAGTCAAATCAGCCGCTACGTGGTAATCTTTGTCCTTCTTGAAAGCAGAATTGCGAAGATAACACCACAGAATTGTAACCAATCCAAGTTCGTGCGCATAGGCAAATGCTTCTGAAATTTCAACAATCTGCCGCGAGCTTTCCTCGCTTCCAAAATAGATTGTGGCACCAACGGCAACGGCACCCATATTATAGGCTTCTTCAATGGTTCCATAAAGAATTTGATCATACTTATTCGGATAAGTCAAAAGTTCATTATGGTTGATTTTAACAATAAAAGGTATCTTATGTGCATACTTTCGAGCCACAAGTCCGAGAACCCCAAAAGTCGATACAACAGCATTGCAGCCCCCCTCGATTGCAAGTTTCACAATGTTTTCAGGATCGAAATAAATCGGATTCTTTGCGAAACTGGCGCCTCCGGAATGCTCGACGCCTTGGTCGACAGGCAAAATGGACAAGTAGCCTGTTCCCGCCAAACGGCCAGTGTTGAAAATTCGCTGCAAATTTGAAAGCACTCGGTTATTTCTATCAGAATTTACAAAAACTCGGTCGACAAAGTCTGGACCGGGCAAAGTAAGCATTTCTTTTGGGACTTTGGGATTGTTAAAGCCAAGTAGGTATTCTGCTTCGCTACCTAACAATGATTGAATTTTTTCAAACATAATTGCCTCCAATATTTACGGAATACAAAAATAAATCAAATCGTTTAAAAAAACAAATAAAAATAAAACAAAAAATTAAAAAGAGTAGCCAAGCCTTATATGAAACACAGGTTCTCGAAATGCCTTTTTCTCGCCATTTGGATCCCGCAAAGGATAACCTAAATCGATGAAAAAAGGACCCGCTGGGGTAATGAAGCCAATTCCAAATCCGCCCGCAAGGGCAATCCCATTTAAGTAATCTTTTAGTGAATATTTTGTCAGAAACTCGCCTTTTTCGTCTTTAACAAGCCATTGATAGGCATTGCCAGCGTCGAGAAATATTGTGGCTGTTAGCATTTCTAATATTTTGGCGACAGTGGTGCCAACGTAGGCAGGACGGCCAAAACGAATACGCAACTCTGTCGTTGCCTCGAGCAAACTTGCATTTCCTACGAAATCCCGAAGGAAACTATTGACAAGCCCGGAACTACTCGTATCGATTCTTACGCCTTTGTAATAACGCAACTGGCGCGAAGCCCAACCACGAATGCTGTTGGCTCCGCCAGCAAAGAAATGGCGTTCGTAAGGGACGAAACTATTGGCTCGGTCGAACCAAAAGATATGCCCGAGTCGCAATTTTGTCCCCAGAACTACAAACTCAGTCAATTCATTGAACGAAAGAATGTTTAAATTCAAACGATAAAATTTAGCAATGCCAAAGAACAAATAACCGTCGACCCCAAGATTTGTCAATCGCCCCCGCCGTGGCAAAAGAGGATTGTCGCGGGTGTCGCCCGAAAGATTAATTCCAAACAACGAAGAAGTTAAGATTGGATGCTGTGTGTTAATATATCTATCGAGATTTCCGTAGATAGAAAGTGCTTGCTGTATCCTCAACGAGTCTTGGAGAGTTACGGCATTCTCATAAAATCTTGTCGAGGCGGTTGCAAAATTCTTTGGGACCTGCCTTTCGAAAAATAAATCCACATCGAGGTAATTAAAATAAGTCCATAGTGGCAACCTTGTTGGGAACTTCAAAGGCAACGAAAATGTGTTCAATTCTAACGAACCAAAAACCTTCCTTTGCGAATAAAGAACAGACCCAGTCAACCCAATCCGTGTATTGCCAATCAACCAAAGAAGGGGTTGGACAAAATTTGTACCAACTTGAAATTCATATTCGAGAGATTTTCGCTCGAAAACAACGCGACTTACATCAACAGCAAAACCGCGCAGGAAGAGATTTGCCGATTGTCCTCCGCCAAAGATATTCCTGTCGGTGATTGAAAATTCCGCGCCAATGTTTATTGCCTTTTCGACCGCGGTTCTATTTGTGAACAAACCAACGCCATATTCTCGTTGTTTTCTATATCGCAAATAAATAACAAGATTAATAGCTGTGTCTGTGCAAGGAGCAAAAGTCGAGGAAGTATCGATACGCACATTGTCGAAAGTTCCTAATGAACTCAAGTTAATCTCCGAACTCAATATTTTACTTTGGCGATAAATATCCCCGGGCTTAAAATCAAGAAAATTCATTTTTACATTATACCCAACGCGCTTCTGGTTTTCAACACTATCGATAAAATTGATTTGCCCGATTTTTACAATTTTCCCAGGTGAATAGTAAATGAATACACTATCGACTTTCAATGCTGTATCGATAACAACACGAGGAGTTAAATAATCTGCATAGAAATAACCATTTTCACGCAACAACAAGCGAGTTGCACGAAGTTCTTCGGAAAGAAGCGCCTCGCTAAAAGCCATTCCAATATTTAATTTTCTCAATTTCTTTGCCTTTGCAAGCAATTCGTTGTCAAGGGAATCCAAGCCAGAAATGGCAATATGGGCAACAATGTATTGCGGTCCTTCGTCGATTTCAAATCGAAGAATGTTTATCTTTTGTAAGGAATCGGGGAAAAATTTATATCGAACTTTAACCTGGTGGAAACCATTTTGGTAATAAAACAATTCAATTGTTTTTTTGTCCTGTTCGGCTTGTCCCTCCTTGTAGAAAGAAATTTCATTAATAAGAGAAAAAATAACGCTTTTCAATGAAGAAGCAAAGAATTTTGGAGCTGCACGATTTTTGGAAATATTCTCAAAGTAGAACGACAATACTTTGTTGGGGACGCTTTTTTTCGAGGGCTTCGTCGAAATTATATTTTGTAAAGTAGATGAGGAAAATTGTGTGTTGCCGGAGAATTCGACTTTATTAACTTCGAAGAAATACGGATTGTAGAACGAAGGGAAAGGAATATTCTCTGAATTTTTAGAAAACAAACTAGTAGAGAGAATCAAGGCAATAAAAGGTAAAAATTTCTTACAAAAAAACATCCTGAACTTTCAAAAAATAAATTTGCAAAATAAAAAGACTGCCCCAAGTATCAAAATTTAGGGCAGTCTACAAGAGAGAAGATTAGACATACTGCTCTTCTTCGTCGTCGTCGTAGAAGTAATCTTCGGAACTCATTTCCTCGTATTCGGGCCATAAATCCTCG
This sequence comes from Kapaibacterium sp. (SeqCode), assembly GCA_039793965.1. Classification (GTDB taxonomy): domain Bacteria; phylum Bacteroidota; class Ignavibacteria; order Kapaibacteriales; family UBA2268; genus Naka2016. The sequence continues at coordinate 38,892 of JBAMMD010000030.1, read as the reverse complement.
ATGCCCATAATCAAAGCCTCTTCGTCTTCTATTTCCATAAGATTATCTATCACCTGCTGCGGGCAACCAGTTCTATTAGCATAGTCTATCAATTCTTCTTTGGTTGCTGGGAATGGAGCATCCTCGAGATATGCAGCAAGTTCGGGTGTCCAAAACATTGTTGTTCCCTCCTAATATTTTATACATAACAAATTTCAATTCCTTTAACCAAAAGTTTATCGAAAAAAAAGTAATATTATTTTACGAAAAAAAACAAAAATATTATTTTTTTTGTTCTTTAAGATAAATCTCGTCAAAATCGTGCTTTACTATTAGTAAACTTGGAATGTATTTTTCTGTTTTGTCCTGGAAGTCACCCCGAAAAATAAAAGAATAGCCTTTGCCGGCAAGTAGTTCGAAATTTTTAATTTCGACCAATGTGCTATCCTTTTCAACATCGCGAATAGTAATTTTATATCTCGCAGGATATGTTGTAAGGAATCTTGTGTAACTCTTGAAGCCAAGAGGGAAATATATTGGATATTGCTGTTCAATCTGGAAAAGCAAAGTCGACGATGAGTTGATCGCCATATTTACAAAACGGAAGTATGAATTTGTCGGGGAATATATTCCTATTGTATCATACAATAGTATGCCTTTTATCCGCCTTTGCATTTGTATTATCAAAAAAGTATAGGGCACTGCCTTCGACAAATTTGCAACTCCATTGTATAGCACTGAATCATTCTTATACATAATTACAAAATTTGTTACCCCCGGAGCTACATTGAAATATTTGTAACCTTCCTCCATCTGATAATCGAGAGACGAATGTAAAAGATACTCTCCGACAACTACCTTCACCTTTTCGAACATAGGCGCACAATTGACACACATTACATTTGAATATTGCGAAGGTGTTATTTCCTGTTCTGTGTCCAACCCTGGCACACATTGGCATCCCCACACTGCCAATGCAAGCAGAATGCTCATCATTAAGGTGCAGTTTTTTTTAATTTCTTTCATAAAGGGTTTAATACTTAACAGTCACTCCGTATGTTAAACCTGATTTTTTCGTTTGATATATCTTGTCTTGGACTTTGTACCCGAGAATAGAGGCTTCCCAGCCAAGATAAAACGACACTCTCTCGTCCGGGGTGTATTGCAAACCGACGCTGCCGCGTGCAAGCGGCCCAACCGGGGTGCCTCCAAGGAATATTCTTGCAATTGGCTTCAATTCTTCCCACCTAAATAGGTTTGCTATGCCTTGCTGGAAGTAAAATCCATACCAAAATAGTAAAGGATTTTGTTTGTAATACGTTGTTTCGCCATATCTTGTTAATGAATATTTCTGTGCAAATTTTTCTTGCCCGAACTCAAAGCCAATGTTTGTCGAAGGTCCAAGGTTGTACCCTATCGAAATTCCGGTATTTGCAAGAATGCTTCGCTCGTCGAGATTGACTTTTACATCAGGCTCTGAACGCAAAAGATAACTTCGAACTCCAAAGGTTATGTCCTTTAACTTGGATGCAAATGAAGTTGGCTGGTGTAGCGATAGTAATGGCAACCCAATATCTCGTGCAGCGTTTAATTTATTTTGCACTGCTCGATTATTTGCATTATTAATTCTCAAACTCAACGGCATGTTTTTCGCCAATGTTGGTCCGATTAACTCTTGATTTTGTTCTACGCTTGAGGTGTATTGTTGTGGTTCATTTGTTTCTTTACTTTTCAAATAATTTGCCAACCACTTTTCAAGTGTTTCTCGGACCACTTTTTCGATATTAACTTTTTCAGTTGTTGTTTCCTTGTTGGCAACTACTTTCGGGACTTCAACCGCACTCCCAACGGGAACACTTTTCTCCATAACGCTGTTGTATCCAATTTGATTTCGATTCAGGAAAAACAGCCATAAAAGGACAAAAGTAACCAGCCCGCCAAAAATACCAGAAAGCAAGTTTGGAAGCACTCGACTTGCAAAATTCTGTAAACCAGTCAACACAATTGGAGCAGCTTTTGGTGCTGACATATTTGGAATTTTGAAATTCAACGATGAATAGACATTGTTTGTAACATCGGCTGGAACCGAGATGTTTTGCATATCCTTTTGGAAGAGATTGTTGAATTGGATTTGCTGTTCAAGATATTCCTGCAATTCCGAATTGCGTGCAAGTTCTTTGAACAGCAAGTCCTTTTCGACCGAATTCAATTCTCCTTCCAAGTACAAGTCAATTAATTTTGAGTAGTCCATAAAATTTATTCTATATTGTTAATAATCCTTGTTAAAATATGGTAAAAGAATTGTTTTCAATTTTTCTTTTCCTCGGTAGTAGCGAGATTTTACTGTTGCAAGCGTTTCCCCAATTATCTCGGCAATTTCATTAAAAGTAAGATTTTGATAGTGATGTAAAACAAAGATTTCACGCAAATTAAAATCCAAAAGAGAAAGTGCATTGGTAACCAATTCCGAAATTTCGTTTCTTTCGACTTCCATTTCCGTCTTCAACAAACCCAGAGTTTCGTCGAAGGGAACAGTTTGCTTTCGGTTTCGAAAATGGTTTAAACATAAATTCCTTGCAATTTTCAAAAGATAGGGCAGAATTTTATTTGCCCTTGCCCCGTTTCTACAAGCATCATAGAATCTAAGGAACACATCTTGGAAAATATCGTTTGCCAGCGTTCGGTCGTTAATAGTCCGAAGAATGTAAGAATAGACCGAATTGCTATATCTGTTATAGATTTCTGTAAATGCTTGCTCGGCTTTTGCTTTCTTCTCGCCAAGCGCCAAGCAAAGTTCTATATCTGTTAGATTTCCTATATTCGAATTCTTTTCCATCACCTTTTAAATAAATTCCAAAATGCACGATATACATTACTTCCAATAATCTTTGGGCTTGCTTTCTTATCGACAAGACTTACAATTTCAAGTGTTCCACCAAACGGATTGAGTTCGTCGCGATAGAACCGAGTATACAAAATATTCGAATAATTTTTGTCAACCATAGGGAAAAGGTTATAGGAAAATCCCCCCGCTTGCGAGACAAAGCGGTATCTTCCCGCAAGTTCATTAAAATTTACCAACCACAGAGACCCATCACGACCCGTTATATAAAAAATGTTATCGTCTTTCGTAGGGACAACCGCGGCACATCCGATAAATTCAACTTCCCAAGTTCGCTCGTAACTTCCTTCGAAGCTCGTTTTGTAGATCAAATCGTAGGTTTCTTTATTTTCTAACGCACAGTAAACAAAGGTCCCATCATTGCTCCACGAAATTGTTGGCTCGCCAAAAAGTTCCACAATCTGACCTGGCAATTCTTTTCTACAAAGTCTTTGGGGTGGCTCCGTTTCGAGGTAATACACAACAAGCCATTGCGGGGAGGTGTAAACATCTTTCCCTTCGAAAAATGCTATTTTTGACCCGTCGGGAGAAAACGCAGGCAAAGTTCCTTTGCAGAAATTGTTAGACAATTTAAGGAAAGATTTCTCTTCGCGTGCGATCCACAATTCATTAGTGTTAGCACCTATAGCAATAAACATTCCATTGCTTGATATAATCGCAAAGTCTCGGGAATACCAACGATACGAACCGGCTATTATTCGCTGATTGGTTCCATCGATGTTCGACACAATTACGTCTTGCGAGCCTGTGGGATTATCGCGAACAAATACTAATTTCTTGTCGCGAGATGGCGGGGAATAAAGCTTCCCGTTCTTTATAATTTCTCGGAGATTACTTTGGTTTACATCAATCTGAAATATACTCGGTTCGGACGAATTAACCGGGAGCGCATTAAAAAATATATCCCCTTCTGGTATTGAATATATATCATCATATCGGCAAGGGTCGCAAGAGGTGAAGATTGGGAAAGTTAAAATTCCCATCAGAAGCCATTTCCAAACTTGCTTGCCCGCCTTCACAACGCTTCTTTAAATTTTTATATATTCTACACATTAATAGACACATAAAACGAAAAAAAGTCACAATTTTTTTAAAACATTAATTTTTTGTGTTCTGTTTGAATGTTGAAAACTTTGTACAAATCCAGTAGAATTATCAATCTATCCTCGAGATTTACAACGCCTATAATGTAATTATCGCTAACTTTTGAATCGGCTTGTGTTGGATTGGTTTCAATCATATTTTTGTTTACCCAAAGGACTTCGCTCATTCTGTCGACAAGAACTCCAATGATTTTATTCTCGAGATGAAGTACAATAATACGCGAATCCATATCATAATTCTTTAATTCAAGATTAAGAATCTTTCGCAAGTCGACCACCGGGATAACCTTGCCCCGCAAATTAATCACCCCTTCCACAAAATTTGGAGCATTTGGAACGCGTGTAATTTTCGTCATTGGTGATATCTCCTGCACTTTAAGAATGTCTATTCCAAAGATTTCCCCCGCAAGCAAGAAAGTCACAAGTTGCATCATTTCCGATTTTTCGCCTTCCTGGTTCATTAAGATTGAGGATTTTACAACCTCTTCCATATTAGTACCCAAAATATTTCAACATACTTTTTTTATTCCTCCAATTTTTTCTAACCTTAACGAAAAGTTCAAGATAGACACCCAATCCAAGATGGGCTTCAATTTCCTTCCGCGCAACTTCTCCAAGCCTTTTGATACGGCTTCCCCCAGCCCCAAGTATTATCGGTTTTTGAGTCTCTTTTTCAACTATTATCTCTGCCAAGATGTACCATTTACCCTTTTCCCTTTCTTTAAATTCCACAATTTGTACCTCGGTTGAATAAGGAATTTCATCCTTGTACATCATAAATAACTTTTCTCGAATTAGTTCGGCAACCAAAAACCTTTCATTTTGAGTACTTAGTACATCCTCGTCGTATAGAAACTCTCCATCGGGCAAATAATTCTTAAACACTTTTATCAACTCATCAATTCCCGCAAGTTTAGTCGCCGAGGTAGGTACAAATTCTTTGAATAAGCCCAACTTATTATACTCATCAATTATTGGTAAGACCAATTTAGGCGATTCAAGTAAATCCACTTTATTCAGAACCAAAATCAAAGGCTTATTTGTCATTTTTAATTTTTCTTCTATCTCGACTTTGATGAGTTCTTTTGGTTCTTTCTGAGTTGAAACATCAATCATAAATACAATTAAATCGGCTTCCGCTATCGCAAATTCAACATATTGCATCATTACTCGATGCAATTCATATTTTGGGTCTATTATTCCGGGTGTGTCGACAAATATCATCTGGGAATCTTCGTCTGTTCTTATTCCTATAACTCTTTTGCGGGTCGTTTGGGGTTTAGGCGTAACTATGCTCAATTTTGTTCCAACCAGAGCATTGAGCAGAGTCGATTTTCCAACGTTGGGTGCGCCTATCAATGCAATGTAGCCACACTTTTTTGTCATCAGTCTTCTTGTTTTTTCTTGTTTTTCTTCAAAATTGCATACGGGATAACAACTAAATATCCAATCACCAGAACGATTGGCGCAATATATATCACTAAAGGATTATTCCACTTGCCCTGCGGAAGTGCCGGCTCTTCGGTTATTCCTGTTGCAAGCAATATATAACCTACGGCAACAACTCCCAAGCCAATCGCAAACCACTTCATATTCTCCTTATCAATAGAGAATGTCCAAGGTGATTTTACTTTCTTTTTAATTTCAACTTTTCTGCCTTTAACTTGTTTTCCCATCTTTATCCCTTAAAATTAATAGTAATGTTTTCAAAATTAATCAAAAAAACCATATCTTCTACAATCTTTCCTTTTTTTATTACCCAATTTATTTTAGCGTTAAAAAATATGTCTAAAATTTACCTTTACTTTTTTCGTTTTAACTAATTTAATTTTATTGGCTATGAAAAATTATTTTATATTATTAGCATTCCTATTTCTAATCTTACTTCCGTTTCAATTAATCTCTTTAAAAAAGGAGAGTTACAAAGACAAACGCATTCGAATTGAAATTCTATCGTCGCAACCAACTATTTCAAAAGGCGACACATTGGTCTTTGCTGTTAAAATAACACTTGCAAAAGGTTGGCACATTTACTGGGTCAATCCTGGCGATGCTGGCGAGCCTACAATTCTCGAAATATCTTCAAATGTTGATAATAATAAGATAGTGCCTTTGTTCCCCGTCCCTAGCTATAAGAACACTGCAAGTATTGTAACTTTAGAGTATCACAATGTGTTTTTTTTCCCATTTCAAATTTTTGTGCCTCCTTCTTTCCAATCCGACACGCTTGCTATAAATTTGTTTGCACGTTGGCTTGTTTGCCGTGAAAAATGTGTCCCCGGAACGACCAAACTCTCTTTAAAATTACCATTTTCTACCACACTTGCTGCCCATTTAGTAGATGAAAAAATAATAGATAACTTAAAAAATTTTCCTAAAGATAGTTTACCAGCAAGAATCGAATTTTTTGAGGAGTATGCAAATTTAAAAGTTCATATAATAGAAAACAAATCAATTCAGTCACTATTTTTTTATCCAATCACCGAAGGTCTTTTTAATTTAGAACAAAAACCTGACTTCTCTTTTGCTGGAAACGAACTTCTAATCAAATTGCCTTGTTGCAATATGTTTGGGGTGAAAAATCCAACGTCGAAGGTTTGCTCGAAATCCTTTACACAAATAAAAAGAAACAATATTTTTGGCTAAAAGTTGTTAATTAATTTTGTTGGTAATTAAAAAAGGAGGTAAAAATGTTCAAAAATGCAATAAGATTATTTGCTCTTTTACTTACAATACAATTTTTATTCTCACAAGAGGCAAAAATCGACCAGAAAGCTCCGGATTTCACCTTGCATGATATCGTAGGAATGGACTTCCCTCTCTCGGATTACAGAAATAAAATTGTCGTACTCGAATGGATTAACTTCGACTGCCCATATGTCCAAAAGCATTACAAAAGCGGTAACATACCCAATATGCAAGCAGAATACACAAAGAAAGGCGTATACTGGTTTTCCATTTGTTCTTCGGCTCCCGGCAAACAAGGTAATCTTCCAGTTGGTGAAATACGCAAACGCATTAAAGAGTACAATGCAAAAATGACTTCCTATTTGCTGGACGAAGATGGTAAAGTTGGTAAAATGTATGGTGCGAAAACAACTCCCCATTTCTTTATCATTGACAAAGATGGAACTCTTGTCTATTCTGGTGCAGTCGACGACATTGCCTCGACAGACATCGAGGATATTAAAAAGGCTCGTAATTACGTCCGCGAAGTTCTCGATGCTCTTTTGAATGGTGAAAAACCAAAAATTAAAACTACCAAACCATACGGCTGTTCTGTTAAATATTGATTTTTTCCATCCAGTTCTCATTAAAATATCTTATTTTAGAAAATTACAACTTTATATTAAAAAATTTCTAATCTTTGTTGATTGTTTGTGGAAAACTTGACTTTGTTTTGTTAATTTTTTGTTAATTATTGTCGAAATTTTGTGGACAAAAAACATCGAAAAATAATTTTAAAGAAAATTTCAACTCTTTTTCAACAATATATTTCTTAAATGCAATCTTTCTATGTTATTAGTTTTTCTCAAAATAAAAATAAAACATTTGACTTTTCCACATTTCCACAGAACTTATGAAATGATACTTTATGTATGAATAAGATTATTTATTATGTCAATGTTTTCAATCATATTTTTGTATTCGTCGGTAAATTTAGCCCCAGCTGTTGCAAGATGTGGCTTTCCACCGCCCTTTCCGCCAAGTTTTTGTGCAACAAGATTTACCAGTTTACCCGCAGGGTACGAGGAAACTAAGTCATCGGTCACAGAACAAGCAATATACAACTTGTCTTCCTTCGGGGAAAAAAGAAATGCTATACCTGTTTTACCAAAAGAATTTCTTATAATTTCAGCAACATCGCGCAATTCATCGAGATTCTCTATGTTAACTTCTTTTGCAAGTAAACGATAAGAATTGTATTTCTTTGCGTTATTAATCCAATCCGTAACTACTAATTTAATTCTATCCTTTTCATATTTTTGCAGTTCTTTGTGTAAAGATTTATAGGATTCTTCTAATTTTGATGTTGTTTGTTTTAGATTATAGATTTCACTTTTCAAATCGAGAATAAATGAGTAAACACCTCTTGCCGTGACAGCTTCAACGCGACGAATGCCAGCAGCAATTGATTGTTCGGAAGTGATTTTAAAAATTCCAATTTCGCTGGTGTTGCGGACGTGGGTACCACCGCATAGTTCTGCACAAAAATCGCCCATAGAAACTACTCGGACAATATCGCCATATTTTTCGCCGAAAAACATTTTTGCTTTCGTTTTTTTTCGAGCTTCTTCAAGTGGCATAATTTCAGTGTGGACATCAACCGCATCAAAAATAACATCGTTAACTAATTTTTCGATTTCTGACAGTTGTTCGTCGGAAACTTTTTCAAAATGATTGAAATCGAAACGAAGATAATCCGGAGCTACAAGAGAGCCAGACTGGCGAACGTGGTGACCCAGAACTCTAACAAGAGCTTCGTGGAGCAGATGGGTTGCGGAATGATTTCGCATCGTATCGCGCCGTCGGCGAATATCGACTCGCAGCAATGCTGTATCGCCAAGATTTGCTTCGATAGGCTTATCGCAATAGTGAATTATAACATTTCCTGTTTTGCCAAGATTGGTAACTTTATATATTTTTTCATTTATAAGGATTTCACCAGTATCGGAAACTTGACCACCGCTTTCAACATAAAAAGGAGAATGCGAAGTTATTATCTTGTTTCCATCGATAAAAAGAATTTTGCCCGTAGATTCAAATTCATCATAACCAGTGAAAATGGTTTTCAAAGAAGAATCGAAAGATGAGACTTCAATGTTCGTAAATTTAGCATTTAGTCGGCTGCGAGCTTTTTGCTCTTCCATTTTTTGGTTAAAAGTAGCGACATCAACAACAAATCCAATTTCTTTTGCCATAAGTTGAGTTAAATCAAGTGGGAATCCAAAGGAGTCGTAAAGCAAGAAAGCGATTTCGCCCGGAACAACATTCGATCCAATTTGTTTTTGCTTTGCAACGATTTCATCGAATTTTTCGATACCTCTTTCGAGGGTTTGAATAAAGTTTTCCTCTTCGGCCCGAATAACTTTTTCAATGATTGGTTGATTTTGTTTTAATTCTGGGAAAAAATCACCCATAATTTCGACAAGGGTAGGAACGAGTTTGAAAATAACAGGCTCCCGAAATCCAAGGTTTCTTGCGAAACGAGAGGCGCGACGAAGGATGCGTCGGAGAACATAACCGCGACCTTCATTGCTGGGATAGGCACCATCGGCTATTGCAAAGGAAATTGTTCGAATGTGGTCTGCTATAACCCGCATAGCAATCCCATCGGGATGGGAAACAATCTGAGGATATTCTTTTGAAGACAGTGCTTCGAGTTTTTTTATAAGTGGTTGGAACAAATCGGTATCGTAGTTCGAAGTTTTGCCTTGAAGGACGGCTGTTATACGTTCGAGTCCCATACCCGTGTCGACATGCTTGGCAGGAAGTTCAGTTAGCGAACCATCTTCGTTTCTATTGTATTGGATAAAGACAAGATTCCAAATTTCAATTACTTCGGGTGAGCCAGCATTAACCAAAGAAGCCCCGGATTTATCCGCTGTGCGGTCGAAATGAATCTCACTACAAGGACCGCAAGGACCAATTTCGCCCATTTCCCAGAAATTATCCTTTTCGTCGAAACGGAATATTCGACTTTCGGGCAAGAATTTTTTCCAAATTTCAAAAGCCTCGTCGTCTGTGCGAAAAACAGTAGCAAATAATCTGTCTTTTGGTAGTCCCCAAACTTTCGTCAGAAGCTCAAAAGCCCATTCGATAGCTTCTTCTTTGTAGTAATCGCCGAAACTCCAATTGCCGAGCATTTCGAAAAAAGAATGGTGGTAGGTGTCAACTCCAACTTCTTCTAAATCGTTGTGCTTTCCGCTAACACGAATGCATTTTTGAGTATCCGCTGCTCGTTTGTAGTCTCGTGTTCCAATTCCGAGAAATACATCTTTGAATTGGTTCATACCGGCGTTGGTAAAAAGGAGAGTAGGGTCTCCTTGGGGAATTACGGGACTGCTTGGGACAATTTTGTGGCCCTTTGATGCAAAAAAATCCAAAAATGATTGTCTAACTTCGCTTGCCTTCATCTTAAATATAAAGTTATTAAGAATTTAAGAAACGAATAGAATAAACAATTCTTTTAATTCCCTGAAAGTCTTTTTCAATATTTACCGGAAAAGCTTTTTCGGTAAATATTTTTTCCACTTCGTCCGCTTGGTCCCATCCAACTTCGAGGAAAAAAGAACCAACGTTTGAAAGAATTTTAGGGAAAATAGAAGCAAAACAGCGAAAGAACGAAAAACCATCTGCATTATCCGTTAGAGAAATCGACGGTTCTTTCAGAACGTTTCTTGGAAGTCTTTTATACTCTTGCAAAGAGATGTAGGGAGGATTAGAAACTATCAAATCAAAAGTTTCTTTGGGTATTTGTTTTAAGATATCCAAGTTCATTGTCTTAATATTATCAAGGTTATGAAGTTTTGCATTTTCTTCGGTCTGCAACAAAGCATTTGTGTCGATGTCGATTGCCAATACACTTGCTTTTTTGAAAAAATCTGCAAGCGCAACAGAAATAGCGCCACTTCCACATCCAATATCGAGGATTTTCATCTCTTGCGTTTGCTGCGATTTAAGTTTGTTTATTATGAAATTTACCATATATTCTGTTTCTGGACGAGGAATAAAAACTTTTTTGTTTAGAAGAATTTTGTATTGAAGGAACTGTGTCCAACCTAGAATATATTGCAAAGGTTCACCTTTCAACAAGCGTCTAATCTGGGATTTTAATGTTTGCAGTTCTATGGCGCAGAGAGGAAGTTCATAATTTAGATATAAATCCAGTCGGGACATTTCGAGTAGATTGCAAAGAAGAAGTTCAATGGAAAGCCGAGGCGCTTCAACTTTTTTTGTGGCAAAATAATTTTCCCCCCAAAGTATTATATCACGGATAGTCCAAACTTTATTTTGTTCGCGACTCATAGGTTTTAACCAGCAGGGAAAGCAAAGCCATTCGGACAAAAACTCCGTGGGCGACCTGTGTTTGTATTAAAACAGTTGGGAAAGATGGTATTTCATATTGCAGTTCAATTCCATAATTGACAGGACCGGGGTGTAAAACAACAAGCTCTGGTTTTCTACTCAGTTTGTCGAGCGTCATACCATAGAGACGTGAAAATTCAGCCAACGAAGGAACAAGCCCCGAGTCCATCCTTTCATTTTGTAAACGTAAAAGCATAACAACGTCTGCCCAATCGATTGCTTCCTCGATAGTTTTAAACAAAGGAACGTTCCATTGGGAATGGTGTTTTGGCAATAGAGTGCCCGGACCGCAAAATGCAACGTTTGCCCCAAGTTTTTTCAAAAGAATAATATTAGAGCGAGCAACTCTGCTGTGGAGAATGTCTCCTACGATGCAAACTTTCAAGTTCTTGATATAGCCAAAGTGCTTCTGTATCGTGTATGCATCGAGTAACGCCTGTGTGGGGTGTTCATGTTTGCCGTCGCCGGCATTGATAACGATTTTGTTGGTATTCCGTTGCAAAAGGATAGGCACTCCGCTTGCAGAGTGACGGACAACGAATATTTGGACATCCATAGCTTCGATTGTATGGAGAGTGTCGATAAGCGATTCACCTTTGGTCAAACTACTTGTGGACGAAGAAAAAAGAATGGTTTTACCGCCAAGTCGTTGGGCTGCAATCTCAAAAGAGATTCGCGTTCTTGTCGATGGTTCAAAAAATGCTAAAGCAACAGTGTACCCCGATAAATCATTAAAGGATGCACCAAGTGAGTAATGATATTCAAAGTAGCGTACCCTGTCGAACAAAAGGGCTACATCGTCAATTGTTAAGTCCTCTGCGGACAACAAATATGGCTTCGAAAGAATCTCTTCTTGCATAATCCAACAAATAAATTCTTACAAAATTAAAAAAGGGAACGGAATTTTTCTATCCCTTTTCGGAGTGAAGATAAAAATTGAGTCAACAAAAATCTCATTTCTATAGAATTTGTGATCACCAAGAGCAATCTGGAGCGAATGTTATGAAACTTTACAGAATATCTACATAATTAAGAGATAGAACTGAATTCAATCTTAACCGAAAGCGACAAAATGTCATTTGAAACGACAAATCGACACACAGATAGCAGACGAAATTGATAAAATACTGCCAATATTACAACCTGTCTGAAGAATTGTCGTTTTTGATTCGTTTGGCACGCTTTTTCAATAATAAAAAGTGCATTTGATTTTGAAATGTATGTTAAACAATTTAAGGAGGGTGATATGGCAATCGTAAGATTTGATCCTTTTCGAGGCTTTGAAACTCTTGCAAGAAGAATGAGCGAAATGTTCGAAGAGTTTGAACGAGGGATAACCGTAACTCCGAGCGACTTCTCTCCGAGAGTGGATATTTCCGAAGACGAAAAGAACCTTTACGTTATGGTAGAATTGCCGGGAGTTAGCAAAGAGGACGTTAAGGTTTCGATTACAGACGACAATGTTCTTGTAATCAAAGGAGAGAAGAAACGCGAGTTCAAAGCTGAAGACAAAGAACGAAATTTTATACGTGTCGAGCGAAGCTACGGCTCGTTCCAAAGGTCCTTTATGTTGCCCGACAATGTTAAGAAAGACAACGTCAGCGCTAAGTATGAGAATGGTGTGTTGACAATCACGTTAGAAAAAGTTGAACCACAACCACCAAAGCAAATTGATATTCCAATTAGTTAATCTTGTTCCTGCCCTTTGGGCAGGAACTAATTTTATGTAAAACAATGAAAGGAGATAATTATGAGAATGCGAAGATTCAATCCCTTTTGGGAAATGGAGAATATGATTAGGAACTTGTCGAATTTAATAGATTCGACAATTGAAAAAAAGAGTGAAGCAACAACCGATTTTACTCCGAGCGTAGACATTTGGGAAGACGATTTATACTATAATTTTGAATTTGAATTGCCCGGTGTGAAAAAAGAAGACATCAAATTGACAATCAACGACGACAATGTTTTGATTGTCAGCGGCGAAAAGAAAGTCGACAAACTCTTGGAAAACAAGACTTGCTGCAGAAGCGAGCGAACTTACGGACATTTCCACCGTGCATTTCAATTGCCCGATGATATCAACGCTACGAAAGTAAAGGCAAAATTTGAAAATGGAGTTCTTTCTGTTTCCGTCGCGAAGTCAGAAGTTAAACAACCAAAAGAAAAATTAGTTGAAGTTCAGTAATATTATTTTAAGACAAGCGTCTAATTTAAACATAATGATAGCAGAAGTGTTCAGTACACTTTTGCTATCATTTTTGAATAGAGAAAAAATCTTTGTGAAACAATAAAAGGAGGCTAAATATGGGAAAAATAATAGGAATTGACCTTGGAACTACGAACTCTGTCGTGGCTGTGATGGAGGGAAGTACGCCGGTGGTAATAGCAAATAGCGAAGGCAGCAGAACAACCCCGTCGGTCGTAGCATTTACAAAAACCGGCGAAAGACTTGTTGGCCAAGCAGCAAAGCGACAAGCAATTACAAATCCAACAAATACAGTCTATTCGATTAAGCGCTTTATGGGACGCCGTCCCGAAGAAGTTGTCGAAGAAATGAAAATGGTGCCTTACAAAGTTGTATCTTCCCCAGATGGGAACTCGGTTCGAGTTGACATAAATGGGCGGCTTTATTCCCCACCTGAAATTTCCGCTATGATTCTGCAAAAGATGAAGCAAACTGCCGAAGATTACCTTGGACAAAAAGTAACCGATGCTGTAATTACCGTTCCAGCATATTTTAACGATGCACAGCGACAGGCTACAAAAGATGCTGGCGAAATTGCTGGCTTGAATGTTCGAAGAATAATCAACGAACCGACCGCTGCTGCTCTTGCTTATGGACTGGACAAACGAGGCAAGAATCTTACTGTTGCCGTCTACGACCTTGGCGGTGGCACATTCGATATTTCTATACTTGAAATTGGGGAAGGTGTCTTCGAGGTAAAATCCACGAATGGGGATACTCACCTTGGAGGGGATAATTTCGACCAGCGTCTGATTGATTACATAGCCGATGAGTTTATGAAACAAGAAGGTGTGGATTTGCGCAAGGACCCGATGGCTTTGCAACGCTTGCGCGAGGCTGCGGAGAAAGCCAAATGTGAACTTTCGCAAATGCTTCAAACAGACATCAATCTCCCATTCATCACAGCAACTGCCGATGGACCCAAGCACCTGAATATGACAATTACTCGTGCTAAATTCGAAAGTCTGTGTATCGACCTGTTCGAAAAGACTCTTGGACCAGTCGAACAAGCTCTCCGCGATGCCAAAGTGACCCCGGCACAAATCGACGAGGTCATCCTTGTTGGTGGTTCTACTCGAATTCCAAAAATTCAGGAACTTGTTCGAAACTTCTTTGGCAAAGAACCATCGAAAGGAGTCAACCCTGACGAAGTTGTGGCTGTTGGAGCTGCAATCCAAGGCGCTGTTCTTGCTGGCGAAGTTCAAGATGTTCTGCTTTTGGATGTAACTCCGTTGAGCCTTGGCGTTGAAACTCTTGGTGGTGTTATGACCGTTATGATACCAGCAAATACAACCATTCCCACACGAAAAACAGAGATATTTTCAACCGCAACAGACAATCAAACTTCCGTCGAGATTCACGTTTTGCAAGGCGAGCGGCCACTTGCCAGAGATAACCGTTCCCTTGGTCGATTCCACCTGGACGGTATTCCGCCCGCACCGCGTGGTGTCCCGCAAATCGAAGTAACTTTTGACATCGATGCTAATGGGATTTTGCACGTTTCTGCTCGCGACAAAGCTACAGGGAAAGAACAGAATATTCGAATCGAGGCTTCGAGCGGCTTGAACAAAGATGAAATTGAAAGAATGAAACGCGAAGCGCAGATGCACGCGGAAGAGGACCGTCGCCGTCGCGAGGAAATCGATTTAAAGAACCAAGCCGACAATCTTGTCTATTCGACCAACAAGCAATTAAAGGAGCTTGGCGATAGATTACCCCCTGAAAACAAACAAAAAATTGAAAGTGCTCGCGATAGATTGGACAAGGCAATTAAAGACAACAATATTGCAGAAATTCGCTCTGCAATGGAAGCCTTGAATCAAGCTTGGAGCGAAGCTTCGACAAGGATTTATCAACAGGCTGGGGCAACGGCTTCGTCGGGTCCGACAGGTGGTAGCACAAATGGGAAATCCCAAGACCAAGGCAAATCAAATGTCGAGGAAGCCGACTTTACAGTTGTCGACGATAAATAATCTAATAACTATCGTGGGGGCTTCTGCCCCCAATTTTTTTAATTTTTTTTGCTGACTTGATTTAAGGACTTGTTGTCGTCGTAAATTGTTTTTGGAAATCTCTTCAATTTTGAGAACTGGGCAAAAATTAGATTCGTTCAATCTCGGTTCCTTTTATCCAACCAATATTTCCGTTTGCAAGCCGTATTTTGTACCAATTGCCGATTTTGTCTAAAATTTCTATTTTCGTACCTTGGTGCAAGATGAACAAGTCTGTAGAGTTTTCCTCGGGCGAACTCTTAATGTAGGCATTTATGCTGAATATTATTGCTTCGTTATGGCTTGTTTCATATTTATATCGGCTATACCCAAAAATCGTTGAAATGAGAAAAAGCATAAGAAGAAATAACCCAACAAAAAAGGAGATTTTTCTTATTTTAGGGGAAAATACAAATAAGAATATTGTTAAGGCCAAGAAAGCGAGCCAGATAGACACAGTGCTTACGGTTGCCCACTGCCGGGAAGCAAGGCTATCGCGAACATCCTCCCACCATTGTTTAAGAAAAAACTTAGGGATTTCTTGGATCCTATCGACTGTATGGAGATTTGCCATCTGAAGGTTGAATTTAATGTCTTCGTCAAAAGGGTCCAATTTTTTTGCCCGCTCGAAAAACAATATGCTTTTATGGTATTCACCCAATCGGTAATAGCAATTGCCTAAATTGAAAAGAACCGCTTTGTTCATATAGCCAGAGGATAAAATTTTTTGATACAAATCGATGGCGCTATGATAATCACCTTTAGAATAGCTTTCGTTTGCCTTCTGAAATAAATATTCCAAATTGGCTTTATCGACAGAGAACAGGGAAGTGCTTTGGATCAACAAAAAAGAAAGAATTGCCAAAATTATCTTTTTCATATTAGTTTTTCACTTAATTTGGATAAAACCTCGATCGATTTGGAATAAATAGATTCTAAAGAAACATTATCAAATTGAGGCGAATATCTTGCCAATTCGCATTCATTGATTAGTTCTATCAATTGGTCGGCAAGCTGCGGGTCGTCGATCTTCTCTGTCAATTTTTCTTTGATATTTTCCTTAGTTAAATCTGTTGGTTTCATATTTAAGGTATTTGCAACAAAGGTCCAAATTGCTCGGGCTGTTTCTTCGTAGAACTTGTCCTTTTGTCCATTGTTTACTAATTTTTTTGCGTTTTTTAGATATTTTCGAGCAATTTTCGAAGCATAAATTTGTCGCATCAAAACGACATTGTCTGCGATTTTCTCCTTGCGTCTTGCCAATAGAAAAACAAGGACCCAAATTCCAATAGGCAACAAATTTAAAAACCAGAAGAGCGGGCTAACAACAAAACTATCTTCTTCTCGCTCAAAATTGCCTGCCTGTGTTTTAATATAACGTATATCTTTCCCAAGGAATTGTACATCTTCTTTCTTTATGTTGGCAACAAGTGTTTGACTTGCAGTTCCTTTTTCAACGTTTAGCACAAAAGGTTCGGTTGAAAGCGTAATGTATTCTTTTTTCTCCAGATTAAAGTAAGCAAATTTTATGGGTTCGATTTTATACTGCCCTGGATTTTTTGGCACTAAATAATATTCAAAAGTTACGTTTCCAGTAACACCCGAAGGAGAAACATTTGTGTTGTCGACAATTTTGGGTTCGTAGGTGTCTATATCTGCTGGTAGATTCAATTGGAACGGAGAGAGCAATTTCAAATTTCCTTTGCCGGAAATTTGCACCCGAAGTGTGGCTACTTCGCCGGTTTTCACCTGGTTTTTGTCCAACCAGGCTTTCATTTGTAGGTTGCCGACGCCACCTCGAAAATCAGCAGGTTCCGGCGAAGGCAAAGGCAAGACTTTGATTGAAACTGGTTTGGAGCGAACAGTAAACGGAAAATCTTTGTATCTTGTAGAAAAAAATGGGTCGTTAAAAAATGGATCGTCGAAAAGCATATCGAATGGGTCGCGATATCGTTTCTTTTGTGGTTGCTGTCGCACGAGAAGCCGCACAAGAAATTCGATTTCCATCGGGTCGATTGTCAATGTTCCTTTTTGCTGGGGTATTAACACAACTTGTTTGATGTCTGCAACACGATATGGTATTCCATTTATAACTTCTGTTGTAAATTTTAATTCCTTGAGTCCAAAGTCTTGAGTCCAAAAGCCATTGAAACTGGGCATTTTAGGGACATTAATGTTTACAATGTTCAAATCTGGGTGGACATATAGTTTATAGGTAGCAACAATAGTCTCGCCAAGGTAGGCTTGTTGTTTATCAACAATCAATCGGATAAACAAGTTGTTACGGATAATTTCGTCTGCTTGTTGCGAAAGATTTTTCCCTTCGCTTTGCTCTGGCGATTGTTGGTTTTGAGTTTTTGCGTTTGCTTTTACAACTTTGATGGTAATTGGATTTGAGGAAAGTACATTCCCATCGACGGTTATTCGTGCTGGCTCGATTGTAAAAGTGCCCTCGACATCCGCCGACAAGATATAGATAAAGGACATCGAGCTCGAAATCTGTCCATTAATAATTTGGGTGCTCATCGAGCGACTTGGTCCGGCAAGCACTGTGAATCCTTTGAAATTGGGTGGTTGGAAGCTCTTGCCGTTGGTTGAGTTGAGCGTAAAAGTCACTTGAATTTGTTCTCCAACAGAAACCACTGTACTGCTTGCTGTTGCGATAAATTTATACTCTGCGTCAACAGCCACAAAAGGCAAAATCCAGAAAACAACAGCAAACAAATATTTTCTCATTTTTCCACATTCCAAATAATTCAGATGTTAAAGAAGAAAAAAAAGCAAAAAAATTTTTTGTTTTTTTCGAAATTTTTTTGCAATTTTGCATTTCAATTTGGGCTCTTAGCTCAGCTTGGTTTAGAGCGCTTCCTTGACGCGGAAGAGGTCACAGGTTCGAATCCTGTAGAGCCCACAAGGTTATCCACACAACTCTAATCAATCTTTCTCAAAACAATTTTTCCTATTGTTAAATTTGTGAGCAAGTATAGACATTTAAATCGAATAGAATATCCGAAGTGATTTACGAGCAACCCTTTTTGAACAAAATTTCTTATTATAAAAATTAAAACGGGCAGCCCCCACCTGGAGGCTGCCCGCTCTCGAGTGTTCGAGACCTCGTGCTATCGCATCACGCGTAGCGGTGCTGTCAGCACGCCGTCGCTTGTCCGGAGTCGCAGGATGTAACTGCCGGTTGGCAAGTCTGCTGTGCTCATGCCGAAAGAGTTCCGGCCGGACGGCATCCAACCCAAATCAGCTTTCAGCTGGCACTTGCCGAGCAGGTCGCAGAGCTCGACCGTTATTTCGCCCGGACGAGCCAGCACGTACTCGACTCGCACCTCCTCGGCTGCAGGATTCGGCACGATTTGCAGGATGCCGCTGCTGCCACCACCGGGCTGGACAATCTCGACCGGCACGGAGGTCACCTGCATCGCTGCCTTCGCCGTGTCGCTGGCAATCGGATTGCCATTGGCGTCGTAGAAGGTTACCGCTACACGCGGGGTATCTGGCAGTGGCTCTCTCGATGCAAGCGTTGCCCGCAGTGTCCAGGGTCCCTTGATCGGAGTGGTGTCCTGTTTGCAAGGCTGGAGTTCCACCAGCGCCCACCGTGCTGCATCCGCCTTGGTGAGTTTGACCCCACCAACCCAGGGACGGTAGCGACCAGATTCCCGCTCATCCTGGGTGAGCTCGTCTTCGATGCTCACGCCGACAACGTCCCAGCCACGGCTCACAGGTACCACGGTCGCATTGCAGGCGTGGAGCTCACGATTTCCAGGCACCATCATTGTATCGATCCGCACTTCCATGATCCGCGCAATCCTCAGTGGTGACGTCGCTGGACCTAAAAGACTAATATCTATGGGAGGCCCGATGGTTATGCACTGCTTTGGATTTGGCTTCGCGCACCAGTCCGCTGTGAGCGTGCAGGTATCGCCGTCGCAGTGGATGACAGTCAGCGTAACCGTGCCCGTCCAGTTGCAGGTGTAATCCACCCCGAGGTTGAATTGCACCGTAGTGTTCGCTGCTGCTCCTTGCGGTGCTGATGTTGAAGATGCAGGAGGACAGCTCATGGTGATGGTGCTGTAAGGTGGCGTGCCGCTCGTTGTATAACCCCAACTGCGAGCGCCACCATCGACAGACAGACCGCCACCGGTCCACACATAGGTCGGGGAACATGGTGGTGGGGTCAGCGTGATCTTGAGCTCCTTGATCGGGGATGCAGGCTGTTTGAGATTGGTTATCGTGAACGTACGCCAGGACTGCTGGAGATTATTGAAAATGTACGGCGCTACCGCGAGACCATCGCACTTGGTGATGGGTGCACGGGCGCATCGGAGTTGGAGTGTGTCGCGACAAACCTGGTTCGAACCATGGTTGATGGTCAAGTAGATTGTCACGACACCGCTGGCGGTCGTCGGGGTAACTTCCATCGCAAGGTTCATCGGACTGTTCGTGCAGGCGGGGCTAAACGTGATCGTTCCGCTCGTCTGTCCGTAGGGGTTCGGGTAGCTTGCGGTGCAACCGGTGAAGTTCGTGATGCTCTCCATCGTCCCTCCGGAAAGCGACCACTGGATGCTCGTTATGCCGGGGATACCACTTCCGGTTGCTGGGAAGATGGGGATCGTGAATTGACAGCAGGCGCTATCCAATCGGACCTTGCCGATCGTGTCGCACGGCGGTGGTGCAGTGCAGTTGAGGAAGTCGTACTGCAGGACCTGCCCCTGTGCGATGGTCACGTAGAACGCGCCCGACGGTGTCGAAGCACTAAAGCCCGGCTGGACCTGCTCGGTGAGGGTGTACGTTCCCGGCGGGACTTGGATTGCATACCACCCATCACTACCTGTGGTAGCAGTGTACGTGTTACTTCCTGCGGTGGCTGTTATCGTCCATCCACCTAATCCAGGCTCGCCCTGGTCAATCTTGCCGTTGCAGTTGAGGTCGTGAATTTTCTGCCCGACGATCCAGCATTGCGCCTCGCTGCAGCAAGTATCTGCCAACAGATTCGCTGCCGGACCGAGAGCCGTAATGCCACCTGCAATGTCGAGACCAAATGCGACATTGTTTGTATTCCTGACGAAGACGCGAATGCAACATGTTCCGCTCGTCAACGTTATTGTGTCCCGATAGATCCGAGCGGGCATCAAAAACCAATTGTTCGTATAGGAAGGTGTTCGATTGGTCATTTTCTGCCCGCAGACGAGGATCGAATCCACGATGTCATCGGCAAGCACCTGAAGTTCGGCGACAGCACGCGTTTGTCCTTCGATGCAGAAACAGCGTTCGAAGACATAGACGCCATTCGTGCCATTGGCATAACTGTTGTAAACTGCGATCCACTGCGAGCCTGGAAGGGGTACATGCCATGCTGGGTGTGCTGTAATCACGCTTGCTGGGCGCGGCTCGTTCGTATTGGGCAATGGGTCTTGGATGACGATCCAGTTGGGGTC
>JBAMMD010000030.1:0-18036 GCA_039793965.1 Kapaibacterium sp. (SeqCode) | reverse complement strand
GGCGCGGCTCGTTCGTATTGGGCAATGGGTCTTGGATGACGATCCAGTTGGGGTCATAGGCTGTGGGGGTAATTGGAATCACCGACCCGGTCGCAGGGTTGAAGCCAGTGTTGACGTTGATGGATGGAACAAGACAACCGCCGCTTTGTGGTCCATTCTGACGAGTATCACACTGTCCAACTATTTGTTGTGTACATATTAGTTGACCGTTCGCATTTTCAAACTGAATTACCAACGGCTGTGGAACAGAACCAGAGATCCAGACTCTTCCAATGGTATATGGGCTAGTTGAGGTTGAATACTTGCCCATAAACGGCAGGAAGTAAAACCGAGGTTCACAGCAACTACCAGTTGCCCAGGTAACGCTCCCTCCACCGACTGTATCCGCAAACCAAACCGCTGATTGCCCAACAACAGGGATAACAATAACTTTTCCTACATCGTTTCGACTGTTGATAAGTTGGACACGGTAGATACACCGCTCGACAGGACCCATCTGCGCAATGATGGTATCCTTACCAACGGGGATGAGACTGACGCTGACACCACACGGCTGTTGTGCAAATGCTGCAAGAGACAGCAGCAACAATGCGCTCCACAGAGCGCAGCTTCTCAGTAAGCCAGAAATTGAACGCATTGCAATTCCTCCAATAATTGTTAAACAATGAAAAAGAACAGAACTCCAACGAGAACCTACCCACTCTCCAGCGTTAACTGAAAAGGATGCGAGAATAGATTTTTTGAGGGTGAGAGGTTGAAACCATCTTATACTCCAAATAGTTGAAAAAGAAATTAGTTTATATAAAAAGTTAAGTTAAAAAGAAAAATTTATTTAACCAAAAAAAAATTTAAAAAAAATTAGAAAAATATTAAGATAATTTAAAAGAATTGTTTTAGTTTTCTTTGTCCTATTTTACAATGAGGGCTAAATTTTCATCATCATTCTTATCTGTGCTTGTGCAGGGGGATGATAAGAAATGTTTGTTTGGTTGCAATTAAATTTGTTTACAAAAATAGATTTCTCTTGGGAATCAATTTTATATAAAAAATAAATTTAAAAAATAACAGGTTTTGATATCATTGTTCTTTCGTTTTTACGAGAACTCTTAAAATCTTGATTGGTTTTTTGGGTGTGCCGTCCAAGCTGTCGAACTTGAAGGGAACTATTTCTTGCTCCTCTATCTTGTTGATTACTTCGAAGCCGTCGACTACTTTGCCAAATATTGTATATTTTTTTTCTAAGTCACGGGCATCGTCCAGACATATAAAAAACTGACTTAGGTTTTTATTTGGTCCACTATTCGCCATAGCGACCGTACCGTAAGTGTATCCAACTTTGTAAATAATCGAGTTGGGGTTGATTTCATCGGGGAAGTATCCACCGTAAATGCTTGTTCCACCTTTCCCCCATTCTTCTTTTTTCGAGGGGAATTTTGTATTACCGTCGCCCATTTGAATAAGAAAGTTTTTAGCGACACGATGTATCAGTGTGTTGTTGAAATAGCCTCTGCGGGCGAGTGTTACGAAATTTTTTACAGTTTTTGGGGCGTCTTTGCCAAAGAGAGCAATTTTGATATCGCCAAAACTTGTCTTCAAAGTGGCATAATGTGTTATTTTAATTGAGTCGGGGTTGAGTTGAATATCAAATTTCAGTCGTGAAACTGGAAGCATTTCCCGGTAGTCCTTTGCTGTTGTGTCGGTATTTCCTCTTGACTGTGGTGTGCCATTTTTCTCGCTCCTTTGGCACGAAGCAAATAAAACCAGCAACATTAGCAAGGAACAATATCTAATCATCATAGAAGCCAAA
Source organism: Kapaibacterium sp. (SeqCode) (assembly GCA_039793965.1). Taxonomy (GTDB): domain Bacteria; phylum Bacteroidota; class Ignavibacteria; order Kapaibacteriales; family UBA2268; genus Naka2016. Next base: position 16,229 of record JBAMMD010000030.1, on the reverse strand, counting down.
GAATAATTGCAAGACCCAGAAAAATTCTATAAACGATAAAAAGCAAAGTTGATTTTGTTTTTAAATAATTCAACAAGAAAGAAATTGCTACTACGCCTGAAACAAAAGCAAAGATTGTAGCGACGATAATAAACAATATATGAGACGAAGAAAGTAAATTGAAATTCTTGTAAAATTCGTAAACCCCACTAACAAAAACCGCGGGTATGCTCAAAAGGAAGGAAAATCTTGCAGACTCTTCGCGTCGCATCCCAAGGAACAGCCCAGCAGTTATTGTTGCCCCAGAACGAGAGACCCCCGGGATTAGGGCAAAACATTGTGCAATGCCAACTATAAGCGCGTCGAGGAGTGAAATTTCGTTCAAAGACTTTTTGAATTTTCCAGTTCTCTCGGCAACGAAAAGTATAATGCCAACAAGGATTAAAGCAACGCTGATGGTCCACAAATTTTTAGTAAATTCCCCTTCGATTAAGTCTTTTAGAAGATAGCCGATGACGAAAATTGGAATCGAGCCGATAATAATCAACCAACCAAGCTTTGATTTTTCTGACAAGTCTTCAGTGAGATTTTTTTTGCCATTGAATGAGGCTTTTGCTAATCCATTTGCAATTTCAAGAATTTCTTTTCGGAAGTAAAAAAGCAAAGAAGCAAATGTTCCGAGTTGAATTGTTGCCATCGAGGCGGTCCAAAGACGAGGGTCGGAAATCAACTTTGTGTCGAGTAATTGTGCAAAAATAGTCATATGCGCAGTGCTACTTATAGGAAGGAACTCTGTTAGTCCCTGTATTATTCCAATAATTATAGCATAAATAATTTCCAAAGCATTATCCTTTCGAAATTTGAAAAACAAAAAATTTTAAGTATCGAGTTTCTGGCATAGAAAGAAGAATAGGATGGTCTGGGGATTGTCCGCCACGATAAATTAGTTTTAGATTAAACTTTTGCGAGAATGCAACGTTTTGAATGATTTTTAAAAATGTGGGTTCGTCGATGTGCATAGAACAACTTGCCGTGGCAAGAAATCCGTTGGAGGAAACGATGCGCATTGCATACTTGTTTATTTGGCGGTAGCCTGCAATTGCTGTTGGGACACTTTTTTTGCTCTTTGTGAAAGATGGTGGATCTAAAATAACTAGGTCATACTTTCGCTTGTTTTGAAATTCATTTCTCAGGAAGTCAAGAGCATCGTCACAAATAAAAGTAGAATTTTTCAAGCCATTAAGTTCAAAATTCTTTCTTGCATAGTTCAATGCAATATCGGAAATATCTACAAGAGTAACATCTTTCGCCCCGCCGAGAGCAGCGTTCAAGGCAAAACCACCACAATTCGAGAAACAATCAAGCACACGAAGATTTGAGGAAATCCTGCGAATGAATCTTTTATTCAGTTTCTGGTCTAAAAACAATCCAGTTTTTTGCGATTCATAAAAATTCAGAATATACTTTACTCCGCTTTCAACAACAGTAACTTCTTCGGGGATTTCCCCATAGATAATCTTTTCGTAACTTTCCAATCCTTCCAATTTTCGGAAATGAGTTGTATTTTTTGCTATAATTCCTTTGCAATTCGGGAACAAATCGGATAAAATTTTTGGAATTGTGCCTATGAATTTTTCCATACCGGCAGAATTGACTTGAACGACGAAGTAATCGGCGAATCGGTCGATTATTAAACCCGGCAAACAATCGGATTCGGCATATACAAGGCGATAGCAATTTTCGTTTGGGAATATTTTTTCGCGAAGTTGCTTCGCTCGGAGGATTCTATCCTTGATTGCTTTTGCAATATCATCGACAATCGACAATTTTAGAAGGCGAACTGCTATCAAACTGTGTGGATTGTAGAAAGCCAAACCAAGGCTATTCCCTTCGGCAGTAAGGACTTCGACAATAGACCCAGGTTCGAGTTTAGGAAGCGATTTTAGTTCGTTGCTAAAAATCCAAAGATTGCCACTTTCGACTCTTGGAATTTTATTTGCTCGAAGGTGTATCTTTTCCATTATTTTCTTTGATAACATCTGGATTAATTTTCGGAATCAGTGATAAGTTTTCACGCAAAAGAAATAAACCACCTACAACTGCTTGAGTAAGGAAATTTACCGCATGGGTAACAGTGGCATAAGCAAGTGCTTCTTCCATCCCGACCCCGTATAACTTGTGCAAGGCATTTTGGATAAGGAAATGGTAGACTCCAATTGCACCGGGTGTTGGAGCAACTGTGTACCCAATTCCAGAAATAATAATAAGTAAAACTGCGTCATCAAAACCGAGATTGTATGTCTTTGCAAAACTAAACGAAAAGAACATAATGTATAGTGGAATGGTGTAAAGCAACCAAATAAGGAACGATTCGAAGAAAAGTTGAAGATATTGTGAAGGTTGCTTGATGACTGTTAAACCAAGAAAAAATTTTTCGAAGAGTTCGTTGAGGCGGTTGAATATTTTTGTAGAAATTGGTTTGACTAATTTAGTAAGCAGGAAGTTAATCCAGCGTCGATAGAAGCTTAATATGCCAAGAAAAATAATCAAGATTGTCGGATAAATAATGTTTTCAATGTGCAAATTAGGAAGCGCAAGTTTCAATTGTTGACGAAAGAAAAAAAAGGCGAGAACAAAGATAAGAAGCAAGGAGATTAAATCGAGAAATCGCTCGACTACAATAGTTGCTAAAGTCATTGTAAAGGAAATCTTTTCTCGCTTGCTGTAATAATAAGGACGGAGCAGTTCCCCAGCCCGCGGTAAAATGTTGTTTACAGCATAGCCAGCCATCACTGCAGAGAAAAGATTCCAATTGGAACGAGGGTTGGCAATAGGTTTCAGCATAGTTTTCCACCGAAGTGCTCTTGCCCAATGCGAAGCCAGCCCAACGGGAACTGAAAGCAAGACCCACAAGTAATTTGCAGAGATAATGTATTTCGCAAGAGAATTTAAATCTAACCCTTTAAGAGAAAGATAAACCAAAACTACGAGCAAGATGATAGAAATAGAGAAGTTAGCAGTTTTGCCCCAATGATTCTTCTTGGTTTTCAATTTTTCGTAAATTGTCATTATTCGTCTGGTTTTGCAGATAGAGTGTCGAAAACAAAATATATAATCAAGATTGTAAACATAACGAGGCTCAGCCATTCAGCCCAAACAGTTTCGCCCCAATTTCCGACCAATTGATAGAGGCGAACTTTGAAAAACAGCAGTAGTGCGCCAATAACTCCGAAAAGAGAAGCCCCAGCCATAAAACCTGAAGCGATAAGTGTTCCTCGTTGTGTTCTTGCGTTTTTCAATTTTTCGTCTTTAGTGGTCTTTTGTATAAAATGGGAGATTAAACCACCGACAAGCAAAGGAGTATTCAAAGGTAAAGGTAGATACATTCCGAGCGCAAACGCAAGCGGGGATATTCCTAACCAATTAACAAAAAGTGCTATAAAAACACCAACAAGGTAGAGAATCCAGTCGACTTTTGCCTGTGGCGACATTAAGGGCTGAATCACTGCAGCCATTGCGTTTGCTTGCGGAGCCACCAGTGGCTCGGCTGAATTTAAAGCTTTTTCATAACGCTCGAGCAAAGCTGGATCAGCCGTTTTGTTTTCTATTTTCGCTAATTCCTCTTGGGAAAACAAATTTTGATTTCGTACATAGTCTTCTTTGGTAAACCCATAGGATGCGTTTAATATGAAAATAACAAGTCCAACAGTTGCTGCAGAAACTATTGCCCCAAGAAATTTGAAAGTTTCCTGTTTGATTGGGGTCGAACCAATCCAGTAGCCAACTTTCAAATCAGTTATGAAGCCACCAGCCATTGACAATGCAGTACAAACAATCCCGCCAATAATCAGAGCGCTAACCATACCTTCTTTGCCAGTCAAGCCTGCTTGGGTTAATATTAAGGAAGACAAAATCAAGGTCATCAAAGTCATTCCAGAGACGGGATTTGTGCCAACTATTGCAATAGCGTTTGCTGCAACAGAAGTGAAAAGAAAGGATATAATTACAACTGTCAGGAGCGCAATAATTGCTTGAAGTGGGGTGATATTAACTCCAAGTAGCAAAAACAGAAATATTCCAAGAATAGTGAACAGAATAAGCGTAAGAAGAATATGCATTGGAATATCCTTTTGAGTTCGAAGATGGTCTTCGGAATCGGAAGAACCAATCTTTTTCCTTCTACTGAAGCCTTTGATTGCAAGAGAAAATGCATTGCCTATGACTTTGTATGATTTTATTATGCCAATAATTCCAGCCATAGCAATTGCTCCAATTCCAATAGGTCTAACATAAAGCGAGAAAATTTGTTCTGGCGGCATCGAAGCGAAGTAGTTTGTCCCGGTGCCAGCAGTGATTTGACCGATTTGATTTATCAATGGAACAAGAACGAACCATGAGAGGAATGAACCAATTGTAATAATTAGTGAATACTTTAATCCAATCAAATAGCCAAAACCGAAAATCATAGCGCTGATGTTCAATTGGAAGAGCAATTTAAACTTCTCGGCAATGATCTCGCCGATAGGAATAACGCGTGAAGTGAATGTCTCCTTCCAAAGATGAAGCGAGGTTGCGCAAAAGTCATAGACACCGCCAATTATACCACTTGTTGCAAGAACGCCTGCACTTTTTCCACCCTTTTCCCCAGTTACGAGTATTTCGGTTATTGCGGTTGCTTCGGGGAACGGGAACTTGCCGTGCATTTCTTTTACAAAGAATTTTCTAAAAGGAATTAGGAAAAGAATACCAAGGAAGCCGCCAAGCATCGAAGCAAAGAAAATCTGGAAAAAAGTAGCATTGAGTTTCAAAATGTAAAGAGCCGGAATGGTAAAAACTGCGCCAGCAACAATCACGCCAGAAGAAGCCCCAATCGATTGGACAATCACATTTTGCCCAAGAGCCTTGCGCTTACGCGCAGCGGCTGAAATTCCAACTGCTATGATCGAAATAGGTATAGCTGCTTCCATAACCTGACCGATTTTCAACCCAGAATAAGCAGCGGCAGCAGAAAAAACGATTGCCATTAGCAAACCAAGAAAAAGCGAATAGGAGGTGACTTCTGGGAATTTGTACTCTGGTTGCAGTATTGGTCGATAGATTTCTCCGGGTTTCAATTCGCGATGGGCATTTTCGGGTAATTGAATTGTTGTGTTCAAAACTTTATGGTCGCTCGCCATATTTACTCCAGAATTTTAATAATTTTCAACCCAAACTTGGACAAGATTGACAAGAGTTTCAACTGTTTTATTTAGAAAGTCGACCGAAAGCCATTCTGTCTTGCTATGGAAATTGTTCCCTCCAGTATAAATGTTTGGGGTGGGGACCCCCATCTCAGTAAGCCGAGAGCCATCGGTACCTCCCCGGATAGGTTTCCAATAAGGTTGCACCCCGCTTCGTAGCGCCGCTTCCCAAAGATTGTCCAATACAATTGGAACTTTCTCGAGATGATCGAGCATATTTCGATATTGATACTTGGTTTCAAGAGAAATTTCAGCTTTCGGATACAAGGTTTGCACTTCGTGAATTATGTTTTGAAGAATTTGTTTTTGCTCTTCAAGTCCAGATGTTCTAAAATCGCGAAGCAGAATTTTTAGAGTTGTTTTCCCCACACCACCATCGAGAATGTATGGATGGATGTATGGTTCGTAACCCTCGGTAGTCTCCGGCGCCATATTCTTTGGCAAGCGAGCAATGATTTCCCCAGCGATTCTAATTGAATTGATCATAATTCCTTTTGCAGTGCCCGGGTGAATATCTCTGCCAATGATTGTTATTGTTGCCTGGTCCGCACTAAATGTTTCTTTGTTCAATTCCCCAGGTAGGTCGCCATCGACGGTGTATGCATATTTCGCATTCAATTTCTGCAAATTCAAGTACTTGGTTCCGTTTCCAATTTCCTCGTCGGGCGTAAAGCAAATTCGGATTTCCCCATGAAGAATTTGTGGATTGCTTGTAAGATAGTCAGCCATTGTCATAATAGCAGATATTCCTGCCTTATTGTCGGCTCCGAGCAAGGTTGTACCATCGGTGGTTACTATTGTGTGTCCGATGCATTTTTGAAGATTTGGATTTTCATCAACACGAATTACGATGGAAGGGTCGGCGGGCAAAACAATGTCGCTCCCATCATAATTCTTAATTACTTGAGGTTTGACATTCTCCCCAGAAACCTCGGGCGAGGTATCCAGATGTGCTAAAAATGCTATGTTTGGAACTTTGCCATATGCAGAATGGCTCTTTGGGAGATTCGATGGTATGGTTGCCATAACATAACAGTGTTCGTCCACTTCGGCATCGAGCAACCCCAAAGATTTTAGTTCCCTTACAAGCAAATTTGCCAATTCAAATTGCCCTTCGGAACTCGGAGTGGTTTCCGACGACTCGTTCGATTGGGTATTAATTTTTACATATCGCAAAAATCTTTCTAATGCCGTCTCTCTCATTTGACGCCTTTAATAAAAAAAAGCAAAATTAATAATTTTTAAATATAATCGATTTGGAATAACAAAAATGTAAATTTTTTATTAAATTTTAAAGTTTTGCTTTCTGAACAAATTTAAACCAGATTAATTAATGTATAAAATTAATACTTTGTGCAATTTGGGTTAGCTCTATTGAGGAACAGATTGCGAAAGTATTACTTTATCCTGTCAATCCAGGCATTTTTAAATCCGAGAGCTCGAGCAACACCTTTTGCCTCTTCTATTGTTTTGTACGATCCAATCCGAATCTTGTAGTAGTTTATATTGCGTATCTTATGAACTTTTTGGTAGGCGTTGAATCCTTTTTTTTGTAACTGAGTCAACCAATAACCAGCCTCTTCGGGGTCTGCGGTTGAAAAAATTTCAATTGAATACTCTTCTTGCGGCGTTTCAACTATCTTTACTTCTTGTGGCAATTGAAATTGCTTTGTTCGTGGGAGCGTTGCCTTTGCAATTGCTGGAGTTGGTTTTTCAATCTCTTCCTTTGTCTTAGCGAATTCTTTATCTTTGGTCGTTGGCTTGCTTTTTACCTCTTTGGGTGGTAAAACGACGGTTGATTTCGTCTCGGCTTTTTCAGTTATTTTCTCCGTTTGTTGTTTTGGTTCAACTTTTGGTTGGATGACATCTTTTTGCTCTGGCTGTACTTTTGTTTCCATTTTGGATTTAGGTGGTTCGGTGGTTGGTTGTGTTTCTACTTTTTGCTCTACTTTTGGTTGAAGTTGTTCCTTTCGAATCTCTTTTTTTGAAACTTCTTTTATTCCTTGATTTTGTTGAAAATATTTGCGATAGAAAAGAAATCCGCCAATTGCTAAAACAAGTAAAAGAATGCCCCCGCCAATTGCTAACCAAAGGAACGGAACTTTTCTGCGTCTTTTCTCCTCTTCTGGCTTTTCCTCGTCCTTGGCTTGATCTGCTTCGCTTTTTTCCAATTCAAATTCGACTACCGAAGGTTGGGTTTCTGTCTGCTCTGCAATTGGTTGTTCTTTTGTTTTTTTCTCTTTCTTTGCCTTTTTCTTTTTTTCCTTTTTTGGTTTGCTCTGGTCCAATCCGCCCGATTCTATTAGATCTTTTGCAACGAAGTCAGATGGTTTTGCAATGTCGAGCGAACTTATATCTATTTCGATTTCTTGTTCGGGGGCGGTTTCCGTTTGTGTTTCTTCGAGTTTGTTCAATTCTTCTTGCAATTCTTCTCTTTCGCTTGTGGTAATTACCACTTCGGGTGCTTTCTTTTTCGATTCTCGGCGTTTTTTGCTTTGTTCTAAATCGGATAGAATTGTTTGGCGAAAGTCCTCGTCGAAAAATTTAGATAATTCCTCGGGTTTGATTTCAGGAACTTTAATTTCCAAAGGTGTATCAACTATGCTGTCGGATGTAATGTAAATTGTTTCCGTTTTTGGTGTGGTTTCTTCTTCGATAGCAACATTACTTTGCTGGAACGGTGTTTGTTCGTCTTCTGCTATCGGCTTGGCTGTAGGTTCCTCGAGACTCGTTGTTTCAAACGTCGGCTGAGCGGTGGTATCCTTTTCTTCGAAAATATCCCAAATTGATTGGACATTATCTTTTCTTTCAACTTCTGTTGTCGATGGTTTCTGTTCTATCCTCTCTCGTTCGAAGGGAACAGGCTCTTCGTCCTCGAGCAATCCCGATTTTTCATAAGGCACGCGTTCGACGGTTTCCTTTTCAATACCAGATTTTTTGTAAGGAACTGGCTTTTCAGGTTCGGCCTCCATATCTTTGGATTCGGAACTTTCCGATGTATCTTTGCTTGAATATTCTTCCTTATAGTTTTGCTCATCAATGGATTCGGTATCAAACATATCCAGATTTTCGTGGGCAGTCGGGGCTAAAGTGTCGTAGGGCAAAACATCGGGATATTTTCCTAATCTATCGAGCAGGAAGGTTTCGTCGTCGGGGTCGGTTGGTTCGAACCCGCCGTATCCCTTCTCGTTAAACAATTCTTTGTCGATTTTTATAGCCATATTTAAAACTTATATGTTACGCAAATTTTAAAATTAAATCCCCACTCTTTATAACCATACCAATTTACTATATTCGAATTTAATAAATTTTCCAGATTAATTGAAATTTGTGCCGAAGAATTATATAAATAGTCCACTTTAAAACCGAGATTGTTATAGGAATCCAAAGTTAACGAGTTTTCAAGGTCGGCGAATCGCCTCCCGACGAATTCAAAGAAAGCAGTGAGTTTTATCTTTTCGAGGAAATTCCTCGAGTAGTCAGCTCGAAAATTCAATGTAGGAATGTTTGGCACTTCCTTTTTATTGTCCGATTGTGAAGTCGAGTTAATCTTCGCGCTTGCTGAGAAAGTTCCAACTAAAGGATTTGTCCAAAACCCTTCGAGCGAAAGAGAAAATATGGTTGCGTCGGGATATTGTATATCGAAATAACCTAATCGAACAAAATTAAACGAAGGCAATCTATTATTAATTGAATAACCAACGCTGAAAGTCAATGCAAAATCATTATTTGGTTGAAACTTGGCTTTCCCATTCATCTCGATGATATGTGGATAATCGATTGCAAGCGAGTCGGAAAGATATGGGTTTTGACTAATGAAGACATTTAAACTAAAATTCTTTATTTTGTTTGAAATTGAACTCCAAATAAGGAGATTCGGGTGGATCATCTTTGAAGCAGCAACCGAAATTAAAGCCATAGGTCTTGTCTTCCCGAAGCTTGTACGAGCAAATTGTAAACCGAGTGTGGGTTCGATTTTGAATTCATTGACATTGAGAGTAGAATATCCATAAAATTCAAAGAAATTAGTTGAACTACTTTCAAAGGAACGAATGTCGAGGGAAATCCTCCCCCCAAATGGAATTGAGAAGGTTTTTGTTGAAACTTCGAGAAAACCACCCAAAGAGTTTTCAACAAGATTTTTATCCGCGCCGATTTGATTTGCGGTTGCAAGATTGGCGCCTGTCTTAAAATCGAAGCCTTCGAAATGTCCAATGGAGTTTATTTGGGGTGCAAAGAAAATTTGACTTCTTGCTGGGGCATTGTTCAAAGCATAAAGTTTGTAGTTTCTGAAGCTGAAGTCGATATTTGTTGTAGTTTTGCTCCCGCCAAAAATGTAAAATTTCTCTGGAGCAACGTAATCTGTTTGTAAGCCTAATTGAAGTTTTGTGTAGTTTGCGTTCTCAATATGTCCTTTGCTAACATTGAAACTTCCAAAACCAAAAATATCATAACCTTTGAAATTGGTTCGATAACCAGCCGATAAATCCAATGTGAAGAAACTTCCAATTTTTCCAATCAGATAACCATCGGGGAAAGAGCGTGAGATGATTGTTGTCGGAAAAGAGGTTGGAAATAAAATATAATTTCGTGGTTTGCCAATAATTATAAGCGAGTCGATAGTACTACGCTCAAGATAAGTGGGATATGAGGGGATTTGCTTTGTACCAATTTGTACATCGATTTGTTCCTTGCCTTCGATTATGAAATTCGGTAACTCCAAGGGTTGTGATGGCGTTTGGGATAATAGATTTAATCCCGAGAAAAGAAGAAGACATAACCAGATAAGCTTTTTCATAGTTCCCTTCTAGTTTTTGATTTTCTGTTCTAATAGTTGAAGCCGTCTTTTTGCTGTCTTGGTATAATCATCGGTTTCGCGAGCTGCAACAATTGCACGATAGCTAATGATTGCCGCTTCAGTATCTCCAATTTTTTCGTAGCAATCGCCTAGATTTAGAAGTGAAAGTGTGTACCAATCCTCGACGTTTGGATAACGCTCGCGAACTTTTGAAAATTCCTCGATTGCCTTTTGGAAATCGCCTCGCCGGTAATATATCTCGCCAATTCTGTATTGAGCCTCGGCAGAAAGATTTGGGTCTGTCGATGAATTAACGATTTTTGAAAATTCTTTGATTGCATCGTCGAATTTACCCGAAAATCGATAGTACATTGCAATTTTATACAAACTTTGGTCGCCAAATTCTGTTCCTTCAAACTTTTTTGCAATTTTCTCCCAAATTGCAATAGCAGTAGTTGTGTCGCCGAGAGTAAATTTTATATTTGCTTGCTCGAATCCAGCCTGTGCCGATGCAGGATTTTCGGGATATTTCTCTTGCACCTTGGTGAAACAAGAATCAGCCATCTGAATATTTGCAATCGATTTGTATATCATGCCAAGCTCGAGCAAAGATTGCGGTGCATACTCGCTTTCTGAATATTTTTTTTCAATCTCTTTAAAAATACTAATTGCATTCTCATTGTCGCCAAGATTTTGATAACTTTTGCCCATCCAGTAAAGTGCCTCGGGTTTTCTTTCGTTTTCTGGAAATTTTTGAATAAAATTCTGATATTCTGCAATTGCATTTTTGAAATTCTTACCTGTGTAAAACATTTCACCCTTTTTTAAAGTAAAATCGGCTGCAAAAGGCGACTCTGGGTTTTTGCTGATGTAATCCTCGGCAATTTGCATCGCTTCTTGGTCTCGTCCCATAGCGATATAACAATACTGCAAACTTCGTAGTGCATCGGCAATGAGCGGGCTTGTCGGATAGTTGTCGATTATTTCTTTGTATTTTTGTGCTGCTTCTTCAAAGTTGTTCATATTGTATAACGCGTCTGCAATGGCATATTTTGCTCGTGGTACAAGCAAACTATTTGGATATGCATCGATGAGAAAGTTAAAACTATTGATCGCCTCGGGATAGTTCTTTTGTTGGAATCTAATCCATCCGTTTAAAAATAGAGCATTTGAGGCATATTGTGAATTGGGGTATCTTTTTATAAACTCCAAGACTTCGTTGTAAGCATCGTTTAGACTTCCAAGTTTGTAGAGCGAGTGGCAAACCTGATAATTTGCATACTGTGCTTCTTCGGATTTTGGTGCTATTTCAATAACTTTTCTATAACTTGTAATAGCATTTCTGAAATCTTTTAAAACGAAGTAGCCATCGCCTTGGCGCAGCCAGACTTCCATACCATATTTCGTTGTTGGGAACTCTCGAAGTAATTGAGCAAAGACTTCACTGGATTTCTTGAAGTTTTTTAAACGAAAATATGACCAGCCAAGCCCATAAAGAGCATCTTCGCGGAATTTTGTATCTGAATACTTAGAAAGCAACGATTCATATTTGTCGATTGCGTTCCTTAACATATCGGAACGGTAGTAGGCTTCGGCGAGCCAGAACAAAGCTTCTTCTGTTCGCGATTCGTTTGGGAAGTTCCCTATCACAAAAAGTAGATTCTGGATTGCCTCTCCTATTTTATTCGATTTGATTTGTGCTATGGCTTGTTTCAATCTTGCTTCGACAATCAACAAATCTTTGTTAGGTAATTGAACCAAAGTAGCGCGCTTGGCAAGTTCTTCAGAATTTTTGTATGCTTGGATTGCCTTCTCCCATTGTTTCAATTCAAGATATGTAGCGCCAAGCATCAAGTAAATTTTTGCCGAAAGAAGATTGTCTGCCGATTCACGCAAAGCTCGTTCCAATGTTTTGTTTGCTCGTTCGAACTCTTTCTTTTCATAGTATATTAGCCCAAGTTCAAGCAAACCGATAGACTGATATGGATAATTGCTTTTTGCAACAAGTTCTGAAAGCTGGGTCTGTGACTCGGTCAAACGGCCAAGCATTCTGTTTGCAACAGCGCGATATAATTCGGCAAGTTGCCTTTGGCTTTGATTTTCATCTTGTATTTCATTAATTAATCTATCGAATATTTCGATACTTTTAAGTATGTCTCCCTTTTCAAGTAAAGAAATTCCAATTCCAAGTTGAGCATCGTATCGATAGTTTGATTTAGGATAGGTTTCGATGAATTTTGAATAGTTTGCTATTGCTTCGTCGTATCGACGAGAAATTTTTAAAGCTTCTGCACGAAGGAAGAAAATTCTTTCTTCGACATCATCTATATTTCTTTGGGGTTCGTAGATTAATCCAACAGAGTCTCGCGATCTTATTCTTGCAAGCACTGTTTCAGCAAAATCGAGTGCAACTAATGCTTGGACATCCTGTTTCAAAGCTATGTAATTGCTTGCTTCGTGAACCTTCGAAGCCACAATTAAATTCGAACGGGGGTAAATTTTTTGTAAAGTCTTGAAGTATGTTATGGCGGTTTCTTCCTCGCCTTTGATTTGCGCAATTAACCCCAAATAGAAAAGAGCCTCGTCGGCAGATTTTGAATCTTGGAAATTACGGAAGCAAAGTTCGAGTGATTCTCTTGCAAGGTCGATTTTCCCAGCAAGGAGCCGAGAAATACCAAGCCAAAAAAGGCTCCGAGCAGAAAGCTCTTTGTATGCGGTGTCATTCCTTCTTTTAAATTCGTACTGTGCCACTTCGTTGGCTTTCTCAAAATATTTTCCAGCCTCGTCGTATTGCTTCATTTCGAAATTGTATTGTGCTATTTTCTCGTAGAAAAATGGAATGTATATCGATTTTGGATTGTCGCTCACGTAGTTATTCAGGATATCCAATGCAAATTGTTCGCGGTTTTGGTAAAATTCGATTTCAGATTGAAGTAGTATAGCCTTTTCTTCGACTGGCAATAGTTCTTTGAATGGATAAAATATTAATTTTCGTTCCGACAACTTAATCAATTCGTAATCAAAAAGTTCTTTGGATTTGAAGTATACAGATGTAGGATACTCGAATTGAATTTCATTTAGTTGGCTTTTCGATTTTAAAGGGATTAGCAGAAACAATAACAAAACAGCAATAATTATCTTATTTTTCACTCTCGCACACTTTTTTGTTTTTCAAAATGCAAAATTAAGAATAAATAGTAGTAAAACTTATTTACTTTCTTGGTACTTGATTAAATTGACTGTTCGACGGGAAAAGTTTTTTGTTGAAAGCCTTTCAAATAATTATTCAATTTTCCATAATTTTTGATAATACTGGAAGAGCTCATTCCACCGTACATTAGGTGCAAGGGAATCTCTCTCCAAGTGTGTTGCAAGCGAAGGGAATGGTGCATAAAGAGAATATTCATTGCCAAAAAGGGATTGCCAGGCATTGAACCACCACATTTTTGCAATCATTTTTGCGTAGAACCAGTTTCTTTTCGGGTTGAAGGCGAGTTTGTAGAAGGCTGGCTTGAATATATTTGTTTTGGTTAGAGAGAACCAGAGCGAACAATCGTAGTTTTTTTTCTTAAAAGAAAGGAAGACATTTTTAGTCTCATCTAAGATCTTTTTTGAAGTAAGGAAAGTTAGAGTTGTCGAACCAATTCTTTGCCAAAACCGGTTTTCGAAAGCAATACCTTTAGGCGCTGAAATATTGTGTATCTCCCAGTTTAAATAATCTGGGTGGTAATATAAAGTGAGAAAATGTGGTTTGTGTTTGCGATAGAAATCCAGCGATATTTCAATAGAATCGGGAAGATAGAAGTAATCGTCCTCAGCGAAATAAACTAAATCGGAAAAGTTTTGTTCAAGGAGAAGGTTCATTTGCATCTCAAAACTACCAGGATTTCCAAGATGGACTCCTTCGATTATTTCTGCATCAGGGTAAATGCGAAGGAATGTGTCTTTGTATTCGTTGGGACAAGTATCTAATATAATATAAAGTTTAGTTTTTACTTTCCCGAGAGCGTTGACAAAAGACTTGAATGCAAATTGGGCGAGTTTCAATTTGTTGTTTTGAAACATAAAAACTGGTTTACATATACCAGGATAAACTCTATATGCAACGCAAAGGTCAAAATTTCTCATAACAAAACACTTGCGTTAATGTTCCACGTGGAACATAATCATTTCCCAATGCAAAATTTAGAAAAAATGTTGTTAAGTACTTCTTGGCTAAATGTGTCGCCAACGAGCTCTCCAAGAGTTTTCACCGCTTTTTTTAAATCGTCAGCAACAAGTTCGTTGCCAAGATTATCCAAGAGCGATTGTTTTGCTTTTTTCAATTCTTCGCTGGCTCGTTGCAGTAAAAGGTAATGACGCTGGTTTATCAAAACATCTTGGATATGTTGCGACTTTTTCCTTATTTCGCTCCTAATAATTTCCTTTATCTGTTCGATACCTTCTTCTTTCTTTGCTGATATAAAAATTTCAAACTCACGTCCAGAGGGAACTTGCCCGACAAGGTCTCGTTTGTTTTGAACTAAAACTGTTAGCGAATGGTTGAATCGCTCTTTTAACTCAAAGAACAAAACGTCGGAATGGCTTTGTCCGAGCGTAAGGTCGTTTATCACTAAAATTAAATTCGACTGTGCAAGCAATGATTCGACCATTCGGATGCCTTCGATTTCGATAACATCCTCCGTTGAACGCAGTCCCGCTGTGTCGATTAATCGAACTGCTACACCATCGATGTAAATCGTTTCTTCAAGGTAGTCCCTCGTGGTTCCGGGAATTTCGCTTACAATGGCTCGTTTCCGCTTCAAAAGTGCATTGAACAGGGTGGATTTTCCAGAATTTGGGAATCCTGCAATCCCTACAAAATAGCCCGAGCGAAATATCTCTGAGGAATGGTAGGAGTTCCGCAGTTCCTCGCAAAAAGCAATCGATTCTTCGATAGATTTGAGTATTATTCCACGGTCAATAAATTCATAACCTTCGTCGGCAAAATCGAGTTCCAATTCGAGCAATCCAGCCGAATCGAGTAGTTTTTTCTTGAACTCTGAAATTCGTTTGCTAAATTCTCCAGCCAATTGCCGAACAGCTGTTTGGTATGCTTTTTCGGAAGAAGAATGGATTATATCGGCAACCGCCTCGACTTGCGTTAAGTCCATCTTTCCGTTTAAAAAAGCACGCTTGGTGAATTCCCCGGGTTCTGCAAGCCTACAACCTTGCTCTATCAGCGACTCTATGATGCTTTCGGCTACGAAATAGCCTCCATGGCACGAAATCTCGGCTACATCCTCCCCAGTGTATGAATTTGGTTGTCGAAAGACTGAAACTGTGACAAAATCAATAAGTTGACCTTTGTTGTGAAACTCGCCGTAATGGATTGTGTGGGTCTTTGCCTCGGTGATTTTAACTTTACCTTTGAAACATCTGTCCACAATTTCGAAAATGCCATCTCCACTGGCTCGAACAACAGCCAGTCCAGATATTCCCGGTGGTGTTGAAAGCGCTACAATTGGTTCAGACATTGTTATAATTTCTTATGCGTTCCGTCGCAATATGGCTTGTTAGATGTACGCTTGCAGGCGCAAAGCCAAACTGTTTTTGGCTCGGAGAGTTCAAATGCTACTGGTGTGAACTCTCGTTTTGCTTTGTGCGAGCCGTCGCAAAATGGTTGTGACTTCGACTCGCCACAAGCACACCAGTAATATTTCCCCGCAGACAATTTGATTTGATATGGAGATTTTTCTGCACAAACTGGTTCTGCCATTACAACCTCGATATTTTGAATTAATTAGTGACAAAAAATTTCAAGTTTTATTGTTAACTAAATTCGGCAATGTTGAAAATATTCTGCACAACAGTGTGGTGGCCCCAGGCTTCCAGCCTGCGCCAAAATATCCAAAAAAAATTTGCATTTTTCAAAATTGTTTTTTACTTTTGTATATGTAAGGGGTTCGAATGATGAAAATATTTTGCACAAGTTGGCAAAATGTTGCATTCAATCCGCTGATTGAACAGCCGGTGCTTGTGCCTGTTGCTCCGCTCCTCTCCGTAAGCGGAGAGAGAGAGAGCACTTCAAAACGTACAGAACGCTTCGATATAGATGCAGAAGGAAGAATAAAGCATCGGGCGATTGCGTCCGTCTTGCCCGCCCAACACCACGTAGGAAAGATGTACCGCAAATTTATTTGCGATTAGTATGTTGGAATTTGCTTTTTAAA
>JBAMMD010000029.1:519559-789533 GCA_039793965.1 Kapaibacterium sp. (SeqCode) | reverse complement strand
GGGCGAAACGGGCGAACTCCAACTCTTGCAGAACAAACCCAATCCATTTGAAAATACTACACGCATTGAGTTCTACTTGCCGAACCCAAGCAACGTCCGTTTGACACTTAGCAATTTACTTGGTGATTTCAAAATTGAACTATTCCATGGCAATTTGACCCAAGGATTGCATTCTTTTGAAGTTAGTAGCGAAAAGTTAAATCTTTCGAGCGGTGTTTATGTTTACACACTTGATGCAGGTGGGAAAAAGATTTCGAGGCAAATGATATTGAATAAGTAAAACTAACGTTAAGATTTCAAGGGGCACTCTTCGGAGTGCCTCTTTTTTTTTATAAAATAAAATTTGTTAAAATAAATTTTTAGTTTAGGCGTTTCTAAATTTTAAATTTTGGTGTAAAATGGAAAGAAGAAAATTTTTGTTAGGAACAATAACATCACTTGGACTTGCAACCATTAGTTCTGTATCAAAATCATTTGAAACAAATTTGTTTAACAATTTAAAGGAGACTAAAATGACAGGAAAATTTGAACTTCCACCTTTGCCCTATCCATACGATGCTCTGGAACCATTTATCGATAAGTGGACAATGGAGTTGCACCATACGAAACATCATCAAGCTTACGTGAATAATTTAAACAAAGCCATCGAGGGGACAGAACTAGCTGGAAAATCGCTTGAAGAGTTGTTGAAGAATGCCTCGAAGGTGCCAGCTGCTGTTCGTAATAATGGCGGTGGGCATTGGAATCACACATTCTTTTGGAATATTATGAAACCAAATGGTGGCGGTGCTGCAACTGGCGAACTTGCAAGTGCTATTAATTCAACTTTTGGCTCATTCGAGAACTTTAAGAAAACATTTTTCGATGCGGCTATGGGTAGATTTGGTTCTGGTTGGGCTTGGCTTTTGATGGCCAACGGAAAACTTGTTGTGACCTCCACGCCCAACCAAGATAATCCACTTATGGATGTCGCAGAAGTTAAAGGAATACCAATTCTTGGGATTGATGTCTGGGAGCATGCATATTATTTGAAGTATCAAAATCGAAGGAATGAATATATCGAAAACTGGTGGAATGTTGTGAATTGGGATGCAGTTGGAAATTTATTTCTACAAAACAAATAATTAGAAACAATTTCAGCGATTAAAGGGGCATTTAATGCCCCTTTTTTGTTATGGTAACTATTTTATTTCACCTTTTCGATAGGCCCTATATGTAACAATTGCAACAGAGGAGAGGAAAGATATAATTGTTGAAAAAATCAACAGAATACTTCTATTTGGCGAAGAATGAGATAAAGGGACCGATGGAGTGTCCAATACATCAACTCCGGGAATTTCGGTGGCTTCTTGTATTGTTTCAGTATATTTTTGTGTTTCAAGGAAGATGGTGACTTGCTCTAAAATTTTTTGCTCTCTGACAAGATTAGCATATTCGCGTAGTAAGGTTGGAACTTTTTCGAGTGGGATGGCATAGGTTTCGTTACCCACCAGACCGCCACTTTGAACTTTCTGGTATTGTTCGCGGAGTTTCTGGATTTTTTCTCGTAATGCTTTAATGTAGGGGGAGTTCATTTCGTATTCAGTTTGGTAGAGCGAGAGTTCAATTTCAGCTTTAGCAAGTTCGCTACCAATGTTTATGGCAGTTGAAAGAATTGCCCTACTTTGTTCGTCGATACCTATTATTTTGTTTTTTCGCTGGAAATCTTCCACGGCCTTTTCAATTGAATCCAATTGAACTTTCTTTTCAGCAAGAGTTTTTTCAATAAGAATTCTTTTTCTTTTAGCTCGTGAAGAAATTCGTGTGTGTACAAGAGTATCCAATCCTTCGAGTGCATATTTAACAATTGCGGCAGAAGCGAGTGCTGCCTCTTTTTTTTCGGCTTTGTTTGGGAAAAAACCAGTTGGTACGACTGCAGAAATGATAAACAAGCCAGATTGTTTTAAATCTACATTTAAATACAAATAAATTGCTCTTTGAAGTTTTAAAGTATCAAGTTCTTTGAAAAGATTGAAATTCTTAATTTCATCCTTTTGCGCGATAAATTTGGCTAATTCTTTGCTTTTTAACATTTCGTAATAGAGTTGAATCTTTGTAGCCCGAGCTGAGCCAAATGTCGGAAGATTAGAAAATGCTCGTAAAAAATCTGTAAGATTACCACCAATGATTTCCTCGGGCGGGAGCAGTGTAGCTTTCGATTCGTATTTATGTGGAATGATATAGGAAAAAGCGACTATTACAATTGGAATCAGAATTGTAAAAAAAATAATGAATCTGTAGTGTTTAAAAGCCACTTTTACTAAGTTGAGGAAATTGAGTTCGATTCTCTTTGCTTCTCTTACTTCCATTTTCTTACCTTAATCTAACAATTGCAAGTACAACTCCGGCTATAGTAAGAATCTGTGTTGTTATAGTTAAAGCTGTTGTAAAGACTTCGAAGAATGTAAGTTCTTCTTTTGGTGGGACAAGGATGTTATCCCCTGGTTCGATTTTATAGTTGAAATCGCGGGCACGAAATTGTTCACCTTTGGATTTTACTACCAAGGTTGCATCTTCGTCGGCACGGAAACCAAAACCCCCGGCAAGTTGAATATAATCGAGATAGTTGTATCCGGGTTTGTATGCAACCAATCCCGGATTGTTTACGCGTCCTTGGATATTCACAAATTCATTTTTCTTTGGAACAAAAATGGAGTCCAAATCTTGTAATACAATGTTGTCGTCGCTATTGGGATTTTCCAACACGCGTTTGAAATTTATGGACATCAAGCCTTTACGCTCGTTAACTCGAGAGAGGAAATACCGATATTCGTTTTTCGACATCTCAGAGGGTGGGATTCGAGATAGTCGTTCCATTTCTGGGTCTAAAACATTCAATAGAGCCTGTCGTATGAAGCGAATTTTTTCGACGTCTGCCTCTGGTGTAAAGCCACCGCATTTTTTTATTAAGTCAGATATTTTGAATGTTTTTTCGTCTATTGCATATTTTCCGGGATGAACTACTTCACCTTCGATCACAACGGTTTTTGGTTTTTCCCACTCCGAGACTTTTCTCACAAAGACTCTATCGCCAAGTTTAAGGGGAAAATCCCCAGAAAGTTTTGCATCTGGGAGATTAATATGATTCTTCCAACTACTCAAATCAATAACAATTCGTAAGTAATTGTCAAAAGAATTTTGCCTTATGAATTCAACAGAATCCAGTTGTGCAAGTTGGGTGAAACCTTGAGCAAATCGAAGCAATGTTGAAAGGGAATCGCCGGGGACATATTCGAATTTACCTGGTCGAACAACTTCACCTTGTGCTTCGATGTATTCATTTTCGGAAGCGAAAGGGACAATTATATGGTCGCCACCAGTTACAAATGGATTTGCCTCTCTGTCGTTGAGAAAGAAAAACCTTAACAAATCGACTTTTATTATTTCTTTACCATCGTTTCTGTAGAGAAGGATTTTTCTCAACGATGCATTTTCTTTGAATCCACCGGCTTTGTCGATAATTTCTGAAACTCTATCTGTGCTTGTTGCAGCAACGATAGCCGATTTTTGAACTGCGCCAGTAATGGTAACTTTGAATTTACGGATGTTTGTCAAAAGAACATTTACTTCGGTTGCCTTCAAAATAGATTTTACTTTTTCAATTATAACTTTTTTTGCTTTTGCAAGATTTAGACCTTTGACATCGACGACGCCGACTTCGGGTATGGATATTTTCCCTTCGGGGGAAACTTCGACTTCAATTTCCCTTGGTCTGGTTGAAACTATTGAAATTGTTAACTTATCTTGTGGACCGAGAAAGTATTTCTCCGGATCGATTTCTTTTTCAACAAGGCCTTCGGTTTCCTTGACAATTCTTTGTCCAGTCTGATATGCAAGAGTATCGACAGTGGTTCCCTTCACTCCCGTGATAATATAATTTAGCAAAGGTTCTTCTTTGGGTGGTTTCTGGCTAAAAGCAACGTTGTTGAAAAATACGATTAAAAGAAGCAAGAAATATCTCTTCACCATATTCATTTGTAGTAAAAATTCTAAATTAAAAAAGTTTTGTCTTTCGAGAGCGCTAATTATTTGGAAATTTGTTTGGTAATTCTATGACGATAGTTGTACCTTTGCCGATAGCAGTATCCTTGATATAAATTTTACTGTTGTGGTAATCTTCAATTATTCTTTTGCAAAAAGTTAATCCAATGCCCCAACCTCGGGTTTTAGTTGTAAATCCTGGTTGAAAGGCATTCCTTTTCTGCTTGCTTGTCATTCCCTTACCGTTGTCAATAAAATAAAGGAAGATTTTTTTGCGTGTTTCAGCAATTTTGATTTCGATTTTCCCTTCGCGATTTTCTATTGATTCCAAAGCGTTCTTTAATAGATTTTCCACTGTCCAAGAGAAAAGGACCGGATTAAGGTCTGCAAGAACTTGTTTATCGGGAAAGTTCTTTACAATGGTAATTTTTTTGCCAAGATGGGGAAGTCGCTTTTCGATATATTTTATAACATTGTCGATTAGTTCAACAAGATTCACCCGTATTTTGTCCGTTTTGGAACCAATTTTAGAAAATCTTTCGGAAATAGTTTGAAGCCTTTGTACATCTTGTTCCATTTCAGAAATAATTTCATCGATTGAAATTTGCCGCTCTGAATCGCTTTTCAAGATTTCTAACCAAGCGAGCAAAGATGAAAGGGGAGTTCCCAGCTGATGGGCTGCTTCTTTTGCCATTCCTACCCATAGTTTGGATTCCTCGCTTTTTTTGATATTTTTAAAAGCAAGATATCCGAACATAACAAAAACAAAAGCAACTAAAATTTCTATAAGAGGAAAATATTTTAATCTTTCTATCAAAGTTGAATGAGTGTAATAGAATTTTGCGAAAATTTCGCCATTTTCATTATATATGACGATGGGCGGATAATCATCCTTTATTTTGTTTATTAATTCTTTAAGATATTTCCTTTTGTATTCGGTTGACCATTTTGGGTCGAAATTGATATTTAAAGTATACGATTCAAATGGGTATATTGGGTTATCTTTTTCATCGGTCATTATCATCGGGAATTTGATTAGGTTCGACAATTTGGTAACAAGAAAATCAATATCTTCTGGGTTTGTATTTAAGTTGGTATATTTGCGGTAGACATCGGCATACAATTGAACCGATTCTTTTTCTCTCTGAATAAGTTCCGAGACTAATTTGTTTGTGAAGAAAAGAATAAAAAATACAATTATAAGTGCAACACCCAACAAGGCAAGTTTAATTTGCCATTTATTTTTGTCTGTAATTTTAATTATTGGCATTTCTACTGCAAAGTTTTAAATAAAAAATTGAATGCTTCACGAATTGGTAAATTAGACTGGGTCCCTTCGAGCATATTCTTAAGAGAAAGCGTATTGTTGGCAATTTCGTCGTCTCCAACAATTATAGTAAAAAGGACATTTGACTTGTTTGCCTCTTTTAATTGTGCTTTCAAAGAGCGCTTTTGCAAATCGAAGATTGTCGATATACCATTTGTTCTCAATATTCTTGCAATTTCGATGACTTTGGGTAAGTATTCAGGTTTGTTGTAAGCGATGTAAATTTTTATGTTTTCATTGACTGGTTCGAAACCTTGGGCTTGCAAAATCAATATGATTCTCTCGATTCCAAGTGCGAATCCAATGCCAGGGACATTTGTCTTGTAACCGAATTGTTTGAACAACTCATTGTAACGACCTCCGCCTCCAAATGAATCCTGTGCGCCGAGATGTATGTTCTGGAATTCAAAGACAGTGTGGGAATAATAGTCTAATCCGCGAACAAGATATGGATTCTCTATATATTGAATTCCATTTGCTGTTAAAAGTTCTTTTGTTGTTTGGTAATGCTCTTTGCTTTCTTTGTCGAGAAAATCATAAATCAGTGGGCAATTTCTGATGATTTCCATATCGTGTGGGTCCTTTGAATCCAATATTCTCAAGGGATTTCTCAAAAGTCGTTCCCGACTATCTTTGGATAAATTATTCGCTTGTTCATTGAAGTAATTCAGCAAGGCTTGTTTATAATTTTGTCTTGATTGTAAATTCCCGAGAGAATTAAGTAATAGTCTATATTCTTTTATTCCCAATCCTTTGATAATTTCAAAAGCAAGTGAAATTATTTCGACATCTGCTTCCGGGTGCTCGGAACCGATAAGTTCTGCTCCGTATTGATGGAATTGTCGTAGACGTCCCTTTTGCGGTCGTTCATAACGAAACAAAGGTCCATAATACCAAAGACGAAGTAATGGACTCTCGGATAGCAAATTGTTGGCAATAACGGAGCGGACAACACTTGCAGTGAGTTCTGGTCGAAGAGTTATGGATTCGCCACCTCTATCGATGAATGTATACATTTCTTTGTTGACAACATCAGTGGCTTCGCCAATGGAGCGCTGGAAAACTTCGGTTTTTTCGAAAATAGGTAAGCGAATTTCATGAAAACCAAAAAGTTGAGAAACATTGCGTAGTGTTGATTCAACAAAATACCAAATTGGTATTTCTTCTGGAAGAATGTCTTTTGTACCTCGAACGGAACCAATCATTTTTCAAATCAAATTAAAATCATTTAATAACGCTAATAATTTTTGAATATTTTTGGTAATCTGTTATAATTTCAACTTTGTAAAGACCTGAGGAAATGTTTAACAATGGGAGAGTTAATTCTTTTTGGATTTTCAGTTCAGTTTCGAATGCTTGTTTACCAAGAATATTGTAAAGTTTAATTTTTGCAAACTTTTCGGGGGTAGATTCAGTTTCAAACACTATTGTTAGATTTTCAGAGACAATTTGATTGGGGATAATAACTTCAAAATATTCAGAATTCAGGTTGATCAATGAAAGATTTGATACACAAATACCATAGGTATGGACTTTTAATGGACTGGTCTCGAAGAATATTCCATTTTCGTTGCAAGATACCCCACTAATTGTGATGTTTGTTGTGTCTTGCTCTGAAAGGAAAAGTTTGCCAATGGTGTAAAATAGAGTTTTTTGCGAAGAGTCGAGAGCAAAGTTGTTGATATTAACAAAATAAGTTATGTAATGTCCATTTGTTGAGAAATTAATTACCGTGCCATTGTTGATACTGTCGATGTAATAAACTTTTGCATTCGTTGTTAATGAAAAGGAGAGATTGATATTGATTGGAACTACCAGATTTGGGTCGCCTTTGATGTAAAATGGAATTTTAAAGATGTTTTTTCCAATAAAATCTGATGTATCCTTTCCAAAAATTAGATTGTAAGCAATAGAATGTCCCTCGACTGGAAGGGAATAAACAAAATCGAAAGGTTCATTGAAGTAAATTAGTAGAGTATCGAAAAAAGAGCCAATTCTGTTGGGTTGAAATATTAACGATATGTTCAAGGATTCACCCGGTTGAATGTTCGTTGGTACTTTTGGATTGGATGCAAACAAAAAAACACCAAGTCCTCCATTTTGGAAAAATATTCTTTGAATGGAGTAGGTATTTGTTCCGGCATTTTCGATATAGAAAAATTTACTTTTGGAGTTGCCTACTCGAACGAAATTGAAATTGATCGGCTCATTGGAGAATAAATTTGTTGTATTGTTCAATATTGAAATGTCTAACTTTTCGTTGTCTTTCGAGAAAGAAGATGAAACAAAGAAGAAGATAAGGAAACAAATTATACAACAATAACTTTTCATTTAACAACTTGCAACATTTTCGCTTTAATCAAATTTGGTGTTCGTAAAATTAATAAATAAATTCCAGATTCCAAACTACTTGCGTCGAAAGAGATAAAATATTTCGAGGGTTTCAAATGCTCGTCGAGCAAAACTTTGGTCAAATTTCCAGCGTAATCATACAATTCTAATTTTGTTCTACCTTGTTCGATTGTTTCGAACTCAATCCGGGTGATTCCATTCGATGGGTTTGGTTCTATGGGTCCAATTGTAATTTTACCGTCGGGTTCGAAAAGTCGAATTCCTCCCTCTTTGCATAAATCTGTAATTTTCAAACTACCGGATTCTTCTTTTATGACAATTTTTCCGCGCCCCAAAGGAAAGCTATTGGCAATAATCAAAGGGGAAGATGAATCATTCCCAAGTCCGACGCGGAAGTGGAGTTCAATAAGAATTGAATCGGAGAGTAATTCTTTTTGTGCTTGAACTTTAAGTATTCGGAAATCATTTTCAGTCCTTGAAGGGAAGTTTTTATCTAAAGGCTCAAGTATGGTTTTGTTGAAAATGAAATCAAAACCGATTCCATTGTATGTGGAGTTTGTGTTGGTAAAATATTTATTTTTGATTGTTATCGGTATTTTTATTGTCTGGCCTGTTCTTGCTTCGTAGTTACCAACAGAAATTGTTAAAGAATCATAAGTCGGAAAAACCCCTTCTCCAAGAATGTTCATAAGTAGTTTTGGTATTTCGGAATCTGTTGCAAATTCAATGAGAGTATTTCTTTTACCCAACGAATCTGGTGTGAACCGAATCGTAATTGGGTGGTAATTGTTGGGTTGAATTACGGTGGTTTCCCCGCCATCAATTATTGAGAAGAACAAGGAATCTGGACCGATGTTCCGGACAGTAAGCAAATTGATAGGCTTTGACGAACGATTCAGGATGATATATTTCAAAAGTGTGTCTTTGAACTCGCCTATATCCACTTCGCCAATGTTGATGTAATTTGGTTTTAATGATATTGGTGCTGAAATACCACTCCCGTATAATTTGACTTTTGCATTTCCACCTGGATATTCGAAAACTATGTTGGCTTGGCGCAATCCAGTGTCTGCAGGTGCGAAATTAAGCAACAAAGAAAGAGTATCGCCAGGGTTGAGAAAAATGTGTTCAAATTTGTTAAGTATAGAAAATTCGTTTAATTGGTCATTAGAAATTGTTAATTGCTTAATGTCAATTCTGTATCGTGAGTTATTGATTAAGATTGTTCTGACAAGTGTGTCTTTTGATTGCCCCAAAAAAACTGAACCAAAATCGACGTCAAAAGAAGCAACTTGTGGATGAACAATCGAGAACAAGCAATCTGTTGTGTCGATTTGCAAACCAAGTTTCGTCCGGTTGAAAATTTTGGCAGTGCTATCCCAACTGGATGTCAAAAGCATTGCATCGTCGAAGCTGAATTGGGCAGTAGTAATTGAATTGGAATGTTCAGCAATAGCAATAGAATCGATTAGTTCGCCCGTCGAAGGATTCCATCTGAGTACTCTTGCATCGCTACCGGCAGTTATGAGCCAATTGCCATTTGAGTTGAAGTAAGCGGTATTAATGGCCGGGAAACTGATTGAATCGTGCGAAAGGACGTAGCTTGGATAGACCTTCGATAATGTATCTTCCAAGTTGTAATTGAAAATAAATAGTAAACCGAGATGGGTTGCGGCTGCAAGCTTTTTGGTTTCAGGTTGAATTGAAAAATGGTGGATATGATTGTTGGAAAATTTTGTAATGAAAGTTTTGACAACTTTAAGTTGTCGGATATCGTAAAGATAAATATTGCCATCGTAGGAAGCATAGGCGATGTGATTCGTATCAGGTGTAAAGTTTGCAAAATAGATTGGATTTATCCCAGTTGAGATTGTATGAACAAGATTTTTATTGCGCAAATCCCAGATAAAACATTTTCCGTCGGTTCCGGAACTGAGAATGTAATTTCCGTCGGGACTGAAATTTGCCGAGGTGACTTTGCTCTTATGGGCTTTAAATGTGTAAAGCGAATCGCCCGTTTTTATATCGTAAAGTATTGAGGTTGAATCGTCCGAAGCAGTCAAGATGTAACGGTCCTGTAGGTCGAAGCAAGCCCAGTTGACTGGCTTTGAATGTCCTCTTAATTGGAACAGTTTTCTTCCGGTGCCAGGATTCCATACGGAGGCAAATTCTTCTGGATGATTTGCTGAAGTGACGATCAACGAGGCATCGCGATTAAAGTTTGCAGAGTTTATTGAACTTTGATGTCGAAGTTCTATCGTTTCACCGGCGTTATTTGGCCAGATTTGTATAACGCGAATTAAACACGAATCGCTTTCTTGGAATTTTACAGGATTTAGATAAAAATTGTACTCTAAACCAAGAACATTAACAGCAAGGGTATCCCATCCATTCCCTCCATTTGTTGAGTATTGGAGTTGCACTACATCGGTTGGTAAGACTCCTTCCCAGCGAATATGTATTGTATCTCCAATGAAAAAGTATTCATCACATTTTGGAGAAAGTATCGATAAAGTTTTTGTTTTTGGCTTTTTATTTGGGAAACCACCAGTAATATTTACCTTGCGAATTTCACAGGCGTTGGAAAAAATAACTAAACTATCGAAAACTATTGAAGAGTCAGTTGGTGTAAATTTGATTATGATTTTATGCGCAGAATCTTTTGGTATTATTGTTGGCATTGTTATGTTGCCAGAAACTATCTTGAAGTGGGTATCTTGGAGTTGTAGACTATCCACACGAATGTCAAAGTTCCTCGCTACAAGTGTCAACTCTAATTCTTTTGAGTTCGAAGGTATAACGTAACTGAAACGAAGATAAGGGGGATAGGCTATGATTTGTGGAAAGTTCGTGTTTTCAACAATAGATTCAAACTCGAACTCTAACTGCTTCTTTAAATTAATTTGAATGAGTCTGTTTTGAGTGCAAAGAGGAAGATTCTGCCAATTGAGTTCCGCAGGTTTCCCACTGGTGAACAAAAAATCAAGAATATTGTTTAAATATGCAAAATCTTCAATGTTGCTGATCTTAAAGATATAACCATTAGTTTTTCTTACTAAATCGTAAAACTTTGAATTTGGTGTAAAGTTGATGGCAATAATGAAAATCGAAACATTATTTTGAGTTGATAAGGTCTGAATTTCGTCAAAATCGAAAGTGCGGTTTTTGTCTGTTATTAGAACTATGTTTTTTTTCTGTGAAGATGGCGGAAGAAAATTTAATGCACCGAGATTTGAACCGACAAAAGCGGTATCGAAATTTGAACCTGCACTTGGTTTTCCTCTTAAGTATTGTAACGAAGAAAATAACTTTGTGGTGTCGGTGGTGAAATTGCAAAACAAATAATTATCAAAATCGAAACCAATTAAGGCTTTCAAAGAATTGTCGGAAAGTTTGATAACTTCTTGAATTATGTCGAGTGAAATTTTTTTATTATCCGAGTAGACATTTCCGATTGATAAATCATAAAGAAATACAATATTTGAGGAACTGTATTGAGGTTGGATTATATTCTGGAAATTGAAGTCAGAGACTTTGGTATTGTTTTCAAAAATGGCGATTTCGCTCTTGTCAAGTGTTGGAACAATCCGATTGGAATCATCAAGGACAATAAAGTTTACATTTGTTGATTCTCTTAGTGTATAATAATCGAGTACAACCAGTTTTGCCGAGACGGTGCTGCAAATCAAAAAGAAAAGCAAAAAAAGTTTAACGATCGTTTTCAATTCCCCCCTAAAAAAAGCAAAAATAATTGATTTTATTGAAAATCCACGCTTCAACTTTTATCTCGTGTTTGTTGGAGTTCTTTAATTAATTCGAGTTCTTTATCCGAGAAATTTTCTGGTATTTTCGCAATTAATTTGAGATACAAGTCACCTCGCTGGTTGGGGTTGTTGTAATTTGGCATTCCCTGTCCTTTCAGTCGAAGAATAGTTCCATTTTGCGAGCGTGGTGGGATTTTAAACTTTATGAGCCCGCCGAAAGTACGAATTTTTGATTCACCACCAAGAATTAGTTTAAAAATGTCGATAGGGACTTCGACGTAGAGGTCGTCACCTTTTCTTTCGACCTTCTTGTGTGGTTGAATGTGAACTGTCACAAGGAGGTCGCCTGTAAAGTTCGAGCCGAGAACGTTTTGCAGTGGTACACGAAGAATCTGACCATCGACGATTCCAGGTTTAATCTTGATTTCGATCTTCTTTCCCTCAATTTCAATAATTTTGTTAGTCCCTTTGAATGCTTCTTCAAGCGTGATGTACAAATCAGTTTTAATGTCGCCTACATTTTTTGTAGTCTTAGATTTGTGGCGAGCTTGGCGAGAAAGTTCGTCGAAGTTAAAACCAAAAATCTTTTCGAAAAAGTCCGAGAAAGTGCCTCCCGAGCCAAGAATTTCGTCGAGATATGAAAATCCGGTGCGACGGCTTCGCCGAGTCCCAACTGGTTCGTAAGCGAACCAGTCGGACCAATTAAATTGATCCGAGCGTCCACCTTGCTGTTGGAAATTGTACCACGATGTGCCAAGGTTGTCGTATTTTCTCCTCTTCTCTGGGTCTGAAAGCACCTCGTACGCTTCGTTAATTTCTTTGAATTTTTCCTCTGCTACTTTGTCTCCAGGATTTTTATCTGGATGATACTTTTGAGCAAGTTTTCTATACGCCTTTTTTATATCCTCTAAAGAAGCATTTCGGTCGACTCCCAAGATTTTGTAGTAATCTTTGAAATCCATACTTAATATATCTTTGATTGAATATATAAAAACGAAAATTAACTAATTTTCTTTAAATTTCATATTTTTGAATTTATTATTTATAAACTTTTGTAATCTTGAAAGAAAAATCAAATAAGATAGGCATTTTCGATTCTGGGGTTGGCGGGTTAAGCGTTTTAAAACAATTTATAAAGTATATGCCGTTTGAAAGTTATATTTATCTTGGGGACACAGCCAGAGTTCCCTATGGTAACAAATCGGCTAATACAATTAAACAATATGCAAGGGAATGTACAAATTTTTTACTGGCTCGGGATGTTAAACTGATTGTCGTTGCTTGCCACACAGTCTCGTCCGTTGCACTTGAGGAGGTTGAAAAAGTTTCTGATGTACCAGTAGTAGGAATGATTAAACCTGCAGCCAAATCGGCACTTGTTACGAGCAAAACGAAAAGGATTGGTGTGATTGGAACACGGGCAACAATTTCAAGCGGATCCTACCAAAATACATTGGTTAATGCTAATCAAAATTCGGATGTAGAAGTCTTTTCAAAGGCTTGCCCCTTGTTTGTTCCTTTGGTCGAGGAAGGTTTCATTTTGCACCCTGCGACAAAACTAATTGCCGCTGAATACTTATCGGATTATAAAAATCTAGGGATAGATACTCTAATTCTTGGGTGTACCCATTATCCTTTGCTTTCAAAAGTTATTTCGGAAATACTTCCCGATGTGGAATTGATTGATTCTGGCGAGCAAGCAGCAATCTACTCTTTACGGCTTCTCGCCGAAAAGGGCTTGCTTCGGGAAGAATACGAAGACGTTTCCCCTTTGCCCGATGTCGAGTTTTACTTAACCGATTTGACTTTGAATTTTCGCAACATTGTAAACACATTCCTTGGTTTTGAAATCGAAAAGTTAGAGATTGTTAAACTTTAGGATAGTAGGATGGAGGAAGAAAAAGATACAAATGCAAGTGATAATCTTGTCGAAATTAATCAGAAGTTGAACCTGCAGTTAAAAGAAAAGCAAGAGAAAATTCAACAGCTGGAGGAGATTCTTGATGCAGTTTCAACAAAGTTTGCTAATAGTATATTTCAATTTGTCGACATACTTGCTGCAATTGTATCCTTCCAGGAAAAATTCTATGAAAATTCACATTCTCGTTTCGTTTCGCGATATTCTGTGAAGTTGGCTAAAGCATTAAGAATGGGAGACGATGAGATTCTTAACGTTCAAATTGCTGGTTTGCTTCATGATATTGGCAAGGTTGGTTTTAAAGATAACATTATGATAAAATTTCCGCACGAAATGAGCGAAAAAGAACGATCGTATTACAATACTCATTGCGAGCTTGGTAAAGAAATTTTAAAAAAGTTTCAAGAATTTAATCTTATTGCAGATATAATCTTCCAACACCACGAGAATATCGACGGTTCTGGTTTTCCACAAGGATTGAAAGACAAACAAATACATCCAGAAGCACAAATTATTGCTATTGTCAATACATTCCACAATCTTGTTTACAAAGTTCGGAAGGAAAGCGACCCAAGAACTATGGCACTTGTGGCTCAAACGACATTACCTCCAAGCAAAGTCGATATAGGGGGTAATCGCTATCTTTCGGCAATCAAAAGTTTACACGAAAGGTCTGGGCTACATTTCAATAAAAAATTTGTGGAAGTTTTTATTAATTTAATGGAAGAAGAGCGAGCTTCCTATGGACAGAAAGTCGTATCCCGTGTCCCTGTTACAAAATTGGAGACTGGAATGGTTATCTATCAAAATTATTATACACGCTCGGGTCTTCTTGTTGCATCCAGTGGTGATGTTATAGACGAGGATTCCCGACGAGCTTTAATTCGCCTTGCAGAATTTGGTGCAATCCCAGCAAATATTTTAGTTTTAAAATAAAATAAATATTATATGAAAATGAACGAGAAGTTTCTTGTATTGCTACTTGATGATGATGATTTATTTCGACAATTTGCAAAGTTTATACTCGAAAAGAACTTAGAGGTCGAAGTGGTACCTTGTAAAACTCCCGCTGAAGCCTTCGAATTTCTTGAGAAACGCATTCCAGATTTAATTTTGCTTGATATGGAAATGCCTGTTATGGATGGCTACACTTTTCTTCGCAAGTTGCGATTAGAAAACAGATTCGAAAAAATCCATGTAATACCTTGCACTGCTCTTGCTTCGAAAGATTTATTTGCTTCACTTTTGAAGCTTGGAATTGACGATTATATATTGAAACCACCAACAGATAAAGTTCTTATTTCTAAAGTTAAAAGAGTTATGGATTTTATTGCTAATAATAAATCAACTACTGCTGAACCATCGCAAAATAGTAACCACTCAGAAAGTAAATGATGAAAGGGTCCATTAATGATTTGCTTGCCACAAAACAACTGCCAAAAGTAATAACTTTGTTTGGCAACGAAGATTTTCTTGTTTTCGAAGCATATAGAAAAGTTGTAAACAAGTTTCTAATCGATTACCCCGATGGGGAGGTCGAAGTTTATGATGTTGAAGAAATAAAAAGCAAAGAAGAATTTAAAGATATTCTTGAAAAAACTTTAATTCCTAATTTCTTTTCGCCTAAAAAACTTTGTGTTTTTAAAAACATTGAAACAATTTTTCCCAAGAAGGCGAAAAAGGAAAAATTAGAACCCCATGAATTACTATTAAAAAAAACAATCGAAAAACCTTCTGAGAACGCAATTTACTTGTTTATAACTTTCGATGAAACCCTTTTTGGTTTGTCGAAGAAAGTGAAAAAGGACAGCAAAGCAATATCTATGTTAAGATTTCCCTTTGATTTGCTACTTGAAAGGCATTGCTGGATTGAATTTCCGAAATATTATGAGAATCAAATACGATTTTGGCTTGAAGAACGATTGAAAGAAAATGGGTTATCTTTCGAACCCGATGCAATAGACTTTTTGCTTTCCAATACAAATGCAAACCTTTGGGAATTAAGTAATGAGATTGAAAAAGCTTTTCTGTTTTTTGAAGGAAAAAATAAAATCTCGCTCGAAGATTTGCAAAAGGTTGTATCTGGAAATCGAGAAATAAACATTTTTAATCTTTCTGGCCTGATTTCAAAGCGGAGAATTTCCGAAGCTATCGCTTTTGTTAACGATGTTTTAAGTAGTTCACGCCAGGAATTGCTTCTTTTAAATATTATGTTTAAATTTTTTAAGAACTTACTTATAATTTCCGAGCTATCCAAGAAGAATACTGATAGGACAAATCTTTCAAAGGCAATTAATGTTAGTCCATATTTTCTGAATGATTATCTTATTGGGTTGAAAAATTACAATAACAATGAGATTGAAAAAGCAATAAGGGAGATTGTAAAAATCGACCAACTTTTAAAAACCAGTTCAAAGGATTCAAAGTATTTATTCTTTGTTCTTCTTTCGACAATTATGCAAAAAGAGGTTTTGCCCAAAAATAATTAATTTTGTTTTTTTCCGAGAGGCAATGTTCTTTCGAATTTTGTTTTTGCTGCAGGCAAATTTAATTTTGATATGTATAAGTTCCTTTGCGAATAGCCGTTCAGACTATAACCTTGATAGTTTGGTATCTGTATACTCTACCAAACCAAAGATTGGCTTTTTTGCAAACTATGGCTTAAATCTTCAACTTACAAATTTCAAACAGTTGCCCGAAGTACCTTGCTGTTCTCCAGTTTTCAGATTTGGTTCCGGTTGGGGATGGGAATTTGGTGTACTTGGCGACTACTTCCTTTTCGAGGATTGGATTATTTCTGCTCGAGTTGCACTTTTGCAAAACAATGCAAGTTTTGTCAAGCAAGAACCAACAACTGTTATTGTAGATGGAGCTGCACAAGATGGAATTTTCGAGCACCAATTAAATACTTGGTTTAAACATTTGGATTTTGGTTTTAAAGTAAATCACACATTTGATTATTTTTTATTGTATTCTGCTGGTATAGGTGCTTTAATTCCAACCTCTTTTACATTTCATCAGAAGGAAGTCATTGCGCAACCAGAAGATAGGGGAACATTCAATAACGGTCTTCGGGTTCGCAATGAATATTCTGGCGATATTAGGGATGTTCGAGGCTTTGTTCCCTACCTATCATTTGGGATTAGTACAGAATTTCCAGCTCATAAGCGTGGCTTGTTCTTTCTTTCTCCAGAATTCAATATTAAGTATGTTTTTGTAAATCAAATAAAAGGAACTTCTTGGAACAGTTTGATTTTGCGTCTCGGAGTAGCAGTAAAGTTTCGAGAACCGATTCCTCCACCACCGCCCCCACCCCCGCCAATTGAGCCTCCAGTTTATGAATTGCCATTGCCAGTCGAGCCGCCGACTATTTCTGCGTCGATAAGCTACAAAATATATGATTCAAGCGGAACTGAACGCAAGAACATCCCAATCAAAATTGAAGACTTTGTGTCGTACAATATGAAGCCTTTGTTAACATACATTTTTTTTGAACATAATTCCGACAACATCCCCGACCGATATGTAAAGCTTAGACCCGAGCAAGCAAAGAATTTTGATTTGAAACAATTGTCCTCTTTGGATGCATTGCAGACGTACTACTTTATTTTGAATATTATTGGGAAGAAACTCAAAGAATCGAAAGACAGCAAGGTGTTGCTCGTAGGAACAAATTCGGGAAAAGGGGAAGAAAAAAATAATTTGGAATTGGCTTTTCGACGCGCAAAGTCTGTAAAAGATTATCTTGTAAGTGTTTGGGGAATCGAGCCCGATAGGATTAATATCGAGGCAAGGAATTTGCCTAAAGAACCCTCGAATCCCAACGACCCACAAGGAGAAGAGGAGAACCGTAGGGTAGAAATAATTACTGATGATTTACGAATAACCGAGCCGATTTTTTCTGTTGATACATTGCGTAAAACCGAGAGATTGAAAATTACATTTTATCCAAAATACCAAGCTGGCATCGATTTGAAGAAGTGGTCGATTTCGATAAAGCAAAATGGCGAGGTAGTAAAAACATTTGGTGGTCAAGGAAAACCAGCCGACAGTTTGGTATGGGAAGTTGATGATAAGGCTTTCGACCGTTTGGTTTTTGGTGGCAAGCTGGATGTTGAATTTTTGGTTTCCGATTACCTTGACCAAATTGGACGGGCAAAAGCCGAACCATTGTTAATAAATAAGATTACTGTTGACAAAAAGCGAATGGAAGGTATCGCAGACCGCGAATTTGAATTCTATAGCTTGATTTTATTTGATTTTGGAAGGTCGAAATTGGAACAAAGACATAAAAATGTGCTTGAATTTATCACAAAACGAATTGCTCCGGAATCACAAGTTACAATCGAGGGATTTACAGATAACATAGGTGATGAAAAAGTTAACAGGAAAATTTCAGAGAAAAGGGCTGTTGAAGTGGCAAAATGGTTGGGTTTAAAATCGGCAAAAACAGTTGGTGTTGGCGAAAGCTTCTTGCTCTACGATAATTCTTTGCCCGAGGGGAGATTTTATTGCCGAACAGTTAGAATAACAATAGAAACACCAATAATTGCAAAATAAAATTCCGATTAAAATAATCGGATTTCCACTTCGTTTATTCTTTTTGATTTTTATAAAAATGGAATGGTTAGGTTTTCTAAAAAAATAGAATATGCACTTGGCACTTTGCAATATTTGGGATTGAATCCCACAACAAGTTTTTCGGCAAGAGAATTGTCCGAAGCATTGAATATTCCTTATGAATTTCTTTCGAAAACTTTAGCGCAATTGGTAAAATCGGGTATATTAAATTCAAATCAAGGAAAGAAGGGCGGCTATCAACTTGCAATTTTACCTCGGGAGGTGAAGTTTTCGCAAGTACTTGAAGCATTAGGCGAGCCTCTTAATGTAGTCGAATGTGCGACAAGTGATGATGAAATTTGCAGTCGAAGCAACATTTGTTTGATTAAAACGCCGATGTTTCAATTGCAGGCGAAATTAAATGAAATTATTGGTTCGATGACTTTGGAAGACTTGATAAGCATTTTAAATGAAAATAATGAAAATCAAAATGTTACACAAATGGTAGTTTGAATATGGGAGAAAATGATATCTTAAAGGAAATTACTGAACGAGAATATAAATATGGGTTTGTTTCATTGATTGAACAGGAGTTTGCTCCCAAAGGACTAAACGAGGAAATAATTCGATTTATCTGGGAGAAGAAGCAAGAGCCACCGTTTATGCTCGACTGGAGATTGAAAGCATTTCGCTATTGGAAGTCGATGCGAGAACCACATTGGGCAAAAGTTGATTATCCACCAATAGATTACCAAGATATTTACTATTATGCAGCACCCAAAAGTTTGAAGGAAAAGCCAAAATCGCTCGATGAAGTCGATCCAGAAATTCTTCGTACATTTGAAAAGCTTGGGATACCACTTCGAGAAAGAGAAAAGCTCGCTGGAGTGGCTGTTGATGCTGTTCTCGACAGCGTTTCAGTTGCCACTACGTTTAAAGAAAAATTAGAAGAATTGGGCATCATTTTCTGTTCAATTAGTGAAGCAATTAGAAACCATCCCGACCTTGTGCAAAAATATCTCGGAAGCGTTGTTCCATACACCGACAATTTCTTTGCTGCTCTTAATTCTGCGGTATTCAGCGATGGTTCATTTGTTTATGTTCCGAAGGGAGTTCGTTGTCCAATGGAACTTTCGACATACTTTAGAATAAATGCCTCCGAGACAGGACAATTTGAAAGAACATTGATTATAGCCGACGAAGGTAGTTATGTGAGTTATTTAGAAGGATGCACTGCGCCCATCCGCGATGAAAATCAGTTGCATGCTGCTGTGGTTGAATTGATTGCATTGAAAGATGCGGAAATCAAATATTCAACGGTGCAGAACTGGTATCCCGGGGATAAAGAAGGAAAGGGCGGGATTTATAATTTTGTTACCAAAAGAGGCATCTGCTTGGGCGAGAATTCCAAAATTTCTTGGACTCAAGTGGAAACTGGTTCTGCAATTACTTGGAAATATCCTTCTTGTATTTTAAAAGGTGACAATTCGGTTGGAGAGTTTTATTCGATTGCTTTAACGAATAATTATCAGCAAGCCGATACTGGTACAAAAATGATACACTTGGGACGAAATACCAAAAGCCGAATAGTTTCGAAGGGAATTGCCGCTGGGCATAGCAACAACAGTTATCGTGGTTTAGTGCAGGTATCGAAAAAAGCAGAAGGTGCTCGAAATTTCTCGCAATGTGATTCGCTTTTGCTTGGTGATAAATGTGGTGCACATACTTTCCCATATATTGAAGTTCACAACAATAGTTCTATTGTCGAACACGAGGCAACAACATCGAAAATTAGCGATGAAATTCTTTTCTATTGCAACCAGCGTGGTATTTCTAAAGAAGATGCAATTGGATTGATTGTCAACGGATTTTCAAGAGAGGTTTTGAATCAGCTTCCAATGGAATTTGCTGTCGAAGCACAAAAGCTACTTGCTGTAAGTCTTGAAGGTAGTGTTGGTTAATTTTAAAGGAGAAAATATGGAAATATTAAGAATCAAAAATTTAAGGGTCGGTATTGATGGCAAGGAAATAATCAAAGGATTAGATCTAACCATTAACGCCGGCGAGGTCCATGCCATTATGGGTCCAAATGGTACTGGGAAAAGCACCCTTGCAAATGTACTTGCGGGTAAACCTGGTTACGAAGTTATAGAAGGGGAAATCATCTTTTTGGGTAAAGATTTGCTCGAATTGGAACCAGAAGAAAGAGCACGCGAAGGATTGTTCCTTGCTTTTCAGTATCCTGTCGAAATCCCGGGAGTTACTAATTCGAACTTTATGAAAACAGCAGTAAATGAAATAAGGAAATATCGAAATCTTGAACCGCTCGATGCATTCGACTTTTTGCGATTAATGAAAGAGCGTGCTGCGCTTGTTGGTCTCGATTCCTCTTATTTGAACAGGAATGTTAATGAAGGTTTTTCTGGCGGTGAGAAGAAACGAAATGAAATTTTCCAACTTGCAATGCTTGAACCCACACTGGCAATACTCGACGAAACGGACTCTGGGCTCGATATCGATGCTTTAAAAGTTGTTGCAAACGGCGTTAATGCCTTGCGCAGCGACGACCGCTCTTTCCTTGTAATTACTCATTACCAAAGGCTTTTGAATTACTTAACTCCCGATTTCGTTCATGTTATGTACGATGGAAAGATTGTACTCTCTGGGGGAAAGGAACTTGCATTCGAACTCGAAGCCAAAGGTTACGACTGGCTGAAGAATGGAAATAACGGAAAAAACTAAAGGGGTTTCTATGAACTTTGTTGAAAAAGTAAATAAAATTTTTTTCGATACATTCCATCATTTTGCAGAGAAGTTCCATATTCAGAAAAGAAAATTGTACCTCGAGGAATTTAACAAGATTGGTCTTCCAACTTTGAAACACGAAGAATGGAAATACACAAATCTCTCATTTTTAAACGAAATAGAAATAGATTCCCTTGACCATACAAAAGTTGATATCGATAGTATTTATAAAAAAGTTGATTTTCTAAACGGTTCAGAAAATATTGTTATACCTTTCATCAATGGCAAAGTGGCTTTTAATTCCGTAAAGTTTTATGATGGAGTTAATATCAATCGAATTGATGAGGAGCTCCTTTTTTCAAAAAATGGCACATTGGAACGATTTTTACACTTTTACGATAGTAGTAATCCTTTTGGTTATTTAAATCTTGCACTTTTCTTCGATGCCTTGAACTTAAAAATTGAGGAGAATTTAGAGAAATCAGTTGTTCTAATTTACTATTATGATTCAGCATATCAAGGCATTAGCAATAGTCTCACTTTCATAGATGTTGGAGAAAATACCAAAGCAAACATAGTTGTTGTTTTTGTTAATGATTCTAAGAAAAAAATATTTGCAAACGAATTTATAAACGTTAATTTGCAAAGAAATTCTGATGTTGAAATCAATTTTGTTCAGCACGATCTTGATAATTTAATTTTGATAAACAATTTGAATGTAATTGCAGAGAGCGAAATTACATTTAAAGCAAATACATTTTCTCTAACTACTGAATTTGTCCGAAACAATTTGAATTTGGAGTTTGCTGCTGAACATTCTTCCGCTTTTTTGAATGGTATATATTTGGTTAACGATGGAAATTTTGTTGATGACCATACCTTGCTAATGCATAATATGCCATATTGTACGAGTGATGAAAACTTTCGTGGAATACTAGACGGAAGCGGAAGGGCAGTGTTCAACGGTAAAATATATGTAGCAAGGAATGCACAAAAAACGAATGCATATCAATCGAATAAAAACCTTTTGCTATCGAACGAGGCAAGAGTAAATACAAAGCCGCAACTTGAAATCTATGCCGACGATGTGAAGTGCACTCACGGTGCGACCGCTGGATTTCTCGACCAGGAAATGCTTTTTTACATAATCTCTCGTGGTATTGGAAAAGACAAGGCTAAATCGCTTCTTCTTAATTCCTTTGTTTCCGAGAATCTGGAAAAAGTCAGCCAATCAGAACTTCGAAACTACTTGAAGGAAGTTGTTGCTCGCAAATTGCATCTTGAAGATATTTTCTTCTGTTCCTCGATCGACGAGTTAACAAAAGTATAATGATAGATGGATACAGATGTAAAACAAATTAAAATATCTGTCGAGAAAAAGAAGGAATTCAATGTCGAACTTATTCGCAAGGATTTCCCAATTCTTAAACGAACAATTCGAGACAAACCTTTGATTTACTTCGACAATGCTGCAACTACTCAAAAACCAAAACAAGTAATTGACGCAATTGTAAATTATTATACTAATTTAAATAGCAATATTCATCGAGGAGTCCATTATTTAAGCCAAGCGGCAACAACAGAATACGAGTGTGCACGAAGAATTGTTCAATCGTTTATCAATGCAAGGTTCGAGGAGGAAATTGTTTATACTCGTGGTGCCACCGAAGCAATTAATCTTGTTGCCAGTTCCTATGGGGAAAATTTCTTGAAGGAAGGCGACGAAGTCTTAATCACTCATATGGAACACCATTCCAACATTGTTCCTTGGCAAATAGTGTGTTCGAAAACTGGCGCAAAGCTTAAAGTTGTTCCTATCAATGATAAAGGCGAGATAATCCTCGAAGATTACGATAAATTGCTAAACGAGAGGACAAAAATTGTGTCTGTTGTTCATATCTCAAATTCGCTGGGGACAATTAACCCAGTTGAACATATTATTGAAAAAGCCCATAAAGTTGGCGCTCTTGTTTTGGTAGATGGTTCCCAATCAATACAACATATACCTATTGATGTACAAAAGATGGATTGCGATTTTTTTGTTTTCTCTGGACATAAAATATATGCCCCTACGGGTATTGGCGTACTTTATGCAAAGAAACATTTACTGGAAGCAATGCCCCCATACCAAGGCGGTGGCGATATGATTCTTTCAGTAACATTCGAGAAAACAATATATAATATTGTACCACATAAGTTCGAAGCAGGAACCCAAAATATTGAAGGTGCAATAGGTCTTGGTTCGGCAATTCGATATGTCCAGAATATTGGACTTGATGTTATTTATGCCTATGAAAGTATGCTTTTGAACTATGCTACAGAAAAAATTTTAGAAATACCCGAGGTGAAAATTATCGGTAATGCTTCGAACAAAGCCAGCTTGATTTCATTTGTGGTTGAAAATGTCCATCCCCACGATATAGGAACATTGCTTGATAGGGATGGGATTGCGATTCGTACTGGCCACCATTGCACCGAACCAGTTATGCGAAGGTATGGAGTTCCAGCCACTTCTCGAGCATCTTTTGCCTTTTACAATACATTAGAAGAAATTGATATTTTTGTTAACTCATTGAAGAAAATTATTAGCAAATTTAAATAGAGGTAAGTAAGTGGACGAGTTTGACCTGCTTTATCAAGAAGTAATCTTGGACCATAACAAAAACCCCAGAAATTTTGGTGTACTTGAAACTGCAACACACAAAGCAGTGGGACACAATCCTTTGTGTGGCGACCATATTGAAATTTATCTTAATGTTGAAGATGATACTATTACAGATGTCAAATTCAAAGGCGTTGGATGCGCAATTTCTAAAGCCTCTGCTTCGATAATGACCACGGTTTTAAAAGGGAAGACCATTCCAGAGGTTAAAGATTTATTCGAAAGATATCATAAGGTTCTAACATCGAAGCCAGATGAGGAAGTTGAAACCGAGAGTTTGGGCAAACTTGCTGTGTTTGCCGGAGTTCGGGAATTTCCAGTTCGTGTTAAATGTGCAACACTACCGTGGCATACATTGATGGAAGCACTTGAAAAGAAGGATTCTGTTTTAAAAGTGGAGTAAAAAATGGCAGACAATGAATTCAATCCTGTGCAAAGTACAATTCCAGATGAAAAGAAAGACCTTTATGAAAAAGTAATAAAAGCAATTAAAACAGTGTACGACCCAGAAATACCGGTCGATATTTGGGAACTTGGGCTAATTTATGATATACAAATAACTGAGGAGAACGAAGTCATAGTGTTGATGACTTTGACTGCACCAAATTGTCCCGAAGCTGGAAGATTGCCAATTGAAGTCGAAGAAGCCATCAAAAGTATACCAGATGTGAAAGATGCAAAAGTTTTGATAACATTCGACCCACCGTGGGATAGAAGTCGAATGAGCGATATTGCTCGTTTCGAACTTGGTTTGTTTTAAAATTCTTGTTCAAATTAAATATTAGTTTAAATTATGTCAACGACGAATCGTTGTGTCAAGGTGAAACTTTATGGCGAGGAACAAACTATTGAAGTTGAAGCTGGGGAGAGCATTCTTCAAGCGGCTTTTCGAGCAGGACTCGACCCGCCGTTCAGTTGTCAGGTTGGTGTCTGCGGAAGTTGTATCGCAAAATTAGAAAGTGGAAAAGTTGTTATGGACGAACGCGATGCACTCACCGATGAAGAAATAGAGAAAGGCTTCATTCTAACTTGTCAATCACATCCTACAACAGATGATTGTTATGTTAATTATGATTTTTAAATTTGTAGTTTTAAAGAGGTAAAATGGAAAATACAAATCAAGAAATTGAAATAACAGTGGAAAGAATACCCACTGGAATAGAGGGCGCAACAGAAGCTGATGATATTTTTATCTCGACTCGTGCTCTCGAAATGATCGACGAGATTCGACGGCACAACAGTGTTCCAGAAAACTATTTTTTGCGAATGGGTGTGCAAGGTGGAGGATGTTCTGGGTTCAACTACGCACTGGGGTTCGATTCAGATTTTGATGAACTTAATGATCGTGAATTTTTTGTTGGCGGGCTTCGAGTTGTTATCGACCGGAGAAGTTTGTTCTACTTGATGGGCGTAACACTTGATTTTGTCGACACCCCACAAGGTCGTGGTTTTGTTTTTTCGAATCCAAACAACTTGCCAACCTGTGGTTGCCAAGGTTGAGGTTTTTGTTTCATAAATGAAGGTGTTCCGATGGCGTTTCTATTGCCCGCGCTTCCTTTTCCAAAGGATAGCTTAAAGCCATTTATCTCGGAGGAGACAATTGAATATCATTATGGAAAGCACCACCAAACTTACGTGAATAACCTAAATAATTTAATTGCTGGTACTGAATACGAAAATATGACCCTCGAAGAAATAATTCTCAAATCTAAAGGTGGCATTTTCAACAACGCTGCTCAAACTTGGAATCACAGCTTTTTCTGGAATTGTTTGTCTCCAAATGGTGGCGGAAAACCCGAAGGGAAATTGCTTGCGGAGATCGAAAAGAATTTCGGGTCTTTCGATGCATTCAGAAATGAATTTTCTAATGCTGCAATTACTCTCTTTGGTTCTGGTTGGGCTTGGCTTGTAAAAAATCCGGATGGTAAACTAGAAATAATTCAAACAAGCAACGCAGGTAATCCAATGACCGAAGGGAAGACACCTTTGATGACTCTCGACGTTTGGGAGCACGCCTACTACATTGATTATCGGAATGCTCGTGGAAAATTTGTCGAAGCTTTTTGGAATATTGTAAACTGGGATTTTGTTCAAAAGAACTTGTAAGTTCTCGATTTGTGTTCCGAATTACAAAAAACGAACAATATCATTTCTGTTAGTCGAAGGACTGACATACCTTGCTTTTATTCCGATTGGTTTTTGAGCACTTTAAAGCAAAGTTTTGTTCTGGTCGAAAATCCATTCAGTCACCAAAAGCAGAAGTTTTCGTTGCATCCAGATGATGTTTTGGGTTTCGTTTTTTGGAGCCGATATCCGATTGGTTTGACAAAGATACTTGATTTTATCGATGGCAATTATGGCAAAAACCATTACATCAATTATACAATTAACGATTATCCTCGAGAACTTGAACCTAACAAACCCAGACTTCAAAGAGTGTTGAATCTTGTGGATTTTCTTTACGATAGATATGGGGAAAAATACATCCTATGGCGCTTCGACCCTATAATTGTAACCAATATAACACCAATTGAATATGTTGTTGAGAAATTTTATAAATTGTGTAAAATTCTCTCCGGAAAGACAAACTTCTGCATTACAAGTTTTGTGGATTTGTATTCAAAAGTAGTAAGAAGGATTAAGCAGCAAGGGAAATTTCAAATTGTTGATTTAGATTTTAATAGCAGAGTCGAATTGTTGCAAACTTTTCAAAAGATTGCTTTGGAACATAAAATTGAAATTCGGCTTTGTTGTGAAAATGACTTATCAAAATTTCTATGTATTGAACCAGCATCGTGCGTTGATCCTTCTCGTTTCCCTGAATACCGAGATAGTTACTTAATGCGAGCACCGACAAGAAAAGGATGTACGTGTTGGAAGAGTGTTGATTTAGGCTTTTATAATTCTTGCTTGTTTGATTGTACTTATTGTTATAGCAATATTAGTCGTAAGTCATCTTTGAAAAATTATTTAAAGAGGATTGAAAGCAAGATTTAAGCCTACTCGATTCTGACCAATCTTGCAGCAAAAGCGCCATCTATGTAGTGCAAGAATGGAAGTGTGCGCAAAAAACCTTTGTAGCAAAGTTTTTTTGGAATATAGTTTTCCGCTGGGTCGAGTTTGAAGTTTGGAAATTTGTGTAAAAACCACTCGATGTTCTCTTCGTTTTCTTCGGGTTCGGTGGTACAAGTGGAATAGACGATAGCACCACCAACCTTAACATTATTTACAGCATTGGATAAGATTTGCTTTTGAATTTCTGCCAATTTGTATATATCTTCGCGTTCTCGTTTCCATTTAATATCAGGGTTTTTTGCAATAGTACCCAAACCAGAACAAGGAACGTCGAGAAAAACAATATCGCCAGGTTCGTCGAATTGTATCTCCAGCGCATCGCCACTTTGGATTTCAATGTTTGTAAGCCCAAGTCTTTTTGAACCTTCCTCGATGAACCGAAGTTTAGAAGGGTATTTATCCACAGCGACTACTTTGCCAGTGTTTTGCATCAGTTCAGCGAAAACAAAACTTTTTCCTCCAGGGGCAGCACACAAGTCATACACCAATTGTCCCGGCTTGGGATTAGCAAGAAGAGCAGCAAGCGTAGCACTTGTATCCTGTATTGTTATTAAACCTTCGGTAAACAAATCGCTCGAAGTGATGTTGAAACGAGGATTTCTAATCACAAGCGAATTGGGGTAATATGGCGAAACGAAAAATGGAACATTTAATTTTTTCAATTGGTTTACAACATACTCTGTTGTTGTTTTATAAGTATTGACTCTTAAAGTTATGTATGGCTTCCTATTGCTAGTGAAGAGCATTTTTTCAGCCTCTGTTTCGCCGAAGTATTCAATCCATCTTTTCACAATCCAACGCGGGTACGAGTAGGTTACTGCAAGATGGTAGACAAGGTCTTCTTCTCGTTCTGGGTAGCGGATGTTGTCAATATTTCTTGCTATGTTTCGAAGGACGGCATTTACTATTCCTGCTGTTTTTTCTCCTTGTATTCTTTTAACATATTCTACAGATTCGTTGACCGCAGCATACAATGGAATTCTATCGAGGAACATAATCTGGTATAATGCAATACGCATTGCATTTTTAACAACATTGAGGCATTTCAAATAATCGCCAAAATAGAAACCAACCAACACATAATCAAGTTTTGCTTTCCATCGTATGACACCGTAAACAAGTTCAGTTAACAAAGCTTTGTCCATTTCGTTGAAGTTTCCTTCTTTGATTGCTTTATCAATGAGTTTTTCGATATATGAATCGCTCCGTTCAAATCGATTTAAAATTTTGATGGCAGTAGCTCGAACTCCCTGCATAAAATCGGGAAATACTTTGTTATTTTTAGAATTATTTATAGTTTTGTTACCTGATTCTGTAACTTTTTCGTTATTTTCGTTGTTGTTATTCATTATTATAGTTAATTAAATAAATATGTATAAAATTTCAAAATTAATCATTTTTTTGAGTTTATTTATTCAATTTTTGAGCCTTTACTCACAGCAAGAGGAAATACCATCTCCGTTGGGACCCGGTATTGGGAAAAAGCAATCGGAAATCGGTATAGCAATTGGATTCGGCCCAAATTGGCAAAGTGGCGAGTTTTATGCAAGTTGCAACTGCCCTTCATTTAAAGAAGGGGCTGGTTCCGTTTTCTCTCCTATATTTTTCTATCAACGAGATTTGACCAGTATTTTCCAATGGGGTGCTTCGCTCAACTTTTCCTTTATTACTTCATCATCAGCATACAAGGAAAGAGAATTGTTGATTTTCACAAGTCAAAACGGTACAACCTATGTTAATATCCCCGTTCTCTTCCGTGAACAAATGGATTTGAATTTCACTCTTTTGAATGTAATGCCTTATCTTTCTTTTTCGCCTTTTGATTTTGC
Source organism: Kapaibacterium sp. (SeqCode) (assembly GCA_039793965.1). Taxonomy (GTDB): domain Bacteria; phylum Bacteroidota; class Ignavibacteria; order Kapaibacteriales; family UBA2268; genus Naka2016. The sequence continues at coordinate 761,281 of JBAMMD010000029.1, read as the reverse complement.
ATATCTTCGTTTAGGAGTCCAAGCCGGTTTCCCGATTTCTAAAAAGGTGAAACATACAAAGGAATTGATTGAAAATAAAGTTCGGTTGGACAACGGCGAAACAATTGTTATAACAATTGGCAATAATGAACAATATATATTGGAAGATGGAGTACTTGCTCAAACCAAAACCTCGATCTTGTCGGCTGTTCCTGCATTGGGTTTCAATTTTCATCTTACTGGTAACATTTTTATGGGGATTTCTTATGCTTTGTACTTTCCATTGAACAATTGGGTTGAACGAGGGAAAGATTTTAAATTGAACTATTGGTTGTTGTCGTTCGACCTTAGATATGCTTTAACTTTGAGAAAGTGGGTCAATAATTAGGGCTCGCAAGTTAGCAAATAAATTTTGTTATTTATCTCACCCAATGCCTCATATCTTTTAGTTCTATGATTATAGATTGGTGGTGTTATTTTATCTACTATCATTCCGGAATATTGGATGTTCAGAAAATAGTCCAACATAATTAGCGAAGTGTAGCTGGAAAAGGCGATAGTGCTTGAATTAGGTTTCCTTGCAATTTGGCTTTCGCATGCAATTCCCCCGGGCAATGTGTATCTTTTTCCATCTACAAAAAAGTAACAGTCTATATTGCACAAACAGTAGTAAATTTCAGAGCCATCGAAAGTGAAGAACGGCTCAGTCGCAAAGTTGCCCAAAGGATATTCGACATTGCCGTACACGATGTATTTGTTTATTTCTTTGGTTGCAAGAAACACAGCAAGTGGCTCGTTGGGATGTAGTTTGACATTAGAAATATTGTCATATGATTTTGAAAAGATGGGTTCGAAGTATTTTTCTGAATAAACAACAGCAACAACGTCGTAATTGTTTCTTTTGATAACAAAGACTGCATTTGTTCCTTTGTAATTAATCTTCATATCAATGAGTTGCTGGAATTCCTCGGTAAGAGCATAGTTGTTTTTGAAGATTTGCCAGAAACTACCTTTGCGACCTGCATAAATGAATTCATTGTCGTACCAGAAACCCAAAGGTACAATTTCGTCAAACTTATCGCTTTCGAATAGATTTGGAATAATGAGAGAGAACATTTTTCCATAGGATAGAACAAAGGCAATTTTCGTCCCGTCGAAATTTAAATAAACTTTTCCATTGAAATTTGTAACGCTAAGTTTTTTGCCATCATATTCTATGGTTGTTTCAGTTCCATTTTTATAAGCTAAAAAATAGTTTTCCGAATTATTGCTAAATCCCAATTGCAAGATATCTTCGGCGAATAAAGGGATTGCTGTGTCCGAGGTAACAAAGACCCAGTTAGTTGCGGTTTTTCCAAAGAATGCCCATCGAGAGCCGTCTTGTGAAAAAGTCAGACTTTTTATTTCTTTGAAACTTTCCGTTCGTTCACCAGAAATAATTAATCTATACTCGTCTTTATAGGGTTGCGTCAAAATCCACCAGTTGCCAGTAGTATCTATTCCAAAATGAACCACGTCTTCCGAACCATCGAAGACAAGCATATCCTTGCATTTTTGGGTGTAAATTTGGTTATGCAAGAGAATAAAAAGAAATATTCCCAACAACACAACTTTTATACAGTTCAATTTTTCCTTTTGTAGTTATGAATATTACAAATTAAATTTTATTTTGTTTACAAAAAAATCATATAATTAATTATTTTTTCTCACATAAGGTTAGAGTAATTTTGAATTGGTAATAATTGTAACTTTTTTGAAAAGGAAAGTGTTTAGTTATGTTAAATAAATTGAGAGACAAAAATGAAAAGATTGCTGGTTTTATCTTCAATAATTCAATTATTTGCTGTGTATTTTTCTTTCTCGCAATCGTTTAATCTTTATTCTATCGATACGAGCGGTTATCCAAATATGAAAGCTTTGTTCTATGCAAGAACCCCGATGGGTGTAGATTATCCAAACATTGTGCCTTCTGATTTCGATTTCTACGAGAATGGAGTAAACTTGAATGCCACACTTGGTGTGGACTGTAAGAAGGTAAATTTCTTTCCACAGCTTGCTGTTGTGCTTGTCCTTGATGTATCGACTTCAATGAATACAGATGCTGGAAATGGGGAACGACGAATTGATTGGGTGAAGCAAGGGGCATTTGCATTTTTGGATTCAATTAAACTCGATCCACCATCCGTAATTGGATTTGTATTATTTGCTGGGGATGTTTATAAGTCAAGTCCTTTGTATGATACGAAGCAACCTCTCTATGATTGGTTAAATATAAACTTAACTATTGCAGCTGGCTCGACGGATTTCTATCCTCCATTTGTGAAAGGATGGCCCCCCCTTGGTGCTTTGCCTTTGTTGGAAACCGCTCCGAAAGACCTTCGTAAAGTTGTTATTTTCTTAACAGACGGTGAACCAGAGCGAGCTTTCCCCGACTGGAAAAGGGACACTGTTATTAATTATGCGAAGCGAATAAAAGCACAAGTTTATTCAATTTTTATTACAATGCCTGTTTACTTCCAACTTGACTTGATTTGTCAGAGCACAGGAGGTAAAAGTTTTTCTGTGTACACTAAAGAACAGTTGATTAGTGCTTTTAGGCAAATTGTTGGGGATATTCAAAGTCGCAATGTGTGTTATTTGACTTGGGTTTCTCCTTTTGGTTGCGATGAACAGAGTCGGAATAGAAATATAAAGGCGATTTTCAAACGCATTCCAGATTCAGTTTCAACAAGCTACATTGCTCCGGAAAGAAGCATCGCAAAGTTAGACCTTTCCGACACTCTTCTTCTTTTTGGCGCACCTGGTATCGGAACCACTAAGCGACAGTTGACTTTGAAGGCGGTGAATGCAGATTTTACGATTAACTCATTTAATCTTTCTTCAATCGGAAAGTTCACGATCGATTGGAAAGGCAAAGTTCCACCATTTACATTGCAAAAAGACCAATCTCATACAATCGAAATTAATTATGTTGAAACACCAGTCGGTGCCTCTTCAGAAACTATTTTCCAAGTTGAGGCAACTCCGTGCCGACCCGAACCAGTCAGACTCGTTGCGCCCTGTGGCGGGGACGTTGTTAAAAAAGTTGATTTTGGAAAGATAGCTGTTCTAACGACTCAAAATAAAATTGAAAATTGTATTTTTAGGAATACAACAGCAGTTCCTATTGATGTTACTTTATCTCTCGAAGGTAGTAATCCCAATGAATTTGAAATACTTTCTGGAAATGGTCCTTTTACTGTAAAACCCAATGAATGTTTAAATGTAACTATTCAATTTAAACCGCAGACTATCGGCTCGAAGTCAGCTCATTTGAAGTTTAACATTCCCAGTTACTGCGGAGACTTCTATACCGAGTTGGTTGGGGAGGGAATTCCTTCAAATTTGCCAATTCCACCGATAGATTTTGGTGTCAAGAGAATTGTGACAATTAACGATTCTATCGTAACAATTAAAAATTCTTCGCCCAACACTTTTGTTATTCAAAAGATTGAATTATCTAATGCAAATGATGTGAATTTCTCATTGACGCCGCCATCAAATCTTCCATTCACTTTTTCACCAAATGATACTTTTAACCTAAATGTTCGTTTTTCACCGCAGACCGAAGGCTACCATGAAAATCCAATTTTCTTAACGATTAAGGACATACCTGAACCAACTTCGATTCAATTATCAGGAATTGGCGGATTACCCAAAATTGATGTTCCCGATGTTGATTGTGGTAAAACCAAAGTAGGCAATACTATCACCGGAAATATGGTTATTACAAATACAAGCCAAACAATGGATTTGTATGTAAGCCAGGTTATTTTAGCTCCCTCGACGGAGTTTAAGTTTTCAAACAGTGCTAAAACTACAGACATTGTGGTTCCAAAGAACAATGGTAAATTCACGATACCTATTGATTTTACTCCTGCTATGCCTGGAATCAGGGAAATTGTAGCAATTGTCAAATCCGATGCTGCCCCGGGTCCAAATCCTACTCCTATTGTAAACGATACAGTAAGAATTTGGGGTATTGGCGAAGGACTTATTGTAAATCCCGATCCATTGGATTTCGGAGAAATTTCTACTTGCGCTACAAAAGACTTGAACTTAGAGATTGACAATACGCAATTCAATACTGACCTAATAATTCAAAGCATTGTTATTAATGGAACAGACTTAACCAACTTTAAAATAATAAGTTATCCCAATGTCGTGATAGCAAAAACTAAAAGCAATATTGTTGTAAGATTTATGCCAGAATCTGGCAAGAAACAATATTCTGCCACTATTGGTATAGAAACGAACTACGGGAAAAGAAGTATTCCAATCAAAGGTGCATCATATACTGAAACTGTGAAAGTTGATTATCAATACAATGAAAGTAAACATGAGGTTTCCAAAGAGTTACAATTGCCATTTGAAGTTAATATTTCGCGTGACCATTCAATTAAAATCGATAAATTAGACTTTGATGTTAAGTTGTATAAAAAGAGTTTTCTTTTGAAGAACTTTAATTCAAAATTAAGCGGTTGGACCTGGGATGTAACATCCACAAATGACGGCTACAGGATTTCCGGAACTGGCGTTCCGTTTTCAGTTCCTGCTCAATTCCAATCCACCCTTGTTTTGGAAACGTATCTTTCCGATGTTTTACAACCAGAAATAACAATAACTCCCATATTTCCTGAAGCGCAAAATTGTTTGATTCCCTCGGCAAATAGCCAGAAGATTAAACTTGTGACTTGTTTTTCAGAAGGACGGCTTGTTGAAGTTTCGAACAAAACATATCAACTTGTTGACATACAGCCCAATCCAGTTTCAACCGATTTTGATGTTTCGTTCCAGATTGCTTTCGATGATTTTGTTAACTTATCGATTTATAATAACTTTGGAGAAAAAGTTAAAGAACTAGTTAATTCAGATTTGAAAGCCGGAAGTTACTCTTTCTACTTAAGTTTGAATGAATTTTCTAATGGAGTATATTTTGTGAGAATGGTAACAAGTTCTTTCAATTTTACGAAGAGTTTTGTAGTGTTGCGGTAATGCATTAACTTTGCTTTTTTGATTCTTTTGGAATGAAGAATTTTTTAATTGTCTCTGTGATTATAGTTTTACTTTTATCGTGTGCGAAGGAGGATCCAAACCTTGTGAATCCTCCTCCGCCTTATCAAAGTATAAGAATTAGATTACTAAACACAATAGTAGGAACTGAGGGAATTGCCTGGGGCTACGATGGCAAGCCATTCTCAAATAGTGCAGCTTACCTTGAACTAACCAAAGCGTTGTTACCTCCTCCATACGATTCTATAAAGATTGATTTTTTCCAAAATGGTACGCTTATATATTCAACACCCAGAAAGATCCGACTTGTCCGCGAGACACGATATCTACTTATCCCGGGTAAAAGTTTAAGAAGTGATGCAAAAATCGACACTTTTATGGTTCTATCGACAACATTTGGCCTTCCTAAAAAATTGGGAAAATCCTATTTCAAATTTGTTAACCTCGTAAGAGATTCAAATTTGAAAGTTTCAATAATCGAAGGCTGCCCAAACGGAAAACCATTGGTTTCGAATGTTCCATATTTTTCCTATCCTTTTTTGCAAACAATACCTTACGGAAATTATATTTTTTCGATTGTTGTGAACAATGGCATTCAATCCAACCTTGTAAATATATATTCGATTGATTTCCAAGAAGATAAAGAATACACTTTGTTCTTTGCCGAAAAACCAAATGGTACAAAAGGATTGTTTCTATTGGATGATTACGATACGACTTCCACGGCTTTGATTGAACTTCAACCAATTTCGGAAAGGTCTGCATTTTTGCGAATTGCCAATTTTTCATCTGAAAGTGTTTCAGTAACCAAAATCCCATCGAACATTTTGGTTGAGAATCTCGGAAGTTTCAAATTGACACAGTTTTTAAGTCTTCCCGCTTGTCAAAGTGATTTTCTCGACACTTTGGAGGTAGTGTCGAACTCCGGAACAACTTTGTTGAACTATTCTTTTGATGTTTTCAAAAAGTATACACTTTTGGTTTTCGATAGTGCCGGAAGCAGAAAAAAGTTAAGCATTGTACCTCCTGTTCAGTTAAATAAGCCGTCCACTGGATTTGCTGTTGTTAGAGTTTTTAATGCTCTTGATACAGACTTTGCTATTACATTGTCTATGGGTGCTCGAAACAAGGATAATGCTGTTGGCTTTACCTCGGGAGAAGCTCTGGCTGTTAATTTGAAGAGCAGGAGGTTGAGCGAACCAGTTTTAATCGAGCCTGGCTATTTACCCTTAACCTTATTCTCATCGACAGAGCCAACTTTTTTGATTAAATCAATTTACACTAATGTTAATGCAAATGAATCTTATTTAATTGTGGTTTTTAAATCACCTGATGGAAATATTCAGCTATCCGCTGTAAATGATAATCTCGCAGACGCCGAAATACATTTGCTCGATAAAGGGTGTTTTTTTCAATTTTTGAATGCTTCCAACGAAAATCAAGTTTTGAATTTGTCTTTGGGAAATTATTTGACAAGTGTAAAATTGAGTTTTAAGGAAAGTTTTGCTACTGTTTTGCCCCAAAATTTTAATCAAATCGAGATTAACGGTAAATTTTATCAAATTGCTCTCGATTCGAATAAAAATGGAACCTATATTGTTTCAAGAAGTCTGGATTTATTTGATATTTCAATTCCGCCTATGGGGACCGAACGAAACTCTTTACGAAGAAGATTTTTCAATGCCTCTTCTGATATTGAAAGCGCGAGTGTTTATTATGATACACTAAAACAAAATGTGGTTGTCAACGATTTAAAATATGGTTCTGCAAGTGATGTCGTTAAAGTATTTCAAGAGCGAAAATTTTCTCTTGTTTTCTTCGATAATAAAACGGGCAATATGATTTCCCAATTCAACGATATTTTTCTTTCTTTGGGAAAAAATTACACTATTGTCTTCGCTGGGTCGCGAAACAAAGGTTATTCACTTATTGTTATGCAAGAATATTAGGTATTTTTTTAAATGTAATTTAAGGAGGCGTAATGAGATATTTTGTTCATTTATTTATTAGTTGGGCAGCTCTAACCGCTTCAGTTTTTTCGGCTTACTACAATCCTTTGAAATCAAATCCGGCACCAAAATCCTCGATAAAACCAGAATATTATGTTAATATTGAACCTCGAAATGACCAAGAAGGAGTAGCGAAGATTTATCCTATTTACCGAGTTCCAGACGAATTTCTTGTAAAAAAAGCAATACATTTGAAAACGAAAACATTAGCCAACTATGATAAGGATTTTGCAAGAATACATATAAGCAGTATTTCAGAAATTTTATCCAATTATCAAATCTCGAAAATAAGAGCGCCTTTTATTGAAAATGGAGATCTTCAACCTCTTGGAAACAATTCAATTGGAATCGAAAGGATATTTGAAATCTATTTTGATGAGGATATCGATCCATACGAAGTTTGCAAAGAATTAATCCAACTTCCCGATGTCGAATATGCTGTTCCAATATATATCAGAAAATTGCTGGATTTTACTCCGAACGATCCATCATTTAATTCACAATGGTATCTGAACAATATCCAATTGCCAAAGGCATGGGATATTACGAAAGGGGATAAAAGTATTTTAATTGCGATTATCGATAGTGGCGTCGATTGGACTCATCCAGATTTGGCTGGAAATATATGGACCAATCCCAAAGAAATACCGAACAATGGCATTGATGATGATGGAAATGGTAAAGTAGACGATGTGCGTGGCTGGGATTTTGTCGGTAATGTTACCACACAAGACCTAATTAATGGTATTTATCGCGAAGATAACGACCCCAAAAATATTCAAGGCTTCCATGGGACTCATGTGGCTGGATTGGCATCGGCTGTTACAAACAATTCGATCGGAATTGCTTCTGCCGGCTTTAGTTGTTCTATTTTGCCTGTTAAATGTTCGCCAGACCAAGGCGGAATGGGCATCTTACGCGGTTACGAAGCAATTGTTTATGCAACGAAATTGGGTGCAAAAATAATTAATTGCAGTTGGGGAGGTCCCGGGTTCAGCCCAGCTGAACAAGACATCATCAACTATGCTGTTAATAATGGCAGTGTGGTTGTGGTAGCTGCAGGCAACGACGGTGCATTTATTGACTATGGTGGACAATATCCAGCTGGTTACGATAATGTTCTTTGTGTTGGTGCGACAAGTACTAACAATCAAGTAGCAAGTTTCACTAATTGGGGAACCAAAGTTACTGTCTACGCCCCGGGTAGAGGTATGTATTCGACAATGCCAAATAATAGTTATTCAAACCAAGATGGGACATCGATGGCAAGTCCTCTTGTTGCAGGGGTTGTCGGTTTGGTTGCCTCCTTGCATAAAGAATGGACACCAAGGCAAATATTACATCAAATTCGTTCAACTTGTGATAATGTTCTTGTCTCAGACCCAAATCTAAGACCATTCTATTATGGAAAAGTCAATGCTTATAAGGCAGTGTATTATAATTCACCCGGGAATCCAAATCTCCCCGGATTAGAAATCATCAATTATAGTTTTGCCCAAGGAAACGCAATTACTGATTATTCACCAAAGGTTTTGCAGTTGACTGTGAAAAATTTCCTTGGTCCTGCAGGAAATGTAATTTTAAAAGTAAAACCAATGAACAATTTTTTGACGCTTAGCCAGTCGGAGTTTCAACTTGGCAATATTGCCACACTTGCAGAAAAGAATCTTAATCTAACTGTAACTTTGCTTGATAATAATCCTTGGTATTCGGGCAATGCATATTTGTTGTGTACCTTCCAATCAGGCGATTATATTGATTATCAAGTTCTCTCGCTTCCGATAAGGATTAATTCGAATAATAGATTGACCAAAGTTTTCGATCTACCAGATGCTTATAAACCAAATTGGTATGGTGCACATTCCCCTCAACCCGATTGCATCTGGGTCGTTGGTCAAGGTGGTTTGTTTGGTTCTTATAGTGGGTTTGTTCTGGTTCGTTCTGGGACAACTTCTTCAAATTATATTTCTACACAACCAATTTATTGCGTCTATTCTTTGAGTCCTTCAACTGCCTTTGCCGGTAGTGGTTCAAGTACTCAAACAACGGCATATATTTACAAAACTGGAAATGCCGGACAAGTCTGGACTTCTGTAAATGTTTCGAGCATCACGGGTTTTGTAAATGCAATATACTTTTTCGATCAAAACGAAGGAATTTTCCTTGGCGATCCCAAAAATGGCAATTGGGGTATTGGCAGAACAAGCGACGGGGGGACAACCTGGCAACCTGTTCTTGGCGTTCCTCTTCCGAGCACAAATGAAACTGGCTTTGTAAATTCTACGGCAAGATGGAACGATTATCTTTGGTTTGGAACAAGTACAGGACGTGTTTTCTCTTCATCCAATCGCGGTCGAAACTGGCAATTTTCAAATATACCAAATGCTATGGTTGTTTCTTATATTACTTTTCGTGATAGTTTATATGGAATGGCTGTTTATCGAGAATCGACCGATCCTAATACACCGGCATTTTTAGCAACTACAACAGACGGGGGAAGGACTTGGAAACCGCGTCAATACAATTTTACGCAAAATGGCTATATTCCTATTTACTTATTTACTCCGGAGAACTCTAAATTTATGTATGTACTGTGTGCTGGTGGTGAAATTTTTGGAACTTCTGACCTCGGGGCAGATTGGATTCCTGTTCTTAACGAATTCACCGGAGGTATTGAATTAGGTGCAAACATTGTGGTTCAACAAGCTAAAGTTCGTCTTTGGCAAGTAGGATTGGGTGTCAGTTATTTGGATTTTCCTCTTGTTCCGATGAATCTCAAAAAAGAAATCCAATTAACGGGCGATACTGAATTGAATTACGACACAATAATGATCGGTTCTAATAAATTAAAATACACATCAGTTAAAAACGCTGGAAATGTAACAGTCCATATTTCTGCAAGAATTGAACCAATAAATGCTCTCGCTGATGAATTCAGGTTTTTTGGGAGCTTTGCCGACAGTCTCTATCCCGGGGAGGAAGCGCAAATCCGCATCAGATTTTTACCAAAAGAAGAAGGACTTCGATCGGCACGTTTAGTAATAGAAACTGATGCAGAGCCTTCTGTTATAAATGTAAATTTAACTGGAATAGGGAAAAGACAAATTTCTGGCATTGAAAATTCATTTAATTCATTAAAAGTGTATCCGAACCCAGTCGTGAGTAATATGTATATTTCTGGGTTAAATGTCAACAAAAATGTCACAATTCGTATATTTGATACTCGAGGCGTGGAAGTATTGCAAAAAACAATTGTAGATTTTACAGAAACGAGCAATTCAATTCCTATAGATATTCATTTTCTACCACCTGGGCTTTACTTTTTAGAGATTTATTCTGACGATAATACAATTACAAATAAATTTATAAAGTTGTAAAATGAAAGTATTAGTCACTGGAGCTACTGGTTTTATTGGTAGCTTTGCTGCCGAGTTTTTTCTCTCGAAAGGTTATGATGTTCGCTGTACAATAAGAAAATCGAGTAATTTGCGTTGGGTCAAAGACAAGGGGTATGAACTTGTTGAAACGGATTTCGAATCTATTGAAAGCTTGAAGGCAGCTGTGGTTGATGTCGACTATGTCGTTCACATTGCTGGGACAATTGCAGCCTCGGATTACAATGGATACCTGAAAGGGAATCGCGATTCGACTTTTTATTTACTTAAAGCCATAGAAAAATATAATCCAAAGGTAAAAAAATTCCTTTATTGCAGTAGCCAAACTGCTGTCGGTCCTGCAAAGTCACTTTCTGAACCAGTTGATGAAACAACTGAATGCAAACCAATAACAAGTTATGGTCAAAGCAAGTTGGAAGCCGAAAAGGAAGTATTGAATTTTAAGGATATGTTCCCAATTTCAATTGTAAGGCTACCTGCTATATATGGACCACGAGATACAGCATTGGTCGATATGTTTCGACTTGTTTATAAAGGTATTGCCCCATTGATTGGTTTTGGGGATAAGTATCTGAGTCTTTTGTATTGTGATGATGCTGTTGAAGGGATATATTTAGCTACAATTTCAGACAAAGCAGATGGTGAGATTTTCTTTTTGTCCTCGCAGGATTTTTATTCTTGGGACAATTTAATTGATTGGATGATAAATGCTATAGGCAAAAAAGCAATCAAAATTAGAGTTCCAACCTCACTCGTTTATGTTGCTGGCTTTCTCTCCGAAAACATAGGCAAGATTTTTGGAAAAACTCCTGTATTTAATCTTGAAAAAGCCCGCGATTTCACACAGAAATACTGGATTTGCTCGGGTGCGAAAGCTCAAAGTATACTTGGTTTTAAACAAAAGGTGCACCACGAGGAGGGGTTTAAACTGACTTTTCGCTGGTATCTTGAAAATGGATGGATAAAGTAGTTTTGCAATGCAGAATCAATTTGGCAAAATAAACCTTTTGATTTCAATTTTCGTTATTATTGTTTCTTTAGCGTTGTTTATAATTTTTGCGTTCCAAATTTCGAAAGTTTCGATTGCCGAAGAACCTTTCTTCGGCAAAAGTTCGAAGTTACAGCAAAAAGTCCAAATTTTTAAAAACCAATATGGTATACCCCACATTATTGCAGAAGACTTAAACGATGCAATGTTTGGTGTGGGCTTTGTCCAGGCATCCGACCGACTTTGGCAAATGGATTACCTTCGTCGCGTAGCAAGTGGGGAACTTGCTGAAATATTAGGACCACAAGCAATCAAATTCGACCAATATTTTCGCGCGTTGCAATTGCGAACTTATTCTGAACTGGTGGTTAAGAATCTCGATCCTTTTTCCCTAAAGTTACTTAATGCTTTTTCAAATGGCGTAAACTATTACATCGAAACTCATTGGAAAAAACTTCCCGTAGAATTTCAAGCATTAAATTATAAGCCAAGACCTTGGACCCCGCTTGATTGTATTTTGATTGGCAGATTGATGGCTTTTACAATGAATTTTTCTTTTTGGATGGATTTAACTTACTTTGATATTGCAAATAAAATTGGCTATCAAAAAGCCAGCGAACTTATTCCAACAAAAGTTGAAACAATAGATTTTCTTCTATCCGATACTATGCAATTAAAGCCCAAAATCGTTGATACGCTTCGTGCTGATTTGCTTCATTCCGAGGATAATTTCTCTAAAATTGTCGCCAATATTCAGCATTTTTTCCCTTACATTTTTCAAAATTTCGGCAGCAACACTTGGGCAGTTCAAAGACCCGCAAACCAAAAACGAAAGGCTATTCTTGCCTCTGACCCACATCTCAAACTTGCTCTTCCACCAATTTGGTATCAGATACATATAACAACGACACAAACCAATTCGATCGGGCTTTGCTTGCCGGGAGTGCCTTTGCCTTTGATTGGACGAAACGATTACATATCTTGGGGCATAACAAATGGAATGCTCGATGATTGTGATTTTTTTATCCATCGGATTGATTCAACTGGGAAATTCGTCTTAGATTCCACAAAAAAAATACGAATTGTTTTTAAAACCGACACAATAAAAGTTAAAAATTCTAACCCTTTCGTTTATTACCAAAGATTTATCGGAAACGATGTGATTATTTCAGATTTTTTGCTTTTGAAAGACACCTCTGTTTCTGCTTCATTCTATGGAATAAAACATTCGCCACAATTTCCTAAATCATTTGGTTTGACCTTTAAATGGACTGGTAAAGCAATCACCAATGAGGTTTTGGGGCTATTTAAAATTTGCACTGCCAAAAACTGGAACCAATTCCTCGAGGCAAAGAAGTATTGGGGCGTTCCAGCCTTAAACTTCTCTTATGCCGATATTTACGGAAATGTCGGTCTGATGCTTGCTGGTATTGTTCCTATTCGGCAAAATATTAACCCAAACTTTCCAACTCTATCCAATGGTGTCAATACGAATTGGATTGGAGTGCAGAAACTTGGAAATGATTTCTCTATTTTTAATCCACCCGAAGGTTTTGTTTTTAATTCGAACAATAAAACTTTTTCATCGACATTTCATCTTAGTAATTACTGGAGCGACCCATCCCGAGCAACACGTGTTTATTTGTTCTTGTTGAAAAACCAACCAGAAGTTCCTCTTAATATCGAGGTGATGCAAACAGATAAAGTCTCCGAACAAGCAAGTTTTGTTTTAAAAAGAGTTATTCCAATTCTTGAAAGGCATTCAAGTTCCTACAATAAAATTGAAAGCAAAGCTTTGGAAAAATTAAGAAACTGGAATTGTATTTTTTCGGAAAGATTTGTTGCGCCTTCGATTTATCAATTTTTCCTTGTCAAATTTCTTGAGAATACTTTGAAAGATGAATTGGGGGAATCTTTATTCAATCAGTTTATGTATCTCGATTTTATGGCTATGAGAATGTTCCTTGAATTGCTTGCCGATTCCTCTTCACAGTTTTTCGACAATTTAAATACTCCACACAAAGAGAGTAAAGAAGAAATTATTCTTAAAAGTTTTCTCGATGCAGTTAAATATTTACAAAAGACTTTTGGTGATAATGTCGATGGATGGAATTATGGAAAATGGCATAAGTTGAAGATTGGCCATCCTTTCTCGATAATAAATTTTTTAGATCCAAGTTTTTCTTTTGATGAAACATCGATTGGAGGACACAATAGTACAATAAACTATGCTGGAGGAAAATTGTTTTCCCCAGAAAAGGTTGAAGTCGGTCCCTCGGCTCGTTTTATTGCTGATATGAGCGACTCGGTGGTCTATTGGATTTTGCCCGGTGGGAATTCCGGACAAAATATGAGCAAAAACTACTCGGACCAGTATCAATTGTGGTTAAATGGAGGCTACATTTCAACATCAATCTCGAAAGTTCCAGATGCTCGGTTCAAATTGTTTGCAAATATTGAGGCAAAATGACAAATTTCAGTATTCTTGTTGTTCGAATGAAATTTTGACTTTAACTTTGCGTAAAAGCAGATAATCGTTTTCTTCGTCCAACGCACCTCCACCAAGAATTTCCCATCGTAGATTGTCGGATAGAAAGTCGTATCCAACTTGTCTTGAGAGAATTTCGATCAATTCTTTTGCAGTGTAATATGCCCTTAATTTCGAAAGAATTTCATTTGTCAATGGACTACCTTTTTCAAGATAAAAGTTGAGATAATTGTCGTTGATGGTTTCTTCAATGAAACGCGCTCTGGGAGAAAGCACTCTTGGGTCGGCAAATCCTGTGACTTCAACCTTCAATGGCTTTCTTTTTGGCAAACAACCCATTTTATATAACCTTGCAAAATGAACAATGTGATTGGCAATTTCATTTAGTGATTGTTCAACAGTGTCTGAAATATCAAAGTATAAACTTTGTGGATATTCGATATAACTAGTTGAATCGTCGTTTCCAATGAGATTGTAATCGAAAAGTTTTTTCAATTGCCTAAGATTTTTTTTGGTTATTGGTCGATAGTAACCAGTCGGGAAGAATTTAATATTTTTTTCTTTTGTTAAATCGTTTGTTATCGAAAGTGGAATTGAATATTTGAGATAAAGCGAATCGAGACATAAAGTTGTAACATTTTTTTCGAAATATTCATCATTTGTGCATTCGTTTTTTATGCTGATTTTGTAGGTTTGCTTGGGTTGAAGAGCGAAAATTAATTGTGTGTCGTTGCCCAGATACTCTTCTTCGATAATATTACCTAATGTATCAGTAATTGATATTTTGTCAAAAGAGGAGAATAAGTTTGCACTTTCATTGAAGTTGACTTCAAGAAAGACTGGCAGGCACAAGTTTGCAACGTAAATATCGAAGTTTTTGTCTGGATTGTTCCTATCGCTTGCGAAAAAGATTTTATTTTGGTAAACAACTGGAGCAATTTCGTTAGCTTCGGTGTTGATTGGATAAGGTAGTTTTCTGGGTGTATTCCAACTGAGAAAGCCGTTGCTTTCTGCTTTGTATATGTTATAATCTGTCGAATCGAAACGAGCAAAATATAAATCTCCGCGTTCATCAATAAATGGAGTAATTTCGTTTGCTCCTGTGTTTAAATTATCAAGGGGTTTAGGCTTGGTGAATGCTCCATCGTAATAATTAGAAAGGTAAATATCGGTACCTTGATTTATTTTTGGTGGCTCAAATGAAAAAATAATGAACTTTCCGTCTTTTGAAAACTGCGGATGCGATTCGAACCGTTGGGTATTATAAGCGAAAGGCATTAATAAATATCTTTTTGAGTCTTTTGATCGTAAAATAAACAAATCGTTATCTATTTTCTTTTTTGTTCTACCGGCAAAAATGATATACAATTCGTCATCGAAATTGTAAAAGGAAAAGAAGGAACCTTTCAAGTTGAAGTATTCTTTTGGGAATTCTATTTGGTTTACATTTTTATTTAAACGCAAGTCGAAAGAAAAAGGAATAAAGCTTGTTTTATCTTTGCGGATAAAATAAAGTTTGTTATCGAATATGGTGGATGGGAATTCGTCTAAACTTGAGTTGATTTCATTTGGCAATTTTCTTAACTCGAAATCGCTTGAAAGTGAATGGAAAACCATTAAATAAAAAATCAACAGTTTTAATGAAAAACTTTTCATAAGCTTCATTTGTTTAATTTTCAAAATTAACTATTTGTATAAGGAAAATGCAAATTTTCTTAATTTTAAATTTGTTGAATATTTGGAAATAAAGGACAATGAAATGGGCTGTTTTTTTTATTGCTTTTACTCTTATGTTTACATTCCTTTTTGCAGAGAACGAATTTCAACCGCCAACTACAAAACAGATCCCTGTTGTAGATACAATATTTAATTTCATAATTACTGATTATTATCGTTGGCTCGAAAGCAAAGACGATCCAGAGGTTAAAAAGTGGTCTCATTTTCAAAACGATTATGCAATTCAATGGATTGAAAGAAACACAAAAAAGATTTCTGGCTTAAGCGAGGAAATTAGAAAATATATAGATAGAGATTATGTTTCTGCACCCAGTTTCAAAGCTAATCGTGAGTTCTTTTTTGCAAAAAAGAAAGGCGACAAACAGAATAAATTCTACACCCGCATTAATGGCAAAGAAATATTACTTTTCGACCCCTTGAAAATTGATACTTCTGGGAAAACAGCAATTGTTAATTATGTTTTGAATAAAAATGCTGACAAAGTTGCGATTGGTGTCCAAACCAAAGGCAATGAAATTGCTCGCTATTATTTTTTGGATACCAAAAATGGTAGGGAAATTGCACCCCCACTCGACAACGTTTATTCTTTGCAATGGTGTCGTGATAATCATTTTCTGTATGTAACCTATCGCTCTATCGAGGATATTAAAGCACAAAAGCCCTTAAGAACGTATATTCATAAACTGGGCACTAAACCATCGGAAGATGTCTTTCTTTTTGACTCAAAAGATGCAAAGAATTTTGCAAGTATCTGGGATGATGAAAATTCCGAACTTACATTTGTTTCAGAGGGAGATTTTTATTCTAATACACTTAAAATTGTAAATTCCAAAAAACTTTCCGATTCAATTGTGATTTTTTCCAGCAAGGAGTTTAACGCTTTTCCTTCTATTGTTAAAAACGGAAAAATCTACATCGAAACCAACGAAAATGCACCTAATAAGAAAATTATGGTTGCCGATGCTTCAAATCCAAATTTTGAGAATTGGAAAACATTTATTCCCGAGACAAATAATCCCAAAGAAGGTTTTGTCATCACAAGCGATTATGTTATTGTTCGTGAAAAGAGAGATGTTATTTCTCATTTACTTCTCTACGATTTAAATGGCAAATTTATTAAAGAGATAGAACCACCAGAATTTGCAAATATTGTTGGAATGTACTACATTGAACAAACAAACTCTGTTTATGTTTCTTTGATGAGTTTTACAACCCCGAGCAAACTTTACAGAATTGATGGAAAAACTTTGAAATGGACATTGATTTTCGAGGATACCCCTCCAATTGATACTAAAGATATTGAAACTAAGCAAGTTTTTTACAAGTCGAAAGACGGAACTCGGGTGCCGATGTTCATTTGCTATAAACGCGGAACTAAACTTGATGGGAATAATCCAACTCTTTTATATGGTTACGGTGGATTTAATGTTAGCATGTTGCCTCACTATCTTGGCGTAAATGCCTCGTTTGTTAATCGTGGTGGTGTTTATGCAGTTGCTTGTTTGCGAGGTGGAAGCGAATATGGCGAAAATTGGCACCGGCAAGGAATGTTGCATAACAAACAAAATGTATTCGATGATTTTATTGCAGCTGCGGAATATTTGATAAGTGAGAAATATACAAATCCAAGCCGATTGGCAATTAAGGGTGGTAGCAATGGGGGACTGCTTGTGGGTGCTGTTGCAACTCAAAGACCAGACTTGTTCCGGGCTGTGGTATGTGGGGTACCCTTGCTCGATATGATTCGCTACCACAAGTACTTGATTGCTCGGTATTGGATTCCAGAATATGGCGACCCCAACAAAGAAGAAGATTTTCGCTACCTACTTAGTTATTCCCCTTATCATAATGTTAGAGTGGGAATAAGCCTTCCAGCTATGTTGATTCGAGCTGGAGAAAACGACACGCGCGTCGACCCACTTCATGCAAAAAAATTCACTGCACTTTTGCAGAATTCACCTTGGCAAAAGAATCCGATTCTTTTGCTTATAGATTTTGAAAGTGGGCACGGTTCGGGGCAATCGATTGACCAACAAATTTGGAATATCGAAATAGAGATGCAATGGCTAATGAATATGTTAAATATGAAATAGCCAATTTATGGACATCCAAAAATTAATCCAAGAATATCGTGTTGAACAAGACATTGTGAAGCGAATTCATAAACTTCGTGAAATTATTAATATTTGCGACCACTACTATTACGTCCGAGATGAAAGCCTTATTACCGATAGAGAATATGATCAGCTTTTTGCCGAACTTGTTGAGCTTGAAAAGAAACATCCTGAGTTAATCACTCCGGATTCACCCACACAAAGAGTAGGGGGCGAGCCTTTGAAAGAATTTAGAACTGTTCAACACAAAAAGCCGATGCTTTCTCTTTCGAATACTTATTCCAATGAAGAAGTTCGAGATTTCGACCGACGTGTTCGCGAATTACTCGAGGGCGAAGAAGTTGAATATTTTGCCGAGTTGAAATACGATGGTGTTGCTATAAGCATTCATTACGAAAATTTGAACTTTTCCCTTGCAGTCACTCGCGGTGATGGAATTACCGGTGACGATGTTACGCTAAATGTTAAAACCATACGGAATTTACCCTTGAAAGTGAAAGAGGTTCAATATAATGGAAAACCAATAAAGAATTTCGAGGTCCGTGGCGAAGTATATATGAATTATTCCGACTTTCTGAAAATAAATGAGGAGCGAATTGCTTCCGGAGATAAACCTTTTGCCAATCCAAGAAATCTTGCATCTGGAACCTTGAAACTTCTCGACCCAAAACAAGTTGCTCTAAGACCCTTGCGAGTTGTTCTCTATTATCTTGATGTGGAGGAAATTACTCTTTCGAAACAAAGCGAAAATATTGAACTTTTGAGAGCGATGGGATTGCCAGTTTCTTCGTATTCAAGATTATGCAAGAGTCTGGATGAAGTATTTGCTTTTATTAATGAGTGGGAAACGAAACGGCATTCTCTACCTTTCCAGATTGATGGGATAGTTATAAAGGTTGATTCATTGAGACAACAGGAGAAACTTGGCACAATTGCACGGGCCCCTCGCTGGGCAATTGCCTATAAATATGAAGCAGAAAAAGCTACGACTGTATTGAAAAACATTACTTTACAAGTTGGTCGGACTGGGATTGTCACACCAGTTGCTGAACTTGAACCAGTGTTTCTTTCGGGAAGCACAATAAGCAGAGCCACTCTCCACAACGCTGATTATATTGAGGAGTTGGATTTGCGGATCGGGGATACAGTCGTTATTGAGAAAGGTGGTGAAGTTATTCCTAAAGTAACTGGTGTCGTATTGGCGAAACGTCCTCAATGGGCAGTTAAGTATGTTTTTCCAGAATATTGTACTTGTGGGCTCCAAGGTCGTTTAGTTCGATTACCAGGAGAAGTAGCCTATTTTTGTATTCATCCTGAATGCCCTTGGCAAATCCGACGCCGAATCGAACATTTTGCTTCAAGAAATGCCATGGATATTGAAGGGATGGGGGAAAAGGTCGTTGACCAACTTGTGACTATTGGGCTTATAAAAAACATTGCGTCTATTTACGAGCTTCATCTGCATCGTGACAAGTTGGTTGCGCTTGAACGATGGGGCGAGAAAAAGGTCGACAATCTTCTCGCGGCAATTGAAAAAAGCAAGAAAAATCCTCTTAGCCGTTTGATATTTGCTCTTGGGATTCGATTAATTGGCGAAGGTGCTGCGAAGATACTTGCAAAACACTTTAAGAGGCTCGATGCTTTGATGAATGCCACCAAAGAAGAGTTGACCGAAATATATGAAATTGGCGATAAAATGGCAGAGTCAATTGTTAAATTTTTCCAAGAACCAAAGGAACGCGAAGTCATCGAAAAGTTGCGAAACTACGGATTGAATTTTGAAGAAACGGAAGAAAAGGACATTTCAAAAAAACTCGAAGGATTGACTTTTGTTTTAACCGGAGAGTTGGAGCATTTTACTCGTTCAGAAGCAAAAGCAAAAATAGAACAACTTGGTGGCAAAGTTGCCTCGTCTGTTAGCAAAAAAACCAACTATTTGGTTGTTGGAGCAAATCCTGGTTCAAAATTTGACGAGGCAAAAAAATTAGGTATTCCAATTCTTTATGAAAATGAATTTTTAATAATGATTGGTGAAAATATTAAAGAAAATTGGAACGAAGTCGAATCTAAAAATTCTTTGTTTGAATAATTGAGAATTTTATGGAGATTAGCAAATTCAATAAGTTCTTACTTGCAATTTTTACAATTGGAATAATTGTTTGGATTGGTGGTTCAATTGTTCGGACTGCAATTGTATATGATATTTTTGAACCAGTTGACCGAACTTTAAAGTTCCGCTATTGGGTCGATGAAAAAATTGCTTTAATGACGGTTCGTCACTTTGCCATTGGCTCGCTATATACAGAAATTTCCTTTGCAATCGTTTTAATTTCAACAATTTTGCTGTTCCCCACATTTGTGAAATATTTTAGAAACGAAGGCTGGCTATTTATGTCGTTTATTTTACTTACTCTGGCGTTTATTTCCGAACTTGTTTTAATGTACTTTGACATTCGATTGGGTTTGTATGTATTTTTCAATCAGAATATTTCATACTTTTCCAATGAAATTCAAACTTTCTTTTTCAAAAGGTTTACTACTTACAATTTTTTGATTGTTTACAATTGGCTTGCAGTTTTTACGATAATATTCTTTGTTGTATTTAAGCCTTTACGAAAAAAACATGAAAAACAAGCAACTATACGATGAGATGGTGGAGATCTTGCAATCAATTGGATATAGAGTGCGCAAGGATAGTGGTTCTTTTAATGGTGGAGCTTGCTTTCTCAAAGACGAAAAAATTATTGTTTTGAATAAAATTTTACCTATTGAAGCACATCTTTCAATTCTTGCAAACATTCTCTACGAATATCTCGATAAGATTTACATCAAACCAAGAGTTCGAGAATTTGTTGAAAAAGAAGGAAACAGTTCGAGTAATCTAATTGAGATTGTTATTAATAAATCGGAGTGAAAAATGGAAGTGAATCTGCGTTTTGATCGAAATATGCGAATTATTGGAACCAACCGTTTGGGTTTGGAGACTGTCTTTGACACCTCCCCAGAGGTTGGCGGCGAACACACCGCTCCTGCTCCAATGGAAACATTTCTTATGGCTATGGGTGCTTGCACATTTATGGACGTGCTAAGTATTTTGCGAAAGAAAAGGAAAACCATTTCAGGGATGAACATAAAGATTTCTGCTCAACGAGCTCCCGAACATCCGAAGGTTTTTGTCAAAGCACATTTAGTTTATGAGCTTGTAAGTCCCGATGCCACAATAGATGATTTGAACCGTTCGGTGGAACTCTCGCAGTCGAAATATTGTGGTGCTTCTGCAATGTTTAAACTTGCTGGTTGTGAGGTGACTTGGGAAACAGTTCTTAAAAAACCAGAGGAAACAGTTTAAGTAATTATTTAAATAAACGACGGAAATAGATTATTTTCTCTGGTGCTTTTTCCCATAGATTCTCAAGAATTTGAACTGCGTTCGAAGCAGCTCCTTTTCTAACATTGTCGGCGACAATCCAAAGGAGCAAACCATTCTTTTCGGCAAGGTTTCTTCGAATTCGACCAATGTAAACGAAGTCTGTGCCCTCGGCAATTTTCGGAGTAGGATATTCTTCCTTTTCCGGTTGGTCGATGATTTTAATTCCCGGACTTTTGCGCAAGATTTCTTCTACTTCTTCGAGGGCAAAAGGTTGTTTTGTTACGATAGAAACAGCTTCGCTATGTCCGACCAGAACAGGTATCCTCACACATGTGGCGCTGATTTTAAGGTTTTTCCGATGTAAAATTTTCTTTGTTTCATTGATTATTTTTGTTTCTTCCTCGGAATATGCGAATTTCGCTGGTATTGAATGGAAGTTTATATTAAAAGCAATTGGATGTTTAGAGATGACATTGACAGTCTTGTTCATTTCAATTTCTTCTAAAAGTTTGTTGATTCCCTTTTGCCCAGCACCGCTGATTGCTTGGTAAGTTGCAACTTCAAGTTTTTTAATTCCAAATCTTGAATCAATTGGTTTTAAAGCCACCACAAGTTGGATAGTTGAACAATTTGGATTTGCGATAATGCCATTGTGGTCGAGAGCGTCCTCGAAATTAACTTCGGGAACAACCAACGGAACACGTGGATGCATTCGCCAATAGCTACCATTGTCGATTACAAGCGTTTTCGATTTGATAGCCAACGGGACAAATTCCTTGCTTGCTTCTTTCCCAGCAGAAAATAGCGCAACATCATATTGTGAAAAGTCCACATCTTTTATGTTCTGAACGCAAAGTTCTTGTCCACGAAAAAAAATAGTTTTACCAGCACTTCTTTGGGTAGCAAATAAATCCAGTTTTGCAATAGGAATACTTGTTTCTTCAAGCACTGTTAGGAATGTACGGCCAACAAGGCCAGTGGCGCCAACAATTGCTATACGAAGTCGGTCGGTTGTTTTCATTGTGCGGGTAGAATTTGTTTTACGAATTCTGGATAGAAAAATCTTTCTATTTTACAACATTTACCGTTGTTGGTATTGATTTCAAGATAAACCCCTGCGATATGTTCATCGCCGGTGGCTTGTTCAAATTTATGTGGAGTTTGGAGAATAAATCTTTTGACAGCAATTTCTGTTTTCAATCCTACTATTGAATTATATGGACCTGTCATACCGACGTCGGTAATGTAGCCGGTGCCTTTGGGAAAGATTCTTTCGTCGGTAGTTTGTATGTGTGTGTGTGTGCCAATGATTGCACTAACCTTTCCATCGAGATAGTTCGCCAGGGAAAGTTTTTCGGCAGTTGCTTCTGCGTGGAAATCTAAAATTATAATGTTAGTTTTTTGGGAAATATCGTAAATTGCACGATCTGCAGTGCGAAATGGACAATCAATTGTGTTCATAAAAGTTCGTCCTTGAAGGTTGAGTACACCAATGGAAAGATTAGTGTTTGAGATTGGGTAAACGAAGTAGCCGAGACCGGGATTCCCCGAAGGATAGTTTGCGGGACGCAAGATTCGGTGGTCTTTTGCTAAAAGTGGGCGCGACTTCCAGTTGTCCCAAATATGGTTTCCCGTTGTTAGCACATCAAAACCAGTTTTAAACAAAGCCTCAGCGATTTCCTCGGTTATACCTTTCCCATCGGCAGCGTTCTCCGCATTCCCGATGACAAAGTGTGGTTTATATTTTTCGAGAAAAATTGGGAAAAAATTTGATATCGAAGCCAGCCCAGACTTCCCAAAGATATCCCCAATGAACAAAACTTTGATTTTTTCGTTATCCAAATTTTAAATTGTAGTTTTATAAATAAACAAATTAATAAAAAATATTTCAACGGGAGTAATATGAAAATATACACTAAAACTGGAGATACTGGCGAAACGGGGCTCTTCGATGGAACTCGAACACTGAAAAGTAATCTGCGAGTCGATGTTTATGGAACCATTGATGAATTGAATTCTTACATCGGAGCGATAGCAGCTTTTGAATTGCCAGAAAAGGATAGAGAAGTACTGCTTGATATTTGCAAGATTCTTTTTCGTGCTGGAACAGAGCTTGCCACACCGGAGGAGAACAAATTGCCAGCAACTTTTCAAAAGTTGTCTGAAATCGAAATTAAATTTTTGGAAGAGCAAATCGACAAGTATTCCGAGCTGTTGCCAGCGTTGAAAAATTTTATTCTACCGACTGGATGCTTCGAGTCTGCTTTTGTTCAAATTGCAAGAACGGTTTGTCGGCGGGCTGAACGCCGAGTTGTTGAACTCGAGCAAAACGAAAAATTAAATCATTCAATTGTAATTATTTTAAATAGACTTTCCGATTTCCTCTTTGTTTTTGCAAGATATGTCAACAAATTCAAAGGAATTGATGATACTTTTTGGAAATAAGAGAAAATTCATTAATTTACCTTTTGGAAATTTTGTGATAATTATGAAACCATTAAACTTTTTTGCTTTAATCTTTTTTATGTTTTTTGTCAATTTTTTATTCGCACAAGAGGGGAAACTTCCCCAAGGCGATGTTAACGACAAAACCAAGAAAATTGGCATACTGGGCGTCCCGCAAGATGTTCTCGATAAATGCAAGACATTTTTCGATAAAATAATTGATGGGAAAATTGAAAAAGCTTTCGAGGATTTAATCGGGAATAGTCCCTTGAAGAAAAAGACCGATGAGATTGAGAAACTTATTGCTGAAACTAAAAGAGCAAATACATTGTATGGAGCCATTCGTTCCTACGAGCCTATTAATTCAGAAATAGTTACTGAATCGTTTATTCGAGTCCGATATTTAGCATACCATACAGACTTCCCGATGCGTTGGGTCTTTACTTTCTATAAATCACCAAAACTTGGATGGATTATTGTCAACATTCGCTTCGACGATTTGAGTGAATTCTTCTTCAAAGAGGATTAGTTTAAATTTATTCCTCTCAATTTCGTTTAATTTTTTTTAAACAGAGCGAAATCTATGCATTTTTTAAATCCTTGGTATTTGCTTGGGCTTGTTCTTGCTTCAATTCCAGTAGTTATACACTTACTTTTCATTCGTAAAAATAAAACAATAGAATTTTCCTCGCTACGCTTTCTGAAGGAATTGCAAAAAACACAAATTCGTAGGCTGAAATTGAAGCAAATTCTTTTGCTCGTACTTCGCACCTTGATAATTGTCTTTTTGACGCTATCCTTTGCTCGTCCTGTGGTTCGAGGTGATTTTCCTTTCTTCCGAAATTATTCTAATATAAGTGCAGTGATTATCCTCGACAATTCCATTTCAATGGATGTTTCAGATGAATTTGGGAATAGATATCGCCAGGGGAAAAATTTTGCCTCTTTACTGCTTGATAATTTTCGCGAAGGAGACAATGTATGCTTGATTAAAACGACAGAGGTTTCTCAGAATCCTTCGTTTACTTCCGATTTTCAATATGTCAAAGAAGAAATTGCGCGTGCCAACATTTCTGTGCTCCAGTCGTCATACGAGAATGCTTTTAGGCTAGCTCAAAAGTTGTTGAACGAGTCGAGAAACCTTTCTCGCGAAATTTTTGTTATATCGGATTTTCAAAAGTCCGCTCTAAAAGAATTTTCCGATTCAGTACGATTTTTCGATCCGCAGACTACCTTGAATTTAGTCCATATTGGTGCAAAGTCGGTTCTGCCAATCGACAATATTTCCATCGATTCTGTAGTCCCTTTGACGAGAATTTACGAACCCGACAAAAAAGTTGAATTCGAGGTCTTCTTATCGAATTCCTCGAACAAGAGTTACGAAAACCAAGTTCTGAGTTTATTTATGAACGGCGAGCGCATTGCCCAACGCTTGTTTAATATTCAGCCAAAGGGTAGACAACAGGTCATCATTGCTGGTAGCGTCAAAACCAAAGGTGCTGTTCGGTGCCTGTTTGAAATTGAAAACGATGCACTTGAATACGACAATAAAAGATGGTTCGGATTTATTGTTCCAGATATTTTGAAAGTTGGACTTGTTTCCGACAACAAGTCGGGATTTTTGTACCGTTTTCTCCAATCACTCGACGGCGAAAAGATACAGCTTCGCTTTATTCCGCCAAACCAAATTTCGACCGTTAATCTTGCCGACCTTTCTGTGCTCTTCGTTGAAAATCTACAAGTTGATGATATCTCAGCAATTCGCGATTTTTTGAGTTCGGGCAAAGGATTATTTATTTTTCCCTCTGTTTCAACAGATGGGCAACTTTTAAAAAGTTTTTTCTCTAATCTTGGTTTTAACTTGGATTTTAGTTACAAAACATTTCTTTCTAATAACAATCCCGTATTTACATTCATAGACAAAGAGCATCCGTTGTTTTTCAATGTTTTTGCGCCTTCGAAGGAGAAGACCATCGTTATTCCCGACCCGCCAAAGATAAGCAATTTGCTCACTGTGTCGAGTGGGGTTGCATTGATTCAAACAAATGCTGGACAATTCCTTACTGAATTTAATTATCAAGGGAGCAAGATTTTGTTTTGCAGTGCTGCTCCCGACTTAAAATGGGGTAGTTTCCCTTTGACTTCATTATTTCCAGTATTGATTTATCGTTCTATATTCTATTTGAGCGAAGTTAACGAGTTGAATTTTTCTTTAATTTGTGGAAATACATTAAGTTTCAACCTACCTGCGAGTTTTTCTCGTACGAATCTTTATAAACTTGAAGACCCACTTGGAAATTTGCAACAATTGCAATCAATTCAATTACCATCTGGTAATCTTTTAGAGTTAAGAGACTTAGCTGTTGTTGGAACCTATGTGTTGCGGAGCGGAGATGATCTGCCGATTGGGACTATTTCGGTAAATATTGACCACGGGGAATCGATGTTGGATTTAGCAAGCAAACGACAAGTAATAGAATTTTTTCAGAAACATATAAACTCCAAAACAAAGGTGAATTACATCGACGAAACAAAAAATATTCGAAGTTCAGATTTTCGTAACTATTCTGGATCGGAACTGTGGAAGTTGTTTCTTTTTCTTGCAATTGTAACTTCAATTGCTGAAATGTTTGTTGCTCGAACCACTAAGAATGAAATTACTGAATTAAAATAATATATTATTTTTGAATATATTTGGCTTTGTTTAATGGAAGATTTAATCATAAATCGAAGAGTAAAACAACTTCGGGAACAAATTGCTCAGCAAAAGGAACTGCTTCTCGATTTGATAGAACAATGGTACTATCTTCGTTATATTGTCCAACCGAGATTACAATTTGAATATGAAAAAATTTTTGGGGATTTGGAAAATGAACTCGAAGAAAAGGCAACAATTTGCAATTCTATGGAAAGAAAGCTCGAGTTGTTCTTTGTAAAAATAAGTCGTGGGATGAGAATTACGCGCAAGATGTGGGATTTCGTCGAGAAGTCTGTTGATGTACCAAATTCAAAATCAACAAATAACCGAACTCCAATCAATAATTATTCGAAGGTCGTTACCAATGACAGTGGAGAAAATCTTCACAAAGAATTGAACAAAATGTACAAGGCTTTGGTCAAACAGCTTCATCCAGATGTTTCGGGCGAAAGTGAGTTTTTCCGAAAGTTCTGGGTACCTATTCAAGATGCATACAAAGAGAAGAATTATTCAAAAATTCGAGTATTTTATAAAGTTTTGAACGAAGAATTTAATAATTTTGAAATTGAAGAAGATACGGTTAGAAAATTGGAGGAAGAGTTAAAAGAATTGAGACTGATGGTCTCGATAGAAAAACGAGTTCTTGAAAGGATGCAGTTACAAGAGCCTTTTGTTTACGAGAAGAATTTGAAGAATCCACATTGGATCGAACAACACAGGAAAAAATTGAAAGAAAAGATTTCGTTTTTGGACAAACAAATTGATTTCAATCGAAGACTTCTGGAGAAAATAGAAGAAAATTTGGAGGATTGATGGATACAATAATTGCTAATGTTCGAAAGTTATCTGAGATGGTTGCATACGATGAGAATGCCATAGTTAGCAAAGTACTTGTGAAGAAGAAAACTGGCAATATCACTTTGTTTTCCTTCTGGGCTGGACAGGAATTAAGCGAACACACTTCGCCCTACGATGCATTTCTATTTTGCATCGACGGCGATGGTATCGTTACTATTGATGGACAAGAGTTCTTTTTAACCACCGGAGATGTGATTGTGATGCCTGCAAAACATCCCCACTCTGTTAAAGCTAAAAGTAATTTCAAGATGCTTTTGGTGATGATAAAAGATTTTGTTGAATAGATTTAGTGAAAAAAGAAATGGAAACTATTTCAACTCCGAAGTTAATAACAATTGATCGTCACATTAATGAAGAACAGGACTTGCATCCCGAGGCTACTGGTGAGTTTACTTTTCTGTTGCACGATTTTACATTTGCTATTCGTTTAATCGAACGCGAAATTCGGCGTGCCGGTCTGAACGATATTCTTGGTTTAACCGAAAGTACAAACATTCACGGCGAAGCTGTGAAAAAACTAGACCAATTTGCCTATGAAGTGATTTATCGCGCTATGGACCACAACGGTAATCTTTGTGTTATGGCTTGCGAAGAATCCAACGGTATTATGAAAATTCCTGAAAAATATCCAAAAGGAAAGTATGTTCTTGTTTTCGACCCACTTGATGGTTCATCGAATATCGACGTGAACATAACACTTGGTACTATATTTGGGTTCTACAAAAGGCTCGATCCAACTTTACGCACCGACGGAACTGAAGCCGATGTTCTTCAGCCAGGGCGGAAGTTGGTTGCTGCTGGTTATGTTCTTTATGGTAGTAGCACTGTTTTGGTATATACAACCGGACATGGTGTTAATGTGTTTACCTACGATCCAACAGTTGGTGAGTTTTTGCTTACTAAAAAGAAATTACAAATGCCAACTTGGTGCGGGCAATATTCAGTGAACGAAGGTTACTATAACAAATGGGACGAAAAGTTCCAAAGGTATATCGATTACATCAAATCACCCTCGCCCGATAAGAAGCGACCTTATAGTTTACGATATGTTGGAACTGCGGTTGCCGACGTCCACAGAGTTCTTATCTATGGTGGTATCTTTATGTATCCTGCCGACAAATCGAATCCCAATGGGAAACTTCGTTTGATTTACGAAGCCAATCCTCTCTCTTTTGTAATCGAACAGGCTGGTGGTCTGGCAACCGACGGTAAGACAAATATTCTTGACATTGTTCCAACTTCGATACACCAACGTACCCCATGCTTCATTGGTAGTAAAGATAATGTTGATGAGCTTTTGGAATTTTTAAATAGTTGATATTTTAATTTTTTTTAAAATATTCTATCCAAAATTCATAGTTAGGTTTTATCGACCTATCCTTGTGTTTCTCCATTTATGACAAAATTTTAATTTTTTTTTAATTGTAGTTATAGTTAAGTCTTTATAGTTTTGCTGGTTATGTAAAACAAAATTTTGTTTGAAGTGAATTTTATTCGTGAAAAAATAGTTTTTTGGTCTATGTTGATTCTAACTTTCGTGGTTGCAGGTTTGGGCTTTTTCATTTTAGTCAAAAATCTTGCTTTTGCCGAAAGCAACCAAGGGGCAAAGATTTCAAATAGTAAGAAATTAAACATAAGTGATTTTGATATATCAGAATTCTTCTACTACAAGCAAGAAGGAAAATCTTCTTGGTATGGACCCGGATTTCACAAAAAGAAAACTGCAAGCGGAGAATTATTCGATAAGACTAAATTGACCGCAGCCCATCGACACTTACCTTTTGGTACGATTGTAAGAATTCGTAATTTGGTTAATAATAAAATTGCACTTGTTAGGATAACAGACCGTGGACCTTTCATTTATTCAAGAATCATCGATTTGTCTTATTATTCTGCAAAGGTACTGGACGCATTTGGAAATCCAAATGTTGAAATCGAAGCACTACTTCCACAGGAAGATTTCGTCCTCGACTTACCGGGAAACTTCTATTTTGGCTATTCATTTGAATTCCCCCTCGTTTGTCTGCCAGAAAACAAAATTGTATTTCTACAAAAGTTTGATACTTTTGATGAAGCCGTCGAATTCTACCAGATTACTCAGCAAGAATATCCTGAATTGTTTGTTTATCTTTTTGTTCCAGCCAATCAAACTTATGAAAATATTAGCTACAGCGATGGCGAAAAGTATTTTGTTGGCTACTTTGATTCTTCTGACAAAACAATTAGGAATAATTTTGCAGTGAAAATTAATCCGCAATAAATGCCATTAACATCATCTTTTTTAGTATCTTTGTATTTTGTTTTAACAAAATTGGTGTTAAAGTGAAAAGAAAATATTTTGTTTTTATCGTTTTTTTTGTCTTTACAATCATCCTGCAGAGTTTTCAATGTGAATCTCCCGAATTTACAACCGCTAAATTAGCAATACGCAACAAAGACCTCGACAAAGCAGAATTGAATCTCGAAAAGGAAATTAAAAACAATCCCAATAATGGCGAAGCCTATATTTTGCTTGCAGAAGTTCGACAAATGAAAAACGATTTTATGGGCGCAGCCCAAGCAATTAATAGTTCCGATTCCGTTATTAAAGATTTTATGCTTAAAGTTCAAGCGGAACAATTTAAAAGCAATTTTTGGCGATTAGCTTACAACGCTGGTATCGATTTGTTCAATCGATATTTTGGGACAAAGAATAAGAAGTTTTTGGACTCTGCAATTACTATCTTCAAGGCTGGAGTGCTTGTCCGACCTCAAATCTACGATTTTTATCCTTTGATTGCACAAGCATACGAAGTAAAAGAGGATTCTACTAATGCTCTTGAGTACTTCAGACTTTATACTGAAATGATAAAAGAAGAATTGAATCTTTGCAACGATTATGGAATTTACACCAAGATGCCTCGCGAAGATTTTATTGCAAAGGTGGGTAAGCCAAAGAATACCAAAGGCATCAGATTCTCTCCACAAAGTGATTCGATTCTAATCGACCAATTCGATTTGAAAGGGAAAGAAGTTTATGTGTACTCCAATGATAAATTAGGTTTCTTCACAATCTTCGGATGGCGAGTGAATCCTCCAAAGCATTGGCCTACAAATGAAAAGGAACAACCAACGGAACTGAACACCACTCCATTTGCCGTTCTTGCACAGACGTACTTTAACAGACACGATTATGAGAAGACAGTTGATTACATTAAGAAGATATTGTTACTCGAGCCCGATAATACGGAGGCGAATGCTTTTCTGATTAATATTTACCAATTGGAAAACAAACAAAACGAAGCAATTGAATTTGCAAAGACCTTGATAGCGAAGGACCCTAAAAATAAACTTTATCATGCAATTTACGGTGATATATTGCTTCAACTTGGGAAATACGACGACGCAATTACTGAATACGAAAAGGCTCTTGCTATAGATCCGAATTATGACCTTGCAATTAGAAATTGTGCTGCGGCATATAAAAATAAGGTGGCTGTAATACAAAAGCGTCAGTTGGAAGAAAATAAAATCAACGAAAAGGAATACATAAATGACTTGGAAAAATCTGCAAATTTGTTTGAACGAGCCAAAAAAACACCCCGCTTTACTAATGATTTTGAAATCTACAAAGACCTTGCAGAAATCTATTTCGTAATGAACAAACAAGATAACTTAAAACAAACTGTTGCAGAAATGGAAGCACTCGATGCGACTGTTAGAGATGAAGACAAAGAACAATATTATCTTGCTTTACTGAAAATTTATAGTTCTTTCCTCAAAGATGAAAAGAAAACTAAATCAATTCAAGAACGTCTAGAAAATTTAAAGAGATAAGAAGGAGGAGTTTAAATGGCAGAGAAAAAAGAACCACAGCCCATACAACAGCAAATTAATATAGAATTGGGCGAAAAGGAAGCTGAAGGAATTTATTCCAATCTTGTGATACTGTCCCATAGTCCTGCGGAATTTGTGTTCGATTTTACTCGAATACTTCCCGGCTTACCAAAGGGGCGTGTTTTAGCAAGAATTATTATGACACCACAACATGCGAAATTATTTATGCGTGCATTAATCGAAAACATCCAAAACTTCGAGAATCAATACGGCGAAATAAATATCGATCGCGGAGATAAGATTTTTCCCGGTATGGGAAATTTACCAAAAATTAATTGACAATTTGAATTGACTCTTTTTGCTTTAAAGTAAATCTTTTTGTGGTTTTCAAAAGGGACTATTTTTGTCCCTTTATTTTTAAAAGAGGAGATTATGAATTCGGGTAGTTATGTACTTGTTTTGCATACTCATTTGCCTTGGGTAATACACCATGGTACATTTCCGCACGGTGTAGATTGGTTGAATGAAGCTGTTGCGGAATGTTACATTCCGCTTTTGAATGTCTTTAACGATTTATTAAACGAAGGAATCGTTCCAAAAGTTAATATCGACATTTCCCCAGTCCTTTGTGAACAACTCGAACATCCAGAGTTCCCCGATATTTTTATTAATTATTGCAAGACAAAGATTGAACTTGCAAAGCGCGACGAAAAGAATTTTACAGCTTGGGGTTACCATCCTCATCATATCTATTTAGCAAGATTCTGGCAGAAATGGTATTCCGACCGTCTCGACGATTTTGTTAATAAATACTCTAAATCAATTATTCGTGCTTTAAAATCACTTCAAGATATTGGTGCCATTGAAATTTTTACCTGCGCTGCAACCCACGGCTATTTGCCTTTACTTGGAGACGATAGCAGCGTAGAATGTCAGATTAAACTTGCAGTTGAGAACTATAAAAAGCATTTTGGAAGAGAACCGCGAGGAATTTGGCTCCCAGAATGCGCCTATCGACCTTCTTACTTGTGGAAAACTTTCATTCCGGTAAATCCATACCATACCGAACGACTTCGTCCCGGGTTGGAACAATTTCTTGCGCGTTATAACTTGAATTATTTTGTCACTGACCAGAATCTTCTTGAAAGAAGCATTCCAATTGGAAAATTTGTTGACAAAGCAAATTTAAAAGCGGAATTTTTTGCGAACCCCAACGACTCGGGATTCGACTTCAACCCATTACGGCTTGTTAATGTGGCTTCGAGCGAGCGAATTGAGTATGGAACGGCGGTAGCCTTTACTCGCCATCAAATGATTTCTATGCAAGTATGGAGTGGAGAAGTGGGTTATCCCGCAGAACCAGACTATCTCGATTTCCATAAACGACATCTCGATTCTATGCTGCGTTACTGGCGAGTAACCGACCGAAAAGCAGATATGCTTTATAAAACGCTTTATTATCCTGAATGGACATCAAAAAAGATTGATTTACAAGCAAATCATTTCATTCATCATCTTGAAAACACATTGAATTGGTATTATAACCAAACTGGGATTCGTGGCACACTTTGCACACCGTTCGATACTGAACTTTTTGGTCATTGGTGGTTCGAAGGACCAGAGTTTCTTCGTGCGGTTATCAAAGGTTTGCACTTTTCGCCCTGGGTAAAGATGTCGACTTTGAGCGAAGAACTCTTCCGCGTCGAACCAGATTTAATTGTGAAATTGCCCGAAGGTTCTTGGGGAGTCAACAACAACCACGATGTCTGGAGCAATCCCGAGACGCTGTGGACTTGGGAAGCAATTTACAATGATGAGAAAAGATTTGGCGAAATGCTTCAGTTAGCAAAAAATTACATTGGCAATGGACTTTTGGAGCGTATTTTGAAACAATCGCTACGGGAATTGCTTTTGCTTCAGTCTTCCGATTGGCAATTTTTAATTTACACCAAATCGGCAAAAGATTATGCAGAACAAAGGTTTTTTTTTCACCACTCCGATTTTAATCGATTGCTGGATTTTGCTGAAAAGTTGGTAAATGCGGAAGGATTATCCGACGAAGAAATACATTTTCTGGAGGAATGCGAGAAACGAAACTCGCTTTTCGAGGAATTAAGTGTTGATTGGTGGAAATTTAATCCCTGGTGATGAGTAATTTAGTTAAAAATACATTACTTGTCGGGGTCTCAGAAATAGCTAGCAAAGGCATTATTGCTCTTGCGATGATATTACTTGTTCGAACACTGGCTCCCGAAAGTTATGGCTTATACTCTTTAGCTATAACATTAACATATTTTTTTATTGGATTTCTACATTCTGGATTTTATACAATTGGAATGCGAGAAGTTGCAAAATATCCCGAACTTGCAACTAAATACGTAAACAACGTAACTACTTTGAAAATTTTTTTAAGCTTGCTTTCCTATGTTCTTTTGGTTGTTATAGTTCAATTTCTGGGTAAACCAACAGAAGCAAAGATTGCATTTTATCTTGCCGGATTGTTTCTCTTCATTCTTGTGTTCCATATTGATTGGCTGTTCCGTGGAATCGACAAGATGGAGATTACGTCTCTTGGAAGTATTATGCAAGGAACTTCTCTATTGATATTTATTTATTTTTTTGTAAAAAATCCCGATGACCTTCATCGAGCTGTTGTAGTCTATCTTGGTTCTTGGTCGATTTATATTGTATTTGAAGTTTTAGTTTATTTCATTCAAAAGGGTCCAATTCGATTCGAGTACGACAGCGCATTTAACAAAAAACTTTTGAAAGAATCGTTACCTATTTCATTCTCTTCTTTGATTATTGCTATCTATGCAAATATCAATGTTGTAGTTTTAAATATTTACAAAGGAGATTACGAAACTGGCATCTATTCAGCTATGATAAGATTGATGAATATTTTGCTTTTGCCAAATAGTATTCTTCAAATTTCATTTTTCCCTGAATTGTCGAGATCGGTTTTATCTGGAGCAGTAAAATTGTCCCAAAGAAAATATTTGCTTGTTTTGTTTGTTATTGGTTTTTTTGTCATTTTTGGGATGCTGGGCTATTCATACGAAGTCATTGGATTTGTTTTCGGTAGAAAATATCTTGTTGGAGATGCGATTTTCAAGGTATCGTTGATTGCGTGTTTTTTTTCTTATTTAAGTGCCTCTGCTGTTGTTGTTTCTCTTGCTTTGGGAAAGCAAAAGAATTTTTTTTATGCAACTATTGTTGGAGTTGGTGTCTCGTTGATTTCGAATTTGATATTAGTTCCCCGATTTGGTGCAATGGGTGCAGTAATTTCTCTTTCAATAACAGAATTTATTGTGTTTTTCATTCTTATGCTTTTAAACCGTGATAACACTTTATTTGAGCCTTATAAAGCAATATTGAAGCCATTATTGGTAGCTTTTGCCTCGTTTTTATGTTCAAAATGTATTGAAATTCCAACAAGTTCTCTTTTGGGGCTAATTTCATATTTTCTAATTTTTTTGATTCTTGCTTCTTGGACGAAAATACTAAACAAGGATTTAATATTAAAGCTTGTTAAATTTGGAGGTGGTTCAGATTAATCTTTGCGATAAGCTTTTCTCGGGTTGCATTATTTCCATAAAGTAGTAATTTTCTGTTGTGCATTCTTCGGGTGTGATTAATTTAACATCGAGCGGTTTAGGATGTTTGAAACCTGTATTGACAAAGATTATTTCCTGTAGAAGAGAATTCCAAGGTTCAAGCCACGACTCAAGGCACAAAATGTTTTCCCTGTTGTTTTCCACATAAAACAACAAATCTAAATCCGAGGTTTCTGTTGCAGTTTTTGTATAAACAGTACCGAAAAGATAAACCGCTCTAACTCCATATTTTTGGGGATTTAGTTTTTCGAGCATTTTTTCTGCAAATTTCCAACGAATTTCCCAAGGCTCCTCGATTTGAGATTTTACTTTCTTTGGAGTGGTGGCTTGGTAGATCTTTAAAATAGGTGAAATTGATGATTCAGTTAGAAAACCGATCGATGTGTTAAGATTTGCGTTGCTGAGGATTTTAAGAATTTTTCCACCCGATTCTTTAGGAACGGAAATTACTTTCAAAATAGGTAATAAATCGACATATTCCGGTAAAAAATCCGCAAGCAGATTGTAGGACCTATGAATAAAAAAATCGTTGAAAACTGTTTCTTCGTCTTGCAGAAAAATTGGGATATAAAGAATGTTCGACTCGATCAGGTCTTGGAAGAAATGAGTTCCAAACGAAACTTCGGGGGAATATATTCCAAAAGATTGTGCAATTTCAATCAAACACGATGTGTTGAAGATGGAGGAATATGTAACTTTTACTCCCAGTCGGTAATCGTCCCTTGTGCCCCAGCGTCCGGGACCAATCAAAATAAACTTTTTTGGAGGCAGCAAAGTATTCAATTTACCAATTGCTTCTGCAATTTTTTTGAATTCATTTTGCGTAGTGATCCTTGCATAGTTGGTTGGGTCGACATAGACAATATATTCTATGTCGTTGGATTTTCCATTACCGACAAATTTGTGTGTTTTAAAAAGTAAATCTTCTTCGGAAATGTTTGCGGGGATTTCGTATTGACTAATGTCTTTGATTGAACTTTGGGAACGACATTGAAGAAGGTATAGATTTTTACCATTAAAAGCAAATTCAATATCAATTGGTGTGCCAAGCGCATCCTCTAAAATTTTCAATATTTTCTTCATAGTCGAAAGGAAATTAGTATCTGTAAAAAGATTGTTGAAAGATACAACAAGTTGTTGATTTTTAGGATTGATTCCAATACCGATTGGTTTTCGCAAGTGGTTTTCTTCGACAATTGAAAAAACGAAATTTATTATTGGGAAATTATCTCCATATTCGTCTAAAAGTTTTTTTATCGAGATAGTTTCAAATTTGTTGGTCTTAAGGTTAATCACATCCATCAGATTAGGGGAATATCTGATGTAATCCTTTACATCGGTATAGACGAGGAGGTTAGGTTTTCCAGGTGAAATGATAATTGGATAATCGTCGCCAGTGCGGTCAACTGCTCTTGTGCCCAACCCGACAACAAGGCGAATGAGCCCATCTTCGCGCTCGAGACGAGGCGACCATCGAAAATCGTTGTAACTGAATGCTACACCCGAAAAAATTGGGAAAAAGTAATGTCCAACTCTGGTTCCAACGACTTCTTGCAACATTATTCCCATTTCTTCATTATAGTCTAAAAGATTATGTTCGATGCGATAACCAATTGGATCGGGACTAAATGTCGAAGCATAAACTTCTGCAATAGCATCCATCAAAGTAAGAAGCTTTTCTTCTTTGTTGCCTTGGTTGGCAATAAAAATACTTTTGTACTTTCCAGGGAAAGAAGTACCAAGTCTGTCCTCAAGCAAACTTGAAGAGCGAACGATTATTGGGTTGTCGCCAAAATCATCTAATGCACGCACAAGCCCATTTATTAGTTCGGGAGGAAATTGTGAATTTTTGAAAACTTGTATAATGTTTGGGTATTCATTACGGATTTCGTCAATAGGTTTATACTTCTGTTCTATAATATCTTCGAGGTTGTTGTAGGAAAGGAAATCGTAGAAAGAGTCGGATGGAATAAACCAAGTTTTCGGGATAGAAATTTTATCGAGCGAAAACATCGAGTCTTTCTTAAGTAGGTGGTAATTGTCTTTTACATATTTCTGGATAATTTTTCCTGCTAAAATTAAGCCTGCAGCTTTCCCTCCAAATCTTCCAACACCTTCGGTTGTAATAATTGTTCTTTGCAAAAGATTGTAATAATCTGAAATTTTAAGGAAATTTTTAGAAATCTGTACATATTCGAGTTGGTCGCTTAATAATCTACGAGAAAGGGCTGCGCGAAGCCCTTGCACTGCTGGTGACGATTTAAGTTGATCTTCGATTTCTGAAAGATTGGGTGTTTGGTATATGTATTTTCGTAGTGCTTCCGATATTTCTTTAAGCGGTACAGTTTGGTTTGTCATCAAGCGCAGAAGTCCGCTGGCTTTCTCTTCGAAAAGCCATTTCTGTATCAGGAACAAAATTTGTTCGTCGGAAAGGTGATTCGATGCAATATTGAATATTTCTTTGGAGTAGTTGAGTGCATCCTCAAGGATGTTCTTTTTAAGTGGTTCATTAGTTTCAATTAATTTTTCTTTTTCATTCTCGTTGTTGCCAAGCAGTATGCTAATTTCCCGAGCTTTTTTATATCCTCGAAAAAGTAAATAGTTCAGCATTTTTCGAGAAATGACCGAAAGAAGATAAGGGTCGATTTTCTTCAAAACGGAGATTAGTTTTATCAATTCTTCTTTGCTTAAATTTTGTTCGAAAAGCTCCTCTCTTTTTGAATTTATTCCATTACTTTCCATAGTCTTTATTTAAGTTTCTGGTCGAATTTTATAATAATTTGAGATTTTTCAACATAAAAACTTTCTAAATGGATAAAGAAAGGAATTATTGTAATCTTAAGAGACTTGTAGTGAATAAAGTTTATGATATATATGATTATTTTTGAGCAATTCTAAATGTGTGCCTCTTTCAACGATTTCACCTTCCTCAAAGACAAGGATTTCGTCGGCGTCGACTATAGTCGAGAGCCTATGTGCAACGATTAATGCAGTTTTATCTTTTAGTGATTCGTTGATTGCTTCTTGAACAACTTTTTCAGATTCAGAGTCGAGCGAAGAAGTTGCCTCGTCGAATATTAGTATTTCTGGATTTCGCAACAATGCACGCGCAATGGCTATTCTTTGACGTTCTCCACCAGAAAGCATTACCCCGCGTTCACCAATGACGGTATCCAAACCTTCGGGCAATTTCGTTATGAAATTATAAGAATTGGAAATTTTACACACTCGAAGGATTTCTTCTTCGGTTGCGTTTGGTTTGCCAATCAATATGTTGTTTCGAATTGTATCGTTGAAGAGGATTATTTCTTGTGATACGATTCCAAAAAGGTTGCGGTAGGCTTTTATATCGAATTCTTTGATATTAGTGCCATCGAGCAAAATTTCGCCAGAGACGGGGTCGTAGAACCGCACAAGTAAGTCTACAACTGTTGATTTTCCGCTTCCGCTTGCCCCGACGAGAGCCAATTTTTTTCCTTTTTCAACTTTGAATGACACATTCTTGAGTATTAAATCTGTACCATAAGCAAAAGAAACATTTCTAAATTCAATGCTTCGTTCAAATTTTGGTTGTTTCTCTGCCAGTGAAATAATTTCAACTTTTTGGTCGAGAATATCGAAAACTCTCTTTGTGGAAACAATTCCACGCTGAAATTGCGATATATTGTGAACAATTGTAGCGACGGGGCTCATCACTGAAAACAAAGCAAAAAGGAAAAGCATCAAATCGTCACCTCGCATTTTACCTTCGAGAACAAACGAGCCCCCAACAAGGAAAACGACCACAAGAGCAATGATTGCAAAAATTTCGTTTATTGCTGGTACTAACGAAATTACAGATTGAAATTTAATCGACGAGCGAAAGTACTTAAGTGTCTTTTCGAAAAACTTGCTTTTTGTGGTCTCTTCGTAGTTGTATCCTTTTATAATTCTTATCCCAGACAAAGATTCTTGAAGGACAGTTGTAAAGTCTGCCATTGCGCCTTGCATCCTGTTTGCATACCGCCGAAGAAAATAGGTGGATATCCGAAGAATACCTATTGTTACAACACTTGAACTAAAAGCAATCAATGATAAGAAAGGTGATATTGAGAGAAGTAGGAAAAGGAAAAGAAAAACTTGAATAACTTCGCGCAGCAAACCAGTCAGCGCCGATATAGTCGTGGAATTTACTACGTTCACATCATTAGTAAGTGTGGAAATTATCGAGCCTGCTTGCGTTGTATTGAAAAATTTCAAATCAAGAGTCATTAATTTTGAATAGAGTGTATTCCGAATGTGGCGAATGATACTTTCCTCGAGTCGTGCATTTGTAACAGAACCAATATATTTGGAGAAGTTTTTTAAAACAAAAAGAATTACAATGAAAACGCCAAGGTTTACAAGCGTAGTCCTTGTGTCGCCTGTATTAACTATAATAGATTTCAAAAAATGGTAAAACTGGTTTTTTAATTCCGATAGTAAATTGTTTGTTTCAACAGTTTGTTCTACG
The DNA here is from genome assembly GCA_039793965.1 of Kapaibacterium sp. (SeqCode). Taxonomy (GTDB): domain Bacteria; phylum Bacteroidota; class Ignavibacteria; order Kapaibacteriales; family UBA2268; genus Naka2016. The sequence continues at coordinate 722,223 of JBAMMD010000029.1, read as the reverse complement.
GAGATTTTCGAATTAAAAATCAACTCGAAGATTGGTTTTATTGTTGCAACTGTTGTTGCTGTTAAAGTGGAAAAAATCGTGTTGAAAATAATAGTTAGGATGAACAAGCCAACAAATGGCTTAACAAATGTAAAGCTGCGAAGGAAATAGGAACCTTTGAACTGTTCGCTCATTTGTTTTGATTTTCAGATTTTTGGCTTTCGCTTTTTTCCTCTTCAAGGAGTTTAAGTATTCTTTGGTAAAGGAATTCTTCATCTCCGGTTGCATAGCCATTGTGTTCCCACACAATTTCACCTTTTGAGTTAACAAGAAATGAATGTGGTGGATTGTTAACATTCATTGCCCTGCGGAAATCCCCATTCTCGTCTAAATAAATTTCAAACTTCCAATTCCTTCCTTTTACAAATGGGACAACTTTTTTAGAATTCCGGGCATCGTCGATCGAAACAGCAATAATTTTCACCCCGGTTTCCTTTTGCCATTTGTCGTATACTTCGTGTATGTTGTTGAGCTCCATAATGCAAGGTTTGCACCAAGTCGCCCAGAAATTGATTACAAATGGTTTGCCATCGTTATTAAATGTTTTGGTTTCGACTATCTCGTTTCTAAGATTTTTTACTTTAACGTTTGGTATGGTTTTGTTTTCTTTAGCATAAACACTACTTATTATTAACAAAGTAGTAATTAAGATTAAAATTTTTCTCATTTTCAACGAAACCCATATTTTGTAAAAAATAATTAAATTAGTCTTTTAAAAAACAAAATTAATAAGAATTATGAAAAGAGCTTTTATTTTACTACTGATTTTGTTCTTTATGGGGAATGCTCTATTTTCGAAAAGCATCGAGATCGTATCGGGTGAATTTCTTGTTTCAACCACGCCGAATATCGATGAAGTTAAAGCACATTGCGTTTTCAAAAATGTTTCGAACCAGACAATTGAAGTTAAGTTATACATAAATTTGGTCCAAGTTTCCGAAGGGCTCGACGTCTCGTTTTGCTGGGGTCCGATTTGCTATCCACCTATGAGTGTGAATTCACCTCGCGAACCTTTGGATGTCATAAAACTCGAGCCAGGGGAGTCATCTGGTGAAAATGAGTTTTACCTGACATTTTCCCCAAATGGTTACTCGGGTGAAGCAATTGTCGAGGCTGTGCTCTTCGTTGCAAACAATCCCGAAGATTCCCTCCATTTGACATTCCGATTGTCTTCAGTGCTTGGTATTGTGGATTTATCTTTTCGCCAATCCTTTAAATGCATTTCTGTCGAGAATATTCTTGACTTGGAGCAATCTGGCTTTAAAAATGGTTCAATCGATATATATTCTATTAATGGCACACTGGTTCAAAGTGTTGCTTTTTCATCTAAACTCGACCTATCCTTTTTGCCCCGTGGAATTTATTTGATTTCACAACGAAACAAGAAACGATTTGTCCTATTGAATAAATTTTAGCCGATTTTGGCATAAAATTTTTGTTTGTTTTTAAATAGGTAATTCAAATGTTAGCATTTGATTTAATTCTAAATTTATGCTTGATTGTTACAATTTCTGTACTGTCGGGTTTTCTCGATAGGTCCAAGTATTTTAATAGAGTTACAATTCTTGGTAAAATTGCTCAGGGGTTGCTGTTTGGGGCGACTGCAATTGTTGGAATGGTTTTCCCATTTGAACTTGCCCCGGGTTTAATTTTCGATGGTCGGCCCATTATAATTAGCCTTTGCACATTGTTCTTCGGACCGATTTCTGGCGCAATTGCTGCTACGATGGCATTTTTCTATCGTCTGTTAATTGGTGGTGTAGGTCTTCCAATGGGAATTGCTACAATTCTTGAAGCATTTCTTGTTGGTTGGTTCTTTTTTAGTATTAAACAAAGGCGTGATGTTTTATGGCTTACTACCGGAAGATTATACCTCTTTGGTCTGATTGTTCATTTGATTATGGCACTTTTAATTTTGGTTCTTCCATCAAGGTATGCCAAACAAGTTTTAGATGAAGTTGCTTTGACAATAGTGCTTGTTTATCCTTTAATTACAACGCTTATCGGTAAAATTCTCTACGACCAGGAGGTTGCATCAAGATATATGGATGACCTTGCACAAAGAGAAATGCTTTATCGCACCACTTTGTATTCCATAGGTGATGCAGTTATTACAACTGATTCAACAGGCACTGTGATTAATATGAACTCGGAAGCGGCGAATTTAACAGGATGGAAAGAAAGTGAAGCACGCGGCAAGAAACTACAGGAAATTTTCAATATTGTTAACGAGTTTACCTTGCAACCTGTTGAAAATCCTGTTGATAGAGTTCTGCGCGAGGGGAAGGTAGTTGGGCTTGCAAATCATACATTGTTGATTTCTCGCGATGGCAGAAAAATTCCGATTGCAGATAGCGGTGCACCTATCCGTGGCATCGATGGAAAAATTTTGGGTGTTGTTCTTGTGTTTCGCGACCAAACAAAGGAAAGAGAAAACTTAAGACAAATTGAGGAACAGGAGAAACGTTATCGCCAGTTTGTGTATTCAAGTAATGATGGAATCTGGCGATTTGATTTAGCTCAACCAGTAAACATTAATCTGTCTGCGAAAGAGCAAATCCAGAAAATTTTTGAAGGGGGATATCTTGCCGAGTGCAATGATGTTTATGCCCAAATGTATGGTTTTCAAAATGCCGATGAAATTCTCGGAATAAAATTGAGTGATGTTTTGGACCCAAACGATAGGAGTAATTGGGATTATCTCGAAGATTTCATTAAAAATGGTTATCGATTAACTGGAGGTATCTCGAAAGAGTTCGATAAAGAAGGCAATGTCAAATATTTCGAGAATAATCTTGTGGGTATTGTTGAAAATGGTTATCTTATTCGTGCTTGGGGGACACAAAAAGATATTACTGAAAAGTACATTCTTGAACAGAAAATACGCGAAAGCGAGGAAAAATTCCGTTTGCTTGCCGAGGCATCTCTTGCAGGTATTTACCTTATACAGGATATGAAATTTGCATACGTCAATAAAGCGCTCGCCGATATCTTTGGTTATGATGTTGAGGAAATTGTTGGTAAACTTGGTCCGTTGGACTTAACTCATCCCGACTTTCACCAAGATGTGATAGAGAACACAAGGAAACGTGTTTCTGGTGAGGTCGAGTCGATAAACTATTCTTTTAAAGGAGTTCGAAAGGATGGAAAGGAAATTTGGGTTGAAGTCTATGGAAGAAGAATTGAATACCAGAATAAAGTTGGAATTATTGGAACATTACTCGACATTACCGAAAAGGTTCGCCTTGAGGAAGAGAATCGAGTTAAAACAGAGCAACTTAAGAGCACCCTTGAACTTACGCCTAATGTCGCAATTCAGATGTATGATATCGAAGGAAAAGTAACCTATTGGAATACAGCATCAGAAAAAATATATGGCTGGACCAAGGAGGAGGCAATCGGAAAAACTCTCGACCAGTTAATTTTCACACGAGAAGAAGCATTAGAATTTAAAAAAATATTGTTGGATATTGCGTCAACGGGTGCTCCTTACGGTCCATTTGAATCCAAATATCGAGCCAAAGATGGTAGCGAAGGCTGGATTTTAAGTACAACCTTTGCTGTTCCATCCCTCAAAGACGAGAAGGTATTTGTTTGTATGGATATTGATATTACTGATCAAAAAATTGCCTTGATGGAGCTGGATGAAGAAAGAAATTTATTTCAGACACTTATCGAAACAACTCCTGCTGCTATCATTGTCCATCGTGGGAAAGACCTTATGTTTTGCAATCGTAATTTATCGACTCTTACAGGTTATTCCCTTGAGGAATTATATGCGATGCCTTTATGGGATTTGGTCCATCCCGACCAGCGCGAACAAGTCAAAAGTTATGCCCTTGCAAGGATGGAGGGAGGAGACGCTCCATCACTATACGAAATGAAGGTACTTCGGAAAAATGGCGAAGTTCTTTGGATCTACTATTCTGTGCGAGTGTTTGAATGGAAAGGGCAGAGAACTGCAATTGGTATAGGTTTCGACATAACAGAAAGGAAGTTTAACGAAGAAATGATAAAAATCCAATATAATATTGCCCATGCGCTTGTTGTTGAAAAAACACTTTACAAATTTTTCGAACTAGTTCGGGACGAACTTTCGAAGATAATAGATACAGCAAATCTTTTCGTTGCATTCTATGATGAAAATACCGATGAACTTTACTCACCATTTGAATGGGACGAAAAAATGGATGCTCCTGTGCGTTGGAGTGCAAAAAAATCGCTTACTGGCAAAGTTGTTAAAGAGCAAAGGACTTTGTTCTTGCGAAAAGAGGATATTCAAAAATTAGTGCAGAGCGGGGATGTAGAACTTATTGGCTCGCTTGCGGAATGTTGGCTTGGTGTACCTCTGGTTGTGAACAACAAATCGTACGGAGCAATAGTTGTACAAAGCTACGATAATCCTAATGCTTTTGACCAGCGCAGTGTAAAAATACTTGAAGTTGTTGCAACGCAATTGTCTGTATATGTTGTCAATAAAATGCAAACAGAAGAGCTGAACAAGTTGTCGCTGGCTGTTGAGAGAAGCCAAGTTGGAATTATAATTACAGATAGGAACGGAATAATTGAATATGTAAACCCGAAGTTTACCGAGATTACTGGTTACTCGATCGACGAAGCAATTGGAAAAACCCCGAGAATCTTTAAATCTGGCTACCATACTATTGAGTTTTACAAAAATCTATGGGATACAATTTTAAGCGGAAAAGAATGGGTCGGCGAATTTAGGAATAAGAAGAAAAATGGTGAACTTTATTGGGATAAAACTCGAATTTCACCTATTTTTAATGAGAATGGGGTAATCACTCATTTTGTAGGGATTAAAGAAGATGTGACAGAACAAAAAAGATTGATAGAAGAACTCGTAGAAGCCAAGCAGAAGGCAATTGAAAGCGAAAGGTTGAAAACTGCTTTTCTTGGGAACATAAGCCACGAAGTAAGAACGCCCTTGAATGGCTTGCTTGGCTTTGCTCAACTTCTTGAAGCGGAAAAGTTTTCACCGCAAGAAGTGAAACAATTTGCTGGTATTATCGTAAAAAAAGCAAATGAATTGCTTTCCTTGTTCAATGAAATACTTGATTTATCGTTGATTGAATCAAATCAAATGAAGATTGTTCCAAAACCGACAAATATAAATCAGGTTCTTTTTGATGTTTATTCCACTTTTCTGGTCGACGAGAAAGTCCGAAACAAAGTAGTTGAGTTACGAATAGGGACTATGCTTCCCGATGGTTTTGAGTTTAATACCGACGCAATTAGATTGAAGCAAATTTTGAATAATTTGGTGGAAAATGGATTGAAATTTACAAAGCGAGGGTTTGTCGAGTTTGGTGCAAAACTACGCGACGATGGCGATGTTGAATTTTATGTAAAAGACACTGGGATTGGTATACCAAAGAGCCAATTTGATTCAATTTTCGAAGGATTTCGACAGGTTGATACCGATATTATCCGAAGAGAGTACGAAGGTGCCGGAATTGGCTTGTCTCTTTGCAAAGGGTTGGTAACTCTACTAGGGGGCAAAATCTGGGTGGAATCGGAATTAGGCGAAGGTTCGACATTTTACTTTACAATTGCACCATTGGGTAAGGTTGAACGTAAAGAACAACCGATGGATGTTGTCTTTTTTAAGGCAAAAGATGTGAATTTCGAAGATAAACTTGTTTTCCTTGTCGCAGAAGATGATTATATTAACTATGTAATATTGGAAAAACTGTTGTCGAAGAGGTACAACTGCGAGATTCTTCACGCAAGTACGGGGAAAGATGCGATTGATATCGTCCGCACACGCAAAGATATAGACTTAATTCTGCTGGATATTCGTTTACCTATTGTCGATGGATATACTGCATTTGAGGAAATCAGAAAGGAAAATCCCACTGTACCAATCATTGCAGTGACCGCGTATGCTTATTCAGAGGACAGAAAGAAGATATTACAGATGGGCTTCGACGAATATGTTTCCAAGCCCTTTGATGTTAATCTGATTATTTCGAAAATTAACGACTTGCTTATAAAAAGAAAGAAAGGACTTAAATAAAAAACAGATTATTTCAAGACAATGTTTAAGAGATCGGCATTAATTCTGCCTCCAAAACGAAAGCGTTCGGTGTAGTAGCTTTCGGAAATATGGGTGATAATAACACCTCTGCCGGTGGAAGAATGCGCAAAAATCCCATTACCGAGGTAAATTCCAACATGCCCAATTCTTTTGGATTTCTTGCTTCTTCCAGAAAAAAATAGCAGGTCGCCAAATGTCAAGTCCTCGAAATTGTAAATTGGCGAAAACAATTTGGATTGAGTTTGAGCATTTGCTGGGAAATTAATGTGGAGGGTGCTTTGTATGATTTGGGCTACAAAATTAGAACAATCGACGCCTTTTTTGCTCGAACCAGCCAATCGATACGGGGTTCCAAGCCAAAGCAGGATGTTCAAAAGTAGTTTTTCTTTGAGATATTCATTTGAGAAAATGTTTGTAGAACTAATAGGATAAACCGCTGGTCTAACATTGATAAAATCGAAGGAGATATTGTCGTAGCCAATTAAATAAGTTTTCAATTTTTTCAAGGACTCTTGAATCGAGGCTTGCTTGCGTGAAATTGCTTTTTGTGTTTGCTTTTTGGATTTATGGGTTTTCCCAAATAGATACTGTGCATTGAAAGAAAAATAACCAAGCCAAAGAACCAATATCATCGCAATAAAATGTCTGATTTTAATGTTCATCTTATATAAGCCCAAACTAACAAAGTGCAAAATATTTGCTAAAGCATAAATTGACAATTAAATTTTGCTTAAAAAATATTCATATATTATTCAAAGGACAAAATCGTCTCTAATCGTTCATTCTAAAATAGCAATATATGAAGACAATAATTGTTGGGGCTGGTTTTGGTGGATTATCGGTTGCAAATGTATTGAAGAACTCTAATCAAGATGTCTTGTTGATAGATAAAAACAATTACCATTTATTCCAACCATTGTTGTACCAAGTGGCGGTCTCGGCGCTCTCCCCGGGTGATATTGCCTATCCCGTTCGGGCGATTTTTCGCAAAGCGAATAATATTCGTGTTTTGATGGATGAAGTTGTTAGTGTCGATTTACGTTCTCGGCGTGTTGAAGTTTTAAGCGGCGAAAAATTTGAATATGATTTTTTGATCTTAGCCCCGGGGGCAACAACTTCTTATTTCGGGAACGAAGATTGGAAAGACTTCGCATTACCTTTGAAAACACTTCCCGATGCTTTAGAGATACGCGAACGAATCCTTATATCCTTCGAAGAGGCAGAGAAAATGTTGATGAAAACTCAAAATATTGAAAAATACTTGTCTTTTGTAATAGTTGGAGGCGGACCGACCGGCGTTGAACTTGCGGGTGCTATAGCAGAATTGATATACAAAACGATATTACCCGATTTCCCTTTGCTTCGTAACTATAAAATTAAAATAATTTTAATTGATTCTGGGAATAAATTGCTTTCTTCCTATCCGGATGAACTTTCTACCTACACTTATCGTGTTCTAACCTCGCTTGGTGTAGAAATCTATTTGAACACAAGAGTAGTGAAAGTAGGTGGTGGTTATGTTGAAACCAATCATAAAGTTATCGTTGCGTCGAATATATTCTGGGCAGCTGGGAATAGCGCTCCGCCTATCTTGAAAAGTTTGAATGTTAAACTCGACAGACAAGGACGAGTTGTTGTCAACCCTGATATGTCGATACCGGGCTTCCCCGATGCCTTTGTAATTGGAGATTCTGCTTCTTTCCAAACAAAGAACGGCGAAACTCTACCTGCAATAGCACCGGTTGCGATTCAACAAGGAATTTTTGTTGGCAAAATTATACATGAAAACTTACCTTTTGGGTTAAGGCCGGAATTTGTTTACCGCGATAAAGGGATTATGGCTACAATTGGCAAAGCCCGTGCTGTTGCGCTTTTGAAAGGACAGAGTTTCAAAGGCTGGGTAGCTTGGCTACTGTGGTCCTTTGTCCATATACTATTTTTAATTGGATTTCGGAACAAGTTGAGAGTAGTAATTGAATGGCTTTGGTATTACATAACCAATAAGTCTGGAGCAAGATTGATTGTAAATTATTACCGCAAAAAGAGAGTGAAAACAAGTTAATTCATTAACTTCTTTTTACCTTTTGCAAAGAAGCCTGGGTCGCCTTTCAATCGAGCAATTTCGTCGCGGATTTCAGCGGCTCGTTCGAAATCAAGATTGCGGGCTGCTTCTTTCATTTCCTTAAACAATTGTTCTATTAGTTCTTCTTTCTGTTTTTCATTAAGGAACTGTACAATTGGTTCGACAAATGAAGTTTGCTTGGAAAGATGCTTTTCAGACTTTTTGTATTGGCGTGCTTGTTGAATATCTGCAATAGATGTTGAATTGAGGATTTCTTCCAATGTTTTGTAAACGGTCTGTGGATTGATATTGTGTTGCTTGTTAAATTCCAATTGTATTTTTCGTCTTCTGTTGGTCTCTTCGACAAAGTTTTTAATCGAATTTGTGATTTTGTCGGCGTAAAGAATAACCAAACCATCGATGTTTCTCGCTGTGCGGCCAGCAATTTGCAGCAAAGAGCGTTCGCTACGAAGAAAGCCTTCCTTATCCGCATCCAAAATTGCAACAAGTGAAACTTCGGGAAGGTCCAATCCTTCACGAAGTAAGTTCACTCCAACTAAAACATCGTAATTGCCAAGTCGAAGGTCTCGAATGATCTCAACACGCTCGAGAGCATCGATATCGGAATGAATATAGGCAACTTTTATGTTCAATTGATTCAAATATTCAGCTAAATCCTCAGCCATTCTTTTTGTTAAAGTTGTAACCAGCGTTCTGTGCCCTTTCTCCACTCTAATTCTTATTTCGTTAATTAAATCGTCAACTTGATTTTTAACTGGACGGATAGAGACTTCTGGGTCGACAAGTCCAGTTGGGCGAATAATTTGTTCAACCACAACGCCACCAGTTTTCTCAAGTTCATAGGGTCCGGGCGTTGCGCTAACATAGATAACTTGATTAACAAGTTGCTCAAACTCTTCGAATTTTAAAGGTCGGTTTTCCAAAGCGGAAGGCAAACGAAAGCCAAAATCGACAAGGGTTTGTTTGCGCGACCGATCGCCGTTGTACATTCCTCTCAGTTGAGGAATTGTTACATGGCTTTCGTCGATTATCGTAAGAAAGTCTTTGGGAAAGTAATGTATAATGGTCTCTGGCGTGTCGCCAAAATTCCTTCCAGAAAGATGCATAGAGTAATTTTCAATGCCCGAGCAGTATCCGATTTCTTTCATCATTTCAATGTCGAAAAGTGTTCTTTGTTCAAGTCTTTGTGCTTCGAGCAACTTACCTTGAGAACGAAGTTCACGAAGTCTTTCGACGAGTTCGTTTTGGATTGCCACGATTGCTCTTTTCAATCGGCTTTCGGTCGTTACAAAAAGTTTTGCTGGATAGATTGTATATTCCTCGAATTCTTTGATAACTTTGCCAGAAGAGGGGTTTATCAGTCTGATTCCTTCGATTTCGTCGCCGAATAATTCAATGCGTACAGCTATATCAAACTCGTAGGGTGGAATTAAATCAATTATGTCGCCACGAACACGAAAATACCCTCGGCGAAAGTCAAGATCGTTTCTATTGTAGTAGAGATATATCAACTTGTTCATTAATGCTTTACGACTAATTTGCATACCAACGTGAATCGGGAAAAGAAACTGTTCGAATTGTTCACGCGCTCCGATGCTGTAAATGCAACTAACAGAGGCGACAATTATAACATCGCGACGATTTTCGACAAGTCGGCTGGTGGCTCGTATTCTTAATCGATCGATTTCATCATTTATCGAAAAGTCTTTCTCGATGTAAGTATCGGTTTGGGGTATGTATGCTTCGGGTTGATAATAATCGTAGTATGAAATGAAATATTCAACAGCATTTTCGGGGAAAAAGTTTTTAAATTCGCTATACAACTGTGCTGCAAGTGTTTTATTTGGAGAAATGACAAGCACTGGCTTTTGCACTTGTTCGATGACATTCGAAATGGTAAATGTTTTCCCCGAGCCGGTAACCCCAAGTAATACCTGATGCTTGACACCTCTTCGAATGCCATCGACAAGTTCTCGTATTGCTTTTGGCTGGTCGCCTGCCGGGCTATAGTTTGAAAAAAGTTTGAATCTCGACATTTTTGAAATAAATTTATTAGTTATAATATTAACGAATATATCCTTAAATTTGTTATTTTTTGGTTGAAAATGAAAAGAGTTTTTTATTTTTTATCACTGTTGCTAATTTTTTCTTGTGAGAGCAAAAAAATTGCTGAAGAAAAGAAGCAAGAAATGACACGAAAACAGGCGGTTTCTGTCAATCAAGTTGATTCCAACCGCTTTCTCTTGGTTTTGAATCCTGAAATTGGGAAGGAGTATGTTTTTGTAAGCAAAATGAATCAAAAAATTTTGCAAAAAATTGATACTCTTTCAACCGAGACTAATGTCGACCAAACGATTTTTTATTCCTTGAAATCTATTCATAAGGACTCGAATCTTTATCGATTTCGTGTAAAATTTATGGATATCGAACAAAACATTACTTCGCCAATGATTTCGATTAGAACAAGTACAAGGAAGAAAACCCAAGAACCAACACCATTGGATGTATTCTATAATACACTGAAAGGAAAGACTTTTGACTTTACTATCGGCAAATATGGTGAAAATCTGAATTTGATTGGCGTCGATTCTTTGCTCGGCAATATAATTGAAGAAATGATGAATAAAAAAGAGTTCAAAGGTGTCGACAGATCTTTGCTCAAACAACTTATTGGAAATTTTTTCAACCAAAAAGAATTACAAAAAAGTTTTGAAAAATTGTTTGAAATTTATCCAAATAAGAGAATTGAAATCGGAGACAGCTGGAAAATTGAAAAGCATTTGAGCGAACCAGTTCCAGCAAATATCGTCAATAATTTTAATTTGAAATCTTTGCGAGGCGATTCTTTGTTTATCGACTTGAGTTCAGATGTTAAGTTTGAAAAAACAAAGTCAAAAGAAAACGAACCACAAGTGAAAGAGTTGGTCGGGCGTCAAAGTGGGGAATTGATTGTTAGCAAAGTAAGTGGAATGTTGCTAAATGGGAGGTTGAACCAACAAATTAAAATGGTCCATCAAATACCTCCCTCGATGCAAACAAACAATAAAGCATTGACTCTTGTTACGAACATAAATTCCAATTTCATCTTGAGTTTGAAATAAAAGAAAATAATTTCACTTTCGTATTAAAAGTTGGAAATTTTGGAGGTTTGATATGATGAGATATGTTCTTTCATTGGTTGTATTTTTTGTAAGTCTAACTTTAATAAGTGGTCCTAAATTGAGATTTGAAAATGGTGATACTTACGATTTTGGAAAACATCGAAATGTTGATGAGCCATTGAACACCAAGGTTAGGATTTTTAACGATGGCGACGATACTTTGAAAATTTTTTCTGTAAAACCGGGTTGCGGTTGCACTGCAGCGCCATTGGATAAGTATAATATCGAGCCCAATGGCTTTGCTACGATGAATGTTTCTTTACTTGTTCCAAGGAGTCCTGGCGTACATACAAAATCCATACAATTCAAGACAAATGACCCAACCAAAGAAGAAACATACTTTTATCTAAAAGCAGAATTTGTCCCAGCAATAAAGTTGTTCCCCGATTCAAAGATTATGGCTTCGAACCTTTTGATTGGTGATACTTCCACATATAAGTTAGTGATGAAAAATACTTCTGGTGAACAAATGATAATAAAAGAACCGAAAACGGAGCCACAAGATGTGATTTTCACCAATCTTAAACCCGATTTGCTGCTTCAACCAGATGAAGAATTTACTCTTGAAGTTAGAATTGCACCAAATACCATTGGCAATTTGAGCGGCAAAGTGAAATTTAAAACCACTATTGCAGACCTGCCGCGCGTTGAAATTCCAGTGTTCGCAATAGTTACTGGATTCAAAAAATAGTATGTTTTAAATATTTTTTTAGTTGTATGTTTGCTTGGGAGAATAAAGATTTTTTCTGGGGCTTGTTGTTAATTTTTGGTTTGAGCGTTTTTTATTTCCTTTTGCAAATTAAGTATAGAAGGAATTTAAATAAGTTAGGAGAGCTGCCACTACTAAATGCACTTTTTGGAGACATTTCATTTAAAAAGCCGCATTTAAAATTTTCACTTTTGCTTATTTCTTTCGCTCTTATTATAATAGCGCTTGCAAATCCATTGCTGGGTACCAAACTTATCGAAGGGAAACGCCAAGGTGTGGATGTTGTGATTTTGCTCGATGTCTCAAATAGTATGAAGGCAGAAGATATTAAGCCTAATAGATTGGAACGTGCAAAGCAAATGGTTATGAAATTAATCGATAACCTAATAAACGATAGAATTGGGATTATTGTTTTTGCTGGCGAACCCTATGTGCAACTTCCTTTGACGACCGATTACTCTGCTGCCAAGTTATTTACAAGTTACATAGACACCGACATTATTCCAACGCAAGGCACAGCGATCGGGGCTGCAATTGAACTTGCTGTCGAGCGTTTTAATTTCGAACCAAAAAGAAAGAAAGCAATGATTATCATCACCGATGGTGAAAATCACGAAGATGATGCAATCAGCGCTGCTGAAACTGCAGTGAAGAACAATTTTGTCATCCACACAATTGGAATGGGTACTTTGAGTGGTGGACCAATTCCAATTCAAATTAATGGAAAGAAGGATTTCTTGAAAGACCAAAACGGTTCCGTTGTTACAACCAAACTCGACCCAGTGATGCTTGAAAAAATTGCGGCTGTTGGAGGCGGAGAATTTATTCTTAATTCTGGTGTCGACCCCGACCTTACGAAAATAGTTGATAAAATTGCCAAAATGGAGAAAAAAGAATATGAAACAAAAATTTTCTCGAACTTTGAATCACAATACAAATATCCTTTGATCTTTGCAGTAGTTATTCTGATTATTGAACTTCTCATATCCGAAAGGAAAAACAAATATTTAGTGGCATTGAATAATTTTTTCCAAAAGACTGGAAGAAGAAATGAGAAATAAAATTGCTTTTGTCTTGTTCATTTTGATTTTATCACTAAACTGTGCATTTTCTCAATCATCTGTAGATTTATTGAGGAAAGGGAATAGCAAGTACAAAGAACGAAAATTTGAAGAGGCAGAGGTCAACTATCGCAAAGCATTGGAAAAAGATAAAAACGACCGCCGTGCAATTTATAATCTCGGGAATGCTTTATATAAACAAAACAAATTCAACGAGGCACAACAGAAGTACCTTGAAGTAATTAATTCCAGCCCCGACAATAAAGAAAAAGCAAAAACTTTATACAACCTTGGCAATTCATTTTTGAAAGAAAAGAAGTACAAAGAAAGTATTGAAATGTATAAAAATGCTTTGAAACTCAATCCAAACGACTTCGATGCAAAATATAATTATGAATATGCACGAAGAATGTTGATCTTCGAGCAACAGCAGTCTCAACAAAATAGACAACAGGATAACAAACAAAATCAATCTAACAATCCAAAAGAAAAGAATCAAAATCAACAACAAAACCAACAACAACAGCCCCAGCAACAAAATCTTTCCCAGCAGAATATTCAAAATATTTTGAATGCATTGAGAAATGAAGAAAAGAAAACTCAAAAGGAAGTGAAAGCAAAACTTTTGCCCCGAATTGAAAAGAAAATCGAAAAGAATTGGTGAAGTATGAAAGATCGCAAAAGTGTGATTGTTTTAACGCTTGGTTGTGCTAAGAATGTAGTCGATAGCGAAAGATTGATTGGACTTCTGCGAACAAATGGAATAAAAGTCATAGATGATTTAAAAAAGGCGGACATTTGCGTAATCAACACTTGCGGATTTATTAAGCCTGCGGTCGAAGAAAATCTAAAAATAGTTTTGGAAGCTGTAAATCGCAAGATTCAAGGCAAACTGGGCCAGGTTATTGTTTCTGGTTGCATGGTCGAGCGCTTCAAAGAAAATTTAAAGAACGAATTTCCTGAAGTTGACTTTTTTGTTGGTGTTGAAAGCGCGGAACAGATATTGAAGTTTATTAAGCCGAATAACGAGCAAAGATTGCAGTTGATTGGCGAAAGGCATTTACTCACACCAAAACATTATGCATATTTAAAAATCAGCGATGGCTGCAATCGAGAATGCTCGTTTTGCGCTATTCCTAATATTCGCGGCACCTTGCATTCTACGCCAATAGATACTTTGGTCTGCGAAGCTGAAAAGTTGGCTCAACAAGGCGTCAAAGAGTTAATTATTATCTCGCAGGACACCAGTTCTTACGGTGTCGATATTTACGGCAAACCGATGCTAATACCACTTTTGCAAGAATTAACGAAAATAAATGGAATTGAGTGGATTAGATTGATGTACCTTTATCCTGCTGGCTTGCCCAAGGGTTTGTTTGAATTTGTCGCAGCTGAACCCAAGATTTGTAACTATTTTGATATTCCCTTTCAACACATTTCCGATAATATTCTTAAATCGATGCGCAGAGGTACAACAAAGAAAAAAACCATTCAAATTGTTGAAAAGATACGAACTACTTTGCCTTCGGCAGTTATTCGAACAACATTGATTGTTGGCTATCCCGGTGAAACAGAAAAAGAATTCCAAGAATTACTTGATTTTGTTGTTGAGTATGAATTAGATAGGGTGGGTGTTTTTACGTATTTCCAAGAGGATGGAACTTCGGCGTTTCCGCTTGGAGACCCAGTGCCAGAACACGAAAAAATAGCACGCAGAAATGAGGTTTTAAAAGTGCAAAGCCAAATATCTTTAATGAAAAATACTAGGCTTGTTGGAAAAAAGTTAAGAGTGATGGTCGATGAAACAAATGGAAGTTTTTATGTTGGACGGACCGAATACGATGCGCCTGAAGTTGATAACCTTGTCTATTTGAAAGCAAATATAAATAAAGTTAAAGTTGGGGATATCCTTGACGTTGAAGTAGTGAAGGCACGAACATATGACCTTTATGCAAAGGCTTAATAAAATAGCCATATAAGAAAAAAAGGATGCTCGATAGCATCCTTTTTTATTTTTTAGGAATAATATCAACCAATATCTTGCGCTACAAAAGGTAATAGGGCGAGATGTCGGGCATATTTAACGGCTTTTGCAATTCTTCTTTGTTGCTTTGGAGTTACGCCGGTCAGACGTCGTGGTAGTATCTTACCTTGGTCGTTAATAAATTTTTCTAAAAATTTGTAATCAAGGTAGTCGAAAATTTCGACATCTTTGTATGGGTTGATTTTCTTTTTTGTGGGCTTTTTGTTCTTTTGTTGTTGTTGGCTCAAGACAGCATGAATTGCATTCATTTCTTCCTCCTTTGTTCTTGTATAGCTTTACTTTTTTCCAATCGCTTCTGGAATCTGTCGACCCGACCTGCGGTATCGACAAGAACTTGTTTGCCAGTATAAAATGGATGGGACTTCGAGTCGATTTCAAGGACTAATCGGTCGCCTTTGTAACAGGAACGCGTTTTGAATTTAGTTCCATCTGTCATCACAACTTCGATTGTATGGTAGTAAGGATGAATACCTTTTTTCATAGCTTATCCTTTAAATTATTTACTAATATCAACATTGGCTAAATCGTTAAGGTCGTTGACACGAACAAATTTGTAGAAAAAGCGCAAGTTTCCACTTTCGGTTCGATAGCCTTTGATAACCTTGACGTTGTAGCCCGATTCTGTTTTTGCTTTCTTTTTGATTTTGTCGGCAAAAGTTGTTTGTTTTCCCATTTCCCAAGTTAAATATTTTAAAAAGTTCAAAATTAATAAAAAATTTACAAATATAAAAACCAATTTCGCTTTTTTAATAAGATTACTCTTTTTAATTTTACAATTTATTTTTTGCTAATTTTTCAGGTTGAATATGACGACGTGGATATTTTTAGTTCCTTTGTTTCCGTTGATTGGTTTTTTGATTCTTGGAATTTTCGGAAAATATTTAAAGAAAGAGCTAATAATTGGTTCAATTGGAAATATCTCGGTTTTCCTCTCATTTCTGGTAACATTCCTAATTTTTATCGAATGGTTAGTTAAAGGCTACGATGAGCCACATATTGTGAAGCTTTTCCCTTGGATTTCCACCGGGGAACTTAGCGTTCATTGGGCTTACCAGGTAGACCAACTGTCGATAACATTTGCACTTATTGTTACCGGTGTTGGGTTTCTTATACATTTATACTCTATTGGCTATATGCATAACGATAGAAGTTTCTATCGTTTTTTTGCTTATATGAATTTGTTTATTTTTATGATGCTCAATTTAGTTCTTGCAAGCAGTTTTCTTCTGACATTTCTTGGTTGGGAAGGTGTTGGATTGAGTTCCTATTTGCTGATTGGTTTTTGGTACGATAGGAAGTTCGAAGGTGTTCGGATTGAATTGACTGGACACGCTGCCAATAAAGCATTCATTGTCAACCGAATCGGTGACTTTGGTTTTCTTATTGCTATGTTTCTATTATTCTTGAATTTTCAGACATTGGAATATGTTGAGTTGAACGGGATGCTTGGAAATTCTTTTGGAACATTTTACAATAATAATTTGATAACAGCAATAACACTACTATTGTTTTTGGGTTGTACTGGAAAATCTGCTCAAATTCCACTTGCAGTCTGGTTGCCCGATGCAATGGCTGGTCCGACTCCTGTAAGTGCTTTGATTCACGCTGCAACAATGGTTACTTCTGGTATTTTTCTTGTAGCAAGAAATGCCACTTTGTTTGCGCTTGCACCTACGACTTTAATGGTTATTGCGGTTATTGGGACTTTGACCGCCTTTTTTGCTGCTACTATAGGTATAGTTCAAAATGATATCAAAAAAGTTTTAGCCTACTCAACAGTGAGCCAGTTGGGATTTATGTTTGCTGCACTCGGGGTTGGCGCCTTTGTGGCTGGTGTATTCCACGTAATGACTCATGCGTTTTTCAAGGGGCTTCTCTTCCTCGGGGCTGGCTCGGTGATACATAGTTTGCACGAAGAACAAAATATCAAAAGAATGGGTGGTTTGCGAAACTTTATGCCAAAAACTTACTTAACATTTTTTGTTGCAACTTTAGCAATTGCTGGAATTCCATTTTTTAGTGGTTTCTTTTCGAAGGATGAGATATTGTGGAAGGTTTATTCAAGCGGAAATCTTTTGCTATGGTTAATTCTTTTAATTTCAGCATTTTTCACAGCTTTCTATATGTTCCGCCTTTTGAATCTTGTATTTTTTGGCAAGGAGAGATTCGACCATCATCACATCCATCCTCACGAATCACCGAAGGTTATGACAATTCCATTGCAGATACTTGCTTTCCTTTCAGCTTTTGGTGGGTTCCTTGGGATACCTTATGCTTTGGGAGCTTGGTTTGGTTCCCATCCAAATTTAATGGACAATTGGTTGGAACCCGTTTTTGAGAACGCAAATAAAATTTTAATTATGGGTGCAAAACAAGGGTTCGCTTTGAATGGTCACATCCATTTCGAGGAATATCTTTTGATGGTTTTATCAATCGTAGTTGCACTTGCTGGTATTTTGATTGCAAACAAATTTTATTCCGACGAAGAATGGTCTACCCCACGCAAGCTTGCCACAAGTTTTAAATCCTTGTACAATACATTGTATCGTAAATATTATGTTGATGAATTTTACTTTTATGTTATTGTTGATCCATTAATATTCATTTCGAATAAATTCTTATGGAAGATATTTGATTCAAAGATTATTGATGGCATTGTGAATGGTTCGGCAGTTGTTACTATAAAAATCAGTGAATATTTGCGTAGAATTCAAACTGGCTTGGTTCAAAATTACGCTCTGGTTATGTTTTTGGGTGTTATTGTTATATTTCTTTGGGTTTTACTTTCATTTTAATATTTGTTTAACATTTTGAATCGACTATGGAATTATTATTGACTTTGTTTTTGCCATTACTCGGAGCGATTATACTACTTTTTATTAAACGAACAAATGTGAATTTTTTCAAATATTTTTCACTCGTTGTTTCGCTTCTAACTTTTGTTGTTTCCCTTGCGTTGCTTATTAAATTTGATTATTCCAAACAGGATTTTCAATTTCTAACTGAAGCAATTTGGATCGCTAAGTTTGATGCAGGTTTTCGAGTCGGTGTTGATGGGATCAGTATTCTACTTGTTCTTTTGACTACATTTATCTCTCCAATTACTATCTTATCCTCTTTCTCCTCAATTGAGAAAAGAGAAAAAGAATACTACATTTTGCTTTTGTTTTTGCAATTTGCAATGATTGGTGTTTTTGTTTCGCTCGATTTGTTTCTCTTTTATATTTTCTGGGAACTTGTTCTGATACCAATGTATTTCATTATCGGTCTCTGGGGTGGAAAGAACAGGATCTACGCCGCTGTCAAGTTTTTCATATATACTGTCGTTGGTTCGCTTTTTATGCTTGTTGCGATTGTGTGGTTAGGTTTATACGTAGGTGGAAACATTTTGAAGTTGCCTTCTAACTTTACTTCGAATTTCATATTAATTCGTGAGATTTTATCGCGAAATGTTATTCCTTTTGAAGTGGAACGATGGCTGTTCCTTGCTTTTGCATTATCCTTTTGCATAAAGGTTCCGCTCTTCCCATTGCATACTTGGTTGCCTGATGCACACACAGAAGCTCCAACTCCCGGTTCTGTTATCCTTGCTGGCATTCTTTTGAAATTGGGTACTTATGGTTTGATTCGATTTAACATCGAGCTGTTTACCCATTCTGCTATATTTTATGCTCCATATTTTTCCGTTCTTGCTGTAATTGGGATCGTCTATGGGGCGCTTGTCTCTGCCGTTCAAACTGATGTGAAGAGGCTCGTTGCTTTTTCCTCTGTAAGCCATCTTGGCTTTGTCGTGTTGGGAATTTTTTCTATCACAGTGGAAGGAATGCAAGGAGCCTTGATTCAAATGGTTAACCATGGCTTGTCAACTGGTATGTTGTTCCTTGCAGTTGGGATTTTATACGAACGAAGACACACTCGTGAAATGGCTGAATACGGTGGGATAGCTCGTGTTATGCCCGCATTTACTGTTTTTTTCGGTATTGCGATGCTTGCCTCCGTTGGCCTTCCTGGATTGAATGGTTTCGTCGGGGAATTCCTAAGTCTTCTTGGCGCTTTCAAGTCGCCAATTTTGAACTCTTATTGGTATTCTGTTTTAGGGGCTACGGGAGTGATTTTTGCCGCAGTTTATCTTTTAACTATGTTCCAACGCGTTGTTTTCGGTCCTTTGACAAATCCAGCCAATCATTCTTTGAAAGATATTAAAAAACGAGAATGGGCTTATCTAATTCCAATTGTAGTTCTTATGGTTTGGATAGGAGTCTATCCAAAGTTCTTTTTAAATTATTCTGAAAGTTCAGTGAAAAATGTTGTAAGTAGAGTTTACCAAAATAAATTTCCAGCTCAAATAAATATTCAAGTTCCAATTGCTCCAAATTTTAGTATTAACAAAAAGGTAGGATTGGCGAAATGATAGAAGAAGTCTTATTACTGCTTCCAATGATAATAATCAGTGCGTCAATTATCGTTTTTCTTGTTGTCGACGGTGTTTGGAAGAACAAAGATGTGAATTTTTGGGGTTCTTTGGTTGTCCTTTTACTTTCTTTTGCTTCAATTTTTGTTTCTTTGCAGTCTTTTGGTATTGCCGGAAACATCGATACCTCTAAGTTGATAACACGTGGTATACTTTCTTTCAAAGGATTTTCTTATTATTTTGATCTAATTTTTCTCACTTCTGCGATCTTAACCTTGCTTTCTTCCCGAGAGTACCAAAAAGCAATGTATAAGGAGTTAAATGAATTTTACACTTTGGTTTTAATTTCGACTTTTGGAATGATGATTATTGCCCACTCAAACAATTTGCTTGCTTTGTTCCTTGGAATCGAAACAATGTCATTGAGTTTTTATGTATTGGCTGGATTTTTCCGGAAGTCACAGCAAAGTGTCGAGGCGGGTTTCAAGTATTTTCTTCTTGGAGCTTTTGCAACCGGTTTTCTTGTCTATGGAATTGCATTCGTGTATGGCGCCACAAAGACTCTTGATTATGGAGTAATTTCCAATCTTGTGTCAAGTGGTGCTTTCAATAATGTTTTTTTAGCCATTGGAGTTGCGTTGATTTTTATAGGGCTGGCGTTTAAAA
The DNA here is from genome assembly GCA_039793965.1 of Kapaibacterium sp. (SeqCode). Lineage (GTDB taxonomy): Bacteria > Bacteroidota > Ignavibacteria > Kapaibacteriales > UBA2268 > Naka2016. Next base: position 701,988 of record JBAMMD010000029.1, on the reverse strand, counting down.
TCGCTGCATTTCCGTTCCATCAATGGGCTCCCGATGTTTATTCTGGAGCTCCCACGACAGTGTCTGCTTTTATGAGTACTGCTGGCAAAGCTTCGGCTGTATTTGCATTGTTCCTTATTGCCAAAACTGTTATCATCCCTCTTCAAAATATAAATGCATTGTCCCACGCATCTTTGAATATTCAAACTATACTTGCAGTGATTTCTGCATCTACGATGTTAGTCGGAAATTTCATTGCACTTGTGCAAAAAAATGTTAAGCGTATGCTGGCATATTCAAGTGTTGCCCATGCCGGCTATTTGCTTATGGGTATTGTATCCAACAATCCAGAAGGCTGGAATGCAATTGGATTTTATGCACTTTCGTATTTGTTTATGCAATTCGGCGCTTTTACAATCCTTTCACTTTGTGAAAAACAAAACTATGAATTTAATTCCATTGAAGATTTTTATGGCTTTTCCAAAAAACACCCATTTCTTGCAGGAACTATGTCTGTATTTATGCTTTCGCTCGCTGGTATTCCTCCTTTTGCTGGATTCTTCGGAAAATATTTTTTATTCTTGGCTACGATTAAGTCCGGTTTTCTTTGGTTGACAATAATAGCCGTAATTTCGTCAATAATATCAATGTATTACTATATTGGATTGATATTAGCAATGTACTTTAAAGAATACAAAGGAGAGGGTATTGAACCGCGCTTTGGTATGGCTTTTATTGCAATTTTATTGTGCTTGTTTGGAACAGTAGTATTAGGATTGGTACCAGGTTATATCGTAGATTTTACTTACCATTTGCTAAGTTGAAAATGAAGAAGATATATCTTAAATTCCTTTATTTTACCACTTTATTCTTTTTTTTTAGTCAATTTCTGATATCGAAAAGTCAATATCGATATCAACCAAACGAAGCCTTTGGTTATGGCGAGCGACTCGATTATCGGGTGAGATATGGATTTATTATCGCGGGCGAAGGCTATTTGCATGTTCTTCCTAAGCCAACTTATGTAAAGGGTAGGGAGTGTTATGATATTTTCTACCAGGTAAATTCATTAAAATCGCTTGAGTGGATTTATCGCGTTCGCGATTGGTATAGAACGGTTCTTGATGTAGAAGGGATTTTCCCGTGGGAGTTCGAGCAACACATTCGCGAAGGTAACTATAAGCGTGATTTCAAAGCCAGCTTCGACCAGGAGAAAAATCTTGTATATGCCGAGGGCAAAACATATAAGGTTCCTCCCTATGTTCATGATATTACTTCCGCATTTTACTTTGTTAGAACTTTGCCGTTAGAAAAGTTTCCCAAAGATACTGTTTTCTACTTATATAATTTCTACAAAGACTCAACTTATAAACTTGGTGTAAAAATACTTGGTAAGCAAGTCGTTGAAGTGCCGGCTGGAAAGTTTAGATGTATCGTTATCGAACCACTTGTCGTTGAAGGTGGATTGTTTAAAAGCGAAGGTGCCATATATATCTGGGTAACTGACGACGAACGGAAAATGCCTGTCAAAGTTGCCGCAAAAATATTGATTGGTTATGTGGAAGCCGAACTTGTTTCCTATCGCGGTTTACGTGGACCATTGCGAGCAAAACTAAACTAACAAATTGAAAATCTGGAAACTACATATATATTCTGATTTCGATGGTACAATTGCGCTTACCGATGTTTGTATTGATATTATCGAACATTTCGGAGAAGTTGAACCTTATCTAACTCAACTTGCAAGTGGAGAAATTAAATTGCGCGATTTTTGGTTGAAAGCATTTCGAACTATTCCTGAATCAGTTACAATCGAACAACTATACGATTTTGCTAAACAACAAGTAAAGGTGGATACTTATTTTACAGATTTTATAAACTTTTGTCGTTCAAATTCAATCCCTTTCGAAATTCTCAGCGATGGTTTTGATTTTTACATCGAAGCAACGCTTGAAAAAATTGGAATAGGTAAAATTCCATATTTTGCTAATTCTGTTGTAAAGTTAGGAAAATATTTCTATCCCATCTTCAACTATGCGAATGAATCTTGTGTTTGCTTGAATGTCGGTTCTTGTAAGAGAAATATCGCTTTGTCATTGCTTCGTGACGATGAATTATTGGTCTATATTGGCGATGGTTACTCGGATTTTTGTATGGTGGAATATGCGGATATTGTTTTTGCAAAAGGGATACTCAGTAGATACTGCAACCAAAAAAGAATACCGCATTTCAATTTCAAGTCGTTCTACGAAATTTTAAGCTTGATCAAGAAACTCGTCGACACAAAGCAAATGAGGCCGCGCCGTCAAGCACAACTGAATCGAAAAAAAGCATTTGAAATGGAATAACTCTTCGTTTCACTACTCCCATTCAATTGTTCCGGGTGGCTTGCTTGTTATATCATAAACAACACGATTGATACCAACCACTTCATTTATTATGCGATTTGCGATTTTGTCAAGCACATCATAAGGTATTTGAAACCAGTCTGCAGTCATTCCATCGATACTGGAAACAGCCCGAAGAGCGCAGACGTTTTCGTATGTCCTTTCATCGCCCATCACTCCGACTGTTTTCACTGGCAAAAGAACTGCAAAAGCCTGCCAGATTTCATTGTAAAGATTTGCCCTATGAATTTCTTCAATGAATATTTTATCTGCCTTTCGAATAATTTCCAATCTTTCTTTTGTAACTTCGCCAATGATTCTTATTGCCAACCCTGGTCCCGGGAATGGGTGTCTTTCAATAAACCATTGTGGAACACCAAGCTCAACTCCAACTTTGCGTACCTCGTCCTTAAAAAGTTCTCGGAATGGTTCAATTATCTTCAAATTCATTTTTTCGGGAAGCCCACCAACGTTGTGGTGGGATTTGATTGTTACCGATGGACCTTTTACAGTTGTAGATTCAATGACATCCGGGTACAATGTGCCCTGTGCAAGCCATTTTGCATTTTTAAATTTCTTTGCCTCCTTTTCGAAAAGTTCAATGAAAGTTTGTCCAATTATTTTTCTTTTAGCTTCCGGGTCTGTAATGTCTTTTAGCCTATTGAGGAAAATTTCTTCGGCTTTCAATAAAGTAATTGGGATTTGGAAATGTTGCCTAAACAAATTCAAAACTGTTTCGCTTTCGTTTTCTCGCATCAAGCCAGTATCTATATGGATACAATGGAGTTGTTCACCAATTGATTTGTGTAACAAAACGGCGCAAACCGTTGAGTCGACACCACCACTAAGTGCAAGGATAACCTCCTCGTTGCCAACTTTGTTTCTGATGTTTTCTATTTGTGTTTCGATGAAAGATTGTGGGTTCCAGGTTTTCGAGCAACCACAGATTTTCACGACAAAATTTTCAAGAATTTGCTTGCCATATTCAGTGTGATGGACTTCGGGATGGAATTGTAAACCATAAATTCTTTTTTCACTATTGTAAATTGCAGATATTGCATTTTCGGTTGTTCCAAGGACTTCGAAACCGGGGGGAATTTTTTCGACTTTGTCGCTATGGCTCATCCATACAGTTGATTCGTCTGGAATGTTGTCGAAAAGTGGATTCTTTGATAGTAATTTGAACTTTGCTCGTCCATATTCGCGTTTTGCAGCCTTGTCGACATCGCCTCCAAAATGAAATGTGATTAATTGTAAACCATAGCAAATGCCCAGGATCGGAATTTTTTGCGAGAAAATTGCATCGTCTGGACGTGGGGCATTTTCTTCATAAACGCTTGATGGACCCCCTGAGAGTACTATTCCCTTGGGTTCAATTTTTTTAATTTCTTCGAATGGGATATTGTATGGATGGATTTCTGCAAAAACTCCACATTCCCTTATTTTTCGTGCAATTAATTGTGTGTATTGCGAACCAAAATCCAAAACGATAATTTTTTCTTTCATAACTTTTCAAAAAAACAAAATTACCTATAATTTAATTACCAAAGAATAAAACTATTGGAAATGAAATTACACATTCTTTGATTCAATGTTTGGTTTTAATGTCTCAAAAGTTTTTAAAATTATTTAAATGTATTTTGATTAATAAATTATTTTTAAATTAGAAATTCAAATAAATTTATCGGAGGTTCTATGAATAAATTCCTTAAATTGTTTTTCCTTGCACTATCTTCTACCTTTTTGTTTTTTGCTTGCGAAAAGTATGACATCTCAAATATTACAAAAGAAGAAGCTACAACAACCGAGCACTATATTGTTTTATTGAAAACTTCGAAAGATCTTACCACACTTTCATCATCATCTGCGGAAAATTATGTTAAGTCGTTCATTCTTGCTAATAACATTTCTTCGGGTCAAGTTACGTACATTTACAAAAAAGCAGTTGTTGGGTTTGCAGGATATTTAACCAAAGAGCAAGTGGGTAGGCTTTCAAAATCCACGGAAGTGAAAGTAGTCGAAAAAGACCAACTTATGTTTTTACCCCCCTTTGAAATTAATGAAGAAGACCCAAAAACAGAAACACCATTGGCACAAACAACGCCGTGGGGTATCACCGCAGTTGGTGGTTATGTAAATTCTTCAAATCTTTCGAGAATTGCTTGGATTGTTGACACTGGCATTGATTTAGACCATCCGGATTTAAATGTAAATACCTCACTTTCGAGGACTTTTGTGCGTTCTGGCAGGGACTCTCGTAACGCCGATGATAATAATGGCCACGGAACGCATGTGGCTGGCATTATTGCAGCGAAGAATAATTCTATCGGTGTAGTCGGTGTTGCAGCTGGAGCCACTGTCGTTGCGGTAAAAGTACTTTCAAGTAACGGTTCCGGATATGTCTCCGATATTGTTGCAGGGTTGGACTATGTGGCAAACTATGGACGTGCAAACGATGTTGTAAATTTAAGTCTTGGGGGCAGTGCTTCGACGACGCTCGATAATGCGGTTACGGGCTGCGCCAATGCTGGTTTGATAGTTGTTATTGCAGCAGGAAATTCCTCGGCAAATGCTGGCAATTATTCTCCTGCGAGAGTTAACGGAACAAATATTTACACTATTTCAGCCCACAACAACAGTGATGTATTTGCATCTTTTTCAAATTATGGTAATCCACCTATTGATTATTGTGCACCGGGGGTTAGTATATATTCTACCTATAAGGGTGGCAGATATGCAACAATGAGTGGAACCTCGATGGCGGCTCCGCACGTTGCTGGCATTCTTCTTGTCAATAATGGTTCCATATACACTCGTGGATATGTTTCCAACGATCCAGATAATAATGCGGATCCACTTGCATCAAGAACGCAATAATTGATAATTTTGTTTTTTTAAATCTAAGGATATTTATGAAACAGATATTTTTTTACGCTGTTCTTTTTTTCTCTTTTTTAGTTTTATTTTCATGCAATCGACAATCGCCAAATCCAGTGGAAGTGTCGACATCTTCTTCGAGTCATTTTATTGTTCTGCTTAAAGAAAAATCAGATGGTACTGGAGTTTTAAACGAATCAAGTCGAGAAGGTTATGTGCTCGATTTTCTTTCGAAGCGTGGAATCAAAACGTCTTCTGTAACCTATACTTATTCTTCTGTTGTGCTTGGATTTGCTGGTTACTTAACTGAAACTGAAGTCAATAAACTGAAGAACGACCCAGAAGTTTTGATGGTTGAAAAAGACAGACAAGTTGGAATCGACCCGATCGATGTTGAATTGCCGGGGAAAAGCGAGAAACCTCTTGCTGGTTTGCAAACAATTCCTTGGGGAATTACTGCTGTTGGTGGTTATGTTGTTACCACAAAAAATAGTCGTTTAGGGTGGATAGTTGATACAGGAATTGACCTCTACCACCCCGATTTAAATGTGGATTTGAATCTATCCAAGACCTTTGTGCGTACTGGTATTGATTCGACCACAGCAAATGATTTTCACGGCCACGGGACCCATGTTGCAGGGATTATTGCTGCAAAAGACAATGACTTTGGAGTTGTTGGTGTTGCCGCTGGTAACAAAGTTGTTGCAATCAAAGTACTTTCAAGCAGTGGCTGGGGTTGGGATTCCGATATCATCGCTGGTCTGGATTACATTGGAAAGCGTGGTAAAGCGGGGGATGTTGTAAATATGAGTTTGGGTGGGGAGGTTGCTCCTGCGCTCGACCAAGCAGTGGTTGCACTTGGAGCCAAAGGATTCTTCGTAGTCTTGGCTGCCGGAAATTCAAGAGTTAATGCAAATACTTTTTCTCCGGCAAGAGCGAACGGTAGAAATGTCATAACAGTTTCTGCTCACGATGTTAACGATAATTTTGCCTCATTTTCAAACTTTGGCAATCCACCCATTGATTATTGTGCTCCGGGTGTTAGCGTTTATTCGACATATAAAAACGGCTCGTATGCAACGATGAGTGGAACCTCGATGGCTGCGCCCCACGTTGCTGGAATTTTGCTTGCAAATAATAAAACAATCTTTGTCCGAGGTTATGTAAAAAACGACCCAGATTATGTACCCGACAGACTAGCCTCCCGCAAAAGATAAAAATCTATTGCGTACATCATAGGCAACCCTGGGAGGGTTGCATTTCTTTGTTTTATAGACACTTTCAAATAGTTTAAATTTTAGGTCGTCTTTTTAATTTAATTTAAATAAGGGATAATTATGCTTGGTTTCCTAAAAAAATTCTTCAAAACAAAGCATGAAAAAGATATCGAAAGATTGAAGCCAATTGTTGAAAAAATTAATGAATATTACGAACAATTCAATTCATTAACAGACGAGGAGTTAAAAAGTAAGACGCAAGAATTTCGCGAACTTGTCCAAAGTAGGATTAAAGACCTTGAAGCAAAGAAGGAGGAATTGTCCGAACGTTTGAGAAAGGAAGTTTTAACCCCAGATGAAGTTTTGGATATTCGAGAAGAGACAAAAAAATTAGATAAACAGATTTTCAATACAGTTGAAGACACACTTGATGAAATACTACCAGAGGCTTATGCTGTCGTCAAGCAAGCTTGTAAACGATTGAAGGAACGGGGCTTTGCCTACACATACACGGGTCAACACTATGTGTGGGATATGGTTCCTTTTGATGTGCAATTGATGGGTGCAATAGTTCTCCACGAAGGCAAAATAGCCGAGATGGCAACAGGCGAAGGGAAAACACTTGTTGCTGTGATGCCCTTGTATTTAAATTCACTTGCTGGGAAAGGCTGCCATCTTGTCACAGTTAACGATTATCTTGCACGTCGTGATGCTGAATGGATGAAGCCCGTGTACGATTTTCTTGGTGTTACAGTAGGGGTCATACAATCTAATATGACAACTGAACAAAGGCAAAAAGAATACAGTTGCGACATAACCTATGGGACGAATAATGAATTTGGTTTCGACTATCTTCGCGATAATATGGTAATAGACCAAAAGGATATTGTACAAAGAGGCCATTGGTATGCAATTGTCGACGAAGTTGATTCTGTCTTGATTGACGAAGCAAGAACACCATTGATTATCTCTGGTCCAGTTGAACATACTACGGATCAAATTTATCAAGAAATGGAGCCGCGCGTTCGACGTTTGGTCGAAGCCCAGACGAAACTTGTCAACCAGATTGTTTCCGAAGCGCAAAAATTTCTTGAGAGCAACAAAAAGGAAGATAGAGAAACTTTAGGAGTATTACTTTTGCGGGCCTATCGTGGTTTACCCAAGCATAAAAGGTTGACTAAACTACTTCAAGAGCCCGAAAACTTGAAATTGCTAAAGGAAACAGAACTGCTTTACTTGCGCGACCAAGGACAGAGAATGCACGAAATCGATGACGAATTATATTACACGATTGACGAAAAGAATCATAATGTCGATATAACTGAAAAAGGTCGCCAGTTGCTTTGCAATGCACAGGAAGACCCAAATATGTTTGTAATTCCAGACATTGCAACCGAATTAAGTCTCATCGAAGGCAACCCCAACCTTTCTCCAGAAGAAAAACAAAAGAAAAGGGACGAGCTATATGTACTTTATTCCGAGAGAAGTGAAAAAATACACGCAATAAATCAGTTGCTGGTTGCATTTTCTCTTTATGAAAAAGACGTAGAATACGTTGTCCAGGATGGAAAAGTTCTTATAGTAGATGAATTCACTGGTCGAATTCTTGAAGGCCGACGCTATTCCGAAGGGCTCCACCAAGCAATCGAGGCGAAAGAACATGTGCGGGTTGAACGAGACACTCAAACGCTTGCCACAATCACAATTCAGAATTATTTCAGAATGTATAAAAAACTTGCTGGAATGACAGGAACTGCGGAGACCGAAGCAGCGGAATTCGAAAAGATTTATGGATTGGACGTTGTAGTAATACCAACGAACAAGCCTGTTATTCGAATCGACAAAGATGACCTAATCTTTAGAACCAAAAGAGAAAAATATAACGCAATTGTTCAAGCTATCGAAGATGAATTAAAAAATGGCCGCGCAATTCTTGTTGGGACAACAAGCGTCGAAGTTTCGGAATTGCTAAGTAAGATGTTGAAAAGGAAAGGCATACCCCATAATGTGTTAAATGCAAAACACCACCAACGTGAAGCCGAAATCATTGCACAGGCTGGCAGAAAAGGCACCGTCACTATTGCAACAAATATGGCGGGACGTGGTACCGACATTAAAATCGACCACGAAGTTCGGAAAAATGGAGGGCTTGCTATTATAGGTTCCGAACGTCATGAAGCCCGTCGTATCGATAGACAGTTGCGTGGGCGCGCTGGCAGACAGGGTGACCCCGGTACCTCCCAATTCTTTATTTCGCTCGAAGACGACCTGATGCGTTTGTTTGGTGGAGAACGAATTGCCAATATTATGCAAAGGTTGAAGATCCCAGAAGGCGAACCGATTCACCATCCGATGATCACAAAAAATGTGGAAAAAGCCCAAAGAAAAGTTGAAGAAAATAATTTTGGAATTAGGAAGCGATTGCTTGAATACGACAATGTAATGAACCAGCAACGCGAGGTTATCTATTCCCGGCGACGAAATGCACTGACCGGTGAGCGTCTCCGACCAGAAATTTTTGAATTCATCGAAGACCTTGCTTACGATTGGTACGATGAATACCATCCGGATTTGAAAGTCGAGGAATTTAAAGATGTTGTTCGTTCAACCTTACTTTGCGAGTTGAAACTCACAAAAGAAGAATTCGAAAATTTGAAAAAAGAAGAAGTCGTTCAACGTGTTCTCGACGCTGCACGTGAATTTTACGACAGGAAGGAGCAATTTCTTGGTACCGAATTTATGGCGCAACTTGAGCGCATAGCAACGTTGCAAATTATTGATGAGAAATGGAGAGAACATCTTCGCGAGATGGATGACTTGCGCGAAGGTATCCACTTGCGTAGTTATGGGCAAAAAGACCCATTGCTTGAATACAAGGCTGAAGCATATAAATTGTTTGTAGATTTGATAAAAAGCGTAAATCGAGACATTGTTCGATTTACCTTCCGTTACTTCCCACCAGTAATTGAAAAAGAAATACGCGCAGTAGGGCGTGGGCGAAGAGATTTACCAACTTTAAAAAGAGCAATCCCAGACCAATCTAACTTACAATTTTCTCATTCTTCTTCTTTACCACAGTTTATTGTTTCGCCTTTTGCTCAACAGCCACGAAATCCACAACAAGATTTCGAGCCAGTGCAAACATATCGCAAAACAGAAAAAAAAGTTGGCAGAAACGATCCTTGTCCCTGTGGAAGCGGAAAGAAATATAAACATTGCCATGGGAAAAAAGTCTCAATCGGGAATTAGTCTACGATGAAAGAAAAAGAAAACAACGCTCTTAGTGCAATTTCAAAATCGAGAATCAGGCTTAATCGATTGATTGCCGAGGCTGGGATTGCATCCCGACGGAAGGCAGATGAATTGATCCAATCTGGTGTGGTTAAGGTTAATGGACGTGTAGTTACCAAACTTGGTACTGTTGTATCTCTCGATGATTTTGTCACAGTCAATGGAAAGCCAATCAAGTTACTTAAAAGGTATGAGTATATTTTACTAAATAAGCCAAAAGATACGATTTGCACTTTAAAGGATGAGAAAGGTCGTAAAACAGTTGTAGATTTGGTTCAAACTAAAAATCGAGTGTATCCAGTTGGCCGATTGGATCGAAATACCACTGGGGTTTTATTGCTAACAAATGATGGAGAACTCGCAAATCGTTTGATGCATCCGAGGTATCAAATTATTCGTACCTACACGGTTGGTTTGGACAAGCCGTTGAAACCTGAACATGCGAAACAAATTGCCCGAGGTATAGAAATTGATGGAAGAGTATATCAAAAGTGTGAAATTTTTATCGATGTTAAAGACCCTAAAGTTGTAACTTTATCTTTGACTGAAGGAAAGAACCACGAGATTAAAAAGATTTTTGAGTATTTTGGTTATGAAGTTAAAAAATTAAACCGTAAAATGTTTGCAAATTTAACCACACGCGGTTTAAGACGAGGAGAATGGAGACATCTGGATAAAAGAGAAATTAATATGCTTCGTAAATTGGTTGGGTTAATTTAATACAACGAAATTACGAACTATTCGAGTCGTTGGTGTCTCTAAAAGCAGATGATATAGACCTTTAGAAAGTTTTTCTTTTTCCAATTTAAATGTATGTAAGCCGGGCTCAATAATCTTGTCGAAAGGTACAAGAATAGTTTCCCCGAGATTGTTTATTATTTTTACCTGCGTACGTCCTCTTTCAATTGCATTGAAAACAATAGTGGCTTCGAAACTCAAGGGATTTGGTATCGTTGAAATAAACATATGGTCGGTTTGTTTGAATAATCGATCGCCGCCCTCCTTACAAATATTGTCGACAATTATTTTGCCGTTTAAAGTTTGAACCTGGACACTATCGCAGTTCCATTGGAAAGATTCAATTGTAACGTTAGTTGCAGTGTCGTTGCCAAGAGTAACAAAGAAAATTATAGTGTCGAGCTTTTCGTTGATGGAAATTCCCGATATTTCAATTTTTTCATTAATTCCGTTACTTGTACTCGGTTTAATGTTCATTGGCAAAAGCAACGAAGGATTGTATGAAATTGTAACCTTGAAGCTATCGTATTTACAAATAGAAAAGTTGGTCTCGGAAGATAATTTGATAGGTAGAGAAACAATGTCCCCAATATTTGCATTTAAAGTATCGAGTTTGACAGTGGTTGAAACTTGATATTTCGAAACATATATCCCGGTGGTATCTATACAACCAAAGGAGTTTTCTACTTTCAATTTATAGTAACCTTCTTCATTTACTGTAATCGAAGCAGTAGTATCGCCAGTCGACCAAAGATATTTTAAGCCTTCGGTTGCTGTTAAAGTTATACTATCGCAAGGGCATATTGGTATGCTTTTGTTTGCAGTAACCAAGGCGAAAGGACGAACATAAACAGTAACGGTGACCGAGTCGAGTGCAATGCACCCCAAACTATCGGTAACTTCGAGGTAATAGGTGGTTGTCTTTCGGGGGAAGGCAATGGGATTTGGTGAATAGGGCGAATCCAGTCCTTCTTCGGGGAACCATTTGAATTTATATGGCTTGAAGCCTTGGATCGCGCTTTTGTTTGAAACATCACCAAGAATCACCGTGTCTCCCTCGCAAATATGCTGGTCTTCGCCAGCACAGGCTTGGACACTGCAAAGAGATTTTAAAGAAATTTCATCCAAAGCGAAATCATTTCCGAAGTATTTCAATTGTAAATCGCGAAATCTTATTACCAATTTATTTGTGTTGCCAGAATACCAAATGAAGGAACGAGTTTGCCATTGGCAAGTTTCTTTTGGGACATAAACTGTGTCGAAAAATTGTTCGTTGAAAGAAACTTGGATTATTGGTAAATTTTTATTTGTATCGACTTTAGCATCAATGTTTGTAAACATATATTTGAATTCGTAGTAATTGTTGGGACTGACATCTACTTCTTGTTCCCATACAATTTGAAGTCCATCGAAATAATCGTTTCCATTGACAATTAAAAACTTTCCGTTTGGATTTACAGGGTCGGGGCAACTATCGAAAGTATAGTATTCGTTGTAAGGATTATTTGTGATTTTAATATTCTTTGGAAACTTAATGAACGAAGTGTCGTAAGTAGTTTTGAAACCAAAGAAACCAAGTTCAAAGTTTCCATTAACAATTAATTCGGGATTTGAAGGGGTAGGGAAACAATTTTTTGCATAGATTTGTAAAGCATACAGCGTCAGTGTCGCTAAAATGACAATCGTTGGTTTCCATTTGCTTAATTTAGTGCTTCTCATTTTGTATTGTTTTTAAAAAAGCAAATTTAACTATTTTGAACAAAAAAAGATACAAGCAAAACTAATGCCAGAATCGAAAGAAGAGCGAAAAATAAGTTTAAAATTTTTCCAAAGTCTCATTATTATCTTCGTTGCAATTGTTCTTGGTGTTACTTTTATTGTAATGCTTTTGAGAATCCAATATCCTTACCAATTGGAATGGATGGAAGGTGGCGAAATTGAACATATTATTCGATTGCTCGAAGGGAAAAGCATCTATTGCGAGCCGAATATCGATTTTATTCCCTATATCTACACTCCTCTCTTTTATTATTTAGGTTTGGGTTTTGCTTTTTTGTTTTCACCCAGTTTCTTTTCGATAAGGTTGATTTCGCTTCTTTCGTTCCTAATTTCACTTTGGTACATTTATCAAATTGTAAGAATTTCAACAAACGATAAGTTTTGGGGCATAGTAGCAATTGGCATCTATTCGCTTTCCTTTTCAACTACTGGTTTTTGGTTCGACCTTGCTCGTGTCGATATTTTGGCAAATCTTTTTCTTATTGCTTCTTTCTACTATATGCTTAAAGGAAAGGAAAAAGATATTGTACTTTCGGCAATTCTATCATTCTTTGCTTTCTATACTAAACAAACTAATCTGCTGGTGACGCTTTTTCTTTGCATCCCATTGTTTTTAGGAAATAGGAAACTCGCTTTACGCTTTTCTTTTGTTTATCTCCTTCTTGTGTTGATTTCAACAATTGTTGAAACAATCGTAAGCAATGGATGGTATCTTTTCTGGAATTTCTATTTCCCTTCGACACACCACTGGATTTGGAGCCGTGCTGTTACTTTTTGGACAATTGATATTTTACCCTTTTATTCGATTGCACTCGCTATTATTATTGCCTTGATTCTAATTGATTTAGAACAATCTTTTAAACCTAAATTATCATATTTCATTTTTCTTTTCATTGGGACAATGGTAAGTTCTTACTTTTCACGATTGCATTACGGTGGCTATTTGAATGTGCTAATTCCTTTTGTTTTCTCGATTTCCGTTTTTTTCCCTTTTGCTTTAAATGAATTGGGGAAGAAAGAATTTCTATCACGAAAAGTGAGATTTGTTCTTTTTGTTTTTGTTTTTTTTCAGTTTGCTCTTTTGATGTACGATCCGATTTACCCAATACCAAAAGAAAGTGACAAAAAGGAAATAGAGCAAGTCTTGAATTTTGCAAAAAGTTTCGATGGGGAAGTTTATTTGATGGGCTACAACTTTGCACAGAGCAGATTAGGTTTACCGTCTCGACCACATTACGTGTTGGTAAATGACTTGTTAATTAGTAATGTTCCTCAAAAACAAAAATTTTTGGAAGAATTTGAAAATGCATTGAAAAGGAAAAAGTTTAAAGCAATAGTTTTAGATGATGATTTGAAACTGGATATGCTTGAAAAGTATTATAAGCAAACCACGATAGTTTTCTACCATAGAGTTTTTAATTCGAAATCTTCTGGTTACCGAAAAGAGGTAGTTTGGATACCAAAACAATAAATTCAAGATATTTCGTAAACAGAAATAAAAATTATTTGCACATTTAAGAAAAAATTATTAATTTTGTATTTGAAGACCGCGGGCTGGAGCAATGGAAGCTCGTCGGGCTCATAACCCGAAGGTTCTAGGTTCGAATCCTAGGCCCGCTACAAGGAAAGGAGAGGGAACTACCTCTCCTTTTTATTTAATCATTAATTTGTTGAAAAGAAACCCATTAGGTAATTTGATTGCAACAAGATAGATTCCGTAAGGTAGAGAAGGCAAATCAATTGTGCTTTTTCCATCTGGGTTATTTAAAAATACGCATCTTCCGAGTAAGTCGTAAACTTTGATTTCGCTGATTTTATGAATTTCGGGTACTTCGATACCGCACACTAATTGATTTTTGTTGAAGAAGAGCAATTTTGAAGCAATCTGCTGAGCGGATACATAATTCTTGAAGCTCACCTTTGGATAACTTCGCAGTTTTAAGTCTTTTATGTCCCAGCCATCGAAATTTTTAGCCTTATCGCTAAGCAGAGATAGCCGAAGCAAGATATCCTTCCAAATAAAATTTCTCAAACTGGTAATTTGGGTGTTCCAGAAACGAAAATGACCGGCAAAACCAAATTCGCCTAACTTTTGCTTTCCATATTGGTTTCCGCTTGCAATTGTGCTCCGTTTGAATCGAAGCGGAGTCCAATCCTTCCCGTTGTTTGTAGAAATCTCAATTTTTGCATAGTCGTAGAATGGTTCGATCGCCCATCTCGAAGTAATTTCCAATTCAAAATTGTTTGCACTTAATTTATATGGAGCCTTAAAGGGCAGAAAATTGTCTAATGAATCGGCATAGTTTTTATTTGGACTGTCACAAAGTAAAATATAACTCGAATCTGGGTTGATTTCGTAACCCCATTTGCTCGCAGAAAAGTCCCAGAAGGTTGAATCCTTCAAATCAATTGTCTGATATTCGTAGAGTGTAATTGTAATAGTATCGTTCCTTTCTATATTGTCCTGAAAAATGGAAATTAGGAGGGCTACCTCCGTGCCGTTTTCGAAGTTTTCATTGGGAATAGGCATTTGAATGCGTATATTTGTTTGTTCTGCTGGTTCAAGTTCAGAAATCTCCAGGAGTGTATCGAGATAATAATTTTGTTTAGTAGACGAAATCCTAACATTTGTAAGACTTGGTGAAGTTTCCAATCCAATGTTTTGAAATGTTAATTCAAGGTAACCTGTTTTCCTTGTGGTATCGAAATAGTAATAAAAATCTTTAAGACGGATATTTGGACCAGCAGACCAAAGAAAATTTAACAAAAGCGGATAGTTCTCTTTTGCTATTGGGATTATTCTTTCTTTTCCGGGCCAAAAACCATCAAATTGATAGCTTGCCTCGGGCGAAAAAGCAAAAACTTTCCCTTTTGTGGAATCTGGAGTATAAAACCAGTCGTCGGAGGAACCACGAGTTGGATAGCCAACCGTTTGTCTGTCGGTTCCAAAGTAGTAGCTGGCAAATGTATGGATGTGGATGCCAAAACTTCTGAACCAATTAGAATCGGGAGTCTCGTATGGTAATGCGCTATATGGGTAAATTAACATACCCCCATAAGTATGAAAATTCAAAGCAAGCCGAAAATTTCTTGTCATACAGAAATTGCGAAGGGCAACAATTTCAGGTTCAGAAAATGGAGCGGGACCACGATAAGTTTCATTTTTTGGGTTCGTCGAGGAACCGTTGTTGTTGGCATTCCAAAAATCGAAAGGACCATAATTGCGATTTAAATCGACACCAGTGTCTGTTTGGTTAATTGGTCGTCTGTTCTTTCTCCATAACCCCCCGCCGTTTGGATATTTGGTTTGGTTGTAGTAGTAGCCGTCGGGATTGAGCACTGGAATTACCCAAAGTCTACGGTTTTCAAGCAAAAATTTGGATTCTTTGTCGCCATCTTTTGCCTTGTTTAAAAGTGTTTGGAGGAAATATAAAACTGTAGTTACTGTTGCAGGTTCGCGGGAATGATGTAATGCGGTGACGAGTAGTTCGGGTTTAGTTGTATCTTTGCTTCCGAAACAATAAGCAATTATTGGTCGATTTTCCCACGAGTAACCGATTTCTTTTCGTTCTACAAAAAATTCAGACTGACGGAGTTTTTCGAATTGGGAAGTGATCTCCTCGAGTTTGTAGAAACCCCCCATCGAACCAAACTCAAAGTCTTGTGTTTCTTCGGTAGCAAACTTTTCAAAGTTTTCTTCTATTCTGTTTGCAAGGAAGGATTCATAGTCTTCGATTAACAACTGGAACTTCAACCCAGATTTAGAAAGGCTTTCCTTTTCAAAATCGTTAATGATAAGATTTATTTCATCTTTTTCGGTAGCTGCCGATTCAAGGTCGAGGTTTAAGGATAAAAGTTTATGGAAATCAAAATTGTTTTCGATATAGATTTTTACTAAATGATATTTTGCATTAGATTGGGTTACGAGGTTCGAAAGCAAAATTGCAATAATTATTAACCTTTTCATTTTTTATTCTCAATCTACAAAAAGATTAACAAATGAGAACGAGTTGACGTCGAATAGCCCTCGGTCGCCGATTTTTAAGCTTGGAATTACCAGAAGCGACATAAACGAAATTGTCATCAAGGGCGAAGCTAATCGAGAACCCAAAGATTTGACTTTACCTTCGATTTCATTGTACTTCTTCGCAACAAATGTAATGTCTTCGTTTGTCATAAGTCCAGCAATAGGAAGTGGAAGAATATCCTCGCTATTCTCATCAACAAAAGCTATACCTCCTTTGTGCTCGATAACAAGATTAACTGCCTTGGTTATCCATTCGTCTGTTGTACCAATTACGATTATATTGTGGGAATCGTGTGCAATACTGGTAGCTACTGCACCTTTTATCAAGCCAAAGTTTTTTATGAAACCAACCGATGGTTTAGTGTTTTCATACCGATTGACTACTGCTATTTTCAGAATATCTCGTTCGGTATCCGAAACAATAAATCCGTTGTGAATTTTAGGATAGTCTATTAGTTGGTTTGTCAGCAACGAACCATCTATGACTTCGATTATTCTGATTTTGGAGTTACTCTCGTGCTTAATTACAAAGTCATCATTTTGTTTGAACTTAGCATTAAAGTTATTGATAGTAGAGTAATTGCCAATTTCGAACAATGTTGAACCATTTTTATAAACTAAATTTCCTTGAATATAAGTTTCGATAATGTTGAAATTGTTTAAATTGTCGACAACTATGAAATCTGCATCTTCACCGACACGTAACATACCGACTGGAATGTTGTAATGTGTGATTGGGTTTAGTGAAACTGCTTGCAAGACATCAAATAAGTCGTAGCCGTTGTGTATTGCTTTTTTTACGAGTAGATTAATATGACCATTAATTAAGTCGAAAGGATGCAGATCGTCGGTACAAAACATAACAAAATCTGGATATTTTGAAAGCAAAGGCAAAAGTTCGTCGAAGTTCTTTGCAGAAGAGCCTTCGCGAATTAGGATTTTCATTCCATTGCTGATTTTTTCTTCTGCTTCGGGGTAGGTTGTAGCTTCGTGGTCAGTCAAGATACCAAAGGAGATGTACTTTTTTAGACTTTCACCGGTAAGTCCCGGACTATGTCCGTCGATTGGAACGCCATAGTTGTGGGCAACATTGATTTTTGCTATTACCTCTGGATTTTCAGAAATTACGCCGGGGTAGTTCATCATCTCGCTTAAATAATGAAGTTGAAAATGTTGGAAAAGCAGATCGATATCATTTGCTGTTATTTTTGCGCCTGCAGTCTCGAATGGAGTTGCTGGGACGCAAGAAGGTGCGCCAAAAAAAAATTTAAAAGGTACCTGATGCCCGTTATCGATCATAAATTTGATTCCATCGATACCACAAACGTTAGCAATTTCATGTGGGTCGGATATTGTTGCAACCGTCCCAAATTTTACTGCATTCTTTGCAAATTCTGCAGGCGATAGTAAAGAACTTTCGATGTGGATATGGGCATCGATAAATCCTGGCAAAATATATTGTGAATATTTCCCATTCTTTTCGGCTTTGATATTGGTTATTACTCCATTTTCAACATAGATTGTTCCGGGGTATATTTTTCTTTCGAGCACATCGACAATCTTACCACTGATATGAAATTTCATCATTGCACCTATGGTTTGTATGAATATTTCTCATTGAATGTAGGTGGAGAATATAGACGATAGTCGTTAAATCCACTATAATCGACAAAAATAAAGGTCCTCGTTGAATAGTTCCAAATTTCATAATTTCTGTTGTAATATAAGTCTGTTTGAGTTTGAATTGTTGCGGGAGGACCAAGAACGACATAAACCATACCGCGGTCGGTTTGCCAACCTTCAATATAAGATTTGAAATTGGAATTTGCATAATAAATCCGCTCATAATACTCTTCGAATGCCTCGTTGAACTCGGTCGAAGGTGTTGGGTCGAGTTTTTTCCAAAACTCAAGAAACCTGTGTAATTTCTCTTCTTGGTTGGGTGCTTGATTGATATAATCAATGTCGCTTTGATATGCAACGTATTTCAGTTGCTTGATTGATTTATCTAAATTTGCAAAGACTTGATTTTTTATGCTTGGAGAGATTTCAAAAGTTCTTTCGGAAACAGCAAGAATTTCAAGAGATTTGAAATTTGAGTCTGAACTCATAGAAGGTTTTAATGCTATAACTTTTAAAATATAGCTACCATTTTTCAAAGATTTTGGTTTAGCAAATGGAATAATGACTTGTTGGTTCGTTATTAATAAATATTTCTTTCTTGGACTTTGGTACTCAACCTTTCCTTTTGGATTGATGATTTGAAAAACTATATCAATAGAATCATATTTTTTCGAATGTTGGTATGTTTCGAGAAATATAAAAATATTTTCTAAGTCGCCTAAATTGTCCGAAAGATACGGAGTTATTTTATATTCAGAGTTTTGTTCCTCGACATCGGAAAGAAACATTATGCCAGAAAATGCGAAATCGAATTTCGCAAAATTGAGAGCATTGGTTGTTCTTCTTTTCGAGAATGTCAAGTTAGAATTCCTGTCGAAGATAGAAACTTCCACTACGTATTTACCTTCGGGGATTTCGAAAGAATAGTATGAATCTTGAAATTTCCCCGAGCTACCCAAAGTTTCGAGTTGTTCCTTTTCTTCAATCTTTTGTGTTAATGACTTACTTTGAAGTGTTATGTTGTTTGAATCTTTAAGAGTGAATGTTGTAGTGTATTCCGCATAATACAAATTTTCTGTCCTGAAAAAAGAGAGAATAGTATAAGGAACAACGACGAAAACGTCAATTCTGGAAAGTGTGTCAGAATTAATCGATTTGAAGCAAATAGCATCGAAGAAAAAAGGACTTTCATCTTTTCCAAAAATTGAAAAAATGGTAATAAAAGCGAAAGTTAATGTAATCCAAATTTTTTGTTTCATTTTACTTAAAGTAAATCCCATTAGGTGTAAACGATAGTATCAAAATAATTATTGCAAGGTAACCAAGCAAATATCTCGTTTTGTTTAATGGTTCGGTGGCTGGAAGGTATGGATGAGGTAGTTTGATAAAAATTTTTGTTATTATAGCCCAGAAAAGCCATCCCCCCCAAGCATCGAACCAGAATGGCACAATCTTTTTTAATTCTTGCAAAATTGGAAGCAAACTTTCTTGCAACCAAATGTAAAATGTTGAAGGATAATCAACCTCTTCGAGGAGTGTAAGAATAGAATTTAAAATCGAGCCAAACCCGAAAATCAACAAAGCCCACCAAAGTATTTTTGCTATTTTCCATTGCTGTTCACCAAACATACCGAAAACAATATGGCCACCATCGAGTTGCCCGAAAGGAAGTAAGTTTAAGACAGTAACAAAAAGCCCGAACCAGCCAACACAAAGGAAAGGATAATGGTAGATTTCATTCATTGGGGGGAGCCAACCAGTTGGATTTGCAATTGTTTTGCTTAAAATATAAAAGAGTAAATTATCGCCAAAATGAAGACCAGTTTTTGGAATTTCGCCGTTATAATTGATTAAATATTCTGGGTGAATTTGGTAAATACTTTCTTTTGTTGGCAGATGGCTAAAGCCTATGACCAAAATAATCATAGAAACGACAAACCCAGCCAACGGACCAGCAATTCCGATGTCGAAAATTGCTTTTCTACTTGGAATTGGTGAACGCGTTGCAATTACAGCACCAAATGTGCCAAAAGGATTGAAGTCGGGCAATGGAACTGGAAGGAAAAAGGGGAGCGAAGAGTCGACCTTGTGGATTCGCGATGCGATGTAATGTCCCATTTCATGAGATGTTAAAAATAACATAATCAGCACTGCATAAGTAAATCCATAATGCCAATTGCTAATTTCGAGATAATTTTTCATTGCCCACTGAGTGCCGGCAATCATCGTAGAGATGAATGTTAGAATGAACAAAAGTAAGTGCAACCATAGTGGTGATTTTTTTCGAAGTAATTTAGGTTGTCTGTACTGGGGAAATTCAAATTCTTTCATTTTAAGTAATGAATTTTTAAATAGTAAAACAATGTAAATAAGTTTCCATCGAAAAAATCGTAAGCCATTGAAAAGCCAAGGAGCAAAAGAAGGAAAAACCAAATTACAACGGAAATTAAAATTTTTTTGAACGGAATTTTGGGAATTTCCATTTTAGAAAAATTCTTTTTTTGGTTGAAAAGAACGAGAATTTGTAACGCAGAAATTGCAAGAAAAAAAAACATTGAAACAATTTTGGTGTCGATTGAATATTTCGCTTCTATTCTGAGTAAAAGAAGGACCGAAGCAAAAGCTATCGAGAAGAAAATAGTTGAAATAAAGACTGATGCAAGGGCAAATTCTTCGGTCGAATTTCCGAGTTTCAATTTTTTTGCACAATAGAAATGAACTTGCCAAAGATTCCAGATTGCTTTTGAGAAAAGATTTGCCATCTCAATTCTATTGGTTTTCTGGTCTCATTTGTGGAAATAGAATAACATCTCTTATAGATTTTTGATTTGTTAATAGCATTACCAATCGGTCGATGCCAATCCCCAAACCACCGGTGGGCGGCATACCAACTTCGAGTGCGTAAAGAAAATCTTCGTCGATTACCATAGCTTCCTCGTCTCCTTTTGCTCTTAGTTTTGCTTGTTCTTCGAAGCGGGCTCTTTGGTCGCGCGGGTCATTGAGTTCCGAGAAAGCATTAGCAAGTTCGAACCCATTGACGAACAATTCAAATCGCTCGACAAGACCTTGTTCCTCTCGATGTTTTTTGGCTAAAGGTGACATTTCAATTGGATAGTCCATTACAAATGTAGGTTGAATTAGATTGGGTTGGACAATTTCAGAAAAAATTTCATCCAAGATTTTCGCTTTATTTGCATTTGTTGGTAATTCAAGTTCAAATTGTTGGGCAATTTTCAGCAATTCTAACTCAGTTTTATATCTTAAATCCTCGCCAAGGTATTCTTTGAAAAGGTCGAACATCTTTTTCCGAGCAAAAGGCTTTTTGAAATTGATTTCAACATTGTCGTAGATGATTGTATCTTTTCCAAACAAATAGTTCACAAGTGAATTTAGCAAATCTTCGACTAATTCCATTATCCAATAATAATCTTTGTAGGCAACGTAAATTTCGAGTGCAGTAAATTCTGGATTGTGCATTTTGTCCATACCTTCGTTACGGAAATTTTTACTAATCTCATAAACTCCTTCAAACCCTCCAACAATGAGTCGCTTCAAGTACAATTCATCGGCAATTCTTAAATATAGGTCTATATCGAGTGCATTGTGATGTGTAATAAAAGGTCTTGCACTTGCTCCGCCGTAAATTGGTTGTAATATTGGAGTTTCAACTTCAAGCCAGCCCCGGCGGTCGAAATAATCACGAATGAAAGAAATGATTCGAGCGCGTTTACGAAAAACTTCGCGAACATCTGGGTTGACGATTAAATCGACATAACGCCTGCGATACCGAAGTTCCTTATCGGTAAATTGATCGTGGATTATTTTGTTTCCGCTCTCGTCCTCTTCAACCTTTGGAACTGGAATGGGTGTTAACGCCTTGCAGAGCAGTTGATAGTTTTGTGCGTGGATGGTGATTTCACCCATTTTCGTACGAAAAACAAAACCATCGATTCCAATGATATCACCTATGTCTAAGTATTTTAGTAAGTCGTAGGAATCGGGCAAGTCGTTTTTGCGGAAATATATCTGAATTTTATCTGTTTCATCCTGAATGTCGCAAAAGGTAGCTTTTCCCATTCTGCGGAAAGTCATAATTCTTCCAGCAACAGAAACTTTAGAAAACGGCTCCGGATTGTCGTCTTTAAAGTTGCTTTTGATTTCCAATGCAGAATGAGTCTTGTTGAATTGGTAGGGATAGGGGTTAATACCAATTTTTTCAAGATATTCAAGCTCTTCGAGCCGGCGGGCTTTCTGGTCGTTGCTTTCATTAATGTCCATTTGTTCAACTCCTTTGTAGCAAAAACAACTTTACAAATAAACTAAATTAATAAATAAAGAGAATCCCGCCGGGATTCTCTTATGATTTTTGTAACATAAATAGTAAATGGATTTCACTCTCCTTCTTCTTGTTGCCGTTTTTTATAATCCTCGATAAGTTTCTGCTGAATTTGTGGTGGGACAACCTGATATTCTGCGAATGATTGGGTATGGGTGGCGCGTGCTTGTGTCATCGAACGCAAAGCGGTCGAATATTTATCAAGTTCGGCGAGTGGCATTTTTGCTTTAATTTTTTGGTATCTTCCTTCGCTTTCGATTCCAATAATTATCCCTCGTCTGCTTGGCAAATCGCTCATAACATCACCGACAAATTCTTCTGGAACTTTAATTTCAACGTTATAAATTGGTTCGAGTATCTTGGGGTCGGCTTTAACAAAGTTTTCTTTGAAGACCATCATCCCAGCAGTTTTGAAAGCAGCTTCATTAGAATCCACTGGGTGCATTTTCCCATCGTAGATAACAACCCGAATATCCCGTACGTAGGAACCCGTAAGAGGTCCTTCCTGCATTTTTTCCATAACTCCTTTAAGTATTGCAGGCATAAATCTTTGGTCGATCACACCGCCAACAATACAATTTACAAATTCAAGCTTACCGCCCCACTCCAAGTCGTAGACGTCGCGGCCACGGACAGTGAATTCAGATGGGATAGGCGCACCTTCGACATAAGGTTCAATCATCATATGCACTTCGGCAAATTGTCCAGCCCCGCCAGTTTGTTTTTTGTGTCGGTACATACCACGAACTTGCTTTTGTATGGTCTCGCGGTAGGGGACTCTCGGCTCTTTGAATTCAACTTCAACTTTGTATCTGTGTTCTAGACGCCATTTTGCAACTGCGAGATGCTGTTCGCCTTGGGCATATAAAATTATTTGTTTTAGTTCTGGCGAGTGTTCAACTATTAAAGTTGGGTCTTCGAGATGCAGGTTGTTCAAAGAGGTACCAACTTTTTCTTCTTCTCCTTTGTTTTTAGGTGCAACGGCAATTCTAATTCTTGGGTTGGGGAATTCAATAGGTGCATAATCTATGTTGAAACCTTTTTCATGGAGTGTATGATTTACCTGTGTAAACTTCAACTTGACAGTTGCACCAATATCTCCCGCATTGAGTTGTGAGACATCTATTCGTTTTTTCCCATTTATTATGAAAATTTGATTTAATCTTTCAAATTGGGACTTTGCTTCGTTGACTAAGTCCATTCCTGGGATAACTTTCCCAGTTTGAACTTTGAAGAAAGTCATATCTCCGAGATGTGCTTCGCTGGTTAGTTTAAAAACAAAAAGAGATGCTGGAAGGGTTGAATCAACTTTTTGAATATTGCCAGCTTTGGTTGGTCGACCATCGGTTTCGTCGGGTGCGGGACAAGTGTTAATAGTGAAATCTACGAAGAAATCTGTTCCAATGTTGTTTTTAGAGTTTACACAAATGACGGGGAAAATTTCACGGGCTGTAAAAGACTTCTTTAAAGCTGGAAAGAGAAGTTCATCATCGAGTGTTCCAGTTTCAATGTATTTATCCATCAATTCCATTTCTGTTTCGGCAATCATTTCGAGGAGTTCGTTGCGGTATTGTTCAATTTTGGATTTTTCTGCTTCCGGGATATCTTTTATGGTGGCTTTACCAGAATCGTCGTTGTATTCGTAAATTTTCATATCGAGCACGTTATAGAAACTTTTAAATGAGGGACCAACAGTCAAAGGAATATGGAAAGCAATAACTTTACGGCCAAAAAGCTCACGGAGTTGATTGAATGTTTTTTCAAAGTTTGCTTGCTCGAGGTCTAATTTGTTTAAAACAAAAACTAATGGAAGTTTGAACTTATTGGCATATTCCCAAGCATTTTCAGTTCCAACTTCAACTCCGTTTTGAGTGTTGACAAATACAAATGCTGTTTCGACAACATTAAGGCTTGCAATCATTTCGCCAATAAAGTCATCCATTCCAGGGGTATCAATGAAATTGATTTTGTACCCATTATGTTCGATAAACAAGAGAGAAGAAAACACAGAGGATTTTCTTTCTTGTTCGATCTCATTAAAATCGGATTGTGTTGAATTATCCTCGACACTACCACGTCTGTTTATTGCCTTGGCAAAGTAGAGTAAACATTCGCTAAAAGTAGTTTTTCCAGAGTTAAAATGCCCCGCCAAAGCAATGTTCCTAATTTGTTTTGTCTCATACACATTCATTTTGAACTCCCAGAATTTTTCAAGATATTAATATTATAAAAAGTTTCAATTTATTGAATTTTATCGAGAATGTTAGCATAATTTATAAAATTGGACTACACGATGTTGTCCAGTTCATTATAATTTTTGAGTTTAGGAATTTAGAAAGAAAGAAATTAAAATCTTAGATTAAGTTGAATATAGGTCCAAAATGCAGGATCGAAGTTGTTGATGCCTTGTCTTTTAGGCAACCTTTTGTAAAGTTCTTTCATAACTTCATCGGCAATGAAGACGCCCGAGCCCCATTCTATTTCAAGAGCATTGTATAGAGTGTACCCAAGAACTAAATCAAATTCGGGTCCGTATTTAGAAATTTCTTTGCCTTCACTACCAACAAAACTAGTGAATGTTGTAAAGTAGTGGGCATCCAGTTGGGCTTTGAATTGTTTGGCAGGTTTATAAATCAACCTTAAGAAATAGTCATTAAGGCCATAAATGCCTGTCGAGAAACCGGGGTCTGAAAGAGAAGTAAAAAAATCCATAAATCCTTGGTGGTTATGTTTGGTGGAGTATGGATTGTCGAATAATTTGTATTTCGATGTTTTTGCTGAGTCGCCGCCAGAATTTATATCTGCATTCAATGAAACAATGATATTTTCAAAATTGTATTGAATTGTCGAGTAAATCATAAATGCAGAGATGTCTTGTTGATTTGCAAGTGTGATTTTACCACCTTGATATGCAAGCTCGGCTCTAAACGACAGTGGAAGAGATGGTACAGAAAATTGCAGAGCAGTACCAAGAGTGTATCGCTGTAATTTCGAATCTTTGCCATTAGGCCTTTGTCTATCCCATTCATAATAAGAGTAAATATCGAAAGCAAGAGGTTTACCAATTTTATTGGTAGAATAAAATCCGAAAATGTTGAAACCTGTGTCTGCTGGTGCTTCGGAATAATTATAGTTTTGCATAACATTTGCTGCACCAGCGCGATAGCTCAAGAAATTGGTGTGGGTTGTTAGAAAAAGGTCAAATTTGTTGTTCTCAGTGTTGTAGCCGAGGATGAAACCATCGTGACTTCTGCCAACATTGTGCCAATCGTTAGGTCCGAAAATTTTGTAAATGCCATAGCTTAGCTTAAATCTACCAACAGTGAAATACAAGGGGATGTCGAAGATATTAGAGACCGTTAAGTATCCTTGATGCAGATCAATATTTTTTAGGTTGTTTAATGTACCTTTTTCTTCCCCGAATACGCGGGAGTCTTGTAACTGAATAAAAAGTTTAATGTGGTCGTTGATACTCTTTTCGATACCAAGACGAGCCCTAAGCGCAGTAAAGGATTGTGGATAAGTGCGATTTAAAAAATCACGTCCGTCGAGTTCGCTGCGGACACGAAATTCTCCTGTGATTTTGAAATCGGATTGCGAGTGTAAAATAAAAGGCAAGGAGAGCACGAAAGCCAGTATAAAGAACAATTTTGATGTCATAATATCCTCAATTAAAAAAACGCAAATATAGGAAATTGGGATTATTCCAAATCCATATCTTGGTTATTATCTTGAGGCTGTGCTTTGGGGCGTTTGTATTCGTTGATTTTATATTGGAAGCCCAGAAAAGCAACACGACTTTCCCTGGTTCGATAAATTTTGGAGACAAAATTAGCCCCGTTGGTGGTAAGATTATAATTTATTGTCTTGAAAATATCCATAATTCGGAAGTTAATTGTACCGCGCCCGTTTAGAACATCGATTTTCAATGCAGCACTGGAGGTGAAGATTCCATCAAGTTTTCCAACACTTCCCATTTCGAAAAATCTCCAGTACATCCCTCCACCTCCAGTAGTGACAACTGGTGAGTCATAAGAAAGATTGATTTGCAGGTCGATGTTTTGTGTAAGATTCAAAACAGAGTTCAATTTGATGTTCCAACTTTTACTGTTGCGGGATGGAATCCCATATTGAGGTATACCATTTACATCGAGATAGAAATATGAAAAATTCAGATTTAATTTCCAAATGTCAAAAAGTGTTTGGTTCCACATTGCTTCGAAACCAATGCTTTTGCTTTGGTTGAGGTTTTCGTAAGTTGTAAGTGTAAAAGTTTTGGTGGTATCTAATCTTGTTATACGAGAAATGATGTCGGTCGTGTAACGGTAAAATAGGGTGAGGTTCAACGAATTCCGACCAATGAACGAGAGATTTGAAAGTTCAAAAGAATTGGCAAATTCTGGCTTGAGGAATGGATTTCCTTTTGTTAAATTTTGTGGGTCGGAATAATCGACAAAAGGATTCAATACCATTGATTGTGGACGGTTAATTCTCTTTGTATAACTAAACATTATACTGTTCCAGGGTCGAATTTGATAACTTAAATGAATTGTTGGGAAAAAATTGAAGTATTTGTCATTGTAAACTTCGTTGAGCGTTTTCTGGTTAACTTTGGTGAATGTTTGTTCCAATCGCAAGCCAACTTGATAACTAAAGTTTGAAATTTTACTTCCAAAAGTAAGATAAGCAGAAAGAATATTTTCGTTGTATCCAAATTTGTTGCTGATAGTGTCGTTCAGTGTCCATTGCTGCGAGGAGTTATTGAAATTGTAGAAATAATAATCAATGTCAATTGTGCGAAGATTTGCTTTGGCACCGACTTCCAATTTACCAATGTCGAGAGGATCGATGTAATTTATTTCGTATGTTAGATTGTTGTTCAAATAGTTGGATTTATTGTTTTGTTTGATTGGCACTGTTGGGACTAATAAAGAATCGAAATGATTTTCATTATAAAGATTGTCGTTATCTCCTTTGAAGGAGTTAAACAATAGATTTGTGTTGAACTCTTGGTCCTTTCTGTCGAAAAGATATTTGTAAAAAAGACTTAAATCGTATGAAAAATTATTCCCATCGGAAGTATTTTTTCGATAGTACTGATTTTCAATTAATGGATTTAAAATTTCAAAAAAATAACCAGTTGAATCTGAAATCTTTCTATCGAACAAGCCAGCGTTCGCATTAAATAGTAAAGAGTTTTTTGGATTGGGTATCCATTCGGATGACAATTGAAATCGATGAAAAGCTCCACGTCGAAGGTACGACTGATTTTGATTAAGGAAAGAGGAATCGGGTGCAAATGAATTTCTACTGGATTCGGTATTACCTCGCATACTGAAAGAACGAAAGTTGTATCCAACGGTCGAGTTGAAATTGTCGGTTCTAAGGTTGAGATTAACAGAGCCATTGTATTTATCGGCTGTTCCCACGTTTACATTCAATATGGAACCAAAACCAAGCATTGTATTCTTTTTAAGAACAATGTTTATAATTCCGGCTACACCATCGGGGTCGTATTTTGCAGAGGGATTTGTAATAACTTCAATCCGTTCGATGTTCTCAGCTGGAATTTGATCCAATGCAGTTCCTCTGTCAAAACCAAGAAGAGAAGAGGGTTTGCCGTCGATTAACACTTGCAAATTACCGCTTCCGCGCAAGGATATGTTACCTTCTATATCGACGGAAACAGAAGGAACGTTGCTTAATACATCGAGTGCTGTTCCGCCAACGGTTGATAAATCGCGCGAAACATCATAAATTCTACGGTCGACTGCATACGAAACTATATCCTTTTGTGCTGTAACTTCTACTTCTTTTGTTTGGATTGGTTCTGGAAGAAATCGAATTACACCAAGGTTAACTTCTGGATTTCTTGGAGTGACGAAAATTGAATCTACAACTTGCGTTTTGAATCCGATGAATTTAACAATAGCATAATATCTGCCAAAAGGAAGGTTTTTAATTTCAAAGTAACCCTCTGCATTTGTCAATCCACCAGAAATCAATGATGAGTCACGTGAACGGAAAATCCTTACGGAAACATATTCCATTGGTTTAAGTGATTGGTCGTCGACAATTTTACCACGAATAGTGCCGATTCGTTCAGATTGTATCTGGGTTTTCTTTGGCTCCTGCGCAAAGAGGCTTATTGTTAAAATTGTGTACAATAAAATTAATAGTGTAACAATAGAAAATTTTACTTTCTTCATAATACAACAAAATTAATAAGGACAATAAACGAAATTTGGGAATAAATATTTAGACACTGAAAAGTAGATAAGGTTTAATGGAGATTCATTTGAAGTATCGTGTGAAGATGACTTTTCCCTGTGTTGTGAATTTAAGAAAGTAGACTCCTTTTGTTAATTCCTCAAGTTTATTTAAGATCTCATAAACGGAGCTTATTTCAGTCTTTTGGATGGTTTCTCCCAATAAGTTATATATCGAAATTGTAACAGGGAATTCAACAGAAGATAATAGCAAAGGCAAATCAAATTCGTGTTCTGTGTTGGAAAGTGTTGAAACTGGAGTCATTTTTGCCTCAATTATGCTTCCGTCTGAGGTTATTCCTTTTCCGATGATTGTTGTATTGCAATTTGAAATACCAATAGTTTTGTTGTTGATGGGCTTTGCATTGGTCGAGCCGCATACTAAGAAATATCCAGCTGGACCCGCTACGGATTTGACAAAGCACATATTGTTGTCAAATTTTTGGGTGTACCAAGTTGAATTTGAAGGTTGGTAGAAATAATCATTAATCGCAATTTCACCTACAAAACCCACAATTGGTTCATCAGCTAATACTGTAAAAGGAATAGTACTTTCGTTGTGAGCGGAAACAACCTCCAACGCTTTATCAGTTTCTTCATTAGGAGCTGTGTTTAACAGTTGATGGGTTTTGCCAAAGTTCAAAGGAATTACCAGCATATCATTAATGGTAACTTCTCCATCTCCATCACAATCGGCATAGGTAACAGCAAGGCTGTCCCATCCAAGTGCAATTTGGGCAAACCAATCCGTCGAGGCTTTAAGTCGCTGAAAGGAACGAAAATTTTGTTTGCTTGGACCGTATCCTAAATACAATGCAACAGTTGAGACATCATTTATGTTAACAATTCCATCGTTGTTTGCGTCGCCGGGCCAAACATCCACAAAACCGTGAATATTTAAGAGTGTTGGTTGAGATTTTAACTTTATGATCTTCCCGATGCCATTTTCAGTTACTACTGCTTCTGCATCTTCAAAGATGAATTCAACCACTGCAAGGTTTGGTGCATCTGCAGAGACAGAAAATTCAAACTCTATTGCTTCCGGGTTATCTTCGCCTTTTCCGCCGATAGTATCACCGTTTAAAATTCCAGTAAAAATTCTAACAAATCCATCGACTGGATTGTACCAAGGATAGACAAAGACTGAACCATTTCGACTAAAAGGGTAGGTTCTAAAATTAGAAAAATTAATATTGTTAGTTTGATTGTGGCGAAGGACAAAAGAAATTGCTGTGCAATTCTTAATATCTTTCAACTTCACCTTAAAGGAAAAATTGTGGGTTGCTGTGACGAAACTGCTTCGACTTGTATCCACATCAGTGCGGACGATAAAAATTTCTTGAGCATTGAGGTAATAAACCGAAATAATTATTACCAAAATGTATGTTACTTTTCTCATACTTAACAAAAATTATGAAAAGATAAAAAAACAATTCTTATGCCAAAATTCAAATTGAAAATGAAGATTAATTAGTTAAATGTTTTGTAAAAAGGATTTTAGTTCGCTCATAGTAAACAAAGAGCGAAGTTCTACCCCAATTTTGGAGAGGTTTTCCTTTCCTCCTTGCTCTCGGTCGATTACACAAATGGCAATATTGCAAATTGCACCAAGATGGCGCAAATCTTCGATGCTTTGACGCACTTGCCCTCCGCTGGTGACAACGTCTTCAACAACAATCACATTCTTCCCTTCGATGTTGGGTCCCTCGGCAAGCTTCATTGTTCCATAATCTTTAGTTTTTTTCCTGACGAAAATTATAGGTTTGTCAATTTCCAAAGCAATGGCAGTTGCAAGTGGTATCCCGCCGGTTTCAAGTCCCCCAAGTAAATCGAAATCGTCGGGTAGCATGGTGGTCAAGGAGCGAGCAATTTCACGAAGCAGTCGAGGTTGACTTTCAAACTGGTATTTGTCGAAATATTCATTGCTAATTATTCCAGAACGAAGTTTAAATTCTCCTTGGAGAAGCGAAATTTTATAAATCTCCAATCCAAGTTCTCGTCGGGTCATTATTCTCCATTCCTTTTGAAAAAGTTTAAAATTAAACATTTCTTAACAATTATTTTTGTAGTTGACTTTAATTGCATTTTACGGGATATCATTTGTATTTTGCAAGTTTGCTTTTTTAAATTTTGTTTTTACCCGAATGAAAAGCAGGATTCTAAGTTTATTTGGCGACACATTAATCTACGGGATCTTCATCATTGTTGGAAGGTTTCTTACTTTTCTTCTAACTCCATTTTATACGAACTTCTTAACTGTCGAAGAAGTTGGCGATGTGGGTAATTTCTTTGCATTAATAGCATTTGTCAATGTTATTTACTCTTTTGGAATGGACGCTGCCTTTTTTCGATTCTACAACAAAGATAATGAAGCGCAGGGGAAAATGGCATTCACATACTCTTATCTTACTATTGGTTTGATTGCTTTTTTAATTTCTCTTATTCTTTTCATAACGGCTGAAGAGTATTCTTACCTTTTGACAAATCTTTCTGATAAAAACTTTATAGTCCGTCTTGCTGTTTTAGTCCCAATGACAGACTGTTTGATGGTTGTTCCCTATGCTTACTTACGAATGACAAGAAAAGTTGGTATATTTTCTTTGATTCGATTTTCCTTGATTGTAATTGCAGTTTCTTTGAACATTTATTTTGTTGTCTTTCAACGAACTGGTATCAAAGGTGTTTTCTATGCTCAATTAATTGCAAATATAGTTGGCGTTTTGATTTTTATTCCAACAATTAAAAGGTTAACGCTTTTCCAATGGAATCCAAAGCTTTTTCGAGATATGATTAAATTTGGTTTGCCAACAGTGCCTGCGACATTTTCCGGTATAATTCTTCAAGTCGTCGATAGGCCCATATTGAAATTTTTAACCAATGCATCGCAAGTCGGAATATATATGGTAAACTATCGCCTTGCAATTCCTATGATGCTTTTCGTAGCGATGTACGACTATGCTTGGCGACCTTTCTATCTAACCCATTACGAAAGTCATGATGCGAAAGAATTGTTTGCTCGAATTTTTAAATATTTTGTCTATTTCTCGGGTTTTATTTTTCTTCTCAATGCTTTTTTTATTGAATTCATAATTCGTTTACCATTCTTTGGCGGTCGTTTTATTGCCCCAACCTATTGGGAGGGCTTGGACATTGTACCAATTGTTATGTTGGGATATATCTTCAACGGTTTTTATATTAACTTCTCGGCTGGTATCAACATTCAAAAGCGAACGAAGTATCTGCCAATATCTGTGGGACTTGCTGCAGTTGCGAATATCGCATTGAATTTTATCCTAATTCCTATCGTCGGATATCGTGGTTCTGCTTGGGCAACGCTTTTTGCATACTTGTCGTCCGCTGCAATCATCTACTATTTTTCTCAAAAAGTTTATCCAGTGAAGTATCCTTGGGAGCGAATCATCCCATTGCTTTTTCTGTTTTTAATTATTTACCTTGTAACAAATGCTTTTACACAAGGTTTTGAACCATTGGTGAAATTTATGATTCGGCTTTGTGCTGTATTTTTGTACATTGCTCTGCCTTTTATTCTCAATATTTTCACAGCAAAGGAAATCCAATCTCTAAAATCAATTATTAAATCTTTTTGGATTAATAATCGAAGTGAATAATTAACTTTTCTGTTTCAAAAATCGTTTTGAATAAGCTTGGGTAAAGAAGCAACAGGAATTGAAAAAATTTCTATTATTTTACTTTTTGTCTTGTAGTTTATTTAGCGGTCCCGGAGGGACTCGAACCCCCGACACGCAGTTTAGGAAACTGCTGTTCTATCCTCCTGAACTACGGGACCTTCGATTACAAAATTAATAAAAATTTGTTGCTTAACTTTGTTTTTTATTAATTATTAAATGATTTATGAGATTTTTTATTGTTTTTTTATGCTTAATCTGTTTGTTTGGATGTAAAAACAATAAGGATGAAGAAAACATTGTAACAAGCGGAATTATTGAAGCCACCGAGGTCTTGGTTAGTTCCAAAGTAAACTCTCAGATATTGCGTATTCTCGTTGACGAAGGGGACAATATCAAAAAAGGAGACACATTGGCAACCCTCGATGATGGATATTACCGGTATCAGTATGAACAAGCTGTTGCAACCGAGGCATCCGCTCGAAAGCAATTGGAGTTGATGAAGAAAGGTGCTCGTCGAGAGGATATTCGCCAGGCAGAGGAGGGATTGAAACAGGCAGAAGAAAATTATTTGCTCGCAAAAACCAATTATGAAAGGTTTAAGAAACTTAAGTTTAGTAATTCTATAAGTGAAAAGCAATTTGAAGAGGCGGAATTTAATTTTAAAATCGCACAATCTCGTTACCTTCAAGCGAAGGAAAATCTTGAACGAATGGAAAAGTTCTTCCGAAAAGAAGAAATCGAACAGGCAGAAGCTAATTTACAAAGAGCTATTGCCAATGTTAATTTATTTAAAAAATATCTTTCCGATTGTAATATTATAAGTCCGATAGATGGTAAGGTCCTGCAGAAGTTTGTAGAAGTTGGCGAAGTTGTTGCCACTGGGTTTCCTTTGTTTAAAATTGCTAAGCTCGATACGATGGAAATGATTGTGTATGTACCTGAAACTTATCTTGGAAAGCTCAAAATTGGGCAATTGGTTGAGGTAAATTCCGATTCTTATCCAAACAAAGTTTACAAGGGAAAGATTGTCTACATTTCAGAAGAAGCGGAGTTTACGCCCAAGAATTTGCAAACCAAAGACGAACGAGTGACAATGGTGTTTGCAGTGAAAATCAAAATACCCAATCAAAATTACGAATTAAAATCTGGTATGCCAGCTGATGCAAGGATATTTTTTTCGGTGAAGACTTTGCAATGAGTGCCATAGTCAAAGTTGATGGAGTATCGAAAAAATATCAAAAAATTTTGGCAATAAACAATTTGTCTTTCTCTGTACAAAAAGGCGAGATATTTGGCATTGTTGGCCCAGACGGAAGTGGTAAAACCACATTAATTAAATTGCTGGCAGGAATTATTAAACCAACGAGTGGCAGAATTTTTATTATGGGTTTCGATTTAACAAACGATTACACCAGAATAAAGCCCTTTATTGGTTACCTTTCACAGAACTTTTCCCATTATCTTGATCTTACGGTGGAAGAAAATTTGGAATTTTTTGCAGAAATTCACAAAGTCCGCCACTATCGCAGAAGAATGGAGCTCCTTTTGGAGTTTGCAAACTTAAAGAATTTTCGAAAAACCTTAATTTCGAATCTTTCGGGCGGGATGAAACAGAAACTCGCTTTAATATCTTCTTTAATTTACGACCCAGATATTCTTTTGCTCGATGAACCAACAACAGGTGTTGACCCAGTCTCCCGCCGTGAGTTTTGGTTTCTACTAAATAGCCTTGTACTAGATGGAAAAACTATAATATTTACGACTCCATATCTCGACGAAGCGGAACGATTTAACAGAGTGATGATGTTGGAAAATGGAAACATATTGGTTTGTGATTCCCCGGGTAAGATTGTTTCTGATTTTGATTTTTTGGTTCTTGAAATCATTTGTTCTGAATTAAACAGAGCTCGGGATATTCTACAGAATTTTGGCGAGGTTCAAGTATTCGGCGACCGTTTGAATTTAATTTTTAAGGGAGACCCAACAAATTATCAGGTTAAAATAATTGAAACATTAAAGCGCAATGATATTGAAGTTTTCAACTATGAATTGGTTCGACCTACATTAGAGAACGTCTTTTTT
This sequence comes from Kapaibacterium sp. (SeqCode), assembly GCA_039793965.1. Lineage (GTDB taxonomy): Bacteria > Bacteroidota > Ignavibacteria > Kapaibacteriales > UBA2268 > Naka2016. The sequence goes on along the minus strand of JBAMMD010000029.1, from coordinate 667,733 downwards.
TATTTGTTAAAGAAGAAACAACAATGATTTCAATCGAGGCAAAGGATTTAACAAAGAAGTTTGGCGATTTCACTGCAGTTAATAATATCAATCTAGAGGTCAGACAAGGCGAAATTTTTGGGTTCCTTGGGTCGAATGGCGCTGGCAAAACAACAACTATCAAGATGTTGATTGGTCTTTTGCCGCCCACAAAGGGTTCGATATATGTTGCCGGCATTGATGTGATAAGATATCCAGAAAGAGTTAAGGAAAGAATCGGATATATGTCGCAGAAGTTCTCTTTATATAATGATTTGACAGTCGAAGAAAATATATTGTTTTATGCGGGTATTTATGGAATCCCGCCCAAAAGGGCAAAATTGATAAGAGAAGAATTGCTCGAACAATTTGATCTCCAGCCGATTAGGAAATCTTTGACTAGTGAAATACCTTTGGGTTTGAAACAAAGGCTTGCTCTTGGAATTGCTCTAATGCACAAGCCAAGTATAGTTTTTTTGGATGAACCTACTTCTGGCACCGACCCCATTTCCAGAAGGTATTTTTGGAAAATTATTCAAAATTTGGCTTATAATGGCGTAACTTGTATGGTTACAACACATTATCTCGATGAAGCAGAATATTGTTCACGAATAAGTTTGATTGATTCCGGGGAAATTATTGCTTGCGGAACGCCAACAGAATTGAAAAAAAGATATTTTCATTTTCCAATTTTTGAGATTGATTTTGGAAGCATTGAAAAGAATATTGAAGTTTTGAACAAAGGATTTGATTTTGGTAAATTTTCTCTTTTTGGAAATAAATTACACTTGGCATTAGACAAAATTGATTTCGATATCCCGGATTTAATTTCCAGACTTAATTCAATTTTGGGGTACAATCCAATTACGGTTAGAAAAATAGTTCCAACCCTTGAAGATGTGTTTATTAAATTGGTTCAAAGATAGAAATGATAATTAAGTTAGAAATAATACTTGCTATTGCCAAAAAAGAAATCAGACAATTGAAAAGAGAAACAAGAATGCTTTTTGTAATATTCATTTTCCCAATGTTTCTGCTTTTAATTTTTGGCTATGCAATCAATCTTGATGTAAAACATATAAAACTTGGTGTACTTGATTTCGACGAGACCAAGGAAACGCGCTCGATGATTCGCTCCCTTATATCTTCGGAGTATTTCGACCTTGTGGGTTATTTATCTAATTACAACGAGGCTGAAGAATGGTTGAACTCCAATAAGGCACAGTTGATTATTGTTTTCAACAAAGACTTTACAAGAAATCTTTACAAATTCCAAAATTCCAAAATACAATTTCTTATTGATGGTGTTAATGCCAATACTTCAAGTATAATTTTCAATTATTCCAACATTGCGTCGCATTTTTTTCTTGTTAAGTGGCTGAAGGAAAATCAAAATATTTTTCTTACTAAAAGCAATTTTTCTATTGTTCAACTTGAACCAAGATTTTGGTACAATCCTAACTTGAAATCAAATGTTTTTCTGGTGCCAGGTTTGATTGGTATTATTATTATTCTAACTTCAGCGATTACTGTTTCGCTCTCGGTGGTTAAGGAAAAAGAAAGAAATACAATTGAACAAATTTTGATATCTCCAATTGAGCCTATGGACTTTATAGTAGGCAAAATTTTGCCATATTCAGTTATTGCTCTGATAAATTCTTTTCTAGTCGTCATCCTCGGTCATATTGTCTTTAATGTACCAATTCGGGGCAATCTTTTTCTGCTTTTGCTTTCTGTTGTACTCTACATTTATTCTTCATTAAGCATAGGTGTGTTTGTTTCTGTTATTGCAACGAACCAACTTTTAGCTTTTTTGCTGGTTGTAATAATCTCTGTTTTACCTTCAATGATACTTTCTGGTTTTATTTTTCCGATTGAAAGTATGCCCTTAATAATTCAAATCATTACAAACTTTACTCCAGCGAAGTTCTTTTTATCTATAATTAGAAGTGTTTTATTAAAAGGGGTTCCATTCGATACTCTCTTGACTAATTATATTTACTTGTTAGCCTATGGAACAGTTTTCTTCGGTTTTAGTTTTGTTGCTTATCGTAAGAGTTTTAGGTTAGATTTATGATAAGAATTATAAGTTTTGTTGTTAAAGAGCTTATCCAGCTTCGTCGCGACAAAATAATGCTGGGCGTTGTTTTGTTTTCTCCAATAATTCAACTGGTATTGCTAGGCTATGCAGCCAATATGGACGTCAAAATCATTAAGACGACAATATTAGATTATGATAGGAGCACATTAAGCAGAAGGTATGTTCAATCGTTAATTTCAAGTGGTTATTTCAAAATCCATAGATATGCTGAGAATTACGCAGAAGCAAATAAAGACATCGAGACCGGCAAATCTCTTCTATTTTTGGTTTTTCCAAAAGATTTTGGAAGAAAAGTTACGACTGGAATGACCGCAAAAATTCAAGTAGTTCTCGACGCATCCAACGGTAATAAGACATCTATTGTTTTTGGTTACCTAGCAAATGCAAACTCCAACTTTAATAATTATTCCATCAAAACTTTTAAAACAAACAATCAGCTTGTATCTCAAGCGAATTCTTTGATAGAACCGGAAATAAGAGTGTGGTACAATCCAGAGATGGTAACTCGGAAATTTCTACTTCCCGGTATAGTTGCGCTTTTGTTATTGATTGTTGCGGTTCCACTAACCGCAATGGGTATAGTAAAAGAGAAGGAAAATGGTACAATTGAGCAGATAATGATTTCGCCATCGAAATCCTATGAAATAATCGCAGGGAAATTAATACCGTTTCAATTAATAGGTTTTTTAGATTTTACCTTTGTGTTATTGGTTATGGTATTTTGGTTTGGAGTTGGAATCAAAGGAAGTGTTTTATTCTTGTTTTTTGCGGGCTTCTTGTTTACAACAGCCAATTTAGGCCTTGGACTTTTAATCTCAACATTTTCCAGAAACCAACAGCAAGCAATGATTTTATCTGTCTTTGGGGTGATTGTTCCAATGATATATCTTTCAGGCTTTGTTTTCCCGGTAGAAAATATGCCCAAATTAATTCAATATGTAACTTTTCTATTTCCTTTGAAATATTTCTTGGTAATTTTACGTGGGATAGTATTAAAAGGGGTTGTGATAGATGTGGTAGTTCCAGAAGTGGTTGCCTTGCTTTTCTTCGGAATTGTTTTTTTCTTGATTAGCACAATCAAATTCAAAAAGATGCTTATTTAAAAATGAGTTGACAAAATTTTCTTTAAAAGAATGAAATATTAAAAACAGCAAATTGGTTGAGAAGCAAATACACTCCGGCAAGAATAACAAGAATTCCTGAACCGATTTTAATAATATTTGCAGTTTTAGCTTTTTGCGACCAGTCCAAATATTTTTGCACTTTTGCGGTTAATGTTCCAAGAATAATAATAGTGGAACAATGACCAAGTGAAAAGCCCGTAAGCAAAAGCACAGATAAACCAATGTTAGTGTGGGCTGTTTGAAAAACAACACCTAACACTGGAGCGAGAAATGCAAAAGTGCAGGGACCTAAGGCAGAGCCGAATAGAACTCCAAGGAGAAACGGTGTTAAAATCGTGATTCTTGAAGAATGTTTGAAATTTTTACCCACAAAAGGTAATTTGATAACTCCAAGAAAGTAAAGTCCGACCACAATAAAAAGTGTTGCAGTAATTAAACTTCCCAATTTACCAATGTCGCCCATTATTCTTCGAAGAATTATTGTGATGGAACCTAAAGCAGCTAATGTTAGTAGAACCCCCAAAGAAAATATCAAAGAAACTATAAAAGCTTTTTTAAGCGAAGAAATACCACCAGAAGTGATAAACCCGATAATTAAAGAAATACTTGCCAGATGGCAGGGGGATAGAAGAATACTTAAGATTCCCCACCCAAAGGAAGCAAGAAATCCAAAAAATGCACCTTGATAAATTACATTGTAAAGCAATTCAAATATTGACTCCATAGGGTTTCCTTTTTACTTTTTAACTTTTAGACCTTTATTTTGCAAAATTTTGTCGATTTCGCTTTCCGGGAAAAATCCTTCGTGCCGGAAAAATTCCTTGCCTTTATCATCCAAAAATACTTGAGTAGGTATTACTCGGATTCTATAAATCTCTGCAAACTTTTTTTGTTCTGGTTTCCAAACGTCGTAAAAAATTACTTCAATTTGTTCACCATATCGTTCTTTGATTGATTTCATTATTGGTTGCATTTTTTTGCACGGGATACAATTTACCGAACCTAATTCGATAAAAGTTACTTTTGGTTTGGGCTTCTTGTCTTGGGAAAAGGTATTATTCGAAAAATTTAAGACTAATAGTATTATGAATAATAAACTAAATCCGATTTTGACAAACTTTACACTTTCCATATTTGCTAAATTCATTTGTTAAACTTTTCTTTTAATTTTAATGCAACATTTACAAGTGAAATAAGTATTGGGACTTCCAACAAGTGACCAATTACTGTTGCAAATGCAGCCGGGGAATTAATACCAAAGACTGCAATTGATACCGCAATTGCTAATTCAAAGTCGTTGCTTGCGGCAGTAAAGGAAACTGTTGTTGTTTTGGAATAGTTAACACCAATTTTTTTCAGAAAGAAAAAAGTCGAAAAGAACATAATCGTAAAGTAGAAGAAATAGGGAATTGCAACACGAATCACTTCCAAAGGTAACTCGACTATTTTTTCGCCTTTCAAAGTGAACATAACGAAAATTGTAAAAAGCAAAGCAATTGGAGTTATTATGCTAATTTTAGGAACAAAATATGTGTGTTACCATACCTTGGATTTGATTTTTGTTAGAATTGTTCGTGTGAGGAATCCAGAAAAGAAAGGAATCCCAAGATATACAAGTACTGTTACAGCAATTTCACCAATTGATACATCAAGTGCAGTCCCTTTGAATCCGAATATAGGTGGTAAGAGCGTGATGAAAATATAAGCGTAAATCGAATATGTAACCACTTGAAATATAGCATTGAATGCAACCAGACCAGCAGCAAGCTCGGAATCACCTTTTGCCAAATCGTTCCAAACTAGTACCATTGCGATGCAACGAGCAAGACCAACGAGAATAACGCCGTACGCCATTTCTGGTTTGTCCGGTAAAAGTAAAATTGCAAGGAAGAACATCAAAATAGGACCAATAATCCAGTTTTGAATTAAACTTACTGAAAGCAGTTTAGTGTTGCTAAAAACAATAGGAATTCTTCGTATTTTACTTTTGCCAGCGGTGGATACATCATTAAAATAAGGCCAATTGCTATTGGAATATTCGTTGTACCACTGGAGAGTGAATTCCAAAATTGTGCAATTGCGGGGAAAATAGAACCAGTGAAAATGCCAGCAGCCATCGCTAAGAAAATCCAAAGCGTTAAATATCTGTCGAAGAAAGAAATTTTTTTCGAAACGATGAGTTTGGGAGATTGGGTTACTAAAAGGGTTGTTTCTACTTCTTTTGTTCTCATAAAAACCTTAATAGACAATTCAACAATTAGTTAAATAACAAAATTATAAAAATAATTTTTAAAAAAACGGAAAGATGAAATTAAAGATTTTGTACAGGGGGTAAATTTGTGGAGATGGCGGGAGTCGAACCCGCGTCCGGAGCGTTTCGACCGCAGTGCCTACATACTTAGTCGTTCTTTGAAATTTCGCCTTTACGCGAACCGAACGACAGGTTTCGTAAAGGCTATCGGTTGCATATCTCGCAAATGGACCAACCGAAAAATCCATTTGCCAGCCTATCTTATTGCGACACCCTTCGGGAAACCGATAGGCAAATTTCCCAAAGGATGAGCTGCTTGTTTAATTAAGCAGCTAAAGCGTAATTGCTTTCGGCATTTTTTGTTTGCCGTTTGGATTTACGTGCCGCCACGGCAAAGCACGGTATGCCACTGCCAATCTCCTTCGCCCCGTCGAAGCCATTTCATCCCCTCAAAGAACTCGTAATTTCATACGAATTACTTTTTTGTTTATTTTTAATTTTGTTTTTTATTTTTTGTTATGGACGAAATTAAAATAAAACATAATGTTTTTATCTTTTTTGTCGCTTTTATTTGTCTTGTATTTACCTTTCGACTTTTTTATTTGCAAATTCTCAAGGGTAGTGTCTACAAGATAAAATCGGAAACACAAGCAATCAAAACACAAATTGTTTACCCATTTCGCGGAAATATTTACGATCGGAGTGGCAATTTGCTTGTTTATAATGTACCTTCATTTAGTTTACAAATTTCAACTGGAGATTTCCGATTGGATCGGGCACCTTTACTTGGAAAGATTCTTGGAATGGATAGTCTGGGTGTCTACAATCTGATTTTTCAAAACATTTTGAATTATCGTTTCGGTGATGTAAAAATACTTCGTGACCTCGATTATGAAACAGTACAAAGGATAGAAGAGTACTCAGATTTACTCCCTGGCGTTGAAATCGTTACCGAATCGAAACGAATGTATAATTTAAAAGCAAGAATTTCTCATATCATTGGATACATTCAGGAAATATCGGAAGCTGAATTAAGAACTGAAACATATTATAATCTTGGGGATTATGTTGGAAGGACTGGTGTTGAAAAGTTCTACGAGATGGAGCTGCGCGGTCAAAAGGGAAAACGATTCGTTGGCATCTTTGGCTCTGGAGTAAAAACCGAAAGGTTCAACGAAGGGAAAACAGATGTTCCCGTAAAAAATGGTGATGATTTGATTTTGTCGATAGATTTAAAGTTACAGGCAAAAGCAGAAGAACTTTTAGATGGCAAACGAGGAGCAATTGTTGCAATCGATCCAAACAATGGCGAAGTTCTTGCAATGGTCAGCAAACCAGATTACGATGTTGCTTTGTTGAGCGGTAAAGATTTTAAAACAAATTATCCACTTCTTGAAAGCGACAAAGATAAACCTTTGCTAAATCGGGCTATTCAATCCCGATATCCACCCGGTTCGACTTGGAAGCCATTGATGGCAATTGCTGGGCTGGAAGAAGGAGTTATCAACGAAAATAGCACTTTCTTTTGTGGTGGTCAGTTGGTTTTTGGCGATAGGGCGTTCGGTTGTCATGGTGCACATGGAAATGTCAACGTAACAAAAGCAATACAAGTATCGTGCAATGTTTTCTTTTATCAACTTGCTTTAAAATTGCAATTAGAGAGAATTTCAAAGTGGGCAAATCAATTTGGATTTGGCAACAAGACGGGTATTGATTTGCCTTTTGAAAATACGGGTGTATTTCCAACTCTTGATTATATCAAAAAGAAATTTGGCAGCCTGGAAAAAACTCCTAAAGGTTTACTTCTAAATTATGGTATTGGACAGGGAGAAATTTCTGTGACTCCCGTTCAAATGGCTCTCTACGTAAGTGCGATTGCAAACGGCGGAACGATTTATACTCCTCATGTCGTTCGAGCCATAAAAAATACTCTTTTGAACCAAACTACTTTGTTAAATGTCGTTAGCAAAAGGATTCAAATACAACCGAAGAATCTTCATATAGTTCGAAAAGGGATGTTTGATGCTGTAAATACTCCTGGAGGTACAGCATTTGGAATTAAAATTCCCGGTCTGGATGTTTGCGGGAAAACTGGAACCGCTCAAGCCCCCCAACCCGGGCAAAGAGACCATTCTTGGTTCATTTGTTTTGCTCCCAAAGATAACCCCAAAATTGCTCTGGCAGTAATTGTAGAAAATGCCGGTTTCGGCGCTGCCGTTGCAGCTCCAATCGCACGCGAACTTCTTTTAGAATTCTTTGATATAAAAGAAACTATAGTTCAAGTCGATTCCTTGAAAATTTTACCAGATTGATTGTAACATTTCTTATTTTTTCGTTTTATTACTTTTTGATTAAAATCTAATTATTTAAATTTTGGTGGGTTTTATGAATAAGTTTTTCTTGCTACTTATTTTAGTTGTTTTCACTTTCGCAATCTTCTCCTGTACTGAATCTACAAATCAAACTACCGAAGAAAACACTGTAAGCGGTGTGCTTCTCGACGAGCAGGACGTTCCGGTCCCCAATGCTACGATTTATCTTGTTAAAGTTTCCGAAGGGAAAACTCAGCTCTTGGTAAGCGAAGAAATCATAGCTGTCGACACAACGGATGAAGATGGTAATTTCGTTTTCAAGAACTTGCCTTCTTCTCTTGGCTCGATAAAAGTTCGAATTTTGCACAAAGATTTTAAAATCTTCGAGGATTATCTTTTAACCCTACTTGAAAAACAACCACGAAACAAAATGCGATTTAGAATCCTTCACAATGATGATTGTTGCGGTAGGATTATTATCCGAACGCTTGGACCAGATTCTTCTGCTCTTGGCAATGTCGAAGTGCGATTGAATAGAGGACGCGATGTTGTGCGTAAAACAAAATCCAATGAAAACGGATTTGTTGTGTTTGAACACGTTTGTGCTGGTTCCTATTGGGTGAGAATTGCCAAGGAAGGTTATCAGGTTATTGAAAGAGAATTTAATCTTCAAAATTGCGATACACTCGAGTTTGATTTTGTTTTGAGTAGGCGCCAATCTGATACTTGTTGTCGGGGTGTCATTGGTGTTGAAGTCAAGAACCAAAACAATGAAGTTTTGAATGGTGCAATTGTAAAATTGCGTAAAAATGGCACATTGCTTACAACTTTAACAGTGAAAGAAAATCAACCGGTTTATTTCCGTGAACTTTGTCCCGGAACTTATAGCCTTCTTATTTTGCGCGAAGGCTATACACCAGTAGAAAGAAATCTAACTATAGAATGCAACGATTCAAGTTTTGTCTCTGTGCAAATGGAGGTCGACACTTGTTGCAACAGCGAATTGCGTGTTGTTGTCAAAGATTCCACTGGTGAACCAATTTCACAGGCGAAAGTCACCATATGGAAATCTGGAAATAAACTTGGTTATTATCTGACGAATAACGATGGTGTGGTTGTTTTCCGTGAACTTTGCAAAGGTGTATATGGCTTTACTGTTCAAAAAGATGGATTCAAAAGTATTGAGTTTAATATTGAAATAGGTTGCAATGAGCAGAAAGAGGTTACTAAAGTGCTTCAACGAGAAGAAGAGGACACTTGTTGCAACGGTTCGATCAAAATATTAGTCAAAAACGGGGAACAACAAGCGATTACCCAGGCAGAGGTTAACATTTGGAAAAACAATCAAAAGCTTTCTTCGGCAAAGACAAACGACGACGGTTTTGTCATTTTCCAACATCTTTGCCCGGGGAAATATGTTTTTGAAGTAAAGAAAGAGGGGTTCAAAGCGATTGAATTCTATATTGAATTGGGTTGCAATCAAGAGAAAGTTGAAGCCAAAATTTTGCAACGAGCCGAAACAGATACTTGTTGCAATGGTGTGTTGATTCTCAAAGTTAAAGATAAATCAAACGAAACCAACTTGAACGGCGCTGTTGTAAAAATGTGGAAAGGTGGTAACGTCGTTAAATCTGGTACTGTGTCGGAAGGTCGGGTTGTCTTTAAAGAAATTTGTGCTGGCGAATATGGATTTTCAATTTTAAAGGACACATACAAAACAATTGAATTCTCGTTGAAATTCGAGTGCAACGATACTTTGGAAATCACCAAGCTACTGGAAAAAGAAAATGAAGATACGTGTTGCAAAGGCAAAGTGATTCTTTATGTAAAAGATTCAACATCAAACAATCCAATTGAAAATGCCGAAGTGAAACTTTTTAAAGGAAATACAAAAATTGCCCTTCAAAAAACCGGTGATAATGGTAGGGTTGTCTTCGAAAACTTGTGTGAAGGAAATTACCAGATTTCAATTTCAAAGTCTGGCTATCGTGGAATGGAATTCAATTTCGAAATCGATTGCAATCAAACAAGAGAATTTGTAAAGTATCTATCAAGCTCACAAAATCCTGATACTTGTTGCACAGCCCGCTTGAAATTGAGAATTGTCGATGATTCAACAAATTCATATATATCTGGGGCAAGAGTCTTGGTTCGTTATAATGGAACAAATGTTGCCGACCCGGTATCGAATTCAGAAGGCTGGGCTGTTGCCGATGGTTTATGTGCTCCAAGAACTTATTCGATTAGGGTATCTGCGGATGGTTATCAAGTAAAAGAATTTACAATTTCATTCCAGGAATGCAATACAATTCAAGAGACTGTAAGATTGAAAAGATAATTGTCGCTTATTACATAGCAAGGGAGTATTTTCTCCCTTGCTTTTTTTATTTTTGTAAGTTATCTTAATAAACTTGGTTTTGGTTATGTTTTTGAAATATTTCAGATATTTTGTTTATTCGTTTTTGTTGGTTGTAGTTTCTTGCGAAGTTTCCAACGAAGACAGAACCGCAAGGCTTGTCCCTTTCCGTGATTTCTTTAACCTTGTTCCGGGTTTCGAATGGTTTAACTATGAGTACGATAAATACAAACCTGATACAAACGTTACTCGGCAAATTGATTCGTTATGGAAAATAAAGCAATATCGATTCCTAATTTTTGCAAACCCGAGCTGCAATTGCGACGGGACTCAGTCGATTTTTCCGATGGTCGCCAAGTCATTAAAAACTGCCAATATTCCGGATTCAGTAATAATTGTTTACACTATGCTAAATGCTTCGTATTCCCACCCATTTATGCATAAATTTGTACTCAAGCGTTTGCCATCGTGCTTTACCGAAATCGATTCGTCTCGTTCCTTATATTATTCTGTTGTAGATACCTTTGAAATGTATAAATTAAAGAGCCCAGGGAAGTTCTCAATGGAGCAAATAATCCTTATGAGCCTTGGAAATTAATGTTTTCTTAAGAAAAATTTTTTAGCATTTCGATTGCAAAAGACAATACTCTCTCTGGCTGAATTCCAGACATACACCTATGGTGTCGTAAAGGACATTTGTTGTAACCATGAATTGAGCAAGGTTTACATTCGAGTCCTTCGATTTGGACAATCTTGCTATTTGGTGCTCTTGGGTAGAAACCAAACTCCGGTATTGTTGGTCCGTAGATCGTTATTGTTGGACATTTAACAATAGTCGCAAGATGTGTTGGACTGCTGTCGTTTGTAATTAACAAGTGCGAGTTTTTTAATATATATAAACTTTCGGCGAGGTTTGTTCTTCCTGCAAAATTTTTCGCTCCGGTTTTGATTGAAATTTCTTCGCATAATCGAAAATCCTCGTCGCTACCAATCAGTATTACTTCGCATTTCATTTTTATTAGTTCGCTTGCAACAAAAATGAAGCCTTCTTTTATCCATTGTTTTGTTTTCCAGATTGAGCCTGGAGCGATAACTACAATGTTTCGTTTAAGATGATTTAAATTGATTAAACTTACGACTTTTTCAATCACTGTTTTGGGGAATTCTATGATTATATCTGGAAGTTGATCGCCTTTTTGAAAATCGGAAAATATTCCGAGAAGTTCCAGATTTCGTTCAATTTCGTGCGATTTGAATAAATAGGGAACTCTTTGTTTGTATAAAAAGCTGAAAGACGAGGTTTGATATGAAACAGAAAGTTTAGGTTTTGCAAGATATGTTATTAATGATGTTCGTAAAGAACGGTGTGGGGAAAGGATTAATTCAACTTTTTCTTTTTTTAAGCGATTTGCAATATTGATTATGCCATTGAATCCTTTGTCGATATTTTTCTTGTCGTATAGAATTGGAACATCAATAGATGTTACTAAAGTTAGTAAATCTTTTACTTTGGGTGTGGCAACAAAATACAATTTGGAATCGGGTTGAATATTTTTTATACTTTGACACAGAAAGAAAGAAAGAACAACATCGCCGATAAATGCTGTATTAATTATAGCAATTTTATTGTAATTTGTAATTTTGAAATTTGATTTCATTTTTTGTTTTTTTTAAAAAAACAAATTATTAATGGTAATTGAAAAATTAACCGCAAAAAAGAAAAAAATTGTTCAAGCCGATGACAAAAGTACTTTTGCAAATATTTTTTGGGGCAAATTGTTTTTTGGCTTGTTGATTGTTTTTATTTGTACTCTATTCCATTTATTTCGTTTCTATCCCGAAGAAGATCTTGCATCGTTCACGTTTCAAGAAGGTGGAATTTGGCCCCACAGAACATTGATTGCTGAATATTCTTTCCCAGTTTTTAAAAGCAAAGAACAATATTTGAAGGACGTTGAAAATGTGCGTGGAACGGTTTTGCCAGTATTTGTTGAAAACCGAAATGTACAAAATTTGTCTTTAAATCGATTTGATTCGCTTTTCCAGCACCTTGTTAATTCAAATTTCACAGTACAAGCATTCGAAGAAGTTCTTCCGAATTTCCCGTATAAAAATTCTTTTCTTGCTGGCTCTGTCGAAAAGCTTGCCGAAATCCAAAAAGCCCGTAATCTCGTTACTCGTTTGCTTTTAAGTGCTTATGCAAAAGGAATTGTTGACGTAAGTATAAAAAATATTAAATCAACAGATATTACAATTGTTTCGGCGAGTACCAACTCTGAAAAAATCTATCCAAAACGCTATCTTTACGATAAAGAAAGGTTGAATAGTGAAATAAAAAGTCTACTTTTGCCTAGTCATAAAAATGAATTGGTCGAGTTGATGGTCGAACTTGTAAATCACACACTTGTACCAAATCTATTTTATTCCGAAGAGATTTACCAGAAAAAGATTCAAATGGCAGAAAAATCTGTTCCAAGGACAATTGGGGTTGTAAAGGCTGGAGAGGTCATAGTTGAAAAAGGGAAAAAGTTAAACCTCAATGATGTGCTGAAACTAAAATCGTATGAAAAAGTAAAACTTTTGGAAAAGGAAAAATCTTTCCGATTTGCTTCGTTTGTGGGTTCCTTTTTAAATATCCTTTCGATATATTCCATAATTTTTATATATTTGTTAATACTTCGAAAGCGAATTTTTGCTGATTATTTTCAATTCGGACTAATTAATCTTGCATTTCTGCTAATAGGATTGTTGGCTTGGCTAAGTGTCATAATACCAACAGATCTTCAAATTCGATATTTGATAATTCTTCCATCTATTTCGCTTTTGATTGCAATTGTATTCGATTCAAGAACTGCTTTCTATTCAACAGTAACTTTTGCAATGCTAATTGCTTCAATCCGCGGAAACGATTTCGAAACAGCGGTTTCTTTGATGCTTGCCGGGATAGTTGGTGCCTATTCTGTTCGGGACATTCAAAGTCGTACACAAATGTTTCGCTCGATGGTCTTTGTTGCAATTGGTTTTGTCGTTCCAATCCTGGCTTTTTATTTTCAGAAAGCTGCGGATGTATCGTCTTTGTTCGAGCAGTTGAGCTTTGCATCTTTGAATTCAATTCTTTCCCCAATTGTTTCCTATGGTTTGTTGTTTATTATCGAAAAAACATCAAGTATCACAACAGATTTAAAGTTGAAAGAGTTTGACGACATAAACCATCCTTTGCTTCAAAAATTGAGCGAAGTCGCACCGGGAACCTATCAACACACGCTTTCAATGGCTTTGCTTGCTGAATCGTGTGCCGAGGCAATTGGTGCAAATAGGCTATTAACCAGAGTAGGTGCCTATTTCCACGATATTGGAAAAATGTACAAGCCCGAATATTTTGTGGAAAATCAAATTGAAGTCGAGAATAAACACGAATTCATATCTCCTAAGAAAAGCGCCGAGATTATCAAAGAACACGTTACAAAAGGAATTGAGCTTGCTAAACAATATAATTTGCCAGCAAGGATTATTGATTTTATTCCTATGCATCACGGAACTTCTTTAATTAGGCATTTCTATGCAAAAGCCCTCGAAGAGTCGGAAGATAACGTAGTTGATGAAATGGATTTTCGTTATCCCGGACCAAAACCAAATTCCAAAGAAACAGTTATCGTTATGATTTGTGATTCTGCCGAGGCAATGTCGCGTCTGCCAATTAAAAGTAAAGAAGAACTCTCCCAAAATCTTGAAAAGATGATAATGAGTAAATTGACCGATGGACAATTTGATGAGTCGGACATTTCTCTAAAAGACTTGAAAGTTATTCAGGAAGTTTGCGTTCGGCTGTTGTTTGGAATTGTTCACCAAAGAGTCGAGTACAAAGAAGTTCCCCAAGATAAAATAGCAAAACAAAATGAAGATAAAGATTGATTTCGAAAATTTTCTTAAAGAATTCCTTTTCTTTTTGAGCGTTGAAAAAGGTTTGAGTAGAAATTCTGTAGATTCCTATAAAAGCGATATTGTAAAATTTCTTAACTTTTGCTTCGAGCATAACATTGATAATATTGCAAACATAAACAAACATTTGCTTGAAAAATATCTTTCATTTCTCAATCTGGCTGGAATTTCCACTTCTTCACAAGCAAGATACATTTCTTCGTTGAGAAGTTTTTTCAATTTCCTCTATTCCCAAGGAATTATTAAAAATAATCCAGTCGAAAAAATTGATTCACCGAAATTAAGAAGAAATCTGCCAGATGTTCTTTCTGTGGATGAAATTTTCAAAATCCTTGATGCAATCCCAACAGAAAATTGCACTGGTATACGGGACAAAGCAATGCTGGAGGTTCTATATGCTTGCGGGCTGCGGGTTTCGGAATTGATTAATTTAAAGCAAAGAGATATATTTTTCAATGAAGGGTTTGTAAAAATTTGGGGGAAAGGCTCGAAGGAGCGAATAGTGCCCATTGGTAGAATCGCCTTAACTTGGATTCAATTATATCAGAAAAAGTGTCGGCATTTATTTGTTAAAGAATTTGTGGATAATAAAGATATTTTGTTTCTGAATGCACGAGGAAGCAAGCTTTCGAGAATGGGAATTTGGAAAATTATCAACAACTATGCTATGTTGGTTGGACTCGAAGACAAGGTCCATCCACACATTTTTCGTCATTCATTTGCGACACACCTTCTTGAAGGTGGTGCCGACATACGCGTTGTACAAGAAATGCTCGGGCACTCCGATATCTCCACCACGCAAATATACACGCATCTAACAAAGGATTATCTAATTGAAGTGCATAGAACATATCATCCAAGAGCATAGGTAGTATTATGGGATTTTTAGTTTGCAACGAAGCATTTAAGCAGAGATTTCATTCTATTTGGTTTGACTTTTTAATCAATGCGATAATTGAAAAGGAAAGTGTCGGCGATTTCTATTTTGTTGCAGCAACAAATCAACTTGCTTGGAATTTCAAGTTGAATTTTTCAGAAAAATATTTCGAGGCAAAAGGGAAACCGCTTGTCAATTTCGCAATCTCGAACCTCGAAGGGTTAGTTCGCAAAGTGTTCGATTCGGTTAAGCCCAAAAATGTTGGCAAAGTGCTTTCCGACGCATATCGTTTTCTTATTTTTAAAGAGGCATTCGATAGGACACATTTACAATTCTTTCGACAAAAAGACCAAGAGGTTTCACTTTTTGTGATTAAATGGCTGTCCCAGATTATTTTTGGCTTGAAAGAAGACGGAATTACAGTCGAAAACTTCGAAACAGAACTAATGAACGTAAACGATAAAATTACAAATTTACCAAAATTTATCGATACGAAGGCACTTTTCGAAGAGTACCAATTGATTTTGCAGGAAAGCAACCTGTTTGATATTGTCGATGCTCTTAATTATTCAACAGAATGGTTAAATAAATATTATGAACAAGAGGTTGATAAGGGCAACAAGCCCATAATTCCATTTTTAGACAAAGAAAAAGCTTTTTTGTTTTTTGGTTTTTATGATTTCAAAATTCCAGAAATAAAATTTCTCGGTGCATTGGGAAGATACCAAAATCCAATTGGAATATTCCTTGATTTCGACGCAACAAATGGACCGTTGTTTGGAAATTACGTCGATTTAATCGATAATCTGAAGCGATACAACTTTTTTGCGCTCGAAGTGGAAAGCGATGGCGAAGAAACAAATGTTAGTTTCTTTAAAAAATATTTGTTTAATAATTTTTCGGGGAAAAGCAAACCGGAACTTTCGCAAAAAATAAAGATTTGCGCGGTTGAAAATAGATATAAGGAAGCGAAACAAATAGCTAAATTGTGTAAATATTTGATTTCGCAAGAAAAGTTTAAGCCATCAGATATTTGTATAACAACTAAAGCCCCAGAAAATTACGCACCGCTGTTCAGAGAAGTTTTCCGAGAAGTTTGCGTACCAGTAAACATTACCGAACGATTTCGTTTAAGTTCGTCTCCATTGGTTTTATCAATTTTGTCTGCCCTAAATTTAGTTGCAAAAGGTTTTCGTTTTAAAGATTTAAGGAAGGTTCTTCTGAGTTTCTATTTTCGTTTTTTCAAAACCGATGAAAATGGTAAACAGAATGTTATCGACACGGAAAACTTTCTTTCTGTAGCAACAAATATGAAAGGGCTTGGCGGGGATGAATTGGGTGGCAAAAACTATTGGATTCGTCGCTTTAACAATAGATTGAAAATCATAGAAGAAAGAATTAACTTTTTAAAATCCGCTTCATATCCCGACGAAATGGAATTGACAAATCTTGAAAGAGAAAGGAGCCAAGTGCAAAAGGCTAAAGAAGATTTTGAGGCCTTGTTGAACTACTTTGATTTTGAGAACAGGAATGTAACAGTAGAGCAATTTTACGATATCGTATTAAACAGGATAATTAAGAGATTTGGTGTTTTAGAAGTTTTAGATAATGTAGTTGAAAATCTTTTGAATTCACTCGATGGTCTTTCCACTTACGATAAAATATCAAAAATAGAAGAGGTCGAAAAGGACACTCGAGCATTGTCAAAATTTCTTGCTTTGCTCGAAGAGTTTACATTTTTGACTTCAACTCGTTACAAAGATCAAAAGTTCACACTTTCTGAATTACTCGAACTTTTTAAAGTTGTAATTTTCGAGGAAAGATTTCAAATTTCAAAGAAAACGGATTATGGAGTGACAATTACCACAATTGAACAAACTCGAGGGATTCCATACAAAGTGATGATTTTGTGTGGTGCAATCGACGGTGAGCTTCCCCGAAGGTATACACCCGAAAAATTTCTTGGTAAAGAACTTGGAAAAAGCGAAAAGCGACATTTCGAAAACGAACGATTGGAATTCTTTTTCTTTTTGACCAACAATCCTCAATTGTTCAACCAAAACGATAGACTTACATATATTTTCTATCCAAAACGAGATTTGAAACGAGAATTTGTCCCAAGTCCTTTTATTTTTTCGCTTTCCGACTTATTCCCGGACAAAAAAAATGATGTGTTTTTCGATCTAACAGAGTCTAAACCAAGTAGTTTACCAAAGGGAATGGAATGGGTTGAAGTTGTTGCATCGAATGTCGAAAGCAATTTACTTTTGAAAGAGCAAGCGGATTCCACCGTTGATAATTTGTTTTTCGAAGATATCCAAAGCATTTATTTCAAAAAAAATCAACACAATATTTTGCAAAATAATCGGTTGACAAAGGAATCGCTCGATTTCTTTCAAAACTTAACAAAAAAACCAGTATCTATTAGTTTTCTCGAAGATTACAATAAGTGTCCATATCGGTTTTTTGTCGATAGGATTTTAGATATTGAAAAGCCATCTCACGAAATGGAGCTCTTTTTAACCAATCGAGAGAAGGGCGAAATTTTACACATTATTGTTGCCAATTTCTATAAGAAACTTGCTGAAGAATGTTTAAACAAAGGTGACTTCGATTTTGTGTTTACACTTGGGACCAAAAAGTTTGTACCTGTAAAGATTGACCTTGAAAAAAGAAATGAATATTTTGAACTAATCGAGAATATTACAAAGGTTATACTTCAAAAATTTAATACGGAAATTAGCTTGTTTGACATTGACATTGAGGAATTTATTACAAACGAAACTGGGAGAATTGGTTTGGTTCAACTGTGGTTGAACTATGAATTGAGTAGAGCAAATTGGGGATACTTTCCTTGCTTTTTTGAATTAAGTTTTGGTATGAATTACAAAGACACGCTTCCGCCAGTGAAGATTCAACTTTCCGAAAACGACTCAATTTTCCTACGGGGGAAAATTGATAGAATAGATGTTTTGAAAAGGGATACCGATTTGGAATTAATTATTATTGATTACAAATTAAATCCAAGCGAGGCGGCGAATAAGAATGATATTTTTAAAGGTACAGCTTTTCAAATGCCTTTTTATGCAATTGCCTTTACGGAGATAATTAATGAATACACAACGTGCAATGTTTACCTTGTTGATTTACTTTACCAGATTTTTAGGTTTCGACGCGACAAACGCAAAGATAGAAATGATACTTTGAACTATAAAAAATTCTTTGTCAATAAAACATCCTCGTTGAATTTTATCTTTAATAAGAGTCAAGGAGATACCTCTTCAGAAGATTTCAATGTTTGGTTGGAGCTTGCAAAAAAGATAGCATTGGACACATTGAACTCCATTATTAAAAAGAAGAATTTTCCTGTGAATCCCCTAAAAGGGAAAAATATTTGCAAGTATTGTCAATTCAAAAGTATCTGTAAAATAGAAATTGCTTCATCATTTTGAGTTTAGCAAATTCTCGATATCTTTTTCGATGCTTTCGGGGGTTGTTTGTGGCGCGTAGCGTTCAACAACGTTCCCATTCCTATCGATTAGAAACTTTGTAAAATTCCATTTTATATCCTTTGAACCCATCAAACCGGGTTTGGCTTCCTTAAGGAATTTATATAAAGGATGTGCGTTTGGTCCATTTACATCGATTTTATCGAATAATCGGAAGGTGACGTTATATTTTGTCGAGCAAAAATTTTTAATTTCTTCGTTTGTGCCAGGCTCCTGATTCCCAAATTGATTGCAAGGGAAAGCAAGAATTTCGAAGCCTTTGTCCTTGAATTTTCTGTAAAGTTTTTCCAAGCCTTCGTATTGTGGAGTGAAGCCACACTTACTTGCAACATTTACGATTAGCAAAACCTTACCTTTGTAATCGCTCAATTTAACAGGCTTTTTGTCAATGTCGAGCAAACTTAAGTTTAAACTATAGATATTTTGATTCATATCTTTTGCCCATACAAAGTTGGATAAAATAATTGTCAAAATTCCGAAAACAAAAATTTTAAGTTTTGTTACTTTCATTTTAGCCTCCATTAAAAATAATTAAACGATATAGTAGTAAATATATTGTTTAAAAAAGAATGGGGAGAAAAATCTCCCCTTTTGTGTGAATTAAGTTCTCAGCTAATCTAGAAAATGAACGAAAAGTCCATCTTTGAGTTTGGGTTCGAACCAAGTGGATTTTGGTGGCATTATTTTCCCAGCATCAGCAATTTCCATTAACTCCTCAACTGATATAGGGAACATAGCGAATGCAACAGCCCAATCACCGGAATTAACCTTGCGTTCGAGCTCTTCCAAACCACGAATTCCACCAACGAAATCAATTCTTTTGGAGGTGCGTGGGTCGTCGATCCCAAGTACAGGTGCGAGTATTTGGTTCTGTAAAATTGAAATATCAAGTCGTTCGACTGGGTCGTTTGTTTCGTAAAATTCTGGTTTAATTTTCAGTTTATACCATTTGCCAGCTAAATACATTCCTATTTCTCCCTTTTGACGAGGCTTATATTTTTGTGCTTGTTCTTCGATTTCGACAACTTTGGAAATCCTTTCGAAAAATTCTTCTTTTGAATGGTTGTTCAAATCCTTAACGATACGGTTATAATCCATTATCATTAAGTGACTTGCAGGGAAAAGTACCGAAAGGAAAAAGTTGTATTCCTCGTCTCCACGATGATTGGGATTTGCCATTTGTCGTTCCCTTCCAACAATTGCAGCAGCGGCAGAACGATGGTGCCCATCGGCAACGTAAAAGTAATCTACATTGCCGAGAATATTTTGGATTTTTTCGATAGTCTCTTTGTCTTTTACTAACCAAACTCGTTGTCGTACATTATCATCTGAAACGAAATCATAAACAGGGTCTGTTACGATAATTTGGTCGGTAATTTTATTAATCTCAGAATTGTCGCGGTATGTTAAAAAGATTGGACCAGTATGCGCATTGGTAAAGCGGACATGATTGCATCTATCTTCTTCTTTATCTTTTCGAGTTTTCTCGTGTTTTTTTATTTTGTCACTCCAATAATCGTCGACCGATGCGCAACCGACCAATCCGATTTGAGTGCGATTGCCCATAGTCTGTGACCAAACATAGAAATATGGCTCTGGGTCTTGAACAAATATGCCATCGGCGATGAGCTTCATCAAATTTTCGCGTCCTTTCTTGTAGACTCTTGTATCATATAAATCGATAGATGGGTCGAGGTCGATTTCGGGCTTTCCAACATGAAGAAACGACAAAGGATTATCTTTTGCTTCTTCTCGAGCTTCATCGGAAGTTAATACATCGTATGGTTTAGCAGCAACTTTTGCCGCATATTCCGGCAAAGGACGAAATGCTTTGAATGGCTTGAATACTGGCATAATTCTCCTATCGTTTATTTATATTTTTCTAAAACTTCAACTACTTTTTGAGCTATCTCAATGCCAACGCGTTCCTGTGCTTCGACGGTAGAAGCGCCAATGTGCGGAGTAACAGAAACACGTGGGTGGTTAATTAAATCTTTTTGCGCTTCTGTTGGTGGTTCGTTTTCAAAAACATCTATACCAGCAGCCAAAACAGTCCCATTGTTTAATGCTTCAAGTAAATCCTTTTCGGAAACAACACCGCCGCGTGCACAATTTATAAGGATGACTCCTTTTTTCATTTTATCAAATTCAGGTTTTGCAATTGCTGGCGGGTCACCTTTGATTTTGGGTAGATGCAAAGAAATGATGTCTGCACGAGCAAGCAGTTCATCTTTTGAAACAAGTTCAACATTGAGATCGGTTTTAGTTACAAATGGGTCGTAGGCAATTACTTTCATTTGCAAACCGATTGCACGCTTGGCTACTTCTTTCCCTATATTACCAAGACCAATAATTCCAAGAGTTTTACCAGTGAGTTCAAAGCCTTTAGAGTATTCCTTTTTGGGCCATTTGCCCTGGCGCATTTCGATGTTGCTTTGATTCAAGAATCGAGCGACACAAAACATATGGGCAAGAGCAAGTTCAGCTACGGAAATGGCAGATGCACCGGGAGTATTCAGAATTTCAATACCTTTTGTCTTTGCAAATTCTACATCGATGTTATCGAGCCCAACACCACCTCGAGCGATCACTTTAAGTTTTTTCCCAGCTTCAATAACTTCTTTTGTAACTTTTGTTGCAGAGCGAACTATGATTGCATCGTATTCGGCTATTTGAGCAATTAGTTCTTCGGGGGTTAATTTCTGAATTGTCAATTCATAACCAGCATTGCGGAGAATTTCTTCTCCTTTTTTGTCGATTCCGTCGGTAATGATAATTTTCATTTTCACCTCAAGAAATAATTTAAAATACAAATCTAAAAACATAATATGAGATATCCTAATAAAAAAGAGTAAATAGTAATCTAATGTTGCGTCCTGGCTCTGGATAAATTGATTTAATTCTCGAAAGATGATTAAAATATGTCGTGTTTAGAATGTTGTCGATGTTGATGTTCACCACAGAGATAAATTTTAAAAAAGTAAATGGGTAGCGAAAATTTAGCGAGAAAATTGTGTATCCAGGTGTTGGAGCTTCGTTTTCACCAACGCGCTTTTGGGCAAATGCAAAATTATTTAAAAGTTCAATTTCAATTTTTTTGAGCTTATACGAAACAACGAGCAAACCTTTTGTTGGAGGCATCATTGGTAAATTAGTTGAAGTTGTTTTGTTTATCCCTCGCGATAGTGCAAAATGTAGCGAAAAGTTAAGATTTTCTATAGGTTCCCAATTAGCATTGAGAGAAAGTCCCCAAAGGCGAGCGTATGTATTTGTGATTTGATAAATTGGTAAAAGTTGAGCTACATTAATTTCCCCAGTGTTTAGTGGATACAAGTAATTTGTAAATTCATACCAATAACCCGAGGTGTTTAATTCAAATTCGGAAGTTTTCATTGCATACGATAGTTCACCGAAATATGCTTCTTCTTTTTTTAATTGATTATTGCCAATTTCAAAGGAATATGCAGCTAAATGTGGTCCGTTGGAGTAAAGTTCCTCGAGAGTTGGAAATCTTTCGTTTTTTCCAAAATTTAAGCCAAGGCTGGAGTTGTTACCGAACTTGTGCATAACGAGAACAGAAAAGGAAATATTATTAAAAATTCTACTTTTGGGAGGATTTTTTTTAAGGTTTTCTTCCATTTTTGGATAATACTCTTTATGGTCAAATCGAATAGAGTAGTCAATATAATGATCTCCAATGCGAATGTTTTGGAAAAAATATGTGGATAATAAAATGGAATTTGAAGGTGGAGTAAACACATAGCCACCATAATCATTGAAGCCTTTTTCAAATGTAAAACCAAAGGTGTTTTCGTTTACTAACTTACCGGGTAGAAAATTGAGGTTCAAATTTGCGTGGTAATTTTTGATCAAAAATTCAGCACCGACGGCTTTGTTTTTTTCGTACTCAATGTGATGATAGTAAGTTCTGGAAAAATTAAAGTTTATAATGTCAATGAATGTGTGCAGATGGTAAATCGACTTGAAGTTTATAGTGTTTTTTCCCAAATCAATATCAACACCTTTGGGATGGGCACCTACAAATCCGCCGGGTACACCATACTGTGTTCGAAAAAGACTTCCTTCGAGCAAAAATGAAAATGGATTGTTTTTCATTCCTGCAATAATATTGGCGGATTTACTTTTGAAATAAGTGTTGGCGACAGTGCCTTTTCCACTTTTCATATCGTCTGCTGTACGAATTCCGCCACTTCCTGCGGTGAAAAAGTTTCCTAAAGGAACTTCCCATTTTAAGTTAGAACCAAAGGCGTTATAAGCGGATTCATAAACCGCGGTACCATTAAAATTACTCTTCGGTATTTTCTCAACAAGAAAATCACGAGTTAGTAAATTTATCATACCTCCAAGTGCAATTGGCGAGTAGATTAAAAGCCTTGGTCCTCGAATCATTTCGATCTTGTTGAAATTTAATGGATCGATAGCAGTAGAATGGTCGGGTGCGGTTGCCGAAAGGTCTTTCACTGGCAAATCGTTTTCAAAAATGTTAAGATATTCCAAACTTAATCCTCGAAACACTGGTTTGGAGGTTGCTGGTCCCATCGAGCGGACAAAGATTTCAGTTTCATTTTTCAAAGTCAGTCCCAAAGTTGAGGAAATTGATTTTATCAATTCTTTCTCCTCGATTGTTGCTGAATAGTTGTGAAGTGCCAGAGTGTAATTTTTGCTTTTTTCGCTTGTAACGACGAGTCCGGGTAATTTGTATTCTTTGGGTTCGAGAGTAAATGTCGAAGAGAAATTAGAATCGACTTTTATTTTGGTTCTGAAGGATAAATATCCTTCTTTTTGAATTTCGATAAATAGTTGGGTGAATTCGTTTGGTACGCTCGTTGCAAATTCGCCATTTGCGTTGCTTGCGCAATTTGCGAGAATTTTATTATTGTTATTGTGTAAAATTATTTTTGCTTCTGCAATGGGTTTCTTTGTTCTTGAATCGAGAACCGTCCCTTTGATTTCCAAAGGGACGGCTGATTTTAAGATTAACGTATTTACAAAAATCAAAAAAGTGATTATTCGAAACATTGTCGAACTTATTTGACAACAATCGGAACTTTTGGAGTTTTGAAATCGGGATGGTCGTAATGATTTAGACGAAATTCAATTAAAGTTGTGCCTTGCTTTTCGCCTCGCATTTTGAATTTGAACCGTTCCCCTGTTAAAAGCGATGCTTTAACAAGTGTTGTGTCGTCGATAATCCAGGAAAAGTTTTTGCTTGATTCTGTTGGAACAACTTCATCTCCATCTGTTGTAATGAACTTGACTTCGAATGTTAGTTCTTGTTGGTAAGGAACAACAAAATCTTTTGAAATTGTTGTGTCGATTTGTGCATTTATTACTTTAAAATATGGTTTATTGTTGAAATATATAGTTAAACCGATTGCCTCGGTGTGGTCTTCCGCCTCCTCGAGCGTTGATTTTTCTTTGCAAGAAAACATTGAGATTGATAAAACTATTGCAAATAATGAAAATAATAACTTGCTTTTCATATTTTCCTCCTTTTTGTTTTTGGAAACAATAAATAAATAATTAATCAAAAAGTAAAAAATTAAGTTAATCAGCCAACTGTTGGGTAAAAGATATTATTTTACCATGAAGGGAAAGGAGGACTTCTTATCAAAAATTGGCGGATTGAAGAAAAAAGGATGGAACATTCAAATAGATTTGAATTTGTCTCTTTTGAGCTGCAAATAATTGTTATGTCATTAATTAGTATCGTCGTACTAAAAAGATTACCTATGAATTGCTCGAGAAGGCAGTTATTTATATTTATTGAAGTGTGTTGTGCAGCTTTATTTATTTTTGTGTTTTCTTCGGAAACAAATTTGAAACTATGGGGATGAGTAAAGTCAAAGTTTACAAGAATAGTAGCAAAAGTAAACCAGAAAAAAATAAGTTTATTTATCCCTTTGATAAATTTTCTTTTCATAATTTTGGAAAACGATTGAGGAAAAGCAATATTTTAATTTTGTTAATTTTGATTTCCTTATTTTAATTTTAAAACAAATATGCTCAAAGTAGTTTTAGGAATGTTTTTAAGTTATATTATTGGTTCAATACCCACAGCGGTTATTGTTAGCAAATTATTCTTTGGCTTCGATATTCGAACACGCGGGAGCGGAAATATGGGTAGTACGAATGCATTTCGTCAGCTTGGGGTTTTCTGGGGTGCTCTTGTTCAAATTGTGGATATTCTCAAAGGGTATATACCAGCGTATTTTTTAAGCCGTTTTGTAGTAGATAGCTTAAAAGTTGACTTTGTGAACTCGGTTGGCGGAGAAATTTCTTTTATGTTAATTTTTGGTTTTTGTGCTGTTGCTGGCCACATCTGGTCTGTTTTCGTTGGATTCAAAGGTGGTAAAGGCATAAATACTGCATTAGGTATGCTTTTAGCAATAACGCCATTAGAGGTTTTAATTTGTTTGATTGTTTTCATATTTGTTTTTCTTGCCTCGGGCTTTGTTTCGCTTGGTTCTTTGTTTGCTTCATTGTCCTATCCGATTATAATTGTAATTAGAAGATTTGTTTTTGACTACAATTATTCTAATTTTACTATCATATTTGGCTTTTCCGTTTTGCTTTTAATTTTGGTTGTATTTACCCATAGAAGTAATATCCAAAGGCTTATCAAAGGCACCGAAAACAAATTCGAAAAGTTCCATATTATTAGATTTAAAAGGAGAAATTAAGTTGACAAAACGTGTCGGTATTATTGGTATAGGAGCCTGGGCAAGCGCCCTTGCAATTCTTCTTGCCGAGAATGGATTGCCGGTTACTGTATGGTCCCAAGAAACTGATGTTGTCGAAATAGTAAACAAGACTAGCGAAAATAAAAAATATCTACCAGGAATTGTTTGGAACAAGAATATCTTTTGTACCTCGGAAGAGAATTATCTTTCTGAATGTGATTTGATTGTTCAAGCAATTCCAACACAATTTATTCGTAAGATTCTTGAAAGGATTTTCGGGGTAGTTGCTTTTAAACCTTTCTTGAATGTTGCAAAAGGTATCGAAAAGAGTACTCTTAAAAGAGTTTCTGAAATATTAAAAGATTTTGGTGTGTCAGAGGATAGATATGCAGTATTGAGTGGACCAAGCCATGCCGAAGAAGTCGTAAAGCGGGTCCCGACAGCAGTTGTTGTAGCTTCGAAAAACGAGAACTTTCGTAAAGATGTACAATCCATATTCTCAAATGTTTATTTCCGTGTTTATACTTCCGAAGATGTGACTGGTTGTGAACTTGGTGGTTCACTTAAAAATGTTATTGCTATTGCAGCTGGTATAATCGATGGTTTACAACTTGGGGATAATTCAAAAGCTGCATTGATGACTCGCGGACTGGCTGAAATTGCTCGTTTGGGAGTTGCTATGGGGGCAAATCCTCTGACATTTTCAGGACTTTCCGGACTTGGAGATTTGATTGTTACCTGCAATAGCAAATATAGCCGTAACAGGTTTGTGGGCGAACAAATAGCCCAAGGGAGAAGGTTAGAAGAGATAATAGCAAATATGAATGCAATTGCCGAAGGAGTCGACACCACAATTTCTGCTTACCTATTGAGTTTGAAATATAATGTAGAATTGCCGATTGCACACAAGGTCTATGAAATTCTTTTCGAGAATCTTGACCCAAAGAATGCGATTTTGAGCCTAATGTCGAGAGAATTTAAACCCGAAGTGTGGTGGTAGCACTGTCTTTGAATCTTTTGTAAAGCATAATAGAAAATGTTATAATAGTCGACCAAATAAAACCAAAAACCATTGGTTCGAAAGCAAACAAAGTGTGGAAAAAAGCAAAATTCCGAAAAAGTGGTATCGGTAGGTCTTTGGAAAGAATAAAAAGGAATGTTATTATTGCCGAAGACAAAATGATAAAATTTGCTTGCCTGTTCGAAATTTTTTGTTTCTTCGAGAAACTAAATAGGAAAGGATAGAAAAGAGAGGGAACTGCGATTGAAGAAGTTTTGTATATAATTTCAATTGCAGAGGGAATTGCAAATGCAATAAGAATCGAAGAAATTGCGGTTATTATCAAACCAAATCTAATCCTAACTTTGATTGAGAAATTATCTCCAATTTTGAAGTATTTTAAAATGTCCTTTCCGATAATTAGAGATGAAAGAAAAGTATAACTTTCGAGGGTGGATATAATGGTTGCCAGCATTGAAACAAGGACAATACCTTTATAAATCGGGGGGACCACCTTTTCCATTAGTAATGGGTAAGTAAAAAGCGGGTCGATATTTGGAAGCAATGCTCTACCTATAAGCCCTGTCATTATTGTCATACTATCGAAGATGAACCAGAAAAATATGGAAGCCAAAATTCCTTTGCGTGCGATTTTTTCGGAGCGAGCTGAAGAACAGCGTTGAAAAAAACTTGGATCTACAAATGTCTGCAAAGAAATAAATACCCAAGATATAATAAATTGCCAAGAAACGTTACCAAAAAACTTTAAATGGCTATTTGGAAGTTTATGAAAGACATTAAAATCGTAATTAATATATGAGAGAGAAAAGAACAAAAAAATTCCAAATCCCAAATACATCAAAATAAATTGTAATGAGTTTGTAAAAACATTAGATTTGAAGCCACCATAACCAATGTAGGCGAAAGTTAGAAATGTTCCGATAATAATTGAAAATAAAATATTCAAACCAGTGAAAAGATTTATGAAAACCCCAACCATAAGAACATAAATTGATGGAAAAGTTATTATTAACAAAACGAAAGATGCAATTACACCCGATGTTTTGCCAAATTTTGATTCAATTTGTTCTGCGATAGTCTGGAAAGGTGAGCTTCTTATTCTACGGCTTACAAATAATGCATAGAATAAAGCGGATATGTAATAGACAATGCCAAAGCAAAACCAAGCTACCAAACCGTATCGATAGACAAATTCTCCAATTCCAAGAATATTACCATACCACGTTGCGACCAGAGATGCGACAAAGAATGGCAAAGTGAGCTTTCTTCCAGCAAGAATAAAATCCATTTCTTGTTCAACAGCGATCTTGGAGGTTTTTCGAGTTGCAAAAATCCCAGCAAACCCTATAAGGAGAAAGTACAGAATAATAATGCCAATATCTAGCAATGTTAAGCTGATTTTCATAATATTTAAAAAACTACAAAATTATGTATTAGTCGGAAATGTATATTTTGAATGAACAATAGAAGAAATATTTTGATTAATTTGCAGTCTTAAATATTGATAAATATTTGTGATTATGAAAAAATACATTGTATTGTTTCTATCCTTGACTTTAGGTTGTAAGCATTATGAAAACTTTACGACTTACTTCAATACTTATTATAATGCCCAAAGATTGATGAAAGAGTCAGAGGACGAATTTCAATATCAGGAAATTAAAATGAAAACTGCGCCAAAAGTTGTTTTTCCAATTGAATATCTCCAACCAATCCAAGATGTTAGTAGCGGACCACCTTCTTTTATGCAAGAATTTATTGTACCTCCTTTAAAATTGCAACCTGTTAAAACCAAGTTAGATTCGATCATTATCAAAGGTTCGAAGATATTATCGAGGAAATCCAAAAGCAATTTCGTCGAAGGATCGCTCTTTTTGATGGCAAAGTCTTATTTTTACAAAAACGAATGGCTGCCTTCGCAAATTAAATGTAGTGAGTTGATAGACAAATTTCCCGAGGGCGACCTTTCCCCCGATGCACATTTGCTTTTTGCAAAGAATTTGTTGATTCAAAGAAAATTCCATAGTGGGAAGTTACTTCTCTCAAGGACTGTTGATATTGCTTGGCAAAAGGAACGTTATGATATCCTTTCGGAGGCATTTCGTTTACAAGCGGAACTGGCTTTGTTTGAAAACGACATAAAAAATGCTGTTAAACCTTATAAACAGGCTATTGCCCAAAGCGAGGAAAATTTCTATCGTTCACGATGGCAATTCGATTTGGCATCGATTTATTATCAACTTGGTGACTGGGAAAATGCATTGCTTAGCTATCAGAAAGTGAGAAACTATAATCCCGACTATT
The DNA here is from genome assembly GCA_039793965.1 of Kapaibacterium sp. (SeqCode). GTDB lineage: Bacteria > Bacteroidota > Ignavibacteria > Kapaibacteriales > UBA2268 > Naka2016. The sequence goes on along the minus strand of JBAMMD010000029.1, from coordinate 639,217 downwards.
TGACGCTTTTTTCGTCGTATTATTACGAAGCTCTTTGCTTGATTCGTTTAGGTAAATACGACGATGGCGAAGCAATTTTGAAGAAGTTGGATAACGACCAGAAATATCAGGAGTGGAGAGAGTATACTCACTCTGGCTTTATGCTTTCGGCTTTACGAAAGGGTGATTCTGCAACTTTCCGCAAACTTGAGATAAAGGCAGACTCTGCATTTAAAGTATCACCTCCTCTTTTGGCTGTATATTACGAGAAAGGACTGGTTGAATACAACAAAGGGAATTACCTTGAAGCCCGCAAATATTTTGCCCGAGCAAGGAATCTTCGGACTCCTGTTTATGCATCAGCCGACAAAATGTATAATTTGTTGAACAATTGGGAACAAAAATATAAATTTGCCCAACCTTTGCTTGAAAAATATGAAAGTGGTAAAGAATTGACCGATACATCGCGTATGTTTCTTGCTGGGACCTTGTATGAACTTGGTGCAAATTTCGAAAGGCTTGGTTTCATTGATTCAACGATAAAATATTACAAATTGGCATCTCAAGTTTCCCCCTCTTTCGACACCAATTCTGCAAGATACATTTATTCGTATGCAAGGGTAATCGCGGATAAAAATCTGTATGAATCTGATAGTTTGAAAGAAGTTATAGTTGAACTTTATCCTTTAACAGAATTTGGTAAAGAAGTTATGAAGGAGCTTGGCTATACAAGCAACTACGTAATTGATACAACAAAAGAGTTGATGAGTTCAGGCTTGCAGTTAATCAAAAACAATGAAATCGAGTTTGGTTTGAAACAGTTACAACAGTTATACAACGAATATCCCAATCATCGTTTGGCGCCCCGCGCTCTTTATGTTGTTGGGCATACTTTTGAAAAGAAACTTTTCAATTATGACAGTGCATATTATTATTATAAACATTTAGTCGAAAAGTTTCCTGAAAGCGTTTATGCTAAAGATGTTAAGCTCGCTGTTACATATTATTACATTGTACGAAGCGGACAACCTGTACCAGATTCGCTGAAAGAACGCGTCGGGGTTCCGAGAACACCAGCAGGTACAATCAAAGGTGTTGAATTATCGCCACAAACACCCCAACCATCAAGATTGGATTCACAAGATAAGAATGAAGGTGGATTCAATCCGCTCGACTATTTTAAGGACCCAAACAAGATTATTAAGGATGTCAATAAGATAATTTCACCGGATAATTTAGTTCCCGATATCAATTTACCAAAAAATCCTCTCGACGAATTCAAACAAAAGAAAGACTCGACTAATGTTCATCAGCCAAATCCAGAGGTCGAAAAACCAAAAAGATAGGACTATGGAAAACATTTCACCCGAGCTTTTTAGATTGTATTTCGAGGAATCGAACGATGCTATTTTGTTAATCGATGGTTCAAATTGGAAACTGCTTGCTGCAAACAGATTTGCAAAAAAATTGTTTGGCGTTGGCGACGAAGATTACAACGAAACAACATTTCCTCAATTTCGTAGGATAATCAAATTGGCAAAACGCGACAACACTGAAAGCGTTTTTACCGAATTGACTCTTGATACAAAGGATTTTGGCGAGATTCGGGTCGACATTTTCGCTAAAATTATTGATTGGGATGGGAAAGCTCTTATCATCGCAACTTGTCGAAATGTTGCAGATAATTATTTTATGAGCGAAAAACTTGTTCAGACAGACAAACTTGTTCTGTTGGGGCAAATTAGTGCTTCTTTGGTACACGAGATACGAAATCCTCTTGCCGCGATCAATTTGAATTTACAACTATTGAATCGTGCGGCAGGCGATAACAAGGAAATGCAATCTTATATTAATTCTGCACTTCAGGGCGTCGAAAGAATATCGAAGTTAATAGACGTTACTCTTGGGTTCTCACGACAAACCACTCCACAAATCGAAAAGGTTAATATTAATTCAATTATTGTAGCAACTGTTGACTTGATGAATCATTTGATGAAGAAAAAGGAAATAACTATAACGTTTAATCTTAAGAACGACTTGCCACCAATATCGGCCGATTCAAAACATATTCAACAAATTTTAATTAATTTAATTTCAAATTCAATTGATGCAATCGAAGGAAATGGGAGAATTGCCCTTGCGACATTTCTCGAAGAGGCTCCAGAATTTAAAGAAAAATTTGTATGTGTTAGTATCGAAGATAATGGAGTTGGTATTTCCGAAGAAGACCTTGATAAAATTTTCAACCCATTTTTCACCAAAAAGCCAAATGGAACCGGACTTGGAATGGCAATAACCCAGAAGTTGCTTTATAAGTATAATGGTTCGATACTCGTTAGTAGCAAAGTTGGCGAAGGAACTCGAATCGTTCTTAAATTTCCTTCTAGTGAGTAAATAAAATTCTGAAAAAAATATTATTTTTGATTTATTGGTTTTTAAAAAAATTATTAAGATAAATTAATGGCATTGCAAAATTATACCGTTTTGATAATCGAGGATGACCCACTTGTAAATAAAGCAATAAAAGATGCTTTGACAAAAAAGTATTCCCGTGTTTTTGCCTATTTGAATGCTGTCGAAGCTTTGAATGATATAAATTTGATCTCTCCCGATTTGATACTTCTTGATATTTTTCTTGGTCCATACAACGGACTGGAAATTCTTGAACAGTTGCGCAACCAAGGCTATACTTTGCCAGTTATTATAATGACTTCATCCTCGGATATTAAAATGGCAGTCCGAGCAATGAAGTTAGGTGCTGAAGATTTTATCGTTAAGCCTATTGATTTGGAACAACTTGAAGTTGCTGTTGAGAAAGCTCTTCAGAATTATGATTTAAGGCGACAGGTTGAAATACTAACCGATAAACTTAAGGAAGAGCAACCGAGCGAGATAATTGGAAATTGCGAACAGTTGAAAAAAGTCCTTAACATTGCCAAAATTGTTGCTGCAACTGATTCCACTGTTTTAATTGTTGGCGAAACAGGAACGGGGAAGGAACTGCTTGCAAAATATATTCATAGAAATTCCACACGGGCGAAAGGACCTTTCATAGCAATTAATTGTGGAGCAATTCCCAAAGAACTTGCCGAGTCGGAATTCTTTGGATACGAAAAAGGAGCATACACTGGTGCAACTGAAAAATTCAAACAAGGCAGATTTGAACTAGCAAACCACGGAACGATATTTCTTGATGAAATATCTGAATTGAGTCTTGAACTTCAGGTAAAATTGCTTCGGGTCTTACAAGAGAAGCGGTATTATCGTCTTGGGGGTACAAAAGAAATATCAGTTGATGTTCGAGTAATTGCTTCGACAAATCGCGACCTTGAAGAGCTTGTCGAGCAAGGCAAGTTTCGCGAGGATTTGTTCTATCGTTTGAATGTGGCGCGATTGGAACTTCCCCCGCTTAGGGAGCGAGGAGATGATATTATGCTTCTTGCTTCTGCTTTTGTGAAAGAGTTCAATAAAAAATTTGGCAAGAATGTCACAGGCTTTACACCCGAGGCTGTTAATATTTTACGTAGTTACCAGTGGAAAGGAAATATTCGTGAATTGCGTAATGTTATCGAGCGGGTTGTGTTGCTCGAGGCAGAAGATATTATTACTAAAGAATCATTAAGTTTCTTAAAAGTTAGCGATGCTCAAGCTTCTACGGTCACAACTGAACAAAGTTCCACAGAATTGAAGCCAGGCGAGCATAAGTTGATAATTTCCAAATCTGGCGCACCAATGAACAATGTTGTAAAGGATCTGATTATTCAAACGCTCCGACTTGTAAATGGGAATCAGATTAAGGCTGCAAAAATTCTTGGCATCTCACGTGCTAAGCTTCGATATCGGATTGAACAACTTGGAATAAATATCTCTGGAAAAATTGTTAACTAAATTTTGTTAAATTATGGAAATAAGCGAAATTAAAAAGGAGCTTAAAAGCACAGACTTGCAAAGGGTCCAAGGTGCACTTTACTATCTATTTGATAATAAAACTTTTGATGAAGAAATTGTTAGTTTAATAGCAAAACTTGTAACTTCGAAAGACAAAGGAATTCAAAGTTTGGCAATCGATTGTTTGAAAAATATTCCAGATGAGTTTAAGCCAGTTGCTTCGCAAAATATTGCGCCCCTTGTTGCAAGCGACAATATTGAACACCGTAATATTGCATCTGATATTCTTGTAAATTACAACGACTTATGTTACGATGCGTTGAAGCAATATCTGAAACATCCCATAGCCGATGTAAGACAATTTGCGCTTGATATTTGGGGAAACATTGGAAGTAAGAAAGATTGGGATATTGTTCATTCAATGCTCGAAGATGAAAATAAAAATGTGGTGGTCTCGGCAATAATGGCTTTGGGTAATATCAAAGTTGCTGAAGCGATTGATGATTTGATAAAAAAGTATGATGAAGACGACGAATATAAACCTTTTGTCTTGAATTCATTGGGGAAAATTGGAGGCGAAAAAGCCCGTGATTTTATTTTAAGAATCATTAATACTGAAACAGATCAATTATTACAACTTGCGGCAATTGATGCTCTGGCATACTTTGAGGTTGATGCTGACTTTGTATCCTACTTGCTTGAAAAGTTGTTGCAATCCCCACCACGAGTTCAGCCTTATTTCTTGAAGACTGTTTGTAACATAGGGAAAAAATATGCTAACTTTGTAGAAAGTCCCAAGGAACTAAAAGAAATCGCAAGGAATGCACTAAAAGATGAAGATATTGAAATACGGAAAGCTGCATTAAATGCTTTGGGAAATTCCTACGATGTTCTCGATGTGGATAGTTTAATCATGGAGCTTTTAAGATTAGAGCCCGAGAATATGGAATATATTTTCCAGAATATTGTGAAAAATTCAGATGTTGAAGTTTTTTCAGATTTTGTCGAAAAGTTGGCGTATCAAAAAGATAATGGCGAGTTGTTTAGCTCCCTGCAAGAATTTATCTTTCGAGAATGGGATGCAATGACCGTGGAGAAAAAAATAGCTCTTATTAATTCAGTTCTTCAGTTAGCGGATGAATTGCCAATAATGGTAGTCAACGATTTCTGTGATTGGTTTTCATATCGCGAACCCGAAACCTTTCGAACTGTTTTGCAAAAAGTGCTCCAAAATTCAACTTCCTCGGTTAGGCATATCTTGGAGGAACTTGCATCAAAATATTTTTAATTACAATTGAAAATCTTTATATTTGTTTTTTAAATAGTTTTATTTATGGAACAAGCAGTAGATAACAAGTATACTTTAACGGATGAAGGTTTTAAGGAATTAAGGGATATCATCTACAAAACAAGTGGAATTTATTACAGCGAGAGCAAAAAATATCTACTAGAAAGTCGAATTCTTAAACGAATTCAATCGCTAAAGTTGAATGGCTTGTACGACTATGTGAATTTTATTAAAAATCCTGCTAACAAGGGAGAGTTGAAAAATCTTTTTGATGCAATTACAATAAATGAAACTTATTTTTTTCGTGCTGAACAGCAATTCGACGCACTTGAGAAAATAATTATACCAGAGTTGATCAGGAACAAAAGTGGACAAACAAACCCTGTTGTAATTCGCATTTGGAGCGCTGCTTGCTCGACGGGGGAAGAACCATATACAATCGCGATGATTGTGTTGGAAAAAATAAAGCCAATTTACCCAAATGTACAATTTCAAATTCTTGGAAGCGACATTAGTACGCAAGTGCTGGATGTGGCAAAAAATGGAATTTATAAAGAATATTCTGTAAGAAATATGCCGGAAAATTATTTAAAGAAATACTTTATCGCAAAAGATGGCTTATATTATTTGAAAGACGATGTGAAAAGGCTGGTTCGGTTTTCCAATATTAATTTGTTTGATTCAAGTCAGGTTCGATTGGTCAGCAACTGTGACGTCATTTTCTGTGCCAATGTTTTGATATACTTTGATATACCAGCAAAACAAAAGGTTGTTTCCTATCTTTACGACGCATTAAATCCCGGAGGCTATCTTTTCATAGGTTATTCCGAGTCGCTGCATGGAATCTCAAAAGCTTTTAAATTGGTTCACTTACCAAAGGCAATTGCATACAAAAAAGAATAATAACAAAGGTGAATGAAATATGCCAAAAACAATATTAGTAGCCGAGGACTCCGAGACAATCAGACGATTTATAGCAATGGCATTGAAATTGGCTGGTTTCGAAGTTATAACTGCTGTCGACGGTATGGAAGCGCTTGAAAAGTTGCCTTTTCACAAAGTTGATTTGATTGTAACGGACTTGAATATGCCGAATCTGGATGGATTTGAGTTGATTAAAACTGTAAGAGAAAATCCAGATTTAAAGGATCTGCCAATAATAATACTTTCCTCACTTGGCAAAGAAGAAGATATTAAACGTGGTTTCGAAGTCGGCGCCAACTCTTATCTAATCAAGCCATTTAATGCCAAAAGAATTCAATACGAGATTTCAAAATATCTTGGAACTGCAAATGATTAAATGTCCAACAAATAGGAACTCGCTATGAAATTTCTTGTGGTCGACGATTCTCCAACAATGCGAAGAATTGTAATCAATGCATTAAAAACGTTCGGTATTGAAGATATTGTCGAAGCCGAAGATGGCCAAGATGCCTTGGCGAAACTTAAAGAAAACAAAATTGATTTTGTAATTACCGACTGGAATATGCCCAATATGAATGGGTTAGATCTGACAAAAACAATCCGTTCATCGGAACAATGGAAAAATTTGCCGATTCTTATGGTTACAACAAGAGGTTTGAAAGAAGACATCATCCAGGCTTTGCAGGCAAAAGTTAATAATTATATTGTTAAGCCATTCACGCCACAAGTGTTAAAAGAAAAAATTCTTGCTATTTTAAAAACTAATGAGATTCAATAGGGGTAGGTTTATGAAAGAACTTGATATTAAGGATTTGTTGAGAAAGGCAGATGAATTGAGAGCACTTTTTGTTCTTGGCCAAAGAGTTATACCTTTTCTCGAGGAACTTTTTACCTTTGTTGGCGAGATTCAACCATTGCTCGAAGATATTAATAATTCAATAAAAGAAAACTTATCCAAAATGCCAAGTCTATCTAAACAACTTTCCAAAGTTACAGAAGCAACCGAACTTGCAACAAATGAGATTTTGGATATAATTGATGGAATCTTTTATAAACTTGACATTTTAGTTACAAACATAGATTTAATTCAAAATAGGTTTTCTGTTGTTGGAAAGTTTGTCAATGATTTTGCTTATTTATTAGAAAAAAGAAAAGATGAAATTGTAACTTTGGAAGAATTTGCCGAAAAAGTTGAGAAATTGTTTGAGTCCTTTAAAATCGAATACAACAAAGAATTAAATTTAAGTACTCTTAGAGATATAGTCGAAAAAATTCGAACCGACTCTACATCGATAATGCTTGCTTTGCAGGTACAAGACATCACATCTCAACAAATTGCCGCTGTGAACCATTTGTTAACAACTGTTCAAAGCCGTTTGAATGCTCTTATACACAAATTTGAATCTTCCGGTGTTGAGAAAGTAGTTTCTGAAACTGCTGAAACAGTTAATGTCACGAAGTTGCATAGGGAAGTTGCATTCGACCCCGATGCAGTCGAAGTTTTGGTTGGCAATACAACCAAGCAAGAGGACATCGACAAGATGTTCGAGCAAGGATTGCCACCAGAATCTGATTCTAAGAGTCAACCTCAGACTACCGAACAGAATTTGGACCCGAATTCATCGGAACAAGATTTTGACAATGAGCCAATATCACAGAGTGATATAGATGCTATGTTTAACCAAAATATTCCCAATCCAAAATAATTTGGGAGGTATTTATGTTTAACGACCCAGAAATGCAGGAAATTTTCGAGGCATTTATCGTCGAATCCACTGAATTATTGGAAAATCTATCGCAAGACTTGATGTTGATTGAGTCGAATCCCGAGGACGAGGAACTACTAAATCGTATTTTCCGTGCTTTTCATACAATAAAAGGAACTTCTTCTTTTATGGGATTCGACAAAATCTCTACTTTGACCCACTCGGCTGAAGATATTTTGAACAAACTAAGAAAGTTTGAACTTGAAGTTAACCAAGAAATTATTGATGTTCTTTTGGAAGTCTATGATTTTCTTGTGCTTATGATTCAGAAAGTAAAAGACGGCGAAGAAATATCAGACATTGATTACTCCGAAACTTTGAAAAAAATTGAAATATTAAAGACTGGTGGTTCTCTCGGGGAAATTGAAATGAAAGATAAGTCTGAAGAATCGAAAGTTATGGCAAGCGACCAGGCATCTACTGAATCTAAAGTTACCCAAGTTTTAAGTATTGCCCAAGACATTGTATCCAAACCGGGTGATTTTACACCGGAAGAATACGACTTAATTAATGCTGCTTTTGCGGAAGTTAACAGGGAACTAATGGCACAAGCTCCCAAAGTTAGCGATATTGATAATGTTTTTAAAGAGAAAACTCAACCTGTTGCGAAAGAAGTAACGGAAGAAGAGGATAAAAATTCTGGTGCAAAAGAAGAAATGAAAGCTGAATCTACCGAGACTGCTGTAACATCTAAGCCGAAAGAAAGTGGAAAATCACCTGGGGCAAGTTCGGCAGAAACTATTAGAATCGATGTTTCGCGAGTGGAAAATCTTATGAATTTATCTGGCGAATTGGTGCTCGGTAGGAATAGGTTGGAGCAGATCACGCGGAATCTTATTGCTGGGGAACTGACAAAAGAGAATCTTAAGGAGCTCGAAGAAACAACATCCCAAATCGATTTCATAACCTCCGAGATACAAGCATCGATTATGCGAATGCGTATGATACCAATAGGGAAATTGTTCCAGAAAGCACCAAGGATTGTTCGGGACCTCGCCAAACAATTTGGTAAGAAGATTCAATTAATTATGGAAGGCGAGGAAACCGAAATCGATAAGGGTATCATCGATGAATTAAGCGATCCGCTTGTCCATATGTTAAGAAATGCTTGCGACCATGGGATTGAGACCCCCGAGGAAAGAGTAAAATTGGGCAAGCCCGAGGTTGGGACAGTCTATCTTGGTGCAGAGCAGGAAGGCAACAACATTGTTATCAGGATTTCTGATGATGGTAAGGGGATTGACCCCGAAAAGTTGAAAGCTAAAGGAATTGAAAAAGGATTAATTACTCCCGAAGAAGCTTCCCAGATGTCAGATAAAGAAGCATATCAATTGATTTTTCAGCCTGGTTTTAGTACAGCTCAAATAATATCGAATGTTTCTGGACGCGGTGTTGGGATGGATGTTGTGCGAACAAACATCTTGAAGTTGAAAGGGATGGTCGATATCGAATCTGAAAAAGGAATCGGAACAACATTCATTATAAAGTTGCCATTGACACTGGCGATAATTCAAGGCTTGCTGGTGCGTGTGCATTCAGAAATTTATGCCATTCCACTTGCAAGTGTTCTTGAAGTAGTTGATTGCGATGTTTCAAAAGTTAACACAATAAACAGAAGGGAAGTAATTCGTATTCGTTCTGATATACTTCCGTTAGTACGGCTAAGCCGAGTATTGCAAGTTAATGGTACCAACGAGTCGCTCGAAAACAAATACGTCGTAGTTGTTGGAATTGGTGAATATCGGGTCGGTTTAGTTGTGGATGAACTTCTTGGTCAACAAGAAATTGTGATAAAATCACTGGGCGATTTCCTTGGGCATATAAAAGGAATTGCTGGTGTAACTATTCTTGGTGATGGTTCTGTTGTTATAATCATTGATGTTGGAGAATTGGTTTATAGTCGTAGTTAATTTTGTGGATATAGCGAATGATGAATAATGAATAATAGAAAGATAAAACTTCTGATAGTTGACGATTCAATATTTATGAGGCAAGCCCTATCGAAAATTTTTTCACAGCCCGATATTGAGATTGTTGGACTTGCAAGGAACGGCAGAGAAGCAGTGCAGATGGCTGCCGAACTCTCTCCCGATATTATTACAATGGACATTGAAATGCCGGTGATGAACGGGCTTGAGGCACTTCGTGAAATAATGAAAACCAATCCTATACCGGTTCTGATGGTTAGCACATTGACTAGTGAAGGAGCCGACGCCACACTCGAAGCTCTTTCGCTTGGCGCAGTTGATTTTATTACAAAAAAGAGCAATTTCACAGAAATGAATTCCTTGAAGGATGAATTACTTTCCAAAGTTAGAAATATAGCGCAAAATTCGGATATAAAAAATAGGTTAATTCGTAGAAAGTTGCTTCAAAAGCTGCAAGAAACTCATCATAAACAACAACTGCCAACAAGTGAGAGAGAATCTGTAGAAACGACAACTACCGGCATTATTCCTAAACAAAGACCAAAGCCAGAGGAAATTGACGTAGTTGGAATTGGTATTTCAACTGGGGGCCCAGCCGCTTTGCAAGAAGTATTTACACAATTGCCAAGCGGTTTGCAATTTCCAATCTTGATTGTCCAACATATGCCACCGCTTTTTACAAAATCTCTTGCAAACCGATTAAATTCTCTTTCGCAATTGACAGTGAAAGAAGCCGAAAATATGGATGTTCTTCAGGATGGCTTTGCCTATATTGCTCCTGGCGGTATGCAGATGACTATCAACAAACAAGGACGAATTGTTATCTCCAGTGAACCCAATACTTTGTTTAAGCCCTCTGCCGATGTTATGTTTAAATCGGTTGCCGAAGTTTTTGGTTCTCATACAGTTGGCATTATTATGACTGGGATGGGAAATGATGGAACCGAGGGACTTCGCCTCGTAAGTGAAAAAGGCGGATATGTTATTGCACAATCACCAGATTCTTGTGTTGTTGCCGGGATGCCGGGTTCTGTAATTAGTGCAAAAATTGCAAACGAAATTGTACCTTTGAAGGAAATTCCTAAGGTAATTAGTGAATTAGGAAGTAAGTCCTAATGAAATCAAGTGTTATACCAAAAGAAGAAGCAAACAAATATAAAATAGAAAATTATTATGGTTCTTTACAATCTACTTCTGAACCAAACCTTGTCGACAAGATTTTAGAAATTGACGAATCAATTTCTGATGAAGAAAAACTAAAAGTTGAAAAAATTCTTGAAACGTTTTTTTTATACCGAAATCCCGGTCTTGAACTTTCTCGAAAGTTTAGAGATTTTTTCGAGAAAGAATTAGAAAAATCTCGCCAATTGACGCCATCACAAAAATTTGTCGATTTTCTAATTTCAAGAAAAATTTCTGGCGATTATCGACGAAAAGAAGGAAACGTTGTAGATTCAACCGAATTAAAAACCACTCAATACTTGGATTTACAGGCTCTTAATGTCGAGGAAGGCTCTCAATTCCCTAAAGTCCTCCGCAACGAGTCCGGGGAAATTACCGCTATTGAAGTTCAATGTAAATGCGGAGAAATAATTCACATCGACATAGAATTTGAATAATCTTTATGTTTCTATCTGGGTATGTAGCGCAATTTCTTCAAGAATTGCACTAACACGAAGGCATTCTGAAATATCTCCTTCGTACACGCAAGCCTTGCCTTTAGTGTGAACTTCCCAAGCTATGTCGAGTCCCTGTTCATATGTGCAATGAATTGCCTTGACAAGCTGGAGCGCAACTTCTTCGAATGTATGTATATCATCATTGAATAGAATTACCCGCGCTGGGAATGAAACTCCCGTTGAATCTATAGTTAGGGTTTCTTCTTTTTCTTGTGTTGAAAGATAAATTCTCTTGACCATTTTCTATAAAAGTTTAGTTTCAAAATTACGAAATTTTTTCAAAATAGAAATAGGGTTATTTGATTGAGAAATATATTGCTTGTAAAAAATAATTTTGAAATTTGAATTGAATATTAGAGTTTCGAAGCTATTGTGATTGTATACTAACAAAATCTCCAATTTTTTAACAGTCTTGAGAAAATGGCTTTGATACACATTTATAATATTAGGACTTAAAGTATAAATCATTAGTGCCGAAAGTCTTTCAGTCTTGCGAATAAAACAAGCCTACCGGGTTGGTAGGCTTGTTGTGGAATAAATCGAATTCTATTTGTTTTCTTTGGTAAATTCTTCCATAAACTTAACAAGTTTTTCAACCCATTCCAAAGGGCAAGCGTTATAAATTGATACGCGAATTCCTCCAACACTACGATGCCCTTTCAAATTCGTCATATTGTGCTTTTTCTTCGCTTCCTCGACGAATTTCGCTTCAAGTTCTGGGGTTGGTAAATTGACGACGACGTTCATAATCGAACGGTCTTCTTTGTTTTTTACGGGTGTTATCCAAAAATCGGAATTTGCATCAAAGAAATCATAAAGCATATTTGCTTTCTTTAAGTTTGCTTCGTAGATTGCTTCGACGCCTCCTTGTTTTTGAATCCATTTGAGTGTTTGATTTACAACAAAAATGTTTACACATGGCGGTGTATTGAACAAGGAATCGTTTTTAATATGAGTCATATAGTTTAGCATTGTTGGGGCATTGGGATTCCCTTTTTCTTCAGCCCATTTCTTGTTTATAACTACAATAGTGACACCAGCGGGACCAACATTTTTTTGTGCGCCAGCATATACCAAACTAAATTTTGAAAAATCACGCGGTATACCAAGAAAATCGCTCGACATATCGGCAACTAAGGGGATACCCCCGGTATCGGGAATTGTTTTCCATTGGGTTCCGTAAATAGTATTGTTTGTTGTAATATGAACATAGTCGGCGCCTGGAGTAAATTTTAAGTCTTTTGGAATAAAAGTGAATTTCGCTTCTTCGCTGGAAGCTATGACGTTTGTTTTACCAACCCACTGTGCTTCTTTGATTGCTTTTTTCGACCAGGCACCAGTATTGACGTAATCTGCTTGATTACGAAGGAAATTCATTGGTACCATAAGAAATTGTAGGCTTGGACCACCGCCGAGAAAAAGAACAGAGTACTCATCGGAAGAAAGGCCCATAATTTGAAGCGTTAATTGTTGCGTTTCTTTAATCAAAGCATCAAATTCTTTCGAACGATGGCTTATTTCCATTATGGAAATACCAGTGTTGTTAAAATCAAGTACTGCTTGGCTTGTTGCTTCCAAAACTTCTATTGGAAGAACAGCCGGACCCGCTGAAAAGTTGATAGCCCTATTCATTTTTTTTCCTCTGAAAAACTTAAAAATGTAAATTACGAATTTTAAATTGTTCAAAATAAAGGAAGGTGTCTTTAATTAATATTTTGTTGCAAAAAAATAAAAAACATTGCAGTTGATGATACTGCAATGCTTTTTGAATTCATTGTTTAAATGTTATTTTACTTCTCGATGGATTGTGTGTCTTCGCAAAAATGGATTATATTTTTTCAGCTCCAGTCGGTCTGGAGTGTTATTTCTATTTTTAGTTGTTGTGTATCGTGAAGCGGGTTTTCCTTCTTTCTTTGCTTCAGTGCATTCAAGTGTAACGATTACTCTTGCTTCTTTTTTAGCCATTTTTAAACCTTAGATTTTTTAAAATTACAAAATTAAAAAAATTAATCGAGAAAAAATTCATTTTAAATCAGTGTTGAGTATAAGTTATTTTTTTGTATGTAGGTTTTAACTTTTTCTGGGACAAGATAATCGATCGATTTATTTGCTTTGATTAAGTCCCTAATCAGTGTGGAACATATTTCGATAATAGGATTGTTTAGGAAGAAAATTTTGTTGTGATATTCAATGGGTAGAAAATCCTTCTTCGTTTCGACAAAGTTACGACGAGCAACAACAAGATTTGCATTTTCAAGAATTATGTTCCACGATTTCCATTGCGTAAATTTTTCCAACTGATCGGTGCCAATTAGAAAAAACAAATTTGCAGTTTGAAACTTGCTTTTGAAGTACAAAATTGTTTCAAAAGAATAAGAAATTGCCTTTTTGTCGATTTCGTATGTATCGATTGCAAATTTGGGATTACCTTTTATTGCCAGTTCGAGCATTTTCAAACGATGATAATCGTCCAATTGTTCCGGATCGTTGAGTTTAAATGGTGAAATATGATTGGGGACAAAAAAGCATTTGTCCAATGTAAACTCATTAACAAAAAAATTCGCAATGATCAAGTGTCCTATGTGGACTGGATTGAATGAACCGCCAAAAATTCCGATGTCCATTATCAACTAAGCGTTATCCTCGATTTCGTCAATAATACGAGGAATATCCTGCCACGAAGTAGCAATGTAGTCAGCAATAGTATGAAGTTCAGAGTCTTCATTTAGAAAGTCCAAGTGGTTCCCAATGAAACGAATTGCTAGCATTTTCAATTTTTTTGCTCCTTGAATGTCGGTTTCTTCAATATCGCCAATGTGAAGAGCGTTTTCCGCTGGGCAATTTAATTGCTTTAATACAGTTTGGAATGCCATGGGGTGGGGTTTAGCAACGCCAGTTTCGTTTGAAAAACTAAAGGCAGAGAAAAAATGAAATATTTCATTGATTTTTAAAAGTTCTCGAAGAACTTTACCGGGTGAAAAGCCAGTGTCGGAAACAATGGCAAGTTTGTATTTGGAAGCAAGATTTTCAAGCACTTCGGGAACACCATCAACAAGTTTTGGTGGGTAAATTAAAATGCTTTGTTCAAAAGTGTATTGGACATCGCGTATAAGTTCTTCGTTTTTTGGTGCGTTAAAGTAGTTCCAAAAGAACAAAAGAGCATCGTAAGCAGAAATTGTCCTTTGTTCATTGCGCCAGATATTGTTGAAATATTCCCAAGCTTCTTGCATTGCTTTTTCATATTCTTCGTCGGGGATAGTCAATCCAAGAAATTCAAATGCTGATTTTAATTTTTGCAGTCGAAGTTGGTTTCTTTCTATTCCATTGGACGAGTCGAAAAGGGTATTCCAAAAATCAATTGTTATAGCCTTAATTTTTTTGTTCATAAAATATTAAAATTATTACATGCAAATTTACTGAAATTTTTAAACTTAATTAGTAAGTTTCTAACTTTAAAGATTAAATTTATTAAATAAATGTTTTAATAAATTTCAAATCAAGAGATTATATTGAAAAATAAATTCAGTATAATTTGGTCGGATGTTTTTCGTTTAGATGAATTGAACTTACGTGGTAAAGACACTTGGAATTGAATGAAAAAATAGTCAATCTTCCAACTTCGCCTGGGGTCTACTTGTTCAAAAATAAGAGTAACAAAGTTATTTACGTGGGAAAAGCCACGAATTTACGGAATCGAGTTCGTTCATATTTCCAAAGTGGAAAACATTTTGATGCAAAGACTGTTGCCCTTGTCCAAAATATTTTTGATTTGGAATATATAGTAACCGACACAGAAGCCGAGGCATTGATTCTTGAAGATACTTTAATCAAAAGGTACAAACCCAAATACAACATAATGTTACGCGACGATAAAACATATCCTTATATTAGAATTACCAACGAAGAGTATCCACGCATTTTTTCAACGAGAAAAGTCGTTAGAGATGGGTCTCGTTATTTTGGTCCCTACGCTGATGTTAAATCTATGAAAAGATTAATTAAACTTGTTCGAACAATATTTAGGTTGAGAAGTTGCAAATTGAAATTGAATGATGAAGCGATACGTGAAAAAAAATTTAAGATTTGTCTTGATTATCAAATAAAGAAATGTGATGGACCTTGCGAGGGATTGATTTCAAAAGAACAATATTTGGAAAGCGTGAAAAATGCAATTAGTTTGATTAATGGTAAAACCTCTCAAATCGAGAAAGTTTTATCCCAAAAGATGCAACAACTTGCCGAAGAATTGAAATTTGAACAAGCAGCATATTATAGAAATCAACTCTTACTTCTGAAAGAATATTCCGATCATCAAAAGATAGTTACAACTGAATTAATCGATAGAGATGTTTTTGGTTTTTCAAGCGAAGGGGACTATGCTTGCGTTCTCGTATTTAATGTTCGTGAAGGCAAGTTGGTAGGTAAAAGATACTTTATAATGAAGAACAAAATGAAAAGTTCAGTTACCGACATTTTACAGGCTGGAATTGAAAGGTTATATCTTGAATCCGAATTTATTCCCGATGAAATTCTTTTGCCATTCCCTTTGCAGGAAGACAAATTCATTGTTGAGTATTTAAGAACAAGGAAAGGGAAAATAGTAGAGATAATAGTTCCCAAAATTGGAGACAAGAGGAAGTTAGTAAATCTTGCAATCGAGAATGCAAATTTTCAACTAAAAGAGTATCTTTTGGCTTTGATGAAAAAGGACGCAGAATTGCCCAAAAGAGTATTGGAATTTCAAAAGGATTTGCAATTAACGAAGCCACCAAGAGTTATTGAGTGTTTTGATAACTCACACATTCAAGGCAGCGATTATGTTTCTTCTGTTGTAGTTTTCAAAGATTGTAAGCCAAACAAAGGCGAATACCGAAGATTCAAAATTAAAACCGTCGAGCAAAATGACGATTTTGCCGCAATGCGCGAGGCGGTATTTCGCCGTTACAAAAGGCTATTAGACGAAAACAAAAGTTTGCCGGATTTGATTATAATCGATGGGGGCAGAGGACAACTAAACGAGACGGCATCGGTACTGAAAGAACTGAAGATCTATGAAAATGTTCAGATTATTTCAATTGCAAAAAGGCTTGAAGAGATATTTAAACCAGAACAGCACGAACCAATCATTCTACCACGCAGTTCTCCGACTTTGCAATTGATCCAGCAAATACGCGACGAAGCCCACAGATTCGCAATTACTTACCATCGTACTTTAAGGAAGAAAAGAACTATTGGAACAGAATTGGTAAATATTGAAGGTGTGGGTGAACTCACAGCAAAAAAGTTGCTGACCACATTTGGCTCTGTGCAAGCTATTAAAGATAAAAGCATCGAGGACCTTGCCAAAGTTGTTGGAAAAAAGACAGCCGAAAGAATTTATAACTATTTCAATGAGAATAAATAAACAATCAATCTTTTAAAAAACTTATGTGCAAAATTATTGTTTGCTTGACAATAAGCTTTCAACAATTCTTTCAAGGTCGTCAAGATTGTAATATTCGATTATGATTTTCCCTTTGTTGTTTTTATCTTGAATTTTAACTTTCGTCCCCAACGCTTTTGAAATTTCTTTTTCAAAAAAGGAAAAATTGCTTTCTTTTTTGAAGGGTTGTTTGTTTTTTTCTTTTAATTTTTTGTTAAGTTTTGCTACTATCAATTCAGTTTGGCGAACAGAAAGATTTTCGGCAAGAATCTTTTTCCAGACTTGCTTGATGAGATTGTCGTCATTTATCGAAAGCAAAACTTTAGCATGACCAATAGTAATTTCACCATTTCGTAAACTATCTTGAACAGAAATAGGAAGTTTAAGCAATCGAATTAGATTGGTAATAGTCGAACGGTCTTTGCCAACGCGCTTTGCAATTTCTTCCTGTGTCAGGTTAAACTCTTCGCTCAATTTTTTCAATCCATTTGCGAGATCTATTGGATTTAAATCTTCTCTTTGAATGTTTTCTATGAGGGCAATTTCAAGCATTTTGTAATCTTCGTCCACTTTGATGATAAATGCTGGTATTTTGGTCAGACCTGCCTTTATTGCTGCTCGGATTCTTCGTTCGCCAGAAATCAACTGATAGTTTGTTCCAATTTTGCGTAGGGTAATTGGTTGAATCACACCATTGATTTTGATGGATTCGGCAAGTTCTTCAATATTCTTATCATCAAAATTTTTTCGAGGTTGGAATGGGTTAAATTGAATTTGCGAGATTTCAACTTCCTGAAAGATTTCGTTCAAATATAATTGAATTTTTTGCTTACTTTCTTCTTCGAGTATACCCGAGGGAATTAATGAAGCAATACCTTTTCCTAAACCGAAATTTTTTTTCTTTTCGTTCATTTTTATTTCATATTGTTTCTTTGCAAGAATTCTTTGGATAATTCAAAGTAATTTTTACTTCCAGAACTTGTTGGGTCATACAACGCAATGGGTTTGCCATGGCTTGGAGCTTCAGATAAGCGGACGTTTCGACTGATAACAGTTTTATATGCCTTGTCGCCAAATAATCTCCAGATTTCTTGAGCCACTTGGTTTGAAAGGCGAAGTCGAGCATCGAACATAGTTAGCAAGACTCCTTCGAGAGCAAGATCGGGATTCAATCCCATTCGCACCATATGGATTGTGTTCAACAACTTGCTCAATCCTTCGAGAGCATAATATTCGCATTGTACAGGAATAATAACAGTATCGGCGGCTGTAAGTGCATTGACGGTAAGCAATCCCAACGAAGGTGGGCAATCCACCACTACAAAATCAAAGATACTGCGAACTCCTTCGAGTCTTTCTTTTAGAATTTTTTCTCTTCCCTCCAAATTGACAAGTTCGATTTCTGCACCTACAAGATTAATATTCGAAGGAAGAATTTTCAGATTTTCAATTTCTGTTGGCAAAACTGCTGATTCAATTGGAATTTTTCCGATTAGTACCTCGTAAGTTGTGTTCAACAAAGTGTTTTGGTTGAATCCGAAACCATTGGTTGCATTTCCCTGTGGGTCGATATCAACTAACAATATTTTCTTCCCTTGCAAAGCCAATGATGCAGAAAGGTTTATTGCAGTAGTAGTTTTCCCAACGCCTCCTTTCTGGTTTGCAATTGCAATTACTTTACCCATTTCCCTTGCTCTTTTTCGTATAGAAAATAGAATAGGAAAGCATTTAACACGATAGAATGATTAATCCTACCTTCTTTTATCAAGTTTTCAATTTCGTTAATATCTTTTAGGATAATTTCGATTTCTTCGTTGGTATCGAACTTTTGTTCATATTTTTTGTCAACATCATACCAGAGGAAAGAATAGCACTTATTATTTAAAAATGCTGGGTTGGGTCGAGTTATTCCGAGCAAAATTAGTTCTTTGTCCGAGGCATAGCCGGTTTCTTCGATACATTCTCGTTTCCCAGCGTTTTCTGGAGTTTCACCTTCGTCAATTAATCCGCCAGGTATTTCAAGTGTAATGTTGTCAATTCCGTGACGATATTGTTGTACCAAAACAATTTTGTTATCTTTTGTGATTGGTATAACATTCACCCAATCTTTGGAATCGAGAATAATGAAATCTGCTTTTTTGTTCGTTCGAGGATTTTCCCTGCCCACCCATCGAGCTGTAAAAATTTTCAGATCGATAGAATCACCGTAACTTATAGTTTTCCAATTATCCAATTTATTATTTGAAATTAATAAATTACAAAATTACTACTTTATTTTTAGAACAAATAAACGATGAGTTTATTGGGATAATGGGAACAAAAAATCAATTAATCATTTATTCGTCTTTTCTAAATTGTTTTATGTATTCAATGTATTTTTTCGAACTTTAATGGAAAAGGAAAATTTAGACGCTGGTTTGAACGGAGATGAATTTATCAAAGTTCGTGGTGCAAGAGAACACAACTTAAAAAATATTAATATTGAAATACCAAGAAATAAGTTTATTGTAATCACTGGTTTATCTGGCTCTGGAAAATCTACTCTTGCTTTTGATACGATTTATAGCGAAGGACACCGACGATATGTTGATTGCCTTTCTGCTTATTCGCGTCAATTTATTGGTAATTATAAAAAACCCGAGGTAGACTTAATCGAGGGAATCTCTCCAAGCATTTCAATTGAACAGAAGACGATAAGTCACAATCCGCGATCTACTGTTGGTACTGTGACTGAAATTTACGATTATTTAAGGTTACTTTTTGCAAAGATTGGAGTTCAGTTTTGTCCTACTTGCAAGATACCCGTCGAAAAGCGAAATCTTGACCAGATAATAAAAGAATTAATAGACAAACACTTCGGTAAAAAAGTCCAAATTCTTGCTCCTGTTGTACGAGGACGAAAGGGGCACTATCGGGAATTGTTCGAACAATTTTTGCGCCTTGGATTCATATCTGTTAGGGTCGACGGAGAGTTCCTCGAACTGGTCGAAGATATGAAAGTTTCCCGTTACCAGACTCACAATATTGAACTTGTGGTCGACAAATTAACTATCGACGAAAAACAGGAAGAAAGGCTTTATCAATCTTGTGACCTTGCATTAAATTATGGCGAAGGCACGATTATCGTTTACAATATGGATAATGGAGAGGAAATTCTTTTGAGTACACATTATTCTTGTCCAAAATGTGGACGTGCCTTCGAGCCTCTTGCCCCAAATAGCTTTTCATACAATTCTCGATATGGTGCCTGTCCAAAATGTGATGGGCTTGGGGAATTGTTTGACTTCGATTTAGACCTGCTAATACCAGATAAAGAATTATCGATTTCAGATGGGGCAATTGAAATTTTGAAGGACAGTAGATTCTTGTGGCTTCTTGAACAAATCGTTGCTTTTGCACAAAAGTTTAAAATAGACTTGGAAAAGCCAATTAAAGAACTGCACGAAAATGAATTGAACTTGTTGTTATTCGGAGACCCAGAAGAGCCAATAGAAATTACATTAAAAATGAAACATTCAAATTCTGCGTATAAAGTGACCTACAATGGTGTTGTAAACGCTTTAAGGCAAATTTACAAGAATTCCGAGGCGCCCACTCTCATTAAAACTTTGGAAAAATATATTCGTGGCTTTCCTTGTCCAGTTTGCAATGGGGCAAGATTGAAAGAAGATAATTTGAATGTATTTGTTCACGGTTATTCTATTTATGATATTGCAAGTCGGGATATAACAAGCGCAAAAAACGTTCTCAAAGATATTTTCAATCAACTTGATGATAGAGAACGTCAGATTACAAGATTAATATTCAAAGAACTATTTGATAGGCTCGAATTTCTTGAAAAGCTTGGTATTGCGTATGTTTCTATCGACCGATCAGTAAGGACACTTTCTGGGGGCGAATCTCAAAGGATTCGGCTTGCCGCTCAATTGGGTTCTGAACTTGTTGGCGTCACCTATGTGCTTGACGAACCAAGTATAGGGTTACATCAATTTGACAATCACCGACTTATCGATTCATTAAAAAAATTGCGTGATATTGGCAATACGGTTATAGTTGTCGAACACGACAAAGCCACAATTGAAAATGCTGATTATATTATTGACTTAGGACCAAGAGCGGGAATTGAAGGAGGCGAAGTTTTACTTGCTACAACTCCCGATAAATTGAAAATTTTAAATGATAAAGTTAAAAAGAAGTCTCTTACGGTTCAATACCTTTTGAACAAGAAAAAAATTGAAATACCTAAAAAAAGAAGAAAAGGGAACGGTAAAGCAATTGTCTTATATGGAGCAAAAGGCAACAACTTGAAGAACGTAACCTTGAGGCTACCACTTGGGTTGTTTGTTTGTGTCACAGGTTTGAGTGGTTCGGGCAAATCTTCTTTGATTAATGATACCCTATATCCAATACTGTCGAATCACTTTTATCAATCAAATCTAAAACCTTTGCCTTACGATTCGATTGAAGGAATCGAATATATTGACAAAATAATCGAAATAGACCAATCTCCAATTGGAAGGACTCCGAGGTCGAATCCCGCCACCTACACTGGGGTTTTCACAGAGATCAGAAATTTTTATGCTATGCTTCCGGAATCTAGGATTCGTGGGTACAAGCCTGGACGATTTTCTTTTAACATTCCCGGCGGTCGTTGCGAAGATTGCCAGGGTGGTGGAATGAAAGAAATCGAGATGAACTTTTTGCCCGAGGTTTATGTCATTTGTGATACTTGCGGCGGCAAAAGATATAACGACGAAACTCTGGCTGTTAAATACAAAGATAAATCGATTGCAGACGTACTTGAAATGACTGTTGGAGAAGCATTGGAATTCTTTAAAGACATTCCTAAAATAAAAAAAGTCTTACAGACACTATATGATGTGGGATTGGGCTACATCAAATTAGGTCAACAAGCCCCAACTCTTTCTGGCGGCGAAGCGCAAAGAGTTAAACTGGCTACTGAACTTTCCAAAAGAAGTACTGGGAAGACATTATATTTGCTTGATGAACCAACAACGGGTTTGCATTTCGAAGACATTCGACTACTCTTAAAATTGTTGAATGAACTGGTTGATAAAGGAAATACAGTTGTAGTAATCGAACATAATTTGGATGTAATTAAGTGTGCCGATTGGATAATTGACTTGGGACCCAAAGGTGGGGATGAAGGTGGCGAAATCATTGCCGAAGGTACACCAGAAGAAATTGCAAGGAATCCCAGAAGTTTGACTGGAATGTTTTTGAAACACGAGTTAGGAATTGATTAGAATTGCTTACAACTTCTTGCTTAGTCTACTTTGGCTCGTCAAGCCAATTCTAATGGTTTTAAACCCCAAATTTGCTAAAAGAGAATCCGAATGGTTGAAAGTATTAAAAAATAATTTTGAAAAGATAGAGAACAAAGGCACAAGGAAAACCATCTGGATTCATTCTGCATCGATGGGCGAATTCGAGCAAGCCAAACCTTTGATTGAAGCGATAAAAATTCGATATCCTCAATTTTTTGTTTTAGTAACTTTCTTTTCTCCTTCTGGATACGAGAACCAAAAAAATTATCCTTACGCCGATGTGATATTATATCTACCTTTTGACTTTTGGTGGAATTCAAAAAAATTTATAAACCTTGTTAAGCCCAATATAGCGATTTTTATTAAATATGAATTTTGGCTGAATTTCCTTGTTTGTTTGCATAAAAATAATGTTCCAACTTATCTTGTTGCGGCAACCGAACCATTTCGTTTTCGAAACTCGATTTTCTACAGTTTTTTTTTGAAATATGCCTTGAACTATTTTACAAAAATTTTTGTTATGGACGAAAAGGACCTTAAGTTTTTCTCTGGACTGAACTTGAAAGTCCCACTTGCACTGGAATTCGATACAAGATTCGACAGAGTATATTCAAAGGTTCAAAATCCCGACCCCTTACCCTTCAAGAAAGAAGATTTAAGTGGCGACTTGGTGCTTGTTGCTGGAAGCGTTTGGGAGCCAGACCTTGAGTTGATTTTCAAAGCGAAAGAAGACTTGATGAGCGAATTGGAACTAAAAATTATTTATGTTCCACACGAACCTACAGAAAGAATTATTGAATACATTGAAAAGAACGATAAAAATTCAATAAGATATAGCAAAATTTTAAGTTTAAATCATCTGGAGCGAGCAGAAAGTTTCTTTTTTGAGAGGAACATTATAGTCGATAAAATTGGATTACTGCTTTCGCTCTATTCTCTTGCCGATGTAGCCTATGTTGGTGGTGGTTTCGGGAAAGGATTGCATAGCATTATCGAGCCTGCGGGTTACTTTTTGCCTATCATTTGCGGCGGTAATATCAGCAATTCTAAAGATGCAATTAATTTGTATGAAATTGGAGCTTTATTTGTTGTCAACAATCCAATTGAATTAGTTAAGTTGCTAAAAGAATTAAAAAATCCAGAGTACCTCTTGGAAGTAAGTAATAAAGTTAAAGATTACTTCTTCAAAAGAGTAGGTAGCACGCAGAGAATCTTAAATGAACTTTTAATGAAAGACTAAACAGATGAAATTATCTTCAAGAATTCACTAGACTTTTTAAAGTCTTCTTCGAGTTCAAATGTAAATTTTTCCAAATCAAGCTCATTGAGTTCAGGAAATCTTTGTTTAAGAATTTTCCACGAAGATTGCTCTTCGAAATTAATTATCTGATAACCTTCAAAGAAGTCGGCGCCCCACATTTCGCAAAGCAGGTCGGAAAATCTTATTATTGCAGCAAGTTCGATATCATTTTTTAAAAAGTTCAACTTTGAGTGGTAGCCAATAACATTGACAATTGGGCTGGGGAGTTTCCATTTTTCTGCAATAAAGTAGCCAACCTCAAGATGGTCGACTCCAAAGATTCTTTTTTCTGCTTCAACATCGAGAATTCCCTCGCTTGAAACCAATTCGATCGTTTTGACAAAGTCGGAGAGTTTATATTGCATCATTATCAATTTCCCAAAATCGTGGAGCAACCCTCCAATGAATTCAAGCTCTTTGTAATTTTTCCCAATCCTTGAAGAAAGCGATTTTGAAACCACACCTGTTGATGCAGAATGCCACCAGAACTTTTCCATAAGTTGCTTTGTGTATTGTTGGCTTTTCAGCATAAAGCGAGAAAAAATTGAGATGCCAATAACAATGTTTGCTAACCTATTCAACCCTATTGTTATGATTGCTTGTGAAATAGATGTTACTGGAGTCCTTAATCCATAAATAGCAGAATTAGCAACTTTTAGCACTTTTGCAGTAAGCGATGCATCGGTTTCTATAGTATGGGCAATGTTTCTGATATCGACATTGTTGTCTTCGATCTGCTGAAGAATTTTTGTGGTGACCGTTGGTAATGTTGCTAATTCTTGTATCTCAAGTAATTGTTCTAAAACAAGCATAATTTGTTATATCCATTATTAAAACTTGACAAAAGTTTTAACAGAAACTTCCTTATCAAATTCAAAAATAATAAAGAAAATTCCGTTTTCCAAATTTGACACATCGAGTCGCAACTTATCTTTGTTCAAATCAATTTTTTCGAAGTGCAGAACTACTTCGCCAAAAATGTTTACAATTTTGATTGCATTAGGAAATTGAACTGATTGAAATTGAATTTCAAGGACTTTATGAGTTGGATTTGGGAAAATGTTGAGCGTGACCGGTTCTTCAACGCCAGATTGTGGGGGCTCTTCTTTGGTCGTGAATTTCCAAGTGTCAGACCATTCTCCGATTGTTTGTTGATTCTTTGCTCTTACTTTCCAATAATAGGTTGTTTTATATGCGAGATTTTGAATAAGTAATTGGTTGGTCGAAAGTTGGTCGTTGGAAAAGATTATGTTTTGCGAAAAATTCGGGTCGAGTGATAACAATAATTCGTAAAATTCGGCACCAATGACTGGTTCCCAAACAAGAGTAACGAACAAAGGAATATTGGTGGTGTCGTTAGGTGGGTAAACAAGCGACACCTTCCCAATACCTGTTGTAAATGAAAAAGTTTCACTCCAAAGGCCGATGTAGTTATTTATTTTGTAACGAACGCGCCAATAGTACTTTGTGTTCGGTTCTAATAAACTTGCGATAAACGAAGGTTCTGTAAGCGAAGAATCATTGACGACAAGTTGAGTGAAATTCATATCTTTTGCGATTTGGATGTGATGGTTGGTTGCTTTTTCGAAATTCGACCATTGGAAATGGATCGGTTGTTTGGCATATTTACTGTCGTTTGTTGGTGAAATTAGTTCTGGCGCTTGAATAACAGTGATAAACCACCAGGTTTCGGACCAATCAGAAGGACCGTAATCGTCACCAGCACGAATTCGCCAGTAGTATTTTGTGAAGTAATCTAATAATTTCGGTTCGAAGTAATTGCTGGCTTGTGATAATCCATCGAAAAATATGTTTTCAAAGTTCTCATCCAAAGCAATTTGGACTTCGAATACATTGCTTCCTGGGGTGGGTGTCCATTCCAACTTTGTTGAGATTGGGACTCCATAGGTTGTGTTGGCTGGGGCTCTTAATTGGACTGGCTGAACTTTTGTTTTGAATTTCCATATTTCGGACCAAGCGGACATTGCATTTCCCACTTTTGCGGAAACACGCCAATAATACTCTGTATTGAATTGCAAGTCGGAGCTGTGTGTGTAGTTTGTATCAGTCATTTTAGTTAGTGTTTTCTCAAAAACAAGTGTCGAAAAGTCGTTGGTTTTGGAAACTTGAAGTATATATCCTGTGGCATCTTTTACTTTCGTCCATACAAATGTCGGACGCAAAGGTAGAGCACCTTTGTTATTTTTTGGCGCAATTAATTGAGGTGGTTCAACAATTGTTGTGAAATAGAAAGTTTGAGACCACTGTCCAAGTGCGTTGTTGAGTTTTGAGCGAACCCGCCAAAAATAAAGTGTATTGTAGGAAAGTTGGTAGTAGTTTTGCCTAGTTGTATCTTTTAGTACAATTCTTTCTTTGACTGTGTTGAAATCCATATCCTCGGAGATTTCCATTTCGAAGATGTCGCCTTTCGAGACATTGTTCCAACGAAAAGTTGCCAGCGGATCGACACCTAAAGCTCCTTTTTGCGGTTCAATTAGATTAGGAATAGATAGTGCTTTGGGGTCGATAGCTCTAAAAATGTTAGCATTGGTTATAATCCAAATATACCCTTGCTTATCGGATTTAACAAACAAAATGTTTTCTTTGAGAAGTCCGGGGTAAATCGAAACTGAATCCCACGAAGCTCCATTGTTTGTGGTGGTCTGCAATTCTCCGTAATATGTTGTAAATATAACTTGGTCAAAAGAGGTCGTGGTGATGGATTGAACATATTGATATAATGAACTAATTGGTTTTGCCGTCCAGGTAGATCCATCGTCTGTCGAACGCAGTATTGTATAATCTCCAACAACGAAAATTGTACCATTTTTTGTGAAAGCAATGTCATTGTAATTGCTGGCAGATTTGTTCAGTGCAATTGTCCAAGTCGTACCGTTATTTGTCGATTTTATAACACTATCAGTCAAGGAAATAAAAACTGTGCCTGTTGTGTTAAATCCTATAAAACTTACACCTTTGACCGAAAGCGAGCGAATACCCAGTGCAGCCCAAGTATTCCCACCGTCGGTCGAACGAAGCACGTCGTTTCTTGGCGAGGCTGGATCGCGTGGATTTGATGGCTGAAAAGAGATACTTACAAAATACAAATTGTTTTTGTTGGCAAACGTTTGAAATAGAGTGTCGTTTTTAACTAAAACTGTATCCCAACTATCGCCATAATTAGTTGAAACAAGCAGATAACCGCGGGGCGACGCTAAAGATTTTCCCGTGGCGTAAAGTTTATTTGAGGAATCGCTGAAAAAACCAGTTAATGCGATGTTGCCAGAGTTTAGTTCTTCCCAAGTGCTTCCAAAATCAGGGCTTCTATATGACCTGTAGTTAGTTAATGCAACGAATAAGTAATTGTTAAAGGAATGAAAAGCAGAGATGTAATTGTTCGAGGAACGAATGCTTTCCCAATTTGCACCTCCGTTTGTGCTTTTGTAAAGGGCACCGTCAATAGTTGCAGCGAAAAGAATAGCATTACGGCTCCGGGCAAGTGCTGTGATTCCAACATCCCTCAAACTTGTCAAACGCCAATCTTCGTAGGCTCTTGAATCGTAACGAAGTATGCCAATTCTTTCTGTTCCGGCTATAGGTTCGGCATTGTTGTAGTAAGTAACTGCAGTTACATTTTTTAAAGTATCGTTTCGTTTGAAAACAGCCCAAGTTAATCCATGGTCGGCGGAAGAGAAAACTCCACCTTGGTAAGTTCCACAAAAAATCTCTCCAATTCCACTTTTTGCAAAAGAAGTAATAACTCTGAGATTGTTTGCATAGCCTGTTCGTCGCCAATTTTTTCCCCCGTCATCCGAATAATAAATGCCGTCGCCATTAGTTCCAACTACAATGGAACCATTGTCGCCAATTGTAATACAATTAACATCATAGTTCCACAATCCTTTAGTTAAACGAACTTTAACTGCTCCCCTGTTTGTAATGCGGAAGATTCCATATCCTTCGACAGCAGCATAACAAGTATCGGGATATTTGATTTTCAATGCTTTGATCTTCAAGCTTGGTAGGTCATTGTTTATTGGGGACCACAACGCGCCGTTGTTGGTTGAAATGAAAATACCACCACCATAAGTCCCCGCATAGAGAATACCATTGGAATCTTTCTCGATTGCTGTAATGTATTTATTGGTCAAACCATTGTTAATCTCTGTCCAATTTTGTCCAAGATTTAGAGAGCGGAAAATACCTTCGCCCCAAACACCAATGTACATAACATCGCTACTGTCGAAAGTTATTACCTTGATATGTGAAGGATTCGGCACCGGAATGGTATTCCACATTGGGGCGAGAGTATCGCGTATTGGTTGGGCAATTCCAGTTTGAAACAAGAGTAAAAAAGATAGACATATTTTAATCGAAAGTGGTATATTTTTTGCATTCATAATCATACCTTTTTAAATATTTTTACATAATTTTATATTGCAAAATAAATAAATTTTCTAAAAATGAATGCTTTAAAATGAAAGTAAAACAAAATTCAGTGAAAAATGTTAAAACTTCTGGGGATGGGAAGGACGAAGCTCGAAAAATCGGGAAGTCAAGGAAATCCTTAAAAAGTATCTTTTTCAATAGGGAATTGAGCTTTCTCGAGTTTAATAGGAGGGTTCTTTACGAGGCAAAAGATAGGAACCATCCTTTGCTTGAAAGATTGAAATTCCTATGCATATTTAGTTCAAATCTCGATGAATTTTTTATGATTCGAGTTGCTGGCTTGAAACGGCAAGTCGAATCCGGAGTTGTTGAACTTTCGATGGATGGTCTTACCCCCCGTGAACAACTCAAAGAAATAAGAAGGGTTGTTCTGGATTTGTATAAGATGCAGGAAGAAATATATTTTAATGAAGTTTTACCTGAACTGCAAGAGGCTGGAATTTTCATTCATAACTACAAAGATTTGTCCGACGAAAGTCAAGAATATTTGAAACAATTTTTCTGTCGCGAAGTTCTTCCTTTGTTAACCCCAAGAATACTTGACCAGGCACATCCATTCCCAAATTTGATAAACCGTGCTTTGAATATCATTTTTGTCCTAAAAGACAAAACAAATCCAGATGCTCCGCTGGTAAAAAACTTTGTCCAGTTGTCGGATAAAGTTCCTCGCTTGGTTCAAATACCTAGCAAAAATCCAGAAGAGCACCATTTTGTTTTGATCGAACAAGTAATCAAAGCAAATCGGGATCTTCTCTTTCCTGGGTACGAGGTTGTTTCAGCCAATACTTTCCGAGTTACGCGAGATGCCGACATTGAAATTGCTGAAGACGAAGCAGAAGACTTGCTAAGTGCGATTTCAGAGCAAATTAAGCTTCGACATTGGGGTACTGCAATTGTCCGCCTTGAAGTTAGCAATCGAATGAGCGAGGATGTTTTAAGATTTCTCCAAGAACATTTAAAATTGGAAGATGACGAAATATACCGATTGGGTAGGCCTTTGAAAATGCCCGATTTTATGTCTCTCTTAAACATTGATAGGCGCGAATTGAAGGATAAACCATTTCAAACACGAATTCCGCCAGAGCTCATTATCCCAAATAAAAGTATTTTCGAGTGTATCAGCAATTCCGACATTTTGGTCCATCATCCTTTCGACTCTTTTACAAATAGTGTTTTAAAGTTTATTAGAAGTGCAGCTGATGACCCCGATGTAATATCAATAAAGATTACCCTCTACCGTGTCGGAAAGAACGCTCCGATAGTTGAATCACTTTTGCGAGCAGCAGAGAACGGCAAGGATGTTGTGGCTTTTGTTGAATTGAAGGCGCGATTCGACGAAGAGAGCAATATTGGTTGGGCAAAAGAATTAGAAAATCGTGGAGTGAATGTTATTTATGGTGTCATCGGTTTCAAAACTCATTGCAAAATAGCCATGGTAATTCGAAGAGAAGGTGGGCAATTACGAAAATATGTCCATTTAAGTACTGGCAACTATAACTCTGTTACCGCAAGAATTTATACCGACATAGGTTTGTTCACAGTTAACGAAGATTTTGCTTGGGATACAATTCATTTGTTCAACATCCTAACTGGTTATTCGAAATTTACAAGTTGGCGTAAGTTTATTGTCGCTCCAATTAATTTGAAACAAAGGATTGTAGAGCTTATTCGACGCGAAGCAGAATATTCAACTCCCGATAATCCAGGCTTAATTTTTGCAAAAATGAATTCAATTGCCCACGAAGAGGTTACAACTGAACTTTACAAAGCCTCGCAAAGAAATGTTCAAATTCGTCTTTTAGTTCGGGGGATTTGTTGTCTTGTTCCCGGGGTCGAAGGCTTGAGCGAGAACATAGAAGTGCGAAGCATCCTTGGCCGTTTTCTCGAGCATAGTCGAATATTCTATTTCAAAAATAACGGTAACCCAGAAGTTTATCTTTCAAGTGCCGATTGGATGACAAGAAATCTACATAGAAGGATAGAATTGATGTATCCAGTAGAAGATCCAAGGCTCAAAAATCAACTTATTCATCTGTTAGAGTTATATTGGAAAGACAATACCAAGTCGTGGCGATTGAAATCAAATGGTGAATATGAAAGATTGACGCCCAAGCCGGGCGAAGAGCCTTTTTGTACACAAAAGTTTTTACTTGAGAGTATTGAGAAAGAGCGTAGGACAGGGAAAATACGAATTTTTACAATACCAAAGTAGTTGTTGATGGGAAAGCCAAATATTTTTGTAGTTGCTGGTGAGAAGTCCGGCGATATACATACATCCAAGCTTTTAGTACAACTTAAAAAACAAATCCCCAATGTTAGTTTTGTAGGCATTGGGGGGCAAAGAATGGAAGAAGCTGGTTTACAAAGTATTGTTCCGCTCGATAGAATTTCAGTTGTTGGGTTTTCCGAGGTTATAAAAAACATTAATTACTTTCGAAAGACTTTTGAAATAAGCAAAAATATTTTGAAAAGCAGCAACATTGACCTTGTAATTCTTGTCGATTTCCCTGGCTTTAATTTGAAAATTGCAGAGCTTGCTTCTTCGCTTGGCATCCCAGTATGTTATTATATTGCTCCTCAGATTTGGGCTTGGGGAAAAAAAAGAATTAAAAAATTAGAAAAAAATGTTGACCTTTTGCTTGTTGTTCTACCTTTCGAAAAAGATTTTTTTTCATCTTATATTGAAAATGTTGAATTTGTTGGGCATCCTTTACTCGACGAACCCGTATTTCGAAACCAAATTCTTTCATATGAAGAAAGAGAGAATTCAATTGCAATTCTTCCAGCTTCGAGAAAATCCGAAATTATTCACCACCATAACCTAATCATTAAAGTTATTAATTCGTTAAAAAGAGAATTACCAGAATTTGTGATTAAAATTCCGGTGCTTGGGTCTTCTTTTTGGGAAAGTTTTGTCACTGAGGTTAAACGAAGATTTGAAAATGTGGTTTTCGAGGAGAGCTCATACGAAGTATTGCGCTCGAGCAAGGTTGGGATAATCAAATCTGGTACATCGAATCTTGAATCTGCACTTTTGGGGTTACCCTATGTTATGTTTTACAAAACATCTTTTGCAACTTATTTTATAGCAAAGCAATTAGTGCAGATTGATTATATTTCTATTGTTAATCTTTTGTTAAATGGGAGGTTCATACCGGAATTTATTCAAAAGGATGCCACTGCAGAAAAAATTGTAAGTACTATTAAAGCCTTATTAACCGATAGGGATTTATACAATTCTATGCAAGCAAGTTTTCTAAAATTAAGAGACTTACTGGGTGGGAGTGGTGCGAGTGAAAGAGCAGCAAAAAAAATTATTGAATTCTTTGGATTATAAAAATTTCAATTTTAAATGTCAAAAATTTTATTTTAGTTCTCTCGTTTATTCGTTTTGTCAAATTTTTGGATTTAATTATGGCAGCGACAGAATCTAAAATGATACCATTGGGTACAGTGGCACCTTATTTTCATTTAAAAGATGTAATTAGTGGGAAGTGGTTTTCGCTCGATGATTTCAAAAATGGAAGACCTTTACTTGTAATGTTTATTTGCAATCATTGTCCCTATGTGAAACATATTATTGAAAAACTTGTAGAAGTTACAAAAGAATTCATACAGAAAGGTGTAAACATTGTAGGAATAAATCCCAATGATTATGATGCTTATCCCGAAGATAGTCCAGAGAAGATGAAAGAATATGCAACAAAAAATGGCTATCCATTTCCATATTTAATTGATGAGACACAAGAAGTTGCTCGAAGCTATAATGCAGCATGTACACCGGACTTCTTCTTATTCGATTCTGGATTGAAGTTGATTTACCATGGCCAGTTCGACGATTCACGTCCAGGAAATTCAATTCCAGTCACAGGTTCAGATCTTAAACGAGCTCTTGAATGTACTGTTTCGAACCAACCTATCAATTTTCTACAAAAACCGTCTATAGGTTGCAGTATTAAATGGAAGAAATAAGTTACTGGAGTCAATATGTTTGAACAAAATATTATAATAAAAACAATTGAAACAGGAATATTTGGTCTCGATGGTGGTTCTATGTTTGGAATAATTCCTAAAGTTTTGTGGACAAAAGCATATTCCGAAGCTGACGAAGCCAACCGAATCCCTTTGGCTGCAAGACCATTGCTTATTCAGAAAGGCGGGAGAAATATTCTTGTCGATACGGGTAATGGAACCAAATTTAATGAAAAGTTGAGGAAAATTTATAAAATCGATTTAGACAATTCTAATATTGCGAATCAATTAACTAGATTTGATTTAAGTGCAGGAGATATAACAGATGTTATTTTAACGCACTTGCATTTCGACCACTGTGGTGGCTCCACCGTAGAAGAAAATGGGAAAATTTTACCAACCTTCCGCAGTGCGAAATATTATGTTCAAAAGGAACATTGGGAATGGGCGAAGAATCCTACTGAAAAAGACGCAGGTTCGTTTATGAAAAATGACTATTTGCCTTTGTATGAGTATGGTGTGTTAGAATTCGTTGATGGGAATAGTAAGCTTTTCGATTTTATAGAGTTAATAACTTTATTTGGTCACACTCCTGCAATGCAAGCAATTAAGTTAAAAATTAATGGGCAAGTCTACTTTTACGCTGCAGATTTATTTCCTACTTCTGCCCATCTAAATTTACCTTACATACTTGCTTATGACAATTATCCACTAACAACACTCCAAGAGAAAAAAGAGATTCTTTCGCAAGCAATTGATGAGAATTGGATTATCATTTTCGAACACGATGCTTTTGTTAAAGCAGGAAAAATTGGCTTTGAAAACGGCAAATATTTCATTAGGGAAAGAATTGAGTTATGAGATTTGAAATTGCGAACGCAATATCAATTGATTCAAAAAACTTTATCCCCACGGTTGGAATTGATGTGTTA
Source organism: Kapaibacterium sp. (SeqCode) (assembly GCA_039793965.1). Classification (GTDB taxonomy): domain Bacteria; phylum Bacteroidota; class Ignavibacteria; order Kapaibacteriales; family UBA2268; genus Naka2016. The sequence continues at coordinate 606,402 of JBAMMD010000029.1, read as the reverse complement.
AAGGATTTTAAGCCATATAAGATTGAATTGGTGGGAGATATAAATAAGCAAATTGTTATTGTCAAGGTAAATGATAAATTGTACGCAATTTCAAATGTTTGTCCTCACCAACATAGGCAATCCCTACACAAAGGTTTTGTTGAAAATGGTTGTATTGTTTGCCCAGAGCATGGATGGACTTTTAATCTCGAAACGGGCGAAAATGTAAATAATAGCGTAGGAACACAAAAGTTGGAAAAGTTTGAAATAATAGTAATCGACCGCGTTGTATACATACGAATTGATCATATTCAAACAAAAAAATGGAGTTTTTCTTTTGAACAAAATAAGTAATAAAAATTACTTAAAAAAGATTATTAAAGAATATGCCTATTCTATCGGTTTCAATAAAGTTGGATTTGCAAAATATCGTGTGCTCGACGAAGAGATAAGAAATTATCAAAACTGGATTTCTAATGGTTTCCATGCTTCAATGTCTTACCTCGAAAGAAATATTCACAAAAGGTATGATTTGAAGCAAATTTTACCCGAAGTAGAAAGCGTAATTGTCTTTGCACATTCCTATTTCACGAGAATTGAACATAAAAGTCCTTTTGCAAAAATATCGCGTTATGCTTGGGGCGACGATTATCACGAAATTTTAGAAAAAAAGCTGAAACTAATTGTAGGTTACATTAGTCAGCATGTTCCCAATTTAAAATGTAAGATTTATGTTGACACTGGACCTCTTCTCGAGAAAATTTGGGCTGTAGAATCTGGGATTGGATGGCAGGGAAAGAATAGTTTAGTACTGTCAAAAGAATTAGGTTCGTACTTTTTTATTGGAATTATTCTAACAAATATAGAATTTGAAGCAGACACAAAAGTAAGAGATCATTGTGGAAGCTGCGTTCGATGTTTACAGGCTTGTCCAACGGGTGCAATTGTTCAACCAAAAGTAATTGATTCGAGAAAGTGCATATCCTTTTGGACAATCGAAAAGAAAACTTGGGAAGAGATACCCGAGGATTTAAACTTCAAGGGGTGGGTGTTCGGTTGCGATATTTGCCAAGAAGTTTGTCCTTGGAATAGCAAAGCGGTAATGACAAACGAAAGCAAATTTCTACCACGAGATAGCCAAACGAATTTAGATGAAAAAACGTTTGAAGGCTTGACGCCAGAAGTGTTCAAAGAAAAATTTAGAAAATCTCCAGTGAAAAGGGCGAAATTTGAAGGTATTGTAAAAAATTATAAACATATATTGAGGCAAAGATGCGCAAAAATAGATTAATTAATGAAAAAAGCGCTTATCTTCGACAACATTCCCATAATCCGGTTGATTGGTATCCTTGGGGTGCCGAAGCTTTTAATTTGGCAAAGAAAATGGATAAGCCAATTTTTCTTTCAATTGGATATTCCACTTGCCATTGGTGCCACGTTATGGAACGAGAAAGTTTCAACGACCCAGAGGTTGCAAGCCTTTTAAACGATGTGTTTGTTTGCATCAAGGTAGATCGAGAAGAACGTCCCGATGTTGATGCTTTCTATATGAAAGTTTGTCAGATGATGACTGGAAGCGGTGGTTGGCCCTTGACAATAATAATGACACCCGATGGGAAACCCTTTTTTGCTGGCACTTATTTCCCGAAAGAAAGTCGATACAATAGAATTGGATTGTTAGACTTAGCAAAAAATGTAAAAAATGTCTGGAACAAGCGCCGTTCCGACGTCGAATCCGCTGCTCAAAATTTAATAGGATTTTTAAAATCTCAGGATAGCCAACACGGAATTGAGGATCTTGACGAAAGTTATATTAATGACGCATATCAAAGTTTGAAATTTGCTTACGACGGGATTTATGGTGGTTTCGGTTCAGCGCCAAAATTTCCAACACCACAAAACATTTTGTTTCTTTTAGACTTTTTTGCTTTGAATAATGAACCAACCGCTCTTGAAATGGTCGAGAAAACATTATTGAATATGAGATTGGGCGGAATATTTGACCAGATTGGTTTTGGCTTCCATCGTTACTCAACGGACGCAAAATGGCTCGTTCCGCATTTTGAAAAAATGTTATACGACCAGGCGATGCTATTGCTTGCCTATTCTCGAGTCTACAAACTCACACAAAAAGATTTTTACCTCAATGTTGCAAACGAAATGGTAGAATATGTGACAAGAGAATTGCTTAGCAACGGAGAAGCATTCTTTTCAAGCGAAGATGCAGACAGCGAAGGCGTCGAAGGGAAATTCTATTTATTTGAGTACAAAGAATTGGAAAATTTGTTGGGAACAGAGTTTGAACTTTTTTCAAAAGTTTTCAACATTAAACCGTCGGGAAATTTTGAAGACTTGTTTGGTGAAAATGTGAAAAAAAACATCTTGCATTTGAGTGGACCAATGGAAGAGATTGCCAGAGAATTGAATATAGATATAAGTAGTTTAAAAAATAAAATTGAATATAGTAGAAGGATAGTTTTCGAATATCGCGAAAAGAGAGTCAAACCATTTAAAGACAGGAAAATAATGACAGATTGGAATGGTTTAATGATTGCCGGTTTGGCTAATTATTATTCGATCACACAAAGAAAAGATGTTTTGGATATAATTAACAATTACTTAGAATTTTTTGTGAAAAATATATATATGCACGATGGGTCGCTTGCACATTTGTATTATGATGGCGAATCGAAAATCGATGGCTTTTTAGATGACTATGCATTTTCAGCGTTTGGCTTTTTGGAGGCATTCGAAAATACATTCGATCATAAATTTCTATCTATTGTCGATTCGTTGCTTACCAAAGCAATTGAACTTTTTTGGGACGAAAATGAAATGGCATTTTATTTTACGGCAAAAGACAAGTGTGAGACAGCATTAAACACAATCGAATTCTTTGATGGAGCAATACCATCTGGGAATTCCGTAATGTACTATTGTTTGAATAGATTCCATTTGATTACTGGAAATAAACTATATTTCAACATAGCAAGAAAACTTGAAAAGACTTTTGCAAAGCATGCAAATCCCAATCCTCTCTCACATAATTTTTTCAACTTTGCTTTGCAGAAACAATTTGGTCATTCTCTTGAAGTGGTTATTGTTTACAAGGATGAAAATGATGAAAACTTTAAAAAGCCTCGGGAGTTCCTAACCCGCAACTATATTCCAAACAGCTTAATTGTTTTTTTCAATCCGCTGGTTGACAAATTGAACAATCTTGTTTTTTGGGAAAAATATAAGATTCTCGAAGATAAGACCACAATGTATTTGTGTTCAAATTTCACTTGTTCCGAACCAATTACTAATTTTGATGTTTTTGTAAATGAAATTAAAAGAAAATTAAATGGCGGATGAAAAATATTTTTATGTCAAGATTGAAAGCAAAGAAGATTATTCCGATAAGTTAATCGCAATTCTTAGCACATTTCCAATACTTGGCGTTGAAGAACAAAATGATACTTTTATTGTTTCTTTTACGCAAACAAATTGGGATTCGATTGATTATGATTTCTTCATTGAATCACTAAGATTGGCAGACCCCAATGCAGTAATAAGCGAGATCGAATCCATTGAAGAAAAAAACTGGAACGAAGAATGGGAAAAAAATTTAACTCCTGTTATTATTAATGAACGCATTGCAATCGTTCCGCCAAATCGAATTGGTTCGACTGGTAAAGAAATTGAACTTGTAATCGAGCCGAAAATGTCGTTTGGTACTGGGCACCATGCTACGACTAAACTAATGATAACTTTGGCTGAAAAGTATGTCAAACCGAATAGCTTCTGGATAGATGTTGGCACCGGAACTGGTGTGCTTGCAATTCTTGCAAAAAAACTCGGTGCCAAAGAAGTGCTGGCAATCGACAACAATAGCTGGGCAATACAGAATGCATTCGAAAATTTTAAGAATAATAAAGTTTTCGAAGGGATAGATTTAGTTGAATTCGACATCGACATATTGCCAAATCTTCCCGTAGCGGATGGAATTTTTGCTAATTTGAATTATGATATTGTAGTAAGGAATTTGAAGAAATTCCATTCCGCGATAGAAACAACATTGGGTGTTGCCATTGTTAGCGGAATACTAATTTATGATTATGATGAATTTGCCGAAATATCTCAAAAATTTGGCTTCGAGATTATCGAAACATTAAGGCAAGAAGAATGGTTTGCTGCTGTGTTAAAAAGTGGAAAGTAGAATGCGTATTGCTGGTATTGATATTGGGACAAACACTATATTAATGTTAATAGCGGAAGTTAATAACAACGGTGGTGTCTATCCCATTGCAGATTACCACTCAATTGCCCGTTTAGGAGAAAAGGTGAATGAAACTGGAGTAATCTCGAAACAAGGATTAGAAAGAGCAATAGGAATTTTAGCTGAATATAAAAAAATAGTTGAACAATATTCTGTTGATTTTGTTGCTTGCGTAGGAACTTCTGCTTTACGTGAAGCTAAAAATTCATCTGATGTGATACAGAAAATCAATAATCATGCGGGCTTTAATGTTGATATAATTGACGGAGAACTCGAAGCATATTTGAGTTTTATTGGGACAGTCGAAGATACTTCTTATTCAGTAGTTCTCGATATTGGCGGGGGTAGCACTGAAATTGTTGCTGGCGAGCAAGAAAAGATTGTTTTCCGTAAGTCAATTAACATTGGTGCTGTTCGTTTCACTGAAAAATTCATTTCAAGTCATCCCCCTTCGGAAGATGGGATTGAAAAAATTAAGCAAGAATGCAGACTACACTTTAGCAAAATTTCAAAAGATTTGATTCGAGGTAATGTTTATGCTGTTGCCGGCACGCCTACAACTATTGTTTCGGTTCTTTTGGGTTTGAAAGAATATGATAAAACAAAAGTCGACAACTATCACCTTACTATCGAGGAAATTAGAAAAGCAAAGGAAATGTTTGTTTCTTTAAGTATTGAAGATATTGTTACAAAATTATACGTTCCACGCTTGCGTGCAGACGTAATTACAGCTGGAACTCTTATATTAGAAACATTTTGCGAGCATTTTAATCTATCCCACCTTATCGTAAGTGACAAAGGCTTGCGATATGGACTTGTAAAGTATTACGCACGAAAATTACTCGTGTGATTCCTTATTAATTACATTTGCCTTTTATTTGTTCAAGCGAGTTTCACAAAAAAATCACTTCTTAATTTCTAAAATACACCTTTTGCCATCAAAGAACAAATGCACGAGACATTAATCATATCATCTACGCTACAACCTCGAGAAAGGTCGCAATAAGGCTTGCTCAGTCCTTGAACTATAGGACCAACAGCTTGAGCGCCGGCAAGCCTTTCAACCAATTTATATCCAATGTTGCCAGCGTCAAGGTCGGGAAAGATAAGCACATTTGCTTTGCCGGCTACAGGAGAGCCTTTGCATTTTCTTTCGCCAACTGATGGAACAATAGCAGCGTCGGCTTGCATTTCGCCATCAATGATAAGGTCGGGTGCTTTTTCTTTTGCAATCTTTGTGGCTTGAATTACTTTGTCAACCAATGGATGCGTAGCGCTCCCTTTTGTAGAAAAGGAAAGCATTGCTACATAGGGAGTTTCTCCCGTTACTGCATGAAAATTTTTTGCAGATGTGATAGCAATGTCGGCAAGTTGTTCTGGGGTTGGGTCGGGGTTTACAGCGCAGTCGGCAAAACAGAGTAATTTATCTTTGAGCACCATTATGAAATAACTGCTAACAATGGAAATTCCCGGTGCAACGCCAACAGTATAGATTGCTGACCGAATGATATCTCCAGTTGACGAGACATTCCCGCCGACAACAACTTGCACATCGTCTGCGTCGAGCAACATCCCAGCAAAATAAATAGGCTGGGCAACAAGTTCAAGAGCCTGTGGTTTGGTCATTCCTTTTGCTTTTCGTTTTTCGTAAAGTTTTGATGCGAAAGCTTCGAATTTCGGTGAATCCTTTGGCTCGATGATTTCAATACCGCTTAGATTAATATTTTCTTTTTTAGCAAGTTGTGAAATATTGTTAGGATTGCCGATAAGTACGGGTTTCCCCATACCATTGTCGAGAATAAAACGAGCTGTTGAAAGAGTCCGAAAGTCTTCGGCGTCGGGATAAGCAATTCGATAGTTTAGCCCTTTGGCTTTTTCCCGGATTTGAGGAATAAAATTACCATTCATTTCGTTTTCCTTTCGATTTTGATGTTACCAGATTCTTGGAACGTTTAAAACAACCCGCAATGTGTCGCGGGCAATCAAAAGTTCTTCGTTTGTTGCAATAACATAAACTTCAATTTTGCTGTCCGGGGCTGAAATTTTCATTTCTTTCACACCAACAGCCTTTTCGTTCAACTCATTGTCGAGCTTGATACCGAAAAAGTCTAAATTGGAGAGACAACGGCGGCGGACTTCCGGAGCGTTTTCACCAATACCACCAGTGAAACAAATTGCATCGGCACCATTCAATTCGGCTAAATACGCACCGATGTATTTTTTAATTCTATTGCAAAAGATATTAATCGCAAGACTTGCACGGCGATCTTGGTGTTCTCGTTCTTCTTCGAGTAGGTCCCGCATATCATTTGTCAGCCCAGATATACCAAGCAAACCGGAACGTTTATTTAAGACATTGAAAACTTCTTCTACAGAGGATCCTTCGTTATGTATCAGAAATTCCACAATAGCAGGGTCGATGTCGCCAGAGCGCGTTCCCATAACGAGTCCTTCAAGTGGGGTCATTCCCATAGATGTATCCAAAGAAAAGCCATTTTTAATAGCACAAGCAGAACAACCGTTCCCAAGGTGTAGTGTGATAATAGTTACCTGCTCTCGTTCGATGCCTTTGATTTTTCTATACCGATAGGCGACGTATCGATGGGATGTTCCGTGGAAACCATATTTTCTGATTTTGAATCTTCGATAAAGTTGATAGGGAATAGCGTAAAGATAATTTTCTTCGGGAAGTGTAGAATGGAAAGCCGTATCGAATACTGCTACTTGTGGAATACCAGGAAAAACTTCGCGAGCGGCATAGATTCCTTTAAGATTGGGTGGATTGTGCAATGGTGCTAAAGGGATACATTCTTCAATTTGGTCAATCACAGCATCGTCGATTAGCACGGATTTTTTTAATTTTTCTGCTCCGTGGACTATTCTGTGACCAATAGCGTGAATATCAGTTAAATCCGAAATACTCTCGATTTTTGTATTTGGGTCTGTAATCCACTTTATGACAAAGTTCAATGCCGATTTGTGGTCGCGGATAGGTTCTGCGGTTCTTAATGGCAAGTGTCCAGTTGCTTGCAAAGTGATAATTGCTTGGCTGCCAATTCTTTCGATATAGCCTTTTGCAAGCATTTTGTCCTGATCGTTTTTTATTGCTTCTAAGTCGGTTTGAATAATTTGGAATTTCAGCGATGAACTTCCGCAATTCAAAACTAAAACATTCATTTTCGCCTCGAAATAAAAAGTAAATTATTAAAATTCAAAATTAACTAACCAAACTCACCTATTGACGAAATAAAAAGAATTTTACCTACTTTTTGTTGTTTTAAATGTGGATTTTTTCTTTGAAAATTTGATTAGACCAAGACAAAGCCATTTGGCAATCGCTTCTCTATTACTCTTTTCTATAAATCTATATTGATTACTTCTGTTTTTAATGTTTCCAAGTTCAATGTATACTGTTGTGGGTAAAGAATTGCGTAGCATAAATAAGTTCCTTGTTTCAACAGTGCCATTGTATCCTCTTCCGGGTTGGTATTTATTGTATTGTTCGGCAAATGTCTCTTGAAGTACTTCTGCAAGGGCTTTGCTTTCTTCGTTGTTTTCTTGGTAGTAATAGAAAACATCAACCTTTTCATCTTCTGAACGAGAATCTAAATGGATATTTATTGAAATGTGTTTTTTGTTTTTCATCTTTCTCTCTTTTTGATAAAGATTATTTACTGTGCTGGCACATACTTCCAGTCGTTCTTTCTGGTTTAAAGGTATCGGGACACCTCCATAAAATATTTCTCTATTGCTGGTTTCCAAAATTTTATCGTCACGAATTCCATCAACTGTATCGATTGTGATCATATAAACTTTTGCCCCATTTTCTTCTAAATGCTTAGCCAACCTCAAAGTGATGTCATAAGCATATTCATCTTCGTGGAGTTCTTTCCCTTCGAAATACCCAATCGCTCCGGGGTCGGGTCCCCCGTGGCCACTTACAAGGTAGAATACATAAGCATTTAATTGGTTACTTCTTTTTTTGATTGATTTTATTTTCTCTCCGTAATAAGGTTTTAAAATTTTGTTATTTTTAATTTCTTTTTTGTCGATCAAATCAAGTTTTGCATCAGATTTATTTCCGTCTTTTGTCGTTGTTGAAATGACCAAAGGAAGCCAGTAGTCTTTCCTGCTGGTTTTAATTCCTTTTTGATGAAGAATTTTATTATAGTTTTTAACTTTATTTAAAATTATTCCGCTTGAATCCTCTGTGAAATATTCTTGAATAGTTAACAAAAGATTCTTTTCGCTGACAATTATAATAGGAAGTTTGTATTTCACGCCAATCATTAAGATTAGGTTTTTGTTCGTTTTTTTTGCGTTCAATTCAATAAACTTTTTGTAAGTTTCTTTATTAAGTGGAAGCATAAATTTCTTGAATATTAGCTCTGCTCGGTCCCCATTTTTTGCAATGAATTCAACATATCTTTTTGTTGGTTGGGCTGAATTAGTTTCTAAAAGTATAAACAATAACAGCAAAGGAATTAAAAAAATTTTTTTCATTCTCGCTCTCGCAATTCTTTTTGCAAATTTTCGAGAAATGCAAGTGCTTGGATTGGTGTTAAATTGTTCAAATCGATGGAGAGTATTTTATCTTTTAATTCGCTGTTGGAAAAATCGAAAATAGCAAGTTGACGCGCTGTGTATTTACGACTTATTGCTTTTATGTTTTTGGGATTTGGTTTTGAAAAATTGAAAATTTCCACTTGTTGGGTTGTGGAATTTTCTAAAGTTTTTAAGATTTCGTTGGCACGGTTAATCACTTCTTCGGGTAAACCAGCCATTTGAGCCACATAGATTCCAAAAGAATGGTCGCTGTGTCCTTTTTTCAATTTATGGGTGAAAATAATGTTGTCTTCTTTCTCGATTACTTCGACACAGAAATTTTCAATGTTTTCATATTTACTCTCCAGTTCGTTTAATTCGTGGTAGTGGGTTGCAAAGAGTGTTTTTGCTCGTACATAGTTGTGAATATACTCGACAATAGCCCAGGCTATCGAAATGCCGTCGAAAGTTGCTGTTCCGCGCCCAACTTCGTCAAGCAAGATTAAACTCCTTGTAGTTGCATTATGAAGAATATTTGCGCTTTCTTGCATTTCAACAAGGAATGTACTTTCTCCCTGCGAAATATTGTCCTGTGCACCAACTCGAGTGAAGATTCTATCGACGATACCAATTCGAGCATAGTCGGCTGGGACGAAACTTCCAACTTGAGCGAGAAGCACTATTAATCCAACTTGCCGTAGGTAACAGGATTTCCCACTCATATTCGGTCCTGTTATAATGTGTATCATCGAGTTCTTGTCCATCAAAGTTGAATTAGGAGTGAACTTTTCGCCAATTGGTAAATTTTTTTCTACGACGGGATGCCGTCCGTTCTTTATTTCTAAATCGAAATCATTTGTTATAATAGGTTTTGTATAATTATTTTCTTTTGCAACGACTGCGAAGTTGACAATGCAATCCAGTTCGGCGATTTTTTGTGCTGTTAATTGTAATTGTTCAGTATATTTAGCAATCTCTGAAAGAATATCGTTAAATAGATTTGTTTCTAATTGCTGAATTTCCATTTCAAGATTAAGAAGTTTTGTTTCGATCTCCTTTAGCTTTGGTGTTGTATATCTTTCGGCATTTGTTAATGTTTGTTTTCTTTCAAAATATTGGGGAACCTTGTTAGAGTGGGTTTTTGTGACTTCAATAAAATATCCAAAAACATTATTATAACCAACTTTAAGGCTTGGAATATTTGTTTTGCTTCGCTCTTCTTCCTGGTATTCTTTGAGTAGAGTTTTACTGTTATTTCTGAACTCGATTAATGTGTCGAATTCGGAGTTGAATCCTTTTTTAATTACACCACCAGAGCCAACAGAAGTGCTTGCGTCGTCGCAAATTGCAATTTGAATCAGGTTTCTAATGGAGTCGAAAGAGAACAGATTTGAAATTAAGTACTGTGTGAACTCATTTTGAAAAGCGCTGATTTCGGAAATTATTAAAGGAATATTGTCGAGCGATTTTTTCAAAGCGAGTAGATCGCGTGGGGTGGCTTTGAAACTGCAAATTTTCGATGTTAGCCGCTCAATGTCTGAAATGTCATTAAGACGATTTCTGATAGAGTTTCGTAGGTTGTGGTTTTCGAAAAAGAAATTTACAAGTTCTAGTCTGGTTGAGATTTTTTCCTTGTCGATAAGCGGCTGGCTAACCCAGCGTTTCAAAACACGTGCACCCATCGGGGTTAAAGTCTTGTCGATGACAGAGAAAAGCCCTCCTTCGAACTTATGGTCCAACGATGTATATATTTCCAAATTTCTTTTAGTAGAAATGTCCAAAAGCATAAAATCCGATAGATTCACGAAGCGGATATGTTTTATTTGTTGCAAATATGCTGGTTGGGTTTGCTTGATGTGGTAAACAAGAGCCCCTGCGGCTGTTATAGCGGTTTCGTATTGTTCGATTCCAAAACCTTTAAGATTGACTGTTTTAAAGTGCCCAAGCAAACCTTCTTTTGCGAATTGGTAATCGAAAACCCAAGGTTCAAGTTTATTGACATAAGTTCGGGAATTTGTATTTAAAAAAAAGTATTCGAAGTAATTTTTCTGGGATTTTGAAATAATAAACTCTTTGATTTGATAATTATCCAAAAATTCTTTCAATTTGGAAGTATAGGTTTCGGCGAGATAAAATTCGCCTGTAGAAACATCTGCAAACGCAATTCCAACGAGTTGATCAGTTGATTGAGTTGGTGATTTCAAAAACAATGAACAGATGAAATTGTTAGAGCGTTCTGCAAGCAATTTATCGTTGAGAGCGATGCCCGGGGAAACAACTTCGATTACTTCGCGGCGGACGATTCCTTTGGCTTTCTTTGGGTCTTCGACTTGCTCGCAAACAGCAACTTTATATCCAGCATTAACAATTTTTGGCAAATAATTGTCGAGTTGATGGTAGGGGAAACCCGCAAGTGGCACATCACCAGCGGCGCCATTATTTCTTTTCGTTAAAATAATATTGCAAACCTTCGAGGTAATTTCAGCATCTTGATAAAAAGTTTCATAGAAGTCCCCGATTCGATAGAGTAATATGTAATCTGGATATTTGCTTTTTATTTGAAGATATTGTTTTATCAACGGTGTGTTAAGGTCTTTCATCTCAATTTAGTTTTTAACCAACAAAATTAAAAAGATTAAGTCATTTAATTACGATAAAATGAGTCAATTAAAACTTTTATTTTACATAGTTTCGGTAATGTAAAGATGTTGTTCATAAATTATTTGTATTTTTGCTTTTTTATTATCCACAAAATATTGAAGTTTATGGGCAAGAAAGAGAAAAAAATGAAAAAGTATGTTTATTACTTTGGCGGTGGCAAAGCCGAAGGAAATGCAAAAATGAAAGACTTACTTGGGGGGAAAGGTGCAAACCTCGCAGAAATGACAAATCTCGGACTTCCAGTTCCAGCGGGTTTTACAATCACTACTGAAGTCTGTCGGTATTATTACGAAAACAATAAGAGCTATCCAAAAGGTCTTTACGAGCAAGTAAAGGAAGCGATGGCAAAAGTGGAAAAAGAAATGGGGGCAAAATTTGGCGACGCCGACAATCCGCTTCTTGTTTCAGTACGCTCTGGCGCCCGTAGTTCAATGCCAGGAATGATGGATACAGTTTTGAACCTTGGTCTTAATGATATTACTGTTCAGGGATTAATTAAGCAATCTGGCAATCCTCGGTTTGCATACGATGCATACAGAAGATTTGTTGCAATGTATGGTGATGTTGTTCTTGGATTGAAACCTCAGAGTAAGGACGATATCGACCCATTCGAGGAGATTCTCGAGCGAAAGAAAAAAGAAAAAGGTGTACATTTTGATGTTGAGCTTGATGTCGATGATTTGAAAGAGTTGGTATATGAATTCAAGAAAGCCATTAAAGAAAGATTAGGCGTAGAATTTCCCGAAGACCCCGAAGAACAACTTTGGGGAGCTATTGGTGCAGTTTTTGGTTCTTGGAACAATCCACGTGCAATTGTGTACAGGAAATTAAATAATATTCCCGATTGGTGGGGCACAGCAGTTAATGTGCAAGCTATGGTTTTTGGTAATTTGGGCGAGGATAGTGGTACCGGGGTTGCTTTTACTCGAGACCCTGCTACCGGCGAAAATAGATTTTATGGTGAATTTCTTATGAATGCTCAAGGAGAAGATGTTGTTGCTGGTATTCGAACACCTTTGCCAATTGAACAATTGAAAGAGAAGGACCCGAAATCATACAATGAACTTCTTCGGATTCGTGATATTCTTGAAAAGCACTATCGCGAAATGCAGGATATTGAATTCACAATTCAGAAAGGCAAATTGTATATGCTGCAATGTCGTGCTGGCAAAAGAACAGCCTTAGCGGCTATGAGAATTGCAGTAGATATGGTCAACGAAGGTTTGATAAAACCCAAAGAAGCTCTATTGCGAATTGAACCAGACCAACTAAATCAACTTCTTAGGCCAATTTTCGACTTGGAAGAAAAGAAGAAGGCTCTACAGAATAATCAATTAATAGCAAAAGGACTCAATGCTGGACCGGGTGCTGCCTATGGTAGAATTGTTTTCAATGCTGATGATGCAGTGGAATGGGCTAAACGTGGAGAAAAGGTTATTCTTGTTCGCATCGAAACATCGCCAGAAGATATTGCAGGAATGAATGCTGCCGAAGGGATTCTTACTTCTCGCGGAGGTATGACTTCGCATGCAGCGCTTGTTGCTCGGCAGATGGGCAAGGTTTGTGTTGCTGGTTGTGGTTCGCTAATTATTGATTATAAAGCCCGCGAAATTAGAGTTGAAGGCAAAGATATTGTCTTGAAAGAAGGAGATTATATTTCATTGGATGGATCCACTGGAGAGGTTTTCAAAGGAAAGATCGAAACTAAACCCAGCGAAGTAATTCAAGTTCTCCTCGAAAAGACTCTCGCCGAAGAGCAGGCTCCAACTTATCAAATTTACAAACAAATAATGGATTGGGCAGATAAATATCGCAAATTGAAGGTGCGCACCAACGCTGATCAACCAGATCAAGCAAGGAACGCAGTCGCTTTCGGAGCCGAAGGGATTGGATTGTGCCGCACCGAACATATGTTCTTTGGCGAAGGAAAGATTGGCCCAATGAGGGAAATGATTCTTTCCGATACACCCGAAGAAAGAAAAGAAGCATTAAAAAAGTTACTACCTTTGCAACGGCAAGACTTCGAAGGGATTTTTATAGCAATGGATGGGAGACCAGTAACTATAAGGACGTTGGACCCACCGTTGCATGAATTTTTACCCCACGACGAGGCTGGCCAAAAAGAAATTGCTAAAATGTTGAATATTCCTTTGCAAAAAGTTAAAGAAAGGGTAGAATCATTAAAAGAATTCAACCCTATGCTTGGTTTTCGCGGTTGTCGGCTTGGAATCCTTTATCCAGAAATTACAGAAATGCAAGCCCGAGCGATTTTCGAAGCAACAGTAAATGTCATCAAACAAGGATATAAAGCTTTCCCCGAGATAATGATACCCCTTGTTGGACATTACAAAGAATTGAAACATCAGGAAGAGATTATTCGTCGAGTAGCGACAGAAGTTATGAACGAATCGGGGGTAAATTTCGAATATCTTGTTGGAACAATGATAGAAGTTCCTCGTGGGGCTATCACCGCGCGGGAGATTGCCGAAGTTGCGGAATTCTTTTCCTTTGGTACAAATGATCTAACACAAACTACTTTGGGCTTGAGCCGTGACGATTCTGGAAGATTTTTGCCTTTCTATGTTGAAAAAGAAATTTATAAGCGCGATCCATTTGAAACTATCGACCAAGACGGGGTTGGCTTTTTGATGAAACACGCTGTTAAAGAAGGAAGAAAGGCAAGGAAGAAGCTAAAAGTTGGTATTTGTGGTGAACATGGAGGAGAACCTGCTTCGGTTGAATTCTGCCATCGAATTGGTCTCGATTACGTTTCCTGTTCACCATTCCGAGTACCAATTGCTCGTCTTGCTGCGGCACGTGCTGCGATTCTTGAGAAAATTGAGTCAAAAGAAGATAAAAAGAAATAAAAAGAAATTTTGTAAACAAGCGTGGGGGATTTTTATTCCCCCGCTTGTTATTTTATAATCTAATCATTTTTTTTTTAAAATTATTTCTTTAAATTTTAGTTCTGTTAAACATTTTAAAGGTGTTTGATATGAGAAGAATTCTATTTTTATTTGCTATAGTTTTAATTTTGGTTTCGTGCGGTGGCAAAAAAGAAGGAGAGGTAAAGAAACTCTCGGAAGCGGATGAGCAAGAACTTTTAACCAAAGCGAGCAGTATCTTTGGTGTACTTCCCAACAAGATGCCCGGAAGTGAAAACGATTCCCCAGAATTGATTGAACTCGGCAAGAAATTATATTTCGAGACTAAACTTTCGGTTAACAATACGATGTCGTGCAACACTTGTCACGATATAAACAATTTGGCAGGAGTGGATAATAAGCCAACCTCGCCCGGTGCCATCGAAGGTAAAATTGGGACACGAAATACGCCAACCGTTTTCAACGCTGGCTTCCAGTTTGCTCAATTTTGGGACGGGAGGGCAGCCGATTTAAAAGAACAAGCAAAAGGACCAATCTTAAATCCAGTTGAAATGGCTATGCCAAACGAAAAGGAAGTTGAAAAGGTGATTTCTTCTATCCCAGAATATCAAGAAATGTTTAAAAAAGCGTTTCCGAACGAAAAGAAACCCATTACTTTCGACAACATTGCCCATGCAATTGCAGCCTTCGAACGAACGCTTGTTTCTAAATCTCGCTTCGATAACTGGATTGCAGGAGATAAAAATGCATTGACTGATGAAGAAAAAGTTGGATTGAAGAATTTCATTGAAGTTGGATGCATCACTTGCCACACTGGTCCGCTTTTCGGGGGTAATCTTTACCAAAAGATGGGTTTAGTAAAACCATATTACAATACAAAAGACCTTGGTAGATATGAGGTAACAAAACAGGAGTCCGACAAATTTATGTTCAAGGTTGCAATGCTCCGCAATGTGGAACTGACATATCCATATTTCCACGATGGTTCTGCCAAAACTTTGGAAGAAGCAGTGAAAATAATGGCCGATATTAATCTTGGTAAACAGTTAACCGACGAGCAATTGAGATCCATCGTTACATTTTTAAAAGCCTTAACCGACCCGAATCTCGTAAAGAAAGTAGCACGAAATTAATTATTATTAAATGATTCTTGGGGACTATTCTTTTAGAATAGTCCCTTTTTTCTTCACAAACAATAATTTTTGTTTTGTTAATGAATTTATTTTGAATAATTTTGATTTTTTATGTACAACAATGTTCACAAGAAAAATGGATAGCTTTGAAGAAAATTGGGACAAGGAGTACTTTTATTTCGCTGGTAGTAATCACGACGACTTTGAGGACGACTTTTATTCAGAATTTGAGGAAGATGATTTCGAGGAAGAACAAATATTCGACGACGAGGACCTTCTGAATCTCGAGGAAATAGATGAAGTTGACTTTTTTCAAAAAGAAAGTGGTGAGAGCGAGGACATTGAAGATCTTCCGCCCGAGGATTTGTTCTCCGAGGCTGGCTTCGAAGAATTTATAGACGACGAGGATATTGACGAGGAATTCGACGATGATTTAGATTTCGACCGTTAATAAATTTATGCAAAAACTTTTTCTTTCTAAATACGGCATTTATCCTTTTCTTGATAGTTATGAAAGCGATAAGTTTTCCTTTTCATTTTTAAAAGAGAACAACTCTTTATGTTATACACGTAAAGTTGTTGGTGGGGAATCGAAAACTTTTTGGATTCCATTTGATGAATATAAAAATGTAATTATCCAACCATCGGAACCCTTGGTAAGCGATTTGCCCAAAACCCGTCTTTATTTAGAACTGGATGAGCCGTTGTCAATGTTTCCAGATAGTTTTTTAGCAGGATTTATTACGGTTCCATTAACTGTTGCAATTTTCTTAGAAAATTCGAAAAAGCAACAATTGGTCGATTTGCTCCATATTTCCCCAATTAAGTTTGCTTTGTACGGCAATCCGCATAACGGCGATATTTGTAGATATTGGAAGACAAAGTTCTCATTAGTTCCAATAGAAACAACCATATTTGAAACTGCGCTTATGGAATTAGAAATTGAGAATGTGTCTTCTTCCGCGATTTTAGTTTCTAAATTGATTTTCGATTTCGCATACATAAAAATATTTTACAACGAAAACATTGCTAAGATAAAGGGGCGTGCGAAAATTCAATCGGAAACTTATTGCGAAACAGAATTTCTTGAACCATCCGAACTGAATGGTTTTAATCAATCAATTGATTTGATACCTACTAAACTTCTTTCCAGTTCGAAATATCTTATGACAAATGGATTATGAAATTTTTTGATTCAATTACAACTGAAAAAGTTGTCGAAATATTAATTGTTCTTGTACTTTTCTTCGTATTGCTTGTAATAATTAAATTACTTAGCAAAAGAATAAGATTTATTCTTCGAGACAAAGTTTCGTTTCAAACTTTAAGTGTACTAAATCGATTTATTATCTGGATTTTCATTATTCTTTACATTTTTGTTATACTGTCATATTTTGGAATAAATTTAACTGGATTATTGGCTCTTGGCGGGTTTGCCTCAATTATTATTGGATTTGCCACTCAGAAGGTAGTTGGAAATTCCATTGCTGGCTTATTTTTGATTTTCGAAAGACCAATCAAATTGGGTCAGTCGGTCCGCATTGCAGATGTTTCTGGCTTCGTCGAAGAAATAAGATTTCTTTCAACGATCATTCGTTCCTTCGAGGGTGAATTCATTCGAATTCCAAATGAACAAGTTTTTACATCGATTATCATAAATCTAACAGAGAACGTTGCTCGAAGGGTCGATTATATTATTGGGATCCACTATTCCAATGACTTTAGTAAGGCGCGGGAAATTATCCTTAATTTTTTGAATTACCAAAAATTTGTCCTTTCAGCACCTGCTCCGGAAGTATTCGTCGAGAAGTTTTCCTCGAGTAGTGTGGATATACATATTCGTTTTTGGGCGCCCACGGAGAAATGGTATGAAACAAAAAATAATCTGCTCCCGATTATAAGGACAGAACTTGAAAACAATGGCATCAACATTCCATATCCACAAATGGAAATCAAGATACACAATTTAAAAGACTTTAATAAGTTTTCCAATGAACAAGATTCTTGAAGGAGTTGATAATTTTACAAAATATAAGCCATTTGAAAGGTTTTTCAACTTTATTTTATGCAAAGTATGTTTGGGCGCAATAATAGTGGTTTTTTCTAAACTCGTGCCATAAAGATTTAAAATTTCAACATCAATTGCGTCTTCCTGAAAATCGTTGATTTCTAAATACAACTCATTTGAATGATCCAAAACAGTGGGGAAAATTCTAATTTCATTTGCATTTTCTTTAAATGCTATATTTAACAACGATTCCTTGAATAGAAATATATTTTTAGAATTTTTGCCAATTTGGATTTCGAATTCTTTACTTTCGTAAAATGGTTTTCGACGCTCTTTACCGTCGACGCTTCTTGCAATTACGTAAACATAAAGCAATGTGTCATTTGATGAAGGATGTAAATCGAAGTAGAAATCATCGGTCCAAGGTATTTTGGTTAAGTTAACCGATAAGTGTTCAACTTCATTTGCCTTTCGATAGTACAATTTTGCAAATTCGATTTCCTTTGAGTATTTAATTTTGAACAAAATTCTCTGTGTGCCGTTATTATAGTAAGTTATTGGATTAGAAATAACAATATCATAATCTAAAGCTGCTTGATAAAAATCGACTAAACCATAACCCCAAGAATTATCTGGATTTCCTTTCCTTGATGAATGTTGTTTTAAAAGAGTTGAAATCATATCGGGGGTTAGTTCCTCGAAACCTGACAGCAATAGTGCCACACCGCTTGCAAAAATTGGACCCGCAACGGACGTTCCGCTTCCAAACATTACAGTGTCGTTTATTGATGCTGGTGCAAAAGCTACATTAGTCCCTTGTGCAACAAAGTCGGGCTTTATTCTTCCGTCGAAAGTTGGACCTCGAGAAGAAAATTTCAAAACCGAATCGGCAGTAGGATTTACAGCCCCAATTGCAATCTCGCCCAATGCTTCTGCTGGTGCTTGAATTGTAGAGTCATTTGGTCCCCGGTTCCCAGCAGAGGAAATTATGGTAATACCCAACTTTTTTGCTCTATTGGCGTACGCAGATACAAGAGTGGTCTTCCCGTCGAAATCTTCAAATGAGTAACTCGATTCTGGTGAATCGAAATTCGAATATCCAAGGGATGATGAAATGATATCGACACCAATAGAATCCATCCATTCAATTGCTGCTGCAAAGCAATCCTCTTCGAAATGCGATTCTTTGCGATAATCTTCTGTTTTGGCTAAGACAAATGTGCAAAGCGGTGCTCCACCAACAAGGAAACCTTCTTTAAAACCTGAAACAATCGAAAATACCATTGTACCGTGATGGTCTTGGACTGTTGTGTCCGCTTCTTCGTTTTCAGTTTTGCTATCCTGAAAGAGAAAGTCGTATTCGGCAAGAACATTCGTTTGTTGGAAAATTTTGTTTGTTTTCCAACGAAAACCTGTGTCAATAATTCCAAAAAGGACACTATCGCCAAGAATACCTAAGGAATGGAGCTTGTCGATGGATAACATTTGCCATTGGTTAAGGCTTTCGCCATAAGGATTATCATTATTTTGAATGGTTAGAAGCGATCTACTTGCAACACTAGATAATTCATTGAAAAGGATATTGTTAGTTAATTCTTTTGGAGGTTTCTCGCCAATGGTTTGGACAAATTTGACAAATTCTAATTTTGAGATTTGATTTATCTGATTTTCATTTGCCTCGACTACGACATAATTCAGCCACTTTAATTTTAAAAGGATTTTTGCTCCTGTCTCTGTAATGCTATTAAGAAACGGTTCTGGGATAGGGGCATCTGCGTAGGTTACAAAGGAATCGCTCGGGAAAACTTTGATTCTTCTGTGAATTGATTTGATTGAAAGAGCGCTTTTAGTTAATTCAAATAGTGCGCTGCCTTTGTAAAAATTTCTTGTACCTTTATCTTTAAAAAAAATTCTATATTTTTCGGAGTAGAGATTTGTTTGAAAAAGATTAATAGCAAGTAAAATAAAGATAAAAATCATAAGTTTATAAAAAAGCATAAGTTTAAAATTCTAAAATTAAGTAATAATTATGAAATTGGTACTAATTACAGGAAGCGGGCGAAGAATAGGAAAAGGTTTGGCAATCGAATTTGCACGAAAAGGTTGGGATGTCATTATTCATTACAACTCCTCCGAACCAACTGCAATCGAAACCAAAAATTATATCGAAAAGAATTTTGGTGTTAAAGTATATATTTTCTCGAGCGACCTTCGAAACATTGAAAAATCTGTAAGCAATTTTGAAAAAGTATTCCAAGAGATAGGTACACCTCAAGTTCTTGTGAATAATGCTGCAATTTTCCCAGAAAAAAGAAATTTAAATGAAATTGACGAGGAGATTTGGGATACGACTATCACTATTAATCTCAAAGCATATCTATTCATTGCTAAAACTTTTGCTAAATATGCTCCCGAGGGTGCAAGAATTATAAACATTGGTTCACTTGGAGGGATAGAAACCTGGCGTGGTAGAATTCCTTACAATATTTCAAAAGCTGGAGTGATTCAATTAACCAAATCTCTTGCAAAAGAGTTAGCCCCAAAAATATTAGTTAATTGTGTTAACCCTGGGACAATTCTAATTCCTTATGAACCTAACCAAATCGATTCACCGCTTGTTCCGGTGGAAAAAATTCCAATGCAAAGGTATGGAACAATTTTGGATATTTTCGATGCGGTTTACTTTTTTGCTACATGCTCGGATTTTATAACTGGACAAATTTTAAATGTCGATGGTGGCTATCATCTGGACAGATTTTAATCAAGCGTAATCTCACCTGTGGCTATCTTTTGTAGTATCTCTGGATAGAGTTTATGTTCTTCATTTAAAACTCGTTCAGCAAGAGTTTCAACTGTGTCGTCGGGAAAAACAGTTACAACCCTTTGTCCAAGAATTCGACCGTGGTCGTAAACTTCGTCGACAAGATGTACCGTACAACCACTTTGTGGTTCTCGCGCTTTTAATACAGCCTCGTGGACAAACTTACCATACATTCCTTTCCCACCGTATTTGGGTAGAAGGGCGGGATGAATGTTCAACACACGGTTCTTGAAGTGGTTTAAAACTTTTGGACCAACCTTTTTCATATAACCAGCAAGACAGACGATGTTAACATTATGCTTAATTAATGTTTCAAGAATTGCGCGGTCGAGTTCTTCTTCGTTAGGAAATTGCTTCGAGCTGATGTGGTATGCGGGAATTCCTTCTTTCCGAGCGCGTTCAAGCGCAAAAGCGTTTGAATTGTTTGAAATAACAACAGCGGGGACAGCATCAAGTTCACCTCGTTTGATTGCATCAATTATTGCTTGCATATTACTTCCGTTATGGGAAGCTAAAAAGCCAATCCTTAACTTTTCCATTATAGTATTGTACGATAACAAACAAAATTAACATTTTCACTTTAAATATTTGATTAATTTTGCTGTTTGAGTAATAATAATGAGTTTTGAGATGAAAAAATTTCATATTATCACATTTTTAATTTTCTTTTGTGTTGCCTTTGCAATCTCGCAACCCAAAATGAATCCTGTGCTCGATTCAATATTGAGAACAATGCCACCGGAAAAAGTGCCCTTTGTACCTCCTTTTCTTATGAATTATGATTTTCAAAAGGTGCAAGAGATGTCGCGTCCCGAGTTGCTTGAACTCTTCAATGTTAAATTTAATGCTTTTATACGAGATTCTGGCTGGAAGTATTTTCGTTTCGAACCAATGTTTGTCTATTACGGCAAGACAGTTTTGACACCTGAATTGCTGTTATCACTCAAAAGAGTGGGGCATCCGCGTCTTTCGCCCGATGGCAAATTTTTGCTTTATTCTGTCGAGAGTCCTAATATTAATGAGAATACAATTGAAAAGGATTTGTTTTTGATTAATCTTGAAACTGGTGAAAAAGAAAATTTAACAAACGACCCGCAGTATGGTGATTATGATTATCAATGGGACAAATCTGGCAGATTTGTATATTTTATATCAAATTCCACAAACAAACAGCAAATCTTTAGAATAGATATTAAAACTAAAGAACGAAAGCAAATCACAAATGTTGAGAATGACATTACAAGTTTCAAACTTTCGCCCGACGGCAAGTTGATTGCTTTTACAATGGATGTTAAGATTTTTGAAACACCGGCGGATAAATATCCCTATTTGAATAAAGCTAAAGTTAAAATTTACGAGAATTTACCTGTTCGGCACTGGGATACTTGGGAAGATGAATATAAGTCACATTTGTTCATTGTTCCAGTTGATGGTGGTGTTGCGGTCGACATCATTCCCAACGAGCCCTTCGACATTCCAGATCCACCCTTTGGAGGCTCCGAGCAGTATGCCTGGTCGCCCGATTCAAAAGAAATTGCTTACACTTGCAAAAAAGTTAAAGATTATGCATTGAGTACGAATACAGATATATTTGTTTATAATCTCGAGACAAAACAAACAACGAATATTACTTCCGGAATGCAGGGGTACGACAGAAATCCGCAGTATTCGCCCGATGGGAATTGGATAGCCTTCTTGAGTATGAAACGAGCGGGTTATGAATCGGACCGGCAAAGGTTGATGTTATATAATCGAAAAGATAAAAAAGTTAGTGAGTTATCTTGGAAGTTAGACCAATGGGTTGGCGATTTCGTTTGGCATCCTAATAGTCGAAAGATTTATTTCTCTGCGGAAGATGGGCCAACAGTACAAATTTACGAGATTGATATTAGCGATGGTTTCTGGAAGATCATCACAAAAGGGAGATATAACCACGATGGGGGCTTGGACATCTCGCCAGATGGTGAAAAGATTTATTTTGCAAGGCGGAATATGCTTCGCCCTTTTGAAATTTTTTCTTCGAGTACCTTAAATCCAGAAACGCCTATCTTTCAACATACTTTTGAAAATGAAGAAGTTTATCGAGAGATTAAACCAGTAAGAATCGACGAGTATTGGATTAACAGCAAAGACAACAAAAAAATACATACTTGGGTTTTGTTCCCTCCCGACTTCGATTCCACAAAGAAGTATCCGATGATAGTGTATTGCCAGGGTGGCCCTCAGTCCACTATAAGTCAGTATTTCAGTTATCGGTGGAATCTTTTTCTTTTTGCTTCGCAAGGTTACATTGTCGTTGCGCCAAATAGGCGAGGAGTACCTGGCTTTGGGCAAGATTGGGTCGACGCTATCAATAAGGATTGGGCTGGAAAGCCAATAGATGATATTCTTGCTGCAACGGATTCAATAAGTAAATTGCCTTTTGTTGATGCGAATCGCCGATCGGCTGTCGGCGCAAGTGCGGGGGGTTATGCTGTTTTCTGGTTAGCAGGGAACCATCAAAAACGATTCTCTGCTTTTGTTTCCCATTGCGGTGTTTTCAATCTTGAAAGCAAATATGGTTCGACCGAGGAACTCTGGTTCCCAAATTGGGAGTTCGGCGGTCCATACTGGGAAGCGCGCAACAAACAAATTTTTGAGAAACAGTCGCCTCATAAATACGCACAAAATTGGGACACGCCAATTCTAATTTCAACAGGAGAGAAGGATTTTCGCGTGCCATATACTCAAAGTCTCGAAGCATTTACAGTGGCACAGGTAAAAAACATCCCATCGAAATTGATTATTTTCCCAAATATGGGGCATTGGATTACCAAACCACAGGAACAAATTCTTTGGTACAACGAAGTGTTCGAATTTTTAGATAAATATTGCAAGAGTAAGAAATGATTATTTAGGTTCAAATATTATCGTCGACCAGTTTTCGGGTTTGAAGTTTTGCAACACAAATTGATTTAGCTGGTCGAGGGTTATAGAATCTACTATATTAATAGTTTCTGCCAAAGGTTCATAACGCCCAAATGTTAATTGCGATTTGATAATAGATTGCATTCGTTCAGAATAGTTTTCCAAAGCCATAATAGTTGTAGATTTTATTTGTTCTTTTGCAAGCAGAAGTTCGCTTTCGGTAAAACCGCGTTGGTGCAAAATCTCGAGTTCTTTTCGGATTTGCTCAAGAGTTTTTTGTTGTTTTTTTGCGTGCATTGTAGAATAGATGTAAATTGCAGAACAATCTGAATATAAAGTGAGAAGGGAAAAAACATTGTATACAAGGGCACTCTTTTCTCGAATTGTTTTATACAATCGACTGCTCGAACAATCCCCAAGCAAGAGATTGGTTATTGCTGCAAGATAACGCTCTTTAGTTGAAAGTTTCGGAAGAAGCATTGCGAACGCAATATGACTTTGAAGAAACTGTCGTTTAAAAGTATGACTAAAAGTTTGCTTTTCGATTTTTATCGCTTTTCGCGTTGTAGGGAGAATCGATTTGCTTGGATTCGTTATTGTTTTTGAAATGCGATTTAGTATAACTTCGCTGTCTAAGTTTCCAATGTAGGCTACAACAATGTTGGAGTTATTATAAAAATTGGAGTAGAAATTTATGATATCGTCGCGTCCGATACTTTCTAAACTTTTGATTTTTCCAACGATAGGATGACTAAGTTTGGTTTTTCGGAACAAATATTTGTCAGTAATGTCGAATATTTCTTCTTCTGGGTCTTCGTTGTACGAGCGTATTTCTTCCTTTACAATGGCTTTTTCTTTTGCAATGTCCGGTGTTTCGAATTTTGGCTGGAACACAATTTCAAAAAGTAAATCCCACACATTTTGAAAATTATGGTTGAGCGCTCGAACATAGTAAGCAGTATATTCTTTCGTTGTAAAAGCATTTGCATAGGCACCGTATCTTTCGAAAAGTTCATTTATTTGTTTCGATTCATAATTCTTGGTTCTTCTAAAAACGCAATGTTCTAAAAGGTGGGAAATACCTTCTTTCCCGGGGTAGTCGTCGCGTGAACCGACTTTGACGCCAATGCCTAAAGCAAAGGAATTGAAATATGGAATTGTTTCTGTTACAGCAAGTATGCCATTGTCCAATTGAGCAATGTTTACTTCACTCAACTTGTTTTCTGTGAGTTCATTATTAAGCCTAAAGAACTTGTTTTTCCTTATCATGTTTTTCCAAATGTTCAGATATTTTTAAAATATGATTCCAAGTTTCGATTACATCATCAAGTTGGGTATTTGTTTGTCCTATTGAGAAACGAATAGCAAATTTGCCATTCAATGAAGTGTGGGAGAGAAAAGCGAACCCACTATTGTTTATTTCGTCGAGTAGCCTTTTGTTGAATGTATTTAATTGGTCTTCGTTTAGAAATACATTACGATTATTGTATCGGAAACAGATTGTAGTAAAGTTTACAGGCGCAAGAATTTCAAATCGATTGTCTGCAAGGATTCTTCGCTCAAGTTCTTTAGCCAAAGAAAGATGGGTACGAAGTTTGGCTTGTATTCCTTTTAAGCCAAAGCTTCGAAGGACAAACCATAACTTTAAAGCTCTGAACCTTCTACCAAGTTGAATTCCCCAATCACGATAATTGTTTACAACATCATCAACATCGGTCTTTAAATAACTTGGCGTAATAGAGAAGGTTTCTTGTAGTAGTTTGGGATCTTTAACAAAGTAAATTGAACAATCGAAATTAGTGAATAGCCACTTGTGCGGATTGAAAACGAAAGTATCGGCATAATTTATACCATTTACAAGATTTTGGAATTCCGGAAGAAGAAGAGCACTTCCAGCCATTGCACCGTCGATATGGTACCAGATGTCATATTTTTTGGCTATTTCTCCGATTTTTTCTAATGGGTCGATGGCTGTGCTTCCCGTAGTCCCCAAGGCTGCAACAATCGACAAAGGTTTTTTCCCGAGCGAGATGTCCTTTTGGATTGTTTCTTCGAGTATTTCAGCCGACATCGAGTATTTCTCGTCCACAGGAATTTTTCGAAGATTCTTGGCGCCAATCCCTGCAATTTTCGCAGCTTTTTCGATGGAGGAATGTGCCTCTGTCGAACAATATACAGTGAAATTATTAGCTTGTGAGTAACCAAACTCATTGATTTGAAAATTTGTTGCTTTTTCTCGTGCTGTAAGTATAGATACAAGCGTTGAAGTTGATGCAGTATCTTGAATCACGCCAGTGAATTCCTTTGAAATGCCCATTGCATTCCTGAGCCAATGTACAACTTTTTCTTCTAGTTCTGTTGCAGAAGGCGAAGTCAACCACATCATCGCTTGAACACCTAATGCAGAAGTTAGGTATTCTCCAAGTATAGATGGGAAACTTGTGTTTGCAGGGAAATAACCAAAAAATCTTGGATGTTGCCAATGGGTGATTCCTTGTAAAATGATTTTCTCAAAGTCGGATAAAATTTGCTCAAATGATTCGCCCTCGATTGGAATTTCCTCGGGCAATTGATTATAAATTGAACGAGGCTCGACAGTCGATTTGACTGGGAAACTACGAATATTTTCGTAATAATTGGATATCCAATTTGTAAGTTTCGAGGCGTACTTTTCAAATTCGTCATTGGTCATATTTATTCAATATTTTCTGGATTCCAAGCAACACGGTAGCCTTCGTGTAAGGAGTTCAGTCGCTTCATATCCTCGGAAGAAATCTCAAAATCAAAAACAGATGCATTTTCAATTATTCTTTCTTTCTTTGATGATTTAGGAATTACTATTGTTCCAATTTGCAATGCCCAACGAATCATAATTTGCGCAGGGGTCTTATCATACTTTTTCGAAAGTTCTACGAGAAGCGGATGGTCGAATTTGCGTCCGCGCGCAAGAGGAGAATATGCCTCTATCTTAATATTATTGTTTTCACAAAATTCGAGCAGTTCCTTTTGGTATAAAAATGGCGAAAATTCAACCTGGTTTACAACCGGAATTACATTGGCATAGTTAAACAATTCTTGAAGATGGCTAATAGTATAATTGCTTACGCCAATTGCAGAGCAAAGACCTTCGTCGTAAACTCGCTCCAATGCCTTCCAGGTTTCTTTTCTTAATTTTGGGACTGGCCAATGAATGAGAATCAAATCTACATAGTCGAAACCGAGCAAGTGTAAGCTTCGGTCGACGGCTTTTAATGTATTTTCATATCCTTGGTCATCATTCCAGATTTTAGTCGTAATGAACACATCTTGTCGGTTGATACCCGAATCGCGTATGGCTTTTCCAACGTCCGATTCATTTTTATAGAACGCAGCAGTATCGATGTGTCGGTATCCAACTTCGAGCGCCCACAAACATGCATTATAAGTTTCATTGCCGGGCTTCATCAAATATGTTCCAAGTCCAAGCAAAGGGATTTTTACACCATTATTTAATGTGATTTTCGAATTAATGCTAAACATAGCCATTAAATTATTTTTACATAATTTCGTTATTTAATTTTTTTGAAACGAATTTGATTTCTTATAATTGTTTAAAAAACGTTAAGGTTAAAATGAGAGTTATACTTGTTGTTTTTTACTTTTTATTTTTCTCATTTCATTTTAGTTTTGGCAATTTGATTTTCAACGATAAAGTTCAATATTATGATTTTGGTGCTTCGAAAAAGAACAAATTTGATTCATCGGAAGAACTGCTTGGTGTTAACCCTAGATCTTATGATGTGTTGCAGTATGATCTATTTCTCGACTGGTACAAGGTGATGAAAAAACCTGCGAGTATGGATTCACTCGACAGAATATGGTATGGGAGAAATACTATTATCTTTCAATCCAAAGTGGACAACTTAACAACTGTCGAACTCGATGCGGTTTCTTTAATTATAGACTCCGTCTTTGTTTTGGATGGCAATGAATTTCGAAAAGTTCAACCAACACCAAAGATAACTGGGACAAAGATTCTTATCCCACTTATTAAAAATATGGGAAATGGTGAAATAGGCAAAATAAAAATTTTTTACACCTATGCCAGAAATATTCCCGAAGAAAATTATCGAGGCTTTTTCCTTTATCCGAAAGGGAAATTCGTGGGTCGTTTGCCAGCTCCTTTTTACGACTCTGTGTTTGTGGAAGAGAGAATTGCCTACACAATGAGCGAACCAGAGGATGCCCGCTATTGGATGCCCTCGAACGATGCACCTTATGACAAAGCGGATGCTAAAATAACTGTTCGAGTGCCAAAGGAATATGTGGTTGCTTCGAATGGGTACCTTGAGAAAGTTTTATCAGATGGAGATTCCGCGAAAATATTCTTTTGGGTTAGCGACAAACCAATTACAACCTATTTAATGAGTGTTACCACTTCGAAATTTGTTGTCTTTTCAGATTGGTATCGAAAAGTTACATCTCCGATGGATTCAGTCGAAATTCAATATTATGTTTGGGAAAAGGATTACAAGGCAACAAAAACCGATGGTTCTGAGTATAATGCACGAAACACATTAGGGACCACACCATCGATGATGGAGTTCTTTTCAAAAGTTTTTATCGAGTACCCATTTGTAAAGTATGGGATGGCTTCGGTGATGCCATTCCATTTTGGGGGGATGGAGCACCAGACTATTACTACAATTAACCGTGTTTGGTTGCGCCAAAATACCCAGTTTGGAATTGCACACGAATTGGCACATCAATGGATTGGGGACCTTGTAACTTGTGCAACTTGGAATGACATTTGGTTCAACGAAGGAGGAGCAACTTGGAGCGAGGCTCTTTATGCAGAAAATCTTTATGGTAAATGGGGTTACTATTATTTCCTTTTAAGTTCACGAAAATCCTATCTTGACAAAGGCGGTTTGAATTTGCCCCCAATTTACGGACTACCAACGAACACTATCTTCGGCGATTATGCTGTGCTTGTCTACCAAAAAGCTAGTTGGATTTATCATATGTTAAAGAATATGCTGGGGGATTCTCTATTCTTCCAGACTTTTAGAAGTTTTCTTAAAGACTATTCATATAAATCAATAACGACTGATGAACTTATTCAGTATTTCAGCGAGAAAATTCCCAATCCAGTTGTCGATTTCCAAACATTCTTCGACCAGTGGCTGTTTAAAGCTGGACATCCAAAATTTTTAGTTCACTCTTCCATACACAATTATAAAAATGAATTTGGAGATTTTGTAGGCACGGTTACTATTTCACAAATTCAAAACGGCAATAACGTTCCGGAAGTCTTTGTCACGCCAATACGATTGATTTTCAAAAGTGGGGATACTTTAACCGCTTATTGGGACTTTGTTTTGAACCAAAAAATCAACTCTTTTACAATTTCCTTACCATTTTTCCCAGACTCGATATTTGTCGATACAACTTTTGTGCTTTGCGAAGTTGGAGATATCGTACTTTCGACTATTTCAACCAACTCCAACGAACAGATGATAGTATTTCCGAATCCAATCGTAGAAAATCAGCCGATGATTGTTCAACTTCCTGTCGATATTAAATTGCCCGCACAAATGGTGATTTTCGATTTGATTGGGAATAAACTTCTGCACAAAGAAGTTAATACCTCTAATTCTGATCAATATATATCCATTCAGGAAGTTAAAAATTTCATTCCTGGCACCTACATTTTGGAAATATTTACTTCAGAAAGACATTACCATTATCTGTTTCAAAAGAATTAAGTAATGCCAGACGAAAAAAAATCGTTAATTCTGGCTTTTCTTGCAGTACTTTTTTGGTCTACTGTCGCCACAGCTTTCAAAATAGGACTACGAACAGTTTCCCCATCGCTGTTTTTGTTTTATGCTTCAACAGTTTCAACATTGATCTTATTGATTCTAATATTATTGCAAAAAAGATTTTATGTTCTTGGGAAGTTAAGCAAGAAAGATATTTTGATGTCCCTTTTGATAGGCTTTCTTAATCCTTTTCTATATTATCTTGTTCTTTTCCAAGCCTATTCATTGCTTCCTGCGCAAGAGGCTCTATCACTGAATTACACATGGGCAATTGTTTTAACAATTCTATCGAGTGTTTTTCAAAAAAAGAAAATCGGGATAGTTTCCTACTTTGCTTTATTTATTAGTTTTTTTGGGGTTCTGGTTATCATATCCAAAGGAAGTATAATTTCTTTAAAGCCTTCTAATAGTATTGGTGCGATATTGGCGATTGCAAGTTCACTGGTTTGGGGTTTTTCTTGGATATTTAACGTTTTGTCGAATGTAAAAGAGGAAATTCGATTGTTTCTAAACTTCGCTTTCGGTTCGATTTTTAGTTTTCTCTATTTGCTTCTCTTCGACAATCCGGAATTGCCTTCTGCCCATTCTTTCATACCAATTGTTTACATTGGTGCTTTTGAAATGGGAATTACATTCCTAATTTGGAATAAAGCACTGAAATCGGCATCGAACCCAGCAAAAGTTAACAATTTGATTTATCTTTCTCCCTTTTTATCCATTCTGTTTATTAATTTCATATTGAAAGAGCCAATCCACATATCAACATTTGTTGGTCTTGTTTTAATTGTTTTTGGCATCGTGATACAAAACATTACTTCATTCCAAGCCCTTCAGAATAGGAACAAATGAGAAAATAAAATTATTGCATTTCTTGGCTTTAATTTTAATTTTGTAATTACTATGAGAAAATATTTTATTCACATTATTGGCATACTTTATTGTCTTCTTTTCATCAATAAATGTTCTTCGGGGACCAAAATTCAAACATTTTCACTAAGAAATGATTCCAATCAAGCGTCCTTTTTGGAGCAAGTGCAAACACTACAAATCAATGCAATCGACACAAACAAACTGGACAAAGCAGGGAAAGAACTCTGGCAAATCGTCGAAAATGTACTCCAATCCGATTTTTATCTTGTCGAGCGAAAATCAAAACAAGTTTTGAATAGCGAAGTTAATAATCCATTTAGATCGGAGTATATGAGATTTCTTACCTATTCTTTGTTTTTTCAATCGAAATGGAGCGAACTTCTCCCGGAACGCAATTCATATTATTACGACCCCGACAGCGTATTTCTAATTGCGAAAGCTTTTGCCAAAGTCGATTCGCAAAGTGTTTACTTCTCAAAAGATGCCGATACAGTGGAATTTGAGATTGCACCAAATGGGGCTATTGTAGTAAAAGTCTCGATAAATGGTAAAATGCGTAATTTTTGGTTCGATACTGGAACCAATTATACAATCGTATCTTCGAAAACCGCCGAAGATTGTAATTTACCTATTCTTTCAAAAGAATCCAGCAGAGCTATAACCCACACCGACTACAAGGTCGACGTTAGACCTGCGTATATCCAAGCCTTGAAATTTGGTAATATGGAAATAATGAACCATCCTTGTTTAATTGTGGACGATTTCAATTTGAAATTGCATTTATTTGCTTCTAACACCCCAGTAGAAATATACGGGATATTTGGGTGGAAAGCAATTCAGAATGCGAAATTCACGATTGATTATGAAAAGCGAAAAATTATTATCGATAGGCCAAGAAAGCGGGAAAAATCTGTAGGTAATTTTTTTTGGTTTGGAATTCCAATAATTATAGGAGAATTTCAAAATCAAAAGATTCTGTTTGCGTTCGATTTAGGCTCTGAAAAAAGTTACCTTACAAACAACATATTCAAAAGAATTAATTTTCAAAAGATTTACCAGCAGACAAAAGGTATCGGTTCCGTTGGGGGTTGGAAATTTAACCCCACACTTGTTGTTCCATACTTTGAAGTCAATATTGACACTTTTAGAATTGTTTTTGTCGACATTGGAACATTTGATTTAGCTCGAAATTTATTCTTTCAAATTGATGGAATCCTTGGTTTGGATTTCGTTAAGAAAGCGAAAATCACTTTTGATATTGCGAATTCAAAATTCACAATATTAGAAAGATACTAATGTATATTATTATATTACAAAGGGATAAAATAATTGTTAAAAAAAATTTGGAATTTTGTTTTTCTTTGTTTAATTTGCTTTCGTGAATAGAAGAAATGTGAATGAAACCTGTAGAGGCAAAAGGAAAAGTCGATGTATTAATTCTAAATTTCATACCAAAATCTATTTCATTTTTATTCACTTTTTTGGGGGTTGCAAATGGAGCAGAAAAAATTTTTTGGCTATCAAATTCGCGACAAGCCACTTCCGGCTTTTCTTCAAATGCCTTGAACTTTGCGATGCGATATCATTCCGATTTTCGTGAAATTTTTTAAATAAGTTTTGTTAAATAATGGTTGTGGGAGTATGAAAAAAGTTATTTATTGCCTGTTTTTGCTATTATTTGTTGCTTTCGCGGTTACTTTTGCACAAGAAAGAGTAGTAACCGGGAAAGTTACCGACGAAAGCGGGAATGCGCTTTCGGGCGTTACAGTGTTGGTCAAAGGTACTGCAATTGGTACCTTCACGAAGAATGATGGTTCGTTTTCTATTCGCGTGCCTTCGAATGCTAAAACATTGGTTTTCCGTCGGGTCGGTATGAAAACAAAGGAAGTTCCAATCGGAACAAAAGACTTCTTTGCTGTAACACTCGAAGAAGACAAACTTTTAACCGAAGAAGTTGTTGTAACAGCAATCGGATTGGAAAGAGAAAAGAAATCAATCGGCTATTCATACGAAGAGGTGAAAGGAAACATAGTTTCCGAGTCGAGAGTAACCAATATAGTGAATTCTATAACCGGGAAAGTAGCCGGTGTGCAAGTTGTTAACACAACTGGTGTACCGGGGGCATCCGCCTACATACAAATTCGTGGACAGAATTCATTCCTCGGAGGTAACCAGCCATTATTCATTGTTGATGGTATTCCAATCGATAACTCTATGTCTTACAGTGGGAATCCTGATGCTGGAACCAACAATCTTCTCTCCGGAGTTGCATATTCAAATCGTGCAATCGATTTGAACCCTGATGATATCGAATCTGTAACGATTTTGAAAGGTCCCGCAGCAACAGCCTTGTATGGTATTCGTGCTGCAAATGGTGCGATCGTCATAACCACAAAGAAAGGTCAAACAGCCGCTCGAGAACGAATTAACGTTACTTTTTCGGCAACAACAAGTTTAGAAGAAGTAAATAAATTACCGGAAATGCAGAAAACATTCATCCAAGGTTGGCGTGGCAATATTAGCCAGCCCGGTTCAAACGAACCACGAAGTTGGGGCGCAAACAAAGATACTCTGTATTGGGACCTCCAATCCACGAACAGGTTCAACAAGTATGGCAATATAGTTGGGAAATACTTTGTCGATAGTGTTAAAAATCCATCCAGATTCAAAAAGTTTGAACCCTACGACAATGTAGGTAATTTCTTTGTCACAGGAATGACCAACACTCAAAATCTATCGATGGCTGGCGGAACCGATTTTGGATCTTTTTACCTTTCGCTTTCAAATTCAAAATCCTTTGGTGTTGTTCCTTTGACAAGTTTTGCTCGACAGAGTGTCCGCTTCAATGGTGAAGCAAGAATATCTTCAAAATTGAAGGCTTCTGGAAATATCAGCTATACAAATTCTGGTGGTCGTCGTGCACAGCAAGGTAGTAACACCTCGGGGGTTATGCTTGGTTTATTGCGAACACCCATCTCATTCGATAATTCTAATGGACACGGCAAAGAAGCTTACAACTATCCCGACGCCTACATTTTCCCAGACGGAAGACAACGAAACTACCGAGGTGGCGGTGGCTACGATAATCCATATTGGACAATTGTGAAGTCCCCATTCTTTGATGATGTCGACAGATTCATTGGAAACATCCAATTGAATTATTACCTTAGTCAATTTGCCGACTTAACTTATAGGTTGGGTGCCGATATTTACTTCGACAAAAGACGACAAGAGTTTGCAATTAATTCGAGATCTTATCCCGCTGGCCAAATTTTTAACCACGAAATTTATAGCAACGACTTGACTTCGGACCTTATTCTTACATTCAATTACAATCTTACTGATGATCTTGTTGGGAAGCTGATTTTAGGTAACAACTTGTATCAATCCGTTGGAAGTTCGCTATATACTCAAGGCGACGGACTTATTGTTCCCGACTTTTACCACATTTCGAACACGACCAGTCAGATTGTTCGACAATCTCGAGGAACACTTCGAAGATTAGGTTTCTATGGCGACCTATCATTGGATTATCAAGAGTGGCTATATTTCAACGGTTCTATTCGTAACGATATGTCAACCACATTGCCCAAGGATAATAATTCATTCTGGTATGGACAAGGTAGTATTAGCGTTGTGTTTACTAATCTTTTCAAAGATGTTTTCCAAGGCAGCGCTATTAATTTGGGGAAATTGCGCTTTAATTATGCTATTGTTGGTAAAGATGCCCCAATGTATGCAACGACAACGCCTTTCATCCAAGCTGCCTATGGCGATGGATACACAAACGGAGTATCATTCCCGTTCAACGGACAAGTTGGCTTTGTTACTGGTGATGTCCTTGGCAATGATAAACTACGACCCGAAAAAACAACTTCTTGGGAGATTGGTTTGAATCTGGCGTTGTTTGATAATTTCTTATCATTGGATTTAACATACTACAACTCTGTGAGTAAAGACCAAATATTTAGTGTTCCTATTGCCCGTTCAACAGGATATTATGCGACGGTCTTTAATGCTGGACAGATATCAAACAAAGGTTTTGAAGCAGTTTTGAATTTAACACCATTAAACACAGCTGATTGGCGATGGGATATAAATTTGAACTTCTCGACCAATAAGAATATGGTTGATGAATTATACGAAGGTATCGACAACATTTTCCTTGGCGGTTTCGAAGGGTCGTCTGTCCGGATTGTTGCTGGGAAACCTTATGGTTCTATTTTTGGTTTTGGTTGGGTAAGAGATCCGCAAACAGGCGAGGTCGTAATAGACGACAATCCCAATAGCGAAAATTATGGTTTTCCAATCCTTGATGCGAACAATGAGAAATCATTCGGTTCTGCAAATCCCGATTGGTTGCTTGGGTTCAGAAATTCGATAAGTTGGAAGGATTTGACCCTTTCGTTTTTAATCGATATTAAGAAGGGTGGCAAAATGTGGAATGGAACAAGAAGCGCTTTGTATTATTTTGGAACTCATAAAGAAGTCGAAAATAGAGATTACAAGAAGGTTTTCACTGGGGTAAAAGGGCATTTTGATGCAAATGGCAATTTAGTTGTATCGGGGAAAAACGATATTGAAGTTACAATTAACCAGGATTGGCTTGCAACAGGGAATGCAAATGGATTTTTCGGCAGCAATACAGAAGATTTTGTCGAGGATGCCGGTTGGGTTCGTTTGCGTGAATTGAGCCTTTCATACAAGCTACCAAAATCTATTGTCGAGTATACCCCATTCTCCAACGTTATTTTGACCTTTACCGGGCGTAACCTATGGCTCAGTACAAAGTACAAAGGTGTCGACCCCGAAACAAACTTGATGGGTGCCTATAGCGCCCAAGGCCTTGACTATTTCAATATGCCCGGAATTCGCAGTTACAATTTCACAATTACTGTTGATTTCTAAATAGTTTAACAATAATGGAGAGTATTATGAGAATAAAGTCTTTGCTAACAATATTAGGAATTACATTAATGCTTTTTGCTTGCGACCGATGGATCGATACAAATTTAAATGTCGATCCAACCAGTCCAGCAGA
The DNA here is from genome assembly GCA_039793965.1 of Kapaibacterium sp. (SeqCode). Classification (GTDB taxonomy): domain Bacteria; phylum Bacteroidota; class Ignavibacteria; order Kapaibacteriales; family UBA2268; genus Naka2016. Next base: position 571,487 of record JBAMMD010000029.1, on the reverse strand, counting down.
TGTTCCAATGAATACTGTGCTTCCAACAACACAAATTGCTATTGCTTATGTTCTTGGCGGAGATGTTGGAAGATTCACCGGCTGCTTTACTCAACAGTTTTACGGTTGGAATAGACAACATCAAGGAATTTACAATTACACATTTAAAGAAGACGATATCAGCAATGCGTGGAATACAATGTATGCTGGACCTATGATGGATTTGTATTTCTTGATGAACAAAGCCGATGAGTTGCAATCTCCCTATTACAAGGGAGTTGCTCGGATTTTGATGGCGTTCAGTTTGGGAATGTGGACAGACCTAATGGGCGATATACCCTATTCCGAGGCTTTCCAAGGAACGAAAAAATTGACCCCGAAATATGACAGCCAAGAACAAATTTATAATTCAATTTTTCAACTTCTCGACGGAGCAATTACAGATTTGCAAGCCCAATCGAGCGTTTTGAAACCTGGAGCCGATGATTTTATCTATGGCGGTAAGACTGCAAAATGGATTAAAGCAGCAAACACATTGAAAGCACGCTATTATTTACATTTGAAAAAATATGACGAAGCACTCGCTGCACTTCAAAATGGTTTCACAAGCAATGATGATGACCTTCAAGTTCTTTTCACCGAAAAAGAGACCGAAGCAAATCCCCTTTACCAATTTGATGTTCAACGTGGCGACCTTCATATGGGTCCCAAACTTATGGAACTTATGAACCAGTTTAACGACCCCCGACGACCATTTTTTGGTAAAACCGACGATAATGGCCAATATTCACAAGACTCACCATTGGGACCATTTTATGCCAGCGCAAATTCGCCCGTTCCGTTTATTACTTATGTCGAGGCGAAATTTATTGAAGCGGAATGCCAATTAGCAAAAGGCAATAAAACCGCGGCATACAATGCATACAAAGAAGGAATCCTTGCTTCTATGAAGAAGGTTGGTGTTTCGGATGCAGATGCTCAAACCTATTGGGGGCAACCGTCTGTGGATGTGGGCGAAAATAATTTGACTCTGGAAAACATAATGGTGCAAAAGTACATTGCTTGCTTCTTCTCCCCAGAAGTTTATACCGACTGGCGAAGAACAGGCTTCCCGACATTAACACCAGTAAAGGGAAATGTTATTCCTCGAAGGTTCCCATATCCACAGTCCGAGCGCCTATATAATTACAATAATGTGAAAGCCGTTGCGCCGAATTTCCAAGATGTAGACTTCATTTTTAAGGAAAAACTTTGGTGGGATAAAACTTTCTGGAATCCATAATTTCTATACAAGGGGCTATCTTTTTGGATGGCCCCTTGTCTTTTTTTTCTATTCGAATCTTATTGCTGGTTTTTCTGGAAATTTCATACCATATTTTTGAATTGCAAGTCCAACCACTCTTTTTGCTGATTCCAATTCGTTAATTCTTTTTCGTAAAATCAGGTTCTGTTCTTTAAACTTTACAAGGTTTTCTTTAAGTTTCAAATTCTCTTTTGCTAATTTGTTTATTTTTATCACATTGTCCACATACATTATTGAGATGATACCAAAAAAGATTAAACCAAGTAAAATTTTTAACCAATACTTTTGCATATCCAATAATTTTTTTATAATTTCGTTTTTAAAATTGCTACGAAAATATAAAAAAATATTTTTTTGAAAACAAGATAGTTGGATTTTTTACAATGAATTTGAACCTCTCTCTTTCTAAAAATTGCAAATAACATCAAATTTGGAGGATATAATATGCCAACCATTAAAACAGATGGAAACAATGTTCCTTTGAATCGCGAATTGATTGACATCGAAGTGTTAAAATCCAAAAAAATCGCTGAATTGACTGCTATTGCAAAATCACTTGGTATTACCAACTTCTCCGATTTGAGAAAGCAAGAATTGATATTAAAAATACTCGAAGCTCAAACACATTCGAGAGGAAAAGATATGCCCGAGGAAGGGAATCTTACTGCCACTGGCGTCCTTGAAGTGCTCCCCGATGGATACGGTTTCCTTCGTTCGGCAGATTACAACTATTTGTTCTCGCCCGATGATGTCTATGTTTCCCAATCTCAAATTAAACGATTTGGCCTTCGCACCGGTGATACTGTTCGTGGTATAGTTCGACCTCCAAAAGAGGGCGAAAGATACTATGCCTTGCTTAAAGTCGAAAGTGTGAATTACCTTGAGCCCGAGTTGCTTCGCGACCGTCCATTGTTCGACAATTTAACTCCCACTTATCCAGTTAAAAGAATTAATCTTGAAACATCGCCCACTGAATACTCAATGCGTATTGTAAATTTACTTTGCCCAATTGGTAAAGGCCAAAGGGGTTTGATCGTAGCTCCTCCGAAATCCGGGAAAACAATACTTTTACAGCAAATTGCTAATGCAATTGTGAGAAACCATCCAGAAATTAAATTGATAATTCTTTTAATCGACGAAAGACCCGAAGAAGTTACAGATATGGAACGTTCTGTCAAAGCGGAAATCATATCATCTACTTTTGATGAGCCACCCGAAAGACATATGCAAGTTGCGGATATGGTCCTCGAAAAAGCCAAAAGATTGGTGGAAGCAAAACTCGATGTGGTCATTTTGCTTGATTCATTAACACGATTGGCAAGGGCAAGCAACACAGTTACCCCGCATTCAGGCAAGATTCTTTCTGGTGGCGTTGATGCAAACGCTTTGCACAAACCTAAACGGTTCTTTGGTGCTGCTCGAAACATCGAGGAAGGAGGTTCTTTGACTATTATTGCAACTGCATTGATTGAGACTGGAAGTCGAATGGACGAAGTAATCTTCGAGGAATTTAAAGGGACTGGTAATATGGAATTAGTTCTTGACCGCAAGATTGCAGACCGGCGCGTCTTTCCAGCAATTGATGTTAATAAAAGTGGAACTCGTAAAGAAGAACTTCTCCTTACACAAGAAGAATTGAATAGAGTTTGGATTTTACGAAAAGTCTTGAGCGAGATGCAACCCGTCGAGGCAATCGAATTCCTATTAAGTAAAATGAAAGGTACAAAGTCTAACCGTGACTTTTTGCAATCTATGAGCTCTTGATTTTAAACTAACGTTTTATGAAAGATTGGTTAATATCTTTTTAATATCGTTATAAATCTCTTCGATTTCTCCACTGCCGTTTATATGAATTGCTAAGCCTTTGTTTTCGTAATAATCAATCAAAGGTTTTGTTTGGTTTTCGTAAACTGCAAGACGATTTCGCACTGTTTCTTCATTGTCGTCGGTTCTTTGGTAAAGTTCGCCGCCATCAATGTCGCAGACTCCATCTTGTCTGGGTGGATTGAAGATCAGATGGTAAGTTTTTCCACATATTCGGCAGGTTCGTCGTGCAGTGAGCCTTTTAACAATCTCTTCTGTTGGAACGTCCAAAACAAGAACTGCATTTAACTTTTGCCCAAGCTCATTCAGCAAATTTTCCAATGCTTTTGCTTGCCCAATTGTTCGAGGAAAACCATCGAGAAGATAACCGTTTTTGAAATCGGGCTTTGTAAGTTCTTCTTTGATCATATCGATGATCAAAGAATCGGGAACAAGTTCTCCTTTGTCCATAAATTGCTGGGCTTTTTTGCCAAGTTCTGTTCCTTGTTTTCTGTGTGCCCGAAGCAAATCACCAGTGGAAAGCTGTTTAATATTGAAATCGCGGCAGATAAATTCTGCTTGTGTGCCTTTGCCAGCGCCCGGCGGTCCAAGAAAAATTAATCTCATACGTCTCCTTTTAATTTACCAATATTTTTGTTCAAGAATGATTGATTTAATTCTGTCTAAAACTTCTTTTTTCTTCACGCTTTTTTCATATCCCAATTTAAATATTTCGTCAATGTTTTTGCCACCAAAAATTTTTGTATAATTTTCTATTAGTTCAATAACATCTTCAGATTTTTGCATCTTTTCAGCAAATTCCAAATATTTTTTATGTAATATATTTCTGTCGAACTTGTTTTTTGCGAGCATCTCGATTAAAATAATTAATTCATTTGAATTTCTAATCGACCCCCAAATTTCTTTTAAAACTGAATATTTCAAATTATCCAGATTTAATTTGTATGTTAGTTCGAGAAGTGGGAAAAGAGTTGAAAATTCCTTATCATCTTTGAAATAGTTGGCAAGAAATTCTTCAATTTCATTGCTTGGGAAATTATATTTATCCAGTAATTTAGCAAATTTAATTGCCTGCAGTTTATCTTTGATTTTATTTTTCCATCCGTTAAGATAATCCATAATAATTGCTCTTTTAAATTCTTTATCTTCGAAAAGCAAAATTGCAAAGTGTAACAACTCGTCGAGTTCGTTAACAAATTTTATCCTATTTTGGTATAAGTAGTCAAAAATAGATTTAGCCCAATTGAAGTCTTGTGTATATTCGATGATTGATTTACATAGTTTGTAGTAATTTTCTATGTTAAGATACTGATTGTCGATTAGAGCTTTGGCTTTGTTGAACAGTTTTTTACCATAATAGATATCATCGAGTTCTCTAAAAACTTTTTCTATAAGGTTAAGTAGGTCTTTCAAATATTTTGCATCTTTTTCAATCTTCAAGAACTCGTCGTATTTGCTTTGGTTTGATTCTCGCTTAGCAAGTTTTTCTTCAACTCGTTTTATCCAGTTTTCATCATCACTAAAGTATTTTTTAACATTTTCGACCACTAATTTCATATCTTCGAGCGAGGCAACAATTTCTTCAGCAATTTCAAGATTCTTTCTTGCAATGTTTGTATCGTTAAGCAATTCTAAATATAACTTAGCAGTTTCCGTTTTTTCAATGGTTGAATTTGCGATTTCCTCACATTTTTGAAGAGTCTTAGTAATAAAATCATCAGGCTGAAAGATTTGAACATATTTTTTAGCTTGTTCAACGAAATGTTCAAACTTTGTAGTTTTTTCAAAAGCCTTGTAGAAAAATTTTTTGGCATTAGCAATATCATTGGTGATCTTGTGAAGTTCTGTTCCAAAGGTTACTAATTCTAACGGGTCGGTCAGTTTTTCCAAACTTTTTTGAAATTGTTCTGTTGTGAGTGTGTTGTCTTGTAGAAGTTCGAAACCAAATTTGATATTTTCCAATAGTTCATTGGTTGACGACGGATTTTCAATTAGATAATTTATAATCTCTTTTGCCAATTCTGGTTTTTCGAGTTCTGTCGAGGCGAATTTGACGATATTTTTTAGTGTATTTCTGTCTTTAATCGTTTTATAAGATTTGAGAAGCAGTTCTGTGGTGGCTGTACTATCTTTTTGCAATTCCCAAATTGCGAGCGCCAAATCATAATTTTCTTCTCCACTTATTGCGTAATCTTTTGCCAGCGAAAGCAGTTCAGAGACTTTATCCAATTCACCGAGTTTGTGGTACACTTTGGCAAGTTGGACGAATTCTTTTGTGAATTTTGCCTCGTCGGTGAAATCTTCAAGTAAATCGACCGCCCAATCCTTATCGTTAAAAAGTTCAAATACTAAACACGCTAAAGCTGAAATGTTTTCGATTCCATCGGCAGTTTTTTCAAATTCTTTGAGAAGTTGTTTTGACAAATTTTGGTCCTTTTCAAAAACATCTTTTGCGATTTTGGAAAGTTCGTTAAAATTTTTTATCTGTCCTGAAATCTTTTTGCTTGCAGTTTTTAATAAGTCACTATCGGGGAAATCTTTTTGTATGAAGCTCAGCAATTCGACCACCTCTGGAAGTTTTTTTGCCTGATTTAATGCATTCTGGTAGATTTCTTTTGCCCGCTCAAGATTATCGAGGCATTGATAGTAAGTGTGTGCAATTCTTCCAAGTTCTAACGGTTCAAAAGCATTTTCTTCGGCTTCTTCGAGTAATTCTTCGACTTTTTCTTTTGCTTTAATTTTTGCATAAACTTCTGCGACAAGGATGTAGTCGTCGGGAAATTTGCATTCATCTTGGGCACTTTCTAAAAGTTCTTTTGCGTATTCGACATCGGCGGGTTCTTCGAATGCTTTTCGTGCAAGTTCAACGTAGTCCTTGACTTCGAAACAGTTTTTTTCTAGTTCTTTCAAATCATCTCTGGTCGCCATAATCTAAACCTTGTATTTTTAGAAATTACAAAGTATCAATGTAGCAAAAGACTACAAAAAACATTTTCAAATTTGTAATAATTTTGTTTTTATCTTACGACTTTGTAATTTGAGGTTTAGAATTTTTGATAATAGCAGAGAATATGGACAAAACAAAATTTCGTGCTATGATTGTTGAGGAAATTGAACAAAACCAATTTAGAAGATTTATTGGTGAAAAGACTATTTCTGAACTTCCCGAAGGAGATGTTCTCATAAAAGTTCTTTACTCATCGCTGAATTACAAGGATGCATTGAGTGCACGCGGACACAAAGGGATCACCCGAAAGTATCCACACACACCGGGTGTGGACGCTGCTGGAATTGTCGAAAAGTCAGATTCATCCAAATTCAAAGTCGGGGATGAGGTCATTGTTACTGGATACGATTTAGGAATGAACACTTCTGGTGGTTTTGGGCAATATATAAGAGTCCCTGCAGATTGGATTGTTCCATTACCAAAAGGCTTAACCTTGAAAGAGGCAATGATATACGGAACTGCTGGATTTACTGCTGGTTTGTGTGTGAATGCTTTTATTGAAAAAGGAATCACTCCCGAATCCGGTAAAATTCTGGTAACGGGTGCTACTGGTGGGGTAGGTTCGCTTTCTGTTGCGATTCTTTCGAAGCTTGGCTACTACGTCGTAGCGTCGACTGGCAAGATTGAAAAGGAAAAATTTTTGAGAAATTTAGGAGCTCGAGAAGTCATACACAGATCGGAAACTTACGATGCAAGTTCGAAACCATTGCTACAAAGAAGATGGATTGGTGTGGTTGATAATGTTGGTGGAATAACACTTTCAACCGCAATTCGGTCGACCGACTACGATGGGATTGTGGCTTCTGTTGGTCTTGTTGAAAGCGAGAAATTAAGTATTACAGTTTATCCATTCATCTTGCGTGGAGTTTCGCTTGTCGGAATAGATTCTGCCGAGACTAAAATGGAGAAAAGACTAAAAATTTGGGACCGTCTTAGCAAAGACTGGAAAATTTCGTTCGAAGGGCTTTGGCGTGAAGTTTCGCTCGATAAACTTAACGAAGAAATAGAAAAAATTTTACGTGGGGAACAAGTTGGGAAAGTTGTAATAAATCTTTGGGAAACAAAATAGGGGGGAGATATGTTATTTTTAGCACTTGGTTTGATTTTATTAGGTTTCAGCATTTTCGTGTTGAAATCACAAGTTGGTTCTGGGAAATTAAAGCGAACTTTGATTTACATTGGAGCCCTGTTAGTATTAATAGGGTTTTTGACTTCTACAATTCGTCAAGTTGATGCTGGCAATGTTGGAGTTCAAGTGCTTTTCGGACAAGTGCAACCAAATGTTTTATACGAAGGATTGAATTTTGTCAATCCATTCATTGATGTGAAAGAAATGTCTATTCAAACACAGAACTATACTATGAGCGGAAAGTCTGACGAATCGATTCGAGACCACGACGACGCTATAAGAGTGCTTAGTCGCGATGGGCTTGAAGTTACAATTGATTTGACAGTATTGTATAGAATTTATCCCGAACAAGCACCGAAAATATATCGCGAAATTGGACTAAATTACCAAGATAAAATCATTCGACCCATAACAAGAACTGGAATAAGAGAGAGCGCAACCTACTACGATGCAATTTCTTTGTTTTCGGACAAAAGGGAAGAATTTGAACAAAGAATTCGCGATAGGATTTATAACGAGTTTCAAAAGCGGGGGATCATACTCGAAAGACTTCTGGTTCGAAACATAACCTTACCACAATCTGTTAAAGAAAGCATCGAACGAAAGATAACCGCAGTACAAGAAGCACAAAGAATGGAATATGTTTTGCAGAAAGAAAGACAGGAAGCTGAAAGAAAGCGTGTCGAAGCGCAAGGTATTGCCGATGCGCAAAGAATAATAAATTCTGGTTTGAGCGACAAGATCTTGCAATTTGAACTTATAAAAGTGCAAAAAGAATTGGTTAATTCTCCAAATTCAAAAATTATTATTCTCGGAGGAAAACAATCTCCACCATTTATAATAGGAGAGGGTAAATAGTCCAAATTTTGATAATTATCACTTCAATTTTCCCTAATTTTAAATTTTTTTGAATTATTATTATGCTGACATTTGTTGAAAAGGAGCAAAAATTCTTTCTACAAACTTATAAGCGATTTCCAATAATTGTCGATCACGCAAAAGGAACAAAAATTTATGATATTTCTGGGAATGAATACCTTGATTTCCTTGGAGGTATTGCAGTAAACGTTGTGGGGCATTCTCATCCCGAAGTAATTAACGCTATCGAACGGCAAATTCGTCGCTATATGCATATTTCGAACTATTTTTACCAGGACATTCAAATTGAATATGCAGAAAAGTTTCTTGAAATCGCAAAATATGACAGGCTTTTTTTCTCTAATTCAGGCGCAGAGGCAAACGAAGGCGCTTTAAAAATTGTCCGAAGATGGGGCAATCAAAGACAAAAGACAAATGTAATAGCATTTTCTGGTAGTTTCCATGGCCGTACATATGGTACACTTTCTTTAATGGATAAACCACAATACAAAGATTCAATGGGTCCTTTTCTACCTAACATCTCCATAATTAAATACAACGATATAGATGCATTGAAAAGCTCAATCGATAGTAACACCGCAGGGGTCTTTATTGAATTTCTCCAAGGCGAAGGCGGCTTAAGAAAGGTTTCGCAGGAGTTTGTTTCTGAACTATGGGAATTGAAAAAACGCTACGATTTTCTAATTGTTGCCGACGAAGTTCAATCTTGTATGTTTAGAACTGGTAAACTATTTGCTTTCGAGAATTATAATGTTGTCCCCGATTTGGTTACTGTTGCAAAAGGATTCGGCGGGGGATTGCCTTTGGGTGCGATTCTTGTCCAATCGCATCTTAGCGATATTTTCGGTAAAGGTATGCACGGAACAACTTTTGGAGGAAATCCAGTTGCTTGTGCTGCTGGGCTTGCAACATTGAATGTGTTATATCCAGATCTTATTTCCCAAATTCTCTTTGTATCTGAATATTTGTGGAACCAACTAAAACAAATTCAGAAGCAATTTGAAAAACTTGTTTTGGAAGTTCGCGGAATTGGGCTAATGTGTGGACTATTACTAAGTTTTGATGCAATCAAACTTGTTGAGAAACTTCTCGAAGAAAGAATTATTGCAAATGCGACTTCCGGCAATGTTCTTCGACTTGTACCACCGCTAATCATTTCAAAAGAAGATGTCGATAGGTTTGTCGAGGGTCTTAAAAATGCACTTTCTAAAATTTAGTTTGGCTATTGTTTTTCTTGTTGTTCTTTATTCTTGTAAAGATGAGAATAATTTAAATACACCAACAAACTTGCGTCCGCGCTTGGTGCAAATTGCTCCTCAAGAAATTTATCCTTTCGATGTAGTCAATATTTATGGAGAGAATTTAGGACTGGGTAGTGATTCATCTTTTATTTTTGTTGATTCCATTTTGCTCTTTAAAGCAAATGAATGTTTGAAATGGAATAATTCTTTCATTCAATTTAAAGCACCAAAAAATTTTCAAAGAGGCAAAATATTCGTTGTTGTTGGGAAAGACACTTCTAACCTACTTGATTTCAATTATTTCCCCTATCCCAAAATTTCGGCTGTTAAAGTGCCAGCTGGGACATTTCTTATGGGTTCTAAAACAGGTTTAGGGTTTGAGCAGCCGATTCACGAAGTGCAATTGACAACTCCATTTTATATCTCAATCTTCGAGATAACACAGAAGCAATGGTTGACAATAATGGATTATAATCCAAGCACATCTATAGGCGAAAATCTCCCAGTAATGGGGATTGATTGGATCGATGCTGTAACATTTTGCAATAAATTATCCAAGTTGATGAATCTGGACACTTGTTACATTTTTCTTGATACGGGGATTGTTGTTTTCGATACAGTTGCCAATGGTTTCAGATTACCTACAGAAGCTGAATGGGAATATGCTTGTAGAGCTGGAACGACTGGAGATTTTGCCGGGACGGGCAATCCTTTGGAAATGGGTTGGTTCGATGTGAATTCTGGTATGAAACCTCACCCCGTAGGTGAAAAGTTTCCAAATTCTTGGGGCATCTACGATATGCACGGAAATGTTTGGGAATGGTGCTGGGATTGGTTCGACCCGTTTTACTATGAAAAATCACCCAAAGTTAATCCACGGGGACCAGAAAGTGGGAAAAATAGAGTAGTCCGCGGCGGAAGTTGGCAAAAAGGAACAACATTTGGGCGCTCTTCAAGCAGACAATTCCCCGAAGACCAGAAAACGAACTTTGGATTTAGAATTGTTCGAAATGCCGAGAAGTAAATCAAAAAAGGTTACTTTTTTCGGGACCTTTTGGGAGTTGGATTTGCAAGGAAGGAATAATCGAAAAAATTGTTTGACCCCAACTTTTCTTTAAGTTTTAACTCGCCAAGAAGGCCAATCATTGCTGCGTTATCCATACAATATTGAATCTTTGGTATAATAACATTAACTTCAGTGTTTGAGAATGTTTCGAGTGTTAAGGATCTCAATCGAGAATTTGCAGAAACACCTCCGGCGATAACCAATGTGTGGATTTGATAATTTGAAATTGCTTTTTTACACTTGGCAACCAAGACCTCGACAATTGCTTCTTGTATCGAAGCGCAAAAGTCACTTAACAAGTTTTCTGGTATTCCATCCGGAAAATTCTTTTGCAAAAAATATCGGACGGAAGTTTTCAAGCCACTAAAACTAAAATCGTAATCATCTGAATGTATCAAACCTCTCGGAAAATCGAACCTATTGGGATTTCCACTTTTGGCAAGTTTGTCGATTATTGGTCCAGCCGGATAACCCAAGTTGAGTAGTTTCCCAATTTTATCGAATGCTTCGCCAGCAGCATCGTCTCGGGTTGCACCAATCATTTCGTATTCATTAAAGGATTTGACAAGGAAAAGTGCTGTATGGCCTCCACTAACAACGAGTGTAATGAAAGGAAAAGTGATTTTTACCCCTTCGAGGAAACCAGAGTAAATGTGACCCTCGATATGGTCAACCGGTATTATTGGTTTATTGTATTGCAAAGACAAACCTTTTGCAAAATTTGTTCCAACAACTAATGAACCATATAATCCTGGCTGGTATGTCACCGAGATTCCATCAATTTCTTCGATTGTTGTATTTGCGCGCGAAAGAGCATCACTGACAACTTTCGATATAATTTGAATATGGATTCTTGAGGCAATTTCTGGGACAACTCCCCCGAAGTAATTATGCACAGTTTGCGAAGAAATAACGTTGCTCAAAGTCTCTCCATTGTAGATAACAGCTGCGGAAGTCTCGTCGCAGGATGTTTCGATGCCGAGTATTTTCATCTTTGCAAACCTTTTAATTCAAAATAAAGCATCGACAAAGCAGCAAAAACACTTCGTTCTCTATTGATATCTCTATCGCCACCAAAATTATGTAATTTTGCTATGGTTTGGTTTGGGGTTGCAAGCCCAATCCAGACCGTCCCAACGGGTTTTGTTGCAGTGCCACCAGTTGGACCGGCAATACCAGTAATGCTTATTCCGTAAGTCGAATTGAACAATTTACGAACATTTTCAGCCATTTCAAGTGCAGTTTCCCGACTGACTGCGCCAAAATGTTCGATGGTTTCTTGCTTTACACCAAGTATTTTAATTTTTATTTCATTGCTATAAGCAATGATTCCTCCGAGGAAATAATTTGAACTTCCAGAAATTCTTGTAAATTCGCCTCCAAGCAAGCCACCAGTGCACGATTCTGCAACAGAAACCGTTTTGTTCCGTTCAGTTAGCAATTTACCAACGGTTTCAGACAACGAGGTTTCTCCTTCGCCAAAAATGTAATCGCCAATTTTAGAGTAGATGAAAGATTTAACATTTTCAATTTGCTTTTTTGCAATATCAATTGGAATGTTTTTCGCTTCAATTCTCAATCGAACACCTTTGTATGAAGGTAAGTATGCCAGATTTAATCCATTTAGAATATTTTCCACCCCAACCAATTTATCGGCAAGTACGCTTTCCGCAATTCCGCAAGTTTGAATAACCGTGTAAAGGTGGGCATTATGATGTTCGGTGGCGATTTTTTCTTTCAGAATTGGAAGAACGTAATTATTCATTATAAACTGCATTTCTTTAGGTACACCGGGCATAGATACAATTATTTTTCCTTCATATTCGAAAAGCATTCCGGGTGCAGTGCCAAGTTCGTTTTTTAATGGTTTACACTTTGATGGAACAAAGGCAAGATTTCGATTTCTTTCAGAAACTTCGGAAATTCCTCTCTTTTTGTAAAATTCTTTTATCCAATCGAGGACATTTTCATTGAAAACAAGCCTGTCGTTAAAGTATTTTGCAAGAACAGGTTTGGTTAAGTCGTCGGCTGTTGGACCTAAACCACCGGTGATAAGAACTAAATCAGATTTTTTTAAGAGTGTATCAATGGCGTAGAATATTTCCGATTCAGTGTCTCCAACAACTAAATGGTTAACGACGGTTGCACCAGTTTCAAGGCATTTTTGGGAAATCCAGGCAGCATTGGTATTGACAATTTGCCCGATTAATATTTCATCTCCTATTGTTAAAATTGAAACTCGAAGCATCGTTTAATTTGTAAAAAGTTGTTGCACAAGTTTGTAAATTTTGTGTTGGTCATCAAGATTATTGGTTTCGTAAATAACCCGAACAATCGGTTCGGTGTTCGACTTTCTTATATGTATCCAACCAAAATCTGATTCAATTCGATACCCATCTTCTGTATTAACGTCGAACAGGTTCAACCCAAGCGAATTAACAAGCTCTTCAATTTTTGGTTCCAATTCGCTTTGCAGTTTGAACTGTAGTTTATGCATATAAACATTGGGATATTCCGAAATTATTTCTGAAATAGACTTTTCTAATTTAGCCATCAAAGACAGTATAAGTGTTATGGCAACAAGCGAATCTCTCCCGTAATGACAATTAGGCAATATAACACCACCGCTTCCTTCGCCGCCAATGATTGCTTCGAATTCTTTCATTTTATTTACAACATTAATTTCACCAACGGGAGCCCGAATTAATTCGAAACCAAACTTTCGAGCAATAAAATCTGAAAGTTGTGTTGTAGAATAGTTTACAACAACTTTGTTGCTTTTTGGGTTTAAGTATTCAAGGAATAAACCTGCCGATTGAATTGCAAGCACTACTGTGAATTCTTCCCAGATTGAGTTGCCATTCTCGTCGATTAGCACAAGTCGATCGGCGTCGGGGTCGACAACAAAACCAATGTCAGCACCATATTCGATTACTTTTTTGGCAGTCTCGGAGATATTTTGGGGGTTTGGCTCTGGTGGATGCATAAAAATTCCAGTTCCATCGCAATAAATCTTTACAACTTCGCAGCCAATCTTTTCCAGAAAATCTGGAATAATATGAGATCCAGAAGAGTTGTTCGAATCAATGACAACTTTGAATTTCTTTTTTTTGATTCTTTCGAGGATATTTGTTTCCCTGAAAAGAGGAATGTTTAAAATTCGATTGTAATGGAATTCAAAAGGCGCGGAAATCTGTTCAATTTTTGTAGAGTTAATTTCAGAAAATTTGAATGCAAGAGAGTCCACAATTTCAAAAAGTTTTTGGTTTTGATATTTGCCAAGGAAAATTCCATCATCGCAAATGAATTTTAAACCATTCCAAATTGATGGATTGTGTGAAGCAGTAATTGAAATTCCGCCAGCTGCATTTAGCACCTCCACAAGAATTTGAATTGTGGGAGTTGGAACTACTCCAGCGACGAACACATCCCGATTTTGTGCCAAAAGTGTACCGATTACAACACTTTCAATCCAAGTGCCCGAGGGTCGACCATCCCTTCCAACAACAATTGCTCCATCTGGGATTATTTCCGTAAAAGCCGAGACATAATTGCTTACGATGTTTGGTGTCAAACCATCTCCAATAGTTCCTCTAATGCCAGAGATTGATCTTACGAAAGCCATATATTCTCACAAAATTAATAAAGTCAACGTTCGTATTTAATTTTTTAAATTTTAAATGAACAAAGAAATGAGACGAACCAAATATTTTCTAATTTTTTGTTTGCTTTTCCGAATCCTATTGGGTATTGTATTTATTTATGCTGCAATTGGGAAAATTTACGAACCAAATAGTTTCTTCAATGAAATTGTAAATTATAGAATTTTTCCGGATATACTAGCCCAAATTTTTGCCATTACAATTCCTTGGATTGAATTGGTTGTGGGTTTGTTTCTGATTTTTGGTGTTCGACTGCGAACGACATCTTTCATAAGTATTTTACTATTAAGTGTTTTTACAATTTTGGTTTTGTCTGCTTGGGCTCGTGGATTGAATATTAATTGTGGTTGCTTTGCCCATCATATAGAATATGTTGGTTACAAAAAAGTTTTGGAGAATTTACTTTTAATTGCTTGTGGCGTCTTTATTTTCCTCTTCCCCGAAGGATTCCTTAGTATCGATATTTCCACTGGTAACAAAGTTTTGCAAAGCAAAGAAAGTGAAATTTCTAAATAATTTACTCGATGCATTTAATTTTGTAATATCTCCACCAATCTGTGTTCTTTGTTCAACTTTGATCGATACAAGTCTTTGTGAATCTGAACATATATGCAACGATTGCTACCGAAATTTGCCCCCCGCAATTGAATCAAAAGAAATTTTAAATAGATTTGCAGTTAATTTCACCAACTATCCCAATCCTTTTGAATATGCTTTTTCTCTTTTCAATTCCCGCGACAATCACAAATATCTTGAAATAATCCACTATTTGAAATACACTAAATATAAAAAGATTGGCTATTTTTTGGGCAGAAAACTTGGTCAGAAAATTAACAACATACTTAAAGAGGGAAATATACAAATTGATTTTATTGTTCCCGTTCCAATACACAAAGTTCGAAAAAGAGAACGGGGCTTCAATCAATCAGAGGTTATAAGTGAATCAATAAGTATAGAAACAGGTATTCCCGTAGGAAATGACATTTTGGTGCGGAATATCTACACACAAAGTCAAACAAAACTCGATTTGGAAGGGAGAAAGAAAAATGTCGAGTCTGCATTTTCCCTCGGAAAAGATTTTGGGTTGGTTTATGGAAATAATTTTTTGATAGTAGACGATGTCATAACCACTGGTTCGACACTATTCTATTGTGCTCGAATTTTAAAAGAAACCGGTGCAAAAAATTTATATTTGGCTGTAATAACTACTGCTTGATTTTCTTCAACACAAGATAACTATAGGGTTGAAGTATCATTTTATTATCACTTGTGAAACAAAATTCCCCAAGTAGTATTTCAGATCTCGAAAGAATTTCGTTGATATTTTCAAAAGCGAATTTTGTCTCATTGTTAGAAAAATTTCCAAAAACGAAAAGTTCAAAATCATTTGTTTCTCTTATAAAAGCAACAATCGAATCGCTGGGGGTAGTTCCCAACAGTTTGATTTTGTAATTTTCAAAAGGTTGAACAGTTAAACCCAAGTTTAAAATGATGGAATTGACTTGTGAAATAAAAGAAACGGAGTTTTCAGTCACCCAGTTAAATTCAATTGGGGAATAAAGAGGCAACATTTCTGGTGGAAAATTTGATATATCTTCCGAAGTAAAGCACAAGCCGGTATTATAGGGAAGATTATGAAAAAGTTCGAAACCAGAAAGGATAAATCTAATACCTGGGAGGAATGAGTTGAAAACAGTTACAAGGGAATTATATTCCTTTCCAAACCTCGCAGAGCGAGGTGTGTTTTGTGTTTCTGGGGCAAGAAAAAAAGGCAACGAAAATTCATAATTTTCCAACTTTGTAATAATTTGCTGAAGTTTTTTTGGCTCGTGCTGGTCAAAAAACATATATCCAAGAGTTGCATTGTAACCATCAAGTTTCGATTTCTCTGTAATATTGAAGTTTTCTTCCCAAAAAATAAAATCATTTTTAAAATGCCTTGCTGTTGAAATAATTGAATAAAGAAGTTCCTCGGGCATTGCATGCCCCATATCAATCATAGCTCCGTCGATGTTGAAATTTTCTATATAGTATGGAATAACTTCAACAAGGAAGTTCCACAAGTCCTGTACTTTTCGACCATTTTCAAGCAATTCTTTTGAATACATTCTAACAGTATTGTATGCGATGTAATTATAATTGGGATGGTCGAAATACCGTAGATAAGTTACGTCAGTCCAAAAAGGTTGTACGTCGTTGGGGGGCCAGTCTGCAAATGCATAAGGGATGGTCACTCTTTCTCCATTGGCAAGTATTCCAACAATTCGTTCGTTTTCTCGGAAGACGTCCACTGGAACTTCGGTAAACATCGATATATATTGCTTTTTAGGTGGAATTAGTTTGTCGAAATTTTTTTTC
Source organism: Kapaibacterium sp. (SeqCode) (assembly GCA_039793965.1). Lineage (GTDB taxonomy): Bacteria > Bacteroidota > Ignavibacteria > Kapaibacteriales > UBA2268 > Naka2016. The sequence goes on along the minus strand of JBAMMD010000029.1, from coordinate 555,039 downwards.
TCTACTAATTGGATAATCTGTTTTATTTCAGCGTCGTCGAATTTTGGAGGCTGGTAAAAACCACTCAAAAGATCTTCTTCGCGAATCCAATAGAACCAATCTGGGTGTTGCAATGCCAAATCGCTGTCTATGCTGGCAGTGCGAAAAACAAATTCCAATACAACTTTTATACCACATAAATGGCAAGCTTCGACAAATGCCTTGAATTGTTCTTCTAAGGAAAGATTAAGGAATGGCTCGCCTAGCCTCGAATCCAATTTGAATGGATGTTTATATGCATAAGGAGAACCTAATACACCCTTCCTTCCATATTTACCTATCTCGAAAACAGGAAGAAGATAGAGAATGTCCACCCCAAGTTTTTTTAAATAGGGGAGAATTGCTATCGCTTTCAGAAATGTGCCTGTTTCGTATAAAGAATAGTCGAGGGGTTCGAGCGATATCTTTGAATCTCGATTATGATCGAAAGTAGTAGTGTACCTAATAAGTGAACAATAAACCAGAGGGTTTTCGGGCGTTTTAAATACCTTATTTTCCGTTTTGGATAAATGTGTAATTCTCTCCAAACTTTGTATAAAAAAATCACGAGGATTGACTTTTGTTAGGCCACTGTTGCTTTCGTTATCAATCCAAATTGATGGAACAAAGTAATTTTTAGTATCTAAGTTAGATTTTTCAATTGCTTCGTATAACTTGAAAAAGTATTTCATTTCTTCCATTTCTATCCACTCTAAAACAAAAAAAACAAAATTCGTCTTTTACTTTTTAAAATTTCGGCTATGAAAAAAGCAAAGTTAAAAAAGATAATAATCCTAATTACATTCTTGTTTGTTCCATTAAGTAATAATTTTTCTCAAAACATTATTGAAGAAAAGTTGAAACTTGCCGCAACTTTTGAAAAGTCCGGCGAATTTTCAAGGGCTGAGGGAATCTACACAGAAATATACCAACAGAATAAATCCCGACTTGATGCTTTCTGGGGCTTGGTGCGTTGCAAAAAAGCGTTAAATAAATTCACAGAAATTATTCCGCTTGTCGACGAGCAAATGAATATTCGTAAATCGTTGGATTTATATTTGCTTGCAGGTGAAGTTTACTGGTTGACAGGTAATTTTGAAAAAGCAAAACAATTTTGGAAAGAAGCGATAAATACTTATCCAAAAATTGATTCAACATATATCAAAATTTCAAACATACAGAGCAACTTAAAACAATATCAGCTTGCAATAGAAACTTTGCTTACTGGACGAAAAAACTTAGGGAACGAATCCTTGTTTGGCAACGATTTGATCAAGTTGTTTCTAATTACCAACAATTTTGAAAAAGGTATCGATGAGATTCTTAAACAATTCGAAAAGAATAATGATTTGAATTGGGTTCAAGCCAAGATTTCACTTCTGATTGAAAACAAAGATGCGAAAACACTTCTGGAAAATCTGTTAAAAAAAGGTAAAGTTGGATATGAGTTGCGATATAAATATCTCCTTGCGTGGTTTTATTACTCTACTAATGATTGGGAACAAGCTTTTAACGCATATAAAAATTACGATGAATTGACAAAATCTAATGGACTTGAACTTTATCGGTTTGGATTTACTGCATTAAATGATGGACAGTACGACATTGCAATAAGGGCTTTTGAGAATATAATCTCGCTTGGTAGGAAATCTCAATATTTTACAAATGCAATTTATGGAATGGCAAAAGCCACAGACCTTAAACTTTTGAGCAAAACCAAAGTAGAACCCGAAGTTGTAAAAAATGTTATTAAAAATTACGAAGTAGCTTTGAAAGAATTATCAAATACTCAATCATTATATTTTGAGATACAATACCGATTAGCCTACTTGAAGTCTGTCTATTTAAATGATTTTGAAAGCGCAGAAAAAATTCTTCTTGAAATACAAAAGAATAGATTTAATCCATTTACTTTGAAAGCCTCCTTACTTTTAGGAGATATTTATTTATACCAAAACAGATTAAAAGACGCCGAATGGAAATTTAAAGAGTTGATTAATGCAAATAATAGTAGTAAACCATTTGAATACTATCTAGCTATTCTGAAGCTCGGAAAATTAAAATATTTCGAAAGTCAATTTGATTCCGCACAGTATTATTTTTCTCTTCTAATCGAGGATGCCCCATCCGAAATTGGCAACGAAGCACTCGAAAGGAGTTTTACCATCGAAAAGTTTAAACAATACACTCTTGGCCTTTCACTGCTTGCTCAATCCGAATTGTTATTGGAAATGAACAAAATCGATTCGGCACTTTCTCTTTTGGATACGGCAATAAAGAAATCCGAAGGAACCCAATTTGAAGAATACTTACGAATTAAAATGATAAAAACTTATTCTGAAAATGGCTTTTTCGAGCTGGCAGAACGCTATTGCAATGATTTTTTAAAACGATATACAAAATCAATCTATATAGACGAAGTTCTATATCTTTTGGGATTTTCCCAATTACAACAAAGCAAAAATCTTGAAGCAATTGCCACACTTACGGAATTAATAACCAAATTTCCTCGTTCGATTTTCAATCCAAAAGCAAGAGCCTTGATTATGCAGATAAGAAAAAAAGAGAGCTGAATTTTTCAGTATTCGTCTGTGGGCACGCGTTCTATATGTGCCCCAAGTTGACGCAATTTTTTATCGATTGATTCATAACCACGGTCGATGTGATAAATTCTTAATACTTCGGTTGTTCCCTCTGCGATCAAGCCAGCAAGTACAAGTGCGGCGCTTCCGCGAAGGTCGGAGCCCATTACTGTGGCTCCAGAAAGTTTGCTGCCACCGTAAATAATTGCCGAATTTTCGCTCATTTCAATTAGCGCTCCAAGGCGCTGGAGTTCGGGGATATGTTTGAATCTATCTGGATAAATTGTTTCTGTAACTTTTGAAACACCAGTGGATTTTAGCATAAAAGCCACCCATTGCGATTGCATATCGGTTGGGAAACCGGGATATACTGCTGTGGTTATATCCACAGGTTTGGGAGGACCATCCATTCGGACCGTAACCCTATCCTCGTGAATATCGAATTCACAGCCTGCTTCTTCCATTTTGGATATAATTGCAGTAATGTGATAAGGATTGCAAGATTCAATTGTAACGTTTCCTTCGGTTATTGCACCGGCAATTAGGATTGTTCCAGCCTCGATTCTATCGGGGATTACCATCTCGTTGGTTGACCGGAGCTCGTCGACACCTTCTATTTCCAGAGTATTTGTTCCGATTCCTTGAATTTTTGCACCCATCTTGACAAGAAACTTAGCCAATGCTGTTATTTCTGGTTCGATTGCAGCATTAGTAATAATAGTCGTGCCCTTTGCAAGCACAGCAGCCATAAGAATATTACCCGTTGCACCTACGCTCGGGATATCAAGATGGATTTTTGCTCCAACTAATTTATTTGCTCTTGCTACGACGTAACCACCTTCAATAGTTATTTCTGCACCAAGTTTTTCCAGTCCCTTTAAATGTAAATCAACTGGACGAGGACCCCAAGCACAACCACCCGGTAGAGAAACTTTGGCACGACCGAATCTGGAAACGAGCGGACCAAGAACATAAAACGAAGCCCGCATTTTTTTTACATGTTCGTAAGGTGCTTCGAAACTATGAATCTCATTTGAATCAATAAAAAGTTCACTATCGTTTAATTCAGAATAAATTCCCATATCGTGTAGTAATCTGGACATTGTCCAAACATCACGAAGGTTCGGTACATTCTTTAATGTGTAAATGCCCGGACAGAGTATCGTCGCTGGCATCATTGCAAGAACACCGTTCTTTGCCCCCGAAATTTTAACTTTACCCTTTAACTTAGTTCCGCCTTGTATTACAAATTTTTCCATTGTGTTATAAATTAAACATATAATTTAAGCCTAAAGATAGCGAGACAATCCTTGGATTGTAATTTGAATCTTGGCTTAAAGCCCCGACAAGGAAATAATCGGCATGAATCAGAAAGTTCAAGTCTCCAGTATTGTCTTTAACAATTGGAATGATTGCCCCAACGCGAAGTTGGAGCATTGTGTTCATATCTTCTTTTGCGAGTTCATTTGAATAACCTAAAGAGGTTGACCATTTACCAGATGAAGGCAAGCCAAGATTCATCGAAATGAGGAAGTTAGAAAATTCAAATCCTACTCCGAAATTAATATAATGGAATTCATTTACCCAATTTACGCTCGAATTGTTATAAAGTTTGTATTTCATATATGCTGAAAGATAGGAAATTTCACCAAAAATTTTTGTGTTGGATGTTCCTTCAAATCGATAGGAAAATTTGAGTCCCAAATCTGGCATTTTGCTCAATTGGAAGTCATTTTTTACTCCTTGTGGGGGGTCAACAGTGTTGACACAACCTTTACCTGTAATATAGACTCCAACTTGAGATAGAGATTTAGTTTGGCTACCCCAATAATAATCTTGTGCTAAAACAGAAACAATTGAGAATACAAACTGGATTAAAATAAATTTTTTCATAAAAACCTCCAGAATTTTATAAAAAAATTAATAATACAAATATATAATTTTTATAAAATTTTTCTATAATAAAGAATCATCCCAAAAACATAGTTTTGCTTTTTTATGTATTAATTAATTGGGCAAACAATTTTAAATACATTGGAATGATGATTCTTTTATCGAAATTTTCCACAGCGATACGCCTTCCATTTTCGCTACAAAGTCTATGGAGATAATCATTTTTTAAAATCTCAATTGCTCTTTCTGCGATAGAATTGACATCGGCAAAATCGACAAGATAGCCATTTATTCCGTTATGGACAATTTCGCTTAAACCACCGACATTATAGCAAACAACTGGAACTGCACAACTTAAAGCCTCGAGTACCGCAAGTCCAAAACTTTCTATTTCGCTTGTCAAAAGAAATAAGTCCGCGATTGAAAGTAGTTCAACGATAGAGCTTTGTTCCCCAAGGCAAACGACATCATTACCAATTCCAAGTTTTTTTATTAACGCTTCAACTTTCGGCATCTCGGGACCGTCGCCGACAAGCAACAATTTTGATGGAACTTGTTTTCTTATTTCAAAAAATGACGTTACAACATCTTGCACTCTTTTGACAGAACGAAAGTTGGAGATATGGATGATTATCTTCTCGTTTTCGCTTGCAAACCGCTTTCTTAAAGATTGGTTCTCAATTCTTTTATACTCATTTGTATCGACAAAATTGTGGATAACTTCAATAGGTTTCGATGGGTCAAATTCCCGAATTGTTGCATGGTAGAGAAATTCCGAGACACAGGTTATTGCATCGGATTTGTTAAGTGACCATCGTACTATTTCACGAAAACTTGGTTGGTTGCCGACAAGTGTTACATCCGTTCCATGTAAAGTTGTAACAATTTTAATATCTCGGTAGTTCGCAACAATTTCTTTTGCAATAACTCCACTTAAACTATGTGGAATTGCATAGTGACAGTGGATAATATCGATGTCTTCTTGTTCTACGATTTCTGCAATCTTTGCAGTAAGAGCAAGTGTATAAAGGGGAAATTCGAAGAGAGGATAATTTGTAGGGGTTACATTGTGGAAGAAAATATTTTCACTAAATTTGCCAAATCTAAATGGAGGCGAGTAACTAATAATATGAACTTTGTTACCATATTCCGCAAAACCATAGGCAAGTTCGGTAGCAACAATACCGCTTCCACCAATTGTCGGATAGCAGACTATAGCGATATTCATAATTTATTTTAAATTATTATGCAATACAATTCAAAGAAATACTCGGATGAAACAAATTCAAATTTAAAAAGAACAATTAAAAATCCAGCACAGATTGAATTTGTTGAAAAGAAATCAAGATTTATTGCACAAGCCTTTCCGGTTGAAAATATTGAAAAGGTTGAGAATATTTTGAAAGATGTTCGCAAAAAGTTTACCGATGCAACGCACAACTGCTATGCTTATAGAATAGGTATAGAAAAGAATATATACAGATTTAGCGATGATGGAGAACCATCGGGAACAGCAGGGAAGCCAATTTTCCAAACTATAGTTAAATTCGACTTAACAGATATTCTTGTGGTTGTAACTCGCTACTTTGGGGGAATTAAACTTGGAGCCTCTGGGCTTGTTCGGGCATATTCGAAAGCGACAAAACTTGTGTTGGAATCGGCGGAAAAGATTGAAATACCATTGACCAATTTCCTAACTCTTGAATTTGATTATTTTGACTATCCAAAAGTTAAAAGAATAGTATTTGAAAATTTTCAAAACGTCAAAGAGGATTTTTCCGATAAAGTTCGGATAGAAGGGTTTATTGCTATTAATATCAAAAATGACGTTTTAAGTAAAATCAATAATTTATTGTCTGGCAATTTAAAAATTCAATGAGGTGAGGATGGAAATAGTATTGAAAGTAAACGAGATGCAAAAGATAGTTGATTCTCACAAACAAAATGGTAAAACAGTTGTTTGTGTGCCGACAATGGGATATTTCCACGAGGGGCATTTAAGCTTGATGAAAATCGCTCGTGATTATGGAGATATTGTAATTGTAACTCTTTTTGTCAATCCAACACAATTTGGTCCAAACGAAGATTACGAGCGATATCCAAGAAATTTCAAAAGAGATGCAGAATTAGCCGAATCTGTTGGGGTCGATTATCTTTTTGCTCCAATGGTCGAAGAAATGTATCCAAATGGGTATTCGACGAAAGTTGTAGTATCAAAATATACAGATAAGTTCGAAGGTATCAAAAGGCCTGGACATTTCGATGGTGTAGCAACGGTGGTAACGAAATTATTCAATGTAACGAAGCCTGATGTTGCAATATTTGGTCAAAAAGATTATCAGCAAACATTCGTAGTGAAACAACTCGTAAAGGATTTGCTTTATAATATCAACATTGTTGTTGCTCCCATAGTTCGAGAAAAAGACGGGCTTGCAATGTCTTCACGCAACGTTTATCTATCGACAAAGGAGCGAGAGGTTGCGCCCGAAATTTTTAGGGCATTAAACAAGGGTGTCGATGCAATAAAAAATGGCGAACGAAGAAGGAAAATTATTAACTCAATTGTTATAGAGCACTTGCGGAGATTTTCAGACTTTTATATCGATTATGTCGCAAGTGTAAATGCCGAGAATTTTAGCGAACCAGAAGAATTTAAATCGGGAGAAAAGGTTGTAATACTTGTTGCTGTGTATCTTGGTAAAACACGTTTAATCGATAATATGCTTGCTACTGTGCCATAGTTTTTGTTTTTTCCGCTAACATTTTGTTTAAATCGGAAACAAAGTTTTCTAATTGTTCATTTGAATAGCCTTTTGCAAGAACCAATTCTTCAAGTGTTCCCCATACTGGTTCGCCACAGATGAGGACTCTAATGCCTTTTTCCATCAGATAAGTCACACTATCTGGCAGTATTGTAACTAAGTCCTCAATTGTTATTTCTTTTGTTATCATTTATTTTCTTTTTTGTTGGGAATGCGATTATAAATCCTAAAAGTACACCCCAAAGTGTGGAGATGTAGGGATTGGAAGTGATTGGACAACTACCACTTTTACAACCTATAAAAATATAATAAAGATACCCAAGAATACCTCCAACAATTCCGCCCAATCCAACTTTTAATATACTGCGCATATCTTACCTCAACTCTAAAAAAGTCCCCTCCTCAAAAGGGAGGGATTTTATTACTCAATGGTAATAAACGACAATGTTAGTTGATTATTTTTAAATCTTTCCCAACTTTTACAAAGGCTTCGACTGCTTTTTCAATATGGTGTGGTTCGTGTGCAGCGGAAAGTTGTACTCGGATCCTGTCTTTACCTTTGGGAACAACTGGATAGGAAAAGGCAATAACGTATATACCTTCGTCGAGCATTCTATTGGCAAATTCAACTGCGATTTCAGAAGAATTTGGGTATTTGCTAAACATTATGGGTACGATCGGGTGGTCGCCAGGAATAATGTCGAAGCCAGCTTCAGTCATCATCTTGCGGAACATTTTGGTATTAGCTTCGAGTTTGTCTCGTAAATATGTAGATTCAGTAAGAAGTTCCAAGGCTTTCAATGTTGCACCGACAACAGCTGGTGCGAGTGTGTTCGAAAAAAGGTATGGTCTTGCTTTGTTGCGCATCCAATCGATAATTTCCTTTCGACCCGAGATACAACCACCAGAAGCACCGCCAAGCGCTTTGCCGAACGTAGTAGTAATTATATCAATTTTTCCCATAACATTGTGATACTCGTGGGTGCCACGTCCAGTTTTTCCCATAAATCCAGTAGCATGACTGTCGTCAATCATAACCAAAGCATCATATTTTTCGGCGAGTTCAACAATTTTCGGAAGTTTGGCAATATCGCCATCCATAGAGAAAACACCATCGGTTGCAATCAATCGGAACCGACAACTTTGAGCCTCTTTCAAACATCGCTCCAAGCCTTTGAGTTCTTTTCCGGTTGCAGGGTCGATTGTAATTTCATCGCTCATATTGTTGTGTGCATAAATCCATCTTTGGGCTTTTGCCAGTCGTATACCATCAATAATTGATGCGTGGTTCAATGCATCAGTGATGATGGCATCTTCCTCGGTCATTAGGGGTTCGAAAACAGCGCCATTGGCGTCGAAACAAGAGGAAAATAAAATGGTATCCTCTGTTCCAAGAAATTCGCTTACCCGTCGCTCGAGCTCTTTATGAATGTCTTGGGTTCCACAAATAAATCTTACAGAAGAAAGACCAAATCCTCGATTTTCGATTGCTTCGTGTGCTGCTTTAATTAACTCTGGATGGGAAGACAAGCCGAGATAATTATTAGCGCAGAAATTCAAAACTTTTTTACCCCGCACAATAATTTCTGGTCCTTGTGGACTTTCGATTATTCGTTCGTGCTTGTACAGTTTTTGATCTTCCAATTTCTTAAGCTCCTCCGTAAGATATTCTTTGATTTTACCGTACATAAATCCCTCCTTTTAAAAAAATTGAAACACAAATTTAACAACTATAATGATTATAGAATTTTTAAATGTTTTACCATTTTGGATAATTTTTTAATTTAGTTTTTTTAATTGTTCATAGGTGCAAAATGTTTACCCAAAAATTTAATCTTCGTTTTGTTCTATTTTTTATTTCAACTTGTTTGGTTTTTTCTCAACCCAAAATTGACTTTAAGTCTCTCGATGAGTTAGTTCCACCAGATCCAAAAATTAAAATAGGTACATTATCGAATGGAATGAAGTATTACATTAAGTATAACAAAAAACCAGAAAAACGAGCCGAATTGATGCTTGTTGTTAATGCCGGTGCAATTTGCGAAGATTCAAATCAGAATGGACTTGCTCATTTCTGCGAGCATATGGCTTTCAATGGAACAAAGAATTTTCCAAAACAAGCACTTGTTGATTACCTTGAATCAATTGGAGTCAAGTTCGGACCTGAACTTAATGCATTTACTTCTTGGGACGAGACGGTGTATATGCTCCAAATTCCAACCGATAACCTCGATCAGTTTTTAAAAGGGTTACAAGTTCTCGAAGATTGGGCGCATAATGTCACCTATGATCCAACTGAAATTGACAAAGAAAGAGGTGTTGTTATCGAAGAATTTCGTCTTGGACGAGGTGCCGACGATAGAGTAGAGCGAAAGCACAACAAGTTCTTGTATTACAATTCAAAGTATTCTGTTCATGATGTGATTGGCGATACCAATATTATTCGTAACGCCAGTTATGATGTAATTAAAAAATTTTATAAAGATTGGTACAGGCCCGACTTGATGGCTGTGATTGCTGTTGGGGATTTTGATGTTTCGCAAGTTGAAAAAATTATCCAGGAAAATTTTTCTAAAATTCCAAAACCTGAGAATCCAAGAAAAAGAACTTACGAGGAAATTCCCCCCCACAAAGAAGTATTTGTCTCGATTGCTTCCGACAAGGAGCTCTCATTCCCTCGCGTTGTAATTAATTTCAAGGGAGGTAAAATTGAAGAAGGCAAATACAAAAACCTTCGAGACAATTTTTTGACTGCTCTTTACACTACTATGCTGAACTATCGCCTTAACGAATATTTAAGAAAAGAGAACCCGCCTTTTAAATTTTTTACATTTTCTGGTTACCAACCGCTTGGTTTTAATAATAGTTCTTTTGTTTTGTATGCAGGTGCAATCGGCAACGAGGTAAATCGATGTGTCGAGACACTTCTGATAGAAGCATTTCGCGCTTACCAGCATGGGTTTACCACAACTGAATTTGAACGAGCCAAAAAGGAAATTCTTCGTACCTATGAATCATTTTTAAAAGAGAAAGATAAAACTGAATCGATTAATTATGCTTTTGAATATATGAGGAATTTCCTTCGTGGAGAGTCAATACCCGGAATTGAGGTTGAATATGAACTTGCGAAGAAATGGTTACCCGAGATGTCTCTCGACGAGGTAAACTCTCTTTCGAAAAAATTTATTAAAAACGAGAATGTGGTAATTGCAATTAGTATACCAGAACGACCTGATGTTGTTGTTCCAAATGAATCAGATATCAAAAAATTATTTTCTGAAATTTCAAGTAAAAAGTTTGAACCATACGTTGATATTGTTCCAACCAAGCCATTATTCACAAGAAAAGTAACCGAGGGCAAAATCGTACAGGAGCGAGAACTAAAAGGTTTCGATGCAGTTGAACTTAAATTGGACAACGGAGCGACTGTTGTTTTAAAGAAGACGGATTTTAAAGATGATGAGGTACTTTTTAACGCATATAGTCTGGGCGGAGCTTCACTTGTTTCCGATGAAGATTATTTCAATGCAATCTATGCGGTAAATGTAATTGGAGAAAGTGGTATAGGTAAATTCAATCAGACTGAACTTGAAAAGTATCTTTCGGACAAGAAAGTTTCCATAAGTGCTCAAATTTCCGATTACCAGGAATCATTGCGTGGTTCTGCTTCGCCAAAGGACCTTGTAACATTGTTTGAATTGATAAACCTTTATTTCACCGAGCCAAGAATTGATAAAGATGCTTTCAAATCGGTCAAGAAGCAATTGTATTCTAATATATTGGATTCCAAGAACCGACCAGAGAAAGTTTTTCGCGATTCAATTCAATGCTATTTCTGGAACCGACATCCAAGAAGATTGCCTTTGACAGAGGCAATGATTGATAAATTTAATATGAATCAAATGTATGATATTTTTACACAAAGATTCTCAGACCCCTCCGATTTCCTATTTATTTTTGTTGGCAATTTTGAAAAAGACACAATAATTAACTTTGTTAAGAAATACATTGGGTCAATTCCTTCGAAAAATACTAAAGAAAATTGGAAAGATGATGGAACGTATCCTTTTAAGAATAAAGTCGAAAAGCTATTTCGCAAAGGAATTGAAAAGAAAAGCTACGTGCGTTTGATTTTAACTGGACCTTTTGAATGGAGTTTGCGAGAAAGATTTTTGACAAGAGCGCTAAACGAGGTACTCGATATTCGATTGCGTGAAGTTTTGCGAGAAGAAAAGGGTGGAACCTATGGCGTTGGAATCTGGTTCCAACAAAATCCATTTCCTGCACAATGGTACGCATTGAACATAACTTTTGGTTGCAACCCAGAAAGAGTAGAAGAATTAACTAACGATGCAATCAATGTCCTTCAAGATGTTGCCACCAATAAACAAAAAGATATTTACCTAACAAAGGTAAAGGAAATTTTACGACGAGAGCTTGAGGTCGACCAAAAAGAAAATTATTTCTGGGCAAATAAAATTTATTATTATTACATTTACAAGGATCCAGAAAATGCAGTTGAAATCTGGAAGAATTACATCGAGAAATTAACTTTGGACGATATCCTTGCAACTGCAAAGAGATATATCAAGTTCGATAACTTTGCAAAATTTGTTCTGTATCCAGAGATTCAATAAATTAGAGTATGTTTTAAAAAAAGGTAGGGTAATATGACAATTTCAATTGAGGAGTTAGCAAAGCGTGTTTACGAGGCAAGAAATTACATTAAATCCAGAAACGGACGTGAACCGCAGATTGCTATCATTTTAGGTACTGGATTGAACGACTTGTCCTCCTACATCGAAGTCGAGACTGAAATTCCATACGATGAAATTCCTTATTGTCCGGTTTCAACGGTAGAATTCCATCACGGAAAACTTCTGCTCGGAAAGCTTGCTGGTAAGCAAGTTGTGGCAATGCATGGGCGTTTTCATTTTTACGAAGGGTATTCTATACAAGATGTTACTTTCTTGGTGCGTGTAATGAATCTTCTTGGTGCAAAAATTCTGATAGTTTCAAATGCTTGCGGTTCGCTAACCCAATACATACCCAAGGGTTCAATTATGATAATTGATGATTATATTAATCTTCTGGGAACTAATCCTCTCATTGGATACAACAAAGAAATCTTTGGTCCAAGGTTTCTCGAGATGAGTGAACCATATTCAAAAAGATTAATTGAATTGACCGAAAAGATTGCACTCGAGGAAAAAATCAAAGTCTACAAAGGTGTTTATGCTGCCGTTCCTGGACCGACATTAGAGACAAGAGCCGAGGCAAAATTCATACGCTTGATTGGCGCAGATGTGGTTGGTATGAGCACAATACCCGAGACAATTGTTGCGAAACAAATGGGAATGGAAGTGCTTGGTTTTTCCGTCGTAACCGACGAAGTGTATCCTGTGCCGATGCTACCAATCAATGTACAAGATATTCTTGAAACTGCAGCCCAAACAGACAAAGTACTTAGTCGGCTGATTTATAAGGTAATTGAAAAATTATAACTTAAAGAAATTATGAAATTTATAAAATTTATAAAATTTGCCATATTGTTACCTATTATTCTACTTTTAGGATGCAAAAAAGAGGAGGCTATTCTCGAAAGCGAAACGCCACCAAAGTATTTTTATTTAGTTACGGTCGACCAACCAAATGCGTTGAAATTGTTTAATTTACTAAATTTGAAAATAGAAAATGAAGATGTTTTTTATTCGGTAAACAAAGCAAAGCTCGGGGAAATCTCGCAAATCACGGAATATCGCGGCTTCATTTATATTTTCCAAAAAAATGCTCACAGACTCACCATTGTTTCGGCAGATGATTTGCTTTTGCTGAAGAATTTGGAATGGAACGAAGATTCTCGACAGCCTTCTAGTATTACTTTTGCAAATGCTACCACTGGTTTTATTTCCTTTTCCGACACTTCTTTGGTAGAAGTTTTAGATTTGACAAATTTCCAGATTGCACAAAAAATCCCAACTCCCAGTCCTATTTCGTTCCTGGAAAGTGTTGAGCAATATGTCGTTGGTTTATCTCCGTTAGCAAATGAGATTACAATCATCGATTCGCGGACATATTCAGTTGTAAAAACTATAAAAACCAGCGACTATCCATTTTCAGCTAATTATAATCCCGACAAAAAAACTTTGTTTGTACTTTGCGCTGGGGAAGGCAAATTCGATTCCACGAAACCCAAAACACCATCGAAAATAGGCTTGTATGAACCACCAAATTTCACTAATATCATAGAAACAATTATTAATATTGGTTCAATATCTTCAACAGAAATTGTTCCAACGGGAATCGTTTCTTACGGGAAATATTTTGGATACATTCCAACTCTTTCTGGTCTCCTTCGGTTCAGCCTTTCTAATCCCAACCAAATCCAACGTTATATTGCTGGTGAATTTTATTTTTCGATGCTCGATTTCAAGCGAGAATGGCTTATTGCTCTTTCTAAAAGTAACGACCAGACTTATTTGTATTTAATTAATCCATTGAATGCCGCTGTAATTTCAAGGCATTTAATAAATCAAGCAGTTTTGCTGGCATTTCCAAAATGATGGGTTCGTCTTCCCTTTTTATTAATCTCGATTCGCTTTTAGAACTTAGCAACAAGTTAAACTCGAGCAGAAGTATCGAGTTTATTCTTAATAGTGTTGTTCTAAGTTTGATGGGTAAGCTCGGCTTCCTTCGTGGTGGAGCCTTTATTATTTCAAATGATTTCACTAAGATTGAAGAAATCGTTGTCAAAGGACAAATTGATAAAAATGTAATCCTCGAGCATATTGAGGAACTTTCAAGATTACCCATATTTGAAGAAAAATTTCACATCAAATTCTCTTCGAATATTCTTTTAGTTACTCTAAAATTGACAGACAACCGATTTGTACTCTTATGTTTCGTTTCAAGGCTCAAAAAAGCAGACTATTTGCCCGACGAACAACACTATTTATCACTTGTTCTTAATATGACCGCAAATGCACTCGATATTACAATCAATTATGAAAATCTTTATAAAACAAACATTGAATTGCAAAGAAGGAACCAACTACTAACAACAATCTTTGAAATTAACCGGGATTTTAGCCTTTATCTATCCAAAGATCAAATTTCGTCACATTTTAAGTATCGAATTTTTGGTCAACTGCTTGTAACAAGATTTGCTTTATATTATGAAGAAAACGGTAAAATCGAGGAAATACTGAATAATTTAAGTGGTGAAATTTCTACCGAGTTTATCGACTTCTGCTTATCGCTCGATAACTTGCTGATTGTTGAAATTGATAGAAAAAAGATTCCAGAAAGATTTCATAGTTTTCTGTCAATGAACGAAATTCAAATAATTTTACCTTTGATTTATCACAATCAAACTCGTGGTGTCTTGATTCTTGGGAAAAAGTATATAAATGAAACTTTTACAAAAGAAGATATCAATTTCATTCAAGCACTTGGAAATACTTTTACGATTGCAATTGAAAATTGTAGATTAGTTAACGAAGAAATACGGAAAAAGCAAATTGAAAAAGAATTGCAGTTAGCTTTGGAAATTCAACAAAATCTGTTGCCCCAAAAAATTCCCACTTTCGAAAGAGTGGAATTATGGGGGTTTACAACGCCCGCGAAAATTGTCGGAGGAGATTATTTCGACATTATTCAATCGGATAGGCAGTTTCTCTACCTTGCTATGGCAGATGTAGCTGGCAAAGGGATTCCCGCTTCGTTGTTAATGGCAAATGTTCAGTCTGCATTAAGACTTTTGGTCTCCCTCGATTTATCCCTTCAACAAATAGTAAACTATATTAACTCAATCATCTATCACAATACGACCCCAGAAAAATTTATCACTTTTTTCCTTGGCAAACTAAACCTCGAGACACTTTGCTTGGAATATATAAATGCCGGGCATAATCCCCCAATTTTATTTCAAAAACAACAAAAAAAGATAAAAAACTTAACTATTGGTGGTCTTTTTCTTGGTTTTATCGATAGCCCTTTGGACTATCAAGTTGGATGTGAAATCCTTGGCAAAGATGATTTCCTATTAATTTATACCGATGGAGTAACTGAATGCAAAAATTCTTTGGAAGAAGAGTTTGGAGTTGGTAGACTTGTTGAATTTATTTTGAATAATTCACACAAAACAGCAAAATCTTTTTGTGAAAATTTATTCAATCAAATTGTAAGTTATTGTGAAACAAAAGAATTGGGCGATGATGTCTCGCTCCTTGCTTTGAAAATAAAATAATAGTCAAAGAAACTTGTTTATACTACTTTCGTAATTTTATTTTGGTTAATATAGGATGAATTTTTATGGTGGAACCTATGTTTCGTTCTTTTTTCAAAGTAATATTATTGACAAGTTTAGTAGTGGGGATTATGGGTATCAATCCATTTGAAGCAAGATCGAAATTCAATCCCATCAAGTTTGAACTGGATTCGCTTGAGAATGGCTTGAAAGTTATCTATTGTGTCGACAAAACTGCCCCGATCGTTGCTACTGTTGTCCATTACAAGGTTGGCTCGCGCGACGAAGACCCATCGAAAACTGGCTATGCTCACTTTTTCGAACATCTTATGTTCGAAGCGACGGAGAACATACCTCGTGCGTCGATTGACAAATATGTTCAGGAGGCTGGAGGCACATTGAATGCACATACTTCTTACGACGAAACAGTTTATTATTTCAAATTACCATCGAATTACTTAAACCTTGCTCTATGGATCGAATCCCAAAGAATGAGAAAATTAAAAGTGGACAGCGTTGGAGTCAATACACAAAAAGGTGTTGTAATCGAGGAATTAAGAATGCGCTACGACAACCAGCCCTATGGAACAATGTTGATGAAAATGTCCGAAAGGTTGTTTGGGGGAAGTTCTTATGGATGGGCAACAATTGGTTATATTGAACATCTTGAGAAGGCAACGATAGACGATTTCAAGGGATTCTATGACAATTTTTACAAGCCGAACAACGCAATTTTGGTAATCGTTGGTGATATCAATATTCCAGAAGCAAAGAAATTAGTCCGTGCATATTTTGACATTTATCCCCCTAGTGAACCTCCAAAAAGAAATACTTTTAGTTTGTCTCCATTAAATCAAAATGTAGAAGAGGTAGTCAAAGACCCCAAAGCACAATTGCCCGCCTTGTTTATTGGTTTTCGCGGACCAAAAATAGGGGAAAAAGATTACTATGCAATGAGCATACTTTCCGATATTTTGGCAAGTGGCGAAAGTTCCCGTTTGTATCAAAGATTAGTGGACAAAGAACAAATTGCTGTTGCTGCAAGTATGTTTCCGTTATCCTTGGAATATGCTGGCGGAATCATTTTCTACGCTGTTGTTCACCCGAACAAAAGCTTAAAAAAGACTAAAGATATTATTTTCGATGAGATTAAAAAAGTGGCTAACGAAGGTGTAACCGATGAAGAATTGACCAAAGCAAAAAACATAACTGAAGCTCAATTTATCTCCGAGAAAAAGAATGTATTGGAAAAAGCCGAAACACTTGCAAAATACCAAGCATATTTCAACGATCCTAAATTGATTAACACCGAGTTAGACCAATATCTTGCTGTTACAAAAGATGATATCAAAAAGGTTGCACAAAAGTTTCTTTCCAATGCCTACAATGTTGTTTTGTTCTATCACCCAAATGGTTATTCTGATTAATTGAGGATGAAAATGAGAATTATAGTAGTAATTTTGTTTATGTTAATATATCTTACTAATTTTATGACTGCAGAAGAAAAAATTGATGTTACCAAGAAACCAGAACCTTTGCCGGGCAAGGAATTTACCTTTCCAAATTATATCGAAACCAAACTCTCATCTGGAATGAAAGTATTTATTGTCGAAGACCACGAGCAACCGACGTTTGGATTTAGGTTACTTATTCCCGGTGGTTCAGCCTACGACGGCGACAAAGCTGGTGTTGCAGAGTTAATGGCAGAAATGCTAACGAAAGGCGCTGGAAAAATGACCGCCTACGAAATCGCAAGCAAAGTCGATGGGGTTGGGGCAAGTCTTAATGTTATTGCAAATCCAGACCATTTCATTATCTCTGGTGCTTGTCTTGTGAAACACATTCCGACACTCTTGGATGTACTATCGCAAGTTTTAACCAAACCTACCTTCCCGAAGGATGAATTCGAAAAGTTGAAAACGAGAGTTATTGCGGAAATTAAAAGCGAGAAGTCGCGAGCGATTACAGTTGCAACGAACCTTTCAAAAAAAGTTATCTATGGGGAAAAACATCCTTATGGTATGAAGAAAACCGAAGAGTCAGTTGAAAAAATTACCCTCGATGATATAAAGGCATTTTTTAACAAGTATTTCAAGCCGGACCATGCAACACTGGTTTTAACTGGCGATATAAAAGAAAAAGAAATTCTTCCATATTTCGAAAAAGCGTTTGAAAAATGGAACCGGGGCAAACTTGCTATGCTTACATTTCCACCAACTAAACCCGAGCCTCTTGGGGTATACTTTGTCGAGCGACCTGCTTCTGTACAATCATCTATTGTACTTGCTACACCAACAGTTGAAATAACCCATCCCGATTACGAAGCACTCGATGTTGCGGCAAGCATAATGGGGTCTGGCTTTGCTGGCAGACTTTTCAGAACCTTACGCGAGACATACTCATACACATATACACCATTTGGTTATCAAACATCTTCGAAATTTGCAAATCGTTTTGCCTGCGGCGCAGAAGTTCGAAATCAAGTAACCGACTCTGCAATTGATGTCATTAAAGAACAACTGTATTTACTTGCAAATGAACCACCAAGTGAAGAAGAATTAAATCGAATTAAAAAGGTGAAAGTGGGAAACTATTTGATGTCATTTGAAAATTCCGATTTTGTAGCAAGTTTGATTCAAAATGCCCATTTCTATGGAAAACCAATTTCTTATTTGAAAAATTATCCAAATATTATTAATTCACTTACACCATATGATATCAAAAAGGTTGCAAGTAAATATATGAATCCCGATAAAGCCTACATTGTTGTAGTTGGGAATCCCGATGTTAAGCAAAAACTCGAAAAGTATGGTAAAATTTTTGTCTACGACCTTGACCTTAAACCTGTAACCGGGGAAAAGGGTAAGCTTGAAGCAGTTGGAATGAAGCCGGAGGAAATTATTTCGAAATATATTTCTGCTCGAGGCGGAATCTCACTTTCAAACGAGGTCAAATCGATTGTTGTTGAAAGCAACGCAACACTTTCATTCCAAGGGCAGACTTTAAATGGCAAAATTATCGATAAAATCAAAACACCATTGATGCGACACCAGTTCGTGGATTTTGGAATGTTCCAAAGTGAAACATGGCTTAATAACGATAAATCTTGGGCAAAGGTACAAGGTCAACTTGAAGAAATGAAAGACATCGAAACTGAAAAGGCAATATTTGACGTCGCCATAATGAAAGATTTTAATCTTTTAGCCGAGAAATTTAAAGCAGAAGTTTTAGGAAAACAAGGCGAAAATCTTCTTGTCAAATTTAAAGCAAAAAGTGGTTACGAAGCGACGGTTTATTTCGATAGCAAAACATATTTAATATCTCAGATTGAAACGACCGAAGGCACCCCTCAAGGACCAATTCCAGTTACCTCGACATATACGAAATGGGACAAAGTCGACAATTACTTTTTCCCAGTAAAAGTTAAAAATACTAACCCTATGTTTTCTGTCGAAATCGAAAGCAAGTTCAAGTTGAATGAAGAGATTAGCGATACAGAATTCAGTCCAAATCAAAAATGAGATAGGTTTTCTCTTATTAATAAAGCGGGCATTTGCCCGCTTTTTTTTAAAATTTGATTTAGAAATAGAAAAGTCTCGAAAAAATTCAGCCAATTTATTAAACTAATTAGTTGTCTAATAGGACTCTTCAAGGGAGGCACGGCGGATTCGGCGAAGTGTTTTTAGTCTTTGCATTCTTTTCTCGACCGAAGGTTTGACATAGACAGTCTTTCGCTTGTATTCGCGAAGGATGCCACTTTTCTCGAATTTCTTTTTAAACCTTCTCAATGCTTTGTCGATGTTCTCATTCGATTGTAATACTACACCAATCAATGTAAAAACCCCCATTTAATTGTTGAACATACTATTTTTGTAAATTTTCAATTAGTCGTTTTTCGTTGTTTTTCTGGAAAAGCACCACAATGGCATTCATACCATTACTAATAGTAACTTTTTCGCGAACTATGCCCACATCGTTCCAAATAGGATGGTAGATAATGTCACCAACTTGATAGTTTTCGTGGATATCATATTTTTTGGCATCTTCAATTGAAATGTTTAGCACCGCTTTCGATTTATCGAGCTCGCTTTCGATTACGTCGAGATTGAGTAATTGCATCTGTCGGCTACGAGTGCAGCGAGCCCATTGCATACGGCCCTGCGGCGTTTCCACTGGCTCGCCAACCAACTCGTGCTTTGTTTCTTTCATTACAAACGGCGAATATACAGTTACATATTTTGTTCTGCGTGCTTTCTTTACTCTTGGCATATTTTCAAAAATTTAAATAAAAACAAATACAAAATTACGAAAAAATTTTGCATTTTGCAAAATTATCTTTTTATCTTTATTCAATTTAACTTTGAATAAAGTTCTTTAATTCTGTAATAATGGGTATTGGTGTTGGGTCGATATTATTTTCCAAAGCCAAATAAAAACTTACCCAATCGAAAAAATACAATATATCGAACATTCGAAAAAGAAAATCATTTTCTTTGCTTTCGACAATTTCAACATCGAGAGATTTTGATAGAATCGAATAAGTTGCCTCGATTCTTTTTTGATTTTTAGGATGGTCATTTCTATCTTTTAAAATTAATACTTTGAGTTTGCTGATTATGTCCTCTGGATATCTAAATGAATTGATTTCGTTGTGATTCATTTCTGGAATTGTTCCGAAAAAGCAAAGATTTTTTGCATTTTCTTGAATTTGAGCTTTTATACGCATTGCAACCGGAGTTAATGTTTCTTCGCAGGCGTAGACTATTAAGATTTTGTTCTTGATTTGTTTTGCAAGTGAACTGGCTTTGTTTTCCTCTTTTTGGGAATACTCATTTCCTCTATTTAGCAAAAATTCATACAATTCATTAAGATGCTGAACAATGTTTTCGAACTCTTTCTGACTTCCAAATGATTTCCACAATACCAAAAGCAATGTAAAAAAAGAATAACCAAGAGCTTCGCGCGGTTGAAGTCCTTTGGGTATTTCAATAGTTGGATAGCCATCTTTTCGCAAAATCTCTTTCAACCTTCCACCGCTTGTAATCCCAATAATATTTTTGGTTCGTCCTTTTACATAGTCGTATGCTGAAAGAGTTTCTTCTGTATTCCCGGAATATGAACTAACAATAATGTTGGTCTTTTCATCAACATTTTTAAACAAAAAGTAATTTCGATTAACATAAATATCGACTTCAGCGTGTCTATTGTTTCGAAAATAAGCCTGCAACAAATCGCCAGCAATAGCCGAACCGCCTATTCCCAATAAAATAAGGTTTTTGTTTTTATTTAGAAAATACGCAGAATCCCTTGCTATTTCAATGGATTCATGCAATTGATTTGCAAAATTTTTTAAATGGTTGAACATTCCAGATTTGTCAAGTTGTTCAATTTTTTCCACTAATTTCATTTTAATCTTTTATTTTTGTATTTCAAAATGCAAAAATAATAAGTAGAAACGAAATGGGCTTGAATGAACATAGATTTGATTGGATTTTGTTTGTAGTTGTGTTAGTTCTGTGGTTTTTCAGCATTTCTGCTGTGTATAGTTCAAGTGCCTTTTATTCAGAATTCCGTTTCGGAAGTTACGATATATTCTTTTGGAACCACCTTCGAAATATTGCAATTTCTTTTGCTTTAATGTTAATCTTTTCATTTGTTGATTTCAAGATATGGGTAAAAATCGCAAATTATCTATTATATTTATCTATATTTCTTCTTATCTTGGTTTTAGTAATCAGCATTCCTATCAAAGGCGCTACTCGATGGTTAGATTTAGGGTTTGCCAATTTTCAACCATCCGAACTTGCCAAATTCTCTTTGATTTTGTATATCTCTCGTATAATTGCGGAACGTTATGATTTGAAGGATGATTTTCCATTGGTTCCTTTACCGATTTTTGTTTGGACGATGATTGTATGCTTCTTAATTGCATTGCAACCAAATTTTTCCACTGCATTAATTCTTTTTCTGATTGTTTCATTATTGGTATTTGTCTCGAAGCTAAAATTTAAATATATATTCCGATTCTCTTTATTCTTGCTTGTCTTGGGAACTTTCTATGGAGTTTCTGAATCATATAGATTAAATCGGCTTCTTGGTTACTATGAATTTTTGACCTCGGATTCACAAAGTTTTTTAACATATCAAACAAACCAAGCATTGATTGCAATTGGGAATGGTGGGTTGTTGGGTTTAGGTCCCGGCAAAACTCAGCAAAGTAAATTGTTTCTGCCAGAATCTTATGGCGATTATATCTTCTCGATTATTGGCGAGGAATATGGTTTCATCGGAATTTCATTTGTGCTATTGCTTTTGTTTTTATTGTTATACCGATTATATCGAATTGCTATCAATTGCGAAGATTTGTTTGCTTTTGTTTTCGTCAGTGGGGTTGTAATAACTATCGGATCTTATACAATTATTAATGCGTTAGTTAATCTCGGGTTTTTGCCAACAACAGGTTTGCCAATGCCCTTCATCAGTTATGGGGGGAGTGCAATGATGATTTATGCAACATCTATTGGCATTATTCAAAATATTTACTCGAATATTGCTAAAGAAGAATGTGAAAAATAAATAATTTTAAAAGAATTTTGTTCTTTTGAAAAATTATCTTATATTTGTTTTATAGGATATTGCAGGTTAAAATGGTTTGGTTTTTAAGGTCTAAAGAAAGTATTGATTCAGATAAGCCAAAGGAAATGCCGGATGGGTTATGGACAAAATGCCCTTCGTGCGGCGAAATCATCTTTAAAAAGCAGCTCGAGGAAAATCTTTTTACTTGCCCGAAGTGCAATCATCACTTTCGCATTGGCGTTGTCGAGTACATAAGCATAATTCTTGACGAAGGTAGTTTCGAAGAAGTTAATGCAAATATTACATCATCGGACCCACTGAACTTTTTCGATTCGAAATCGTATGTGGAACGAATTGAACAAGCGCGAAAGTCAACTGGTTTCAACGAAGCACTTATCACTGGGACCGGAACCATCGATGGACACCCAGTCGCTGCGGGATTTATGTGCTTTGCTTTTATTGGGGGAAGTATGGGCTCTGCAGTAGGAGAAAAATTTTACAGACTTGCTCGGCTAAGCCTTGAAAAAAATGTTCCATTAGTTATGGTGTGTGCTTCGGGCGGTGCAAGAATGCAAGAAGCAGCATTGTCATTAATGCAAATGGCAAAAACCTCTGCAATTCTTACAGAACTTGCCGATGCGCATATTCCATATATTACCATTTTGACAGACCCAACAACTGGCGGTGTCACTGCCTCCTATGGTATGCTCGGCGACATTACTATTGCTGAACCCGGCGCTTTGATTGGTTTCGCCGGTCCTCGCGTCATTGAACAAACAATTAAGAAAAAGTTGCCCCCAGACTTTCAAAAAGCCGAATTTCTTCTGGAAAAAGGATTTGTTGATATTGTTGTTCCTCGAAAGGAACTTAAATCAACATTAGCAAAGCTAATTAAATGGTTTTTAAATTAAAATTTGCTTTTTTGTTTTTACTACTTTTTCCAGTTTTTGCTTTCACAAAGGAAAAACGAAATCCTTTTATTATAAACAATGTGGAAATTGCTTACAATTTTCCGATTAATCAAAACGCATATGATTTTTTCGATGCTTTCAATCAATATTCAAATCTAAGTGCCGACGAGTTCACCTTTAGAAATTTTCCTTCTGTCTCGTTTGATATCGAGATACCCAATCTCACAAACTTTGTATTGAACCTTGACTGGATAAATCTATTGTATTCGACAAATTTTAACAAAAAATCGAGCTATTCATTTAATTCATTCTTTCGTTCTTATAGCGAAAGTTTTGATTTTAACTTTCTTCCAATCACATTGTCTTTTTTCATTACCCCATTTGATACTGATTTTAAGACCCAACTCCATTTTCAATTTGGTGTTTCATACGACCGGCTCGAATGGAAGGAATTTGTCGGCTCTGAACTTGATGACGACCCAAGGAAAGGATTGGAAACAATTCGTATCAAACAATTTTCTCCTTTATTTGCCTTTGGCATTAGAAATGTTCTACCTTTTGATATTCTCGACAGGGAACAATTGTTGAATTTTTTCTTTTTTGAAGCCAAATTTTATTTTATGTATAGAAATATCGATATATTCACCAGAATATCTAAATATGAACCCATACCGGAAAAAGTGACAATTTTACCATTTTCTATCGTTTTTATTATTGGGGTGAATTTTAAAACTCGTTCGTTCTTTAACAAATGATTTATTAATTAACAAATGTTTAATAATTTTAGGAGTTGAAGTATGCAAACCAAAGTAACATTTCGACATTTGAAGTCGAGACAAGATTTGCAAGAAGCGGCTTTGGAGGCTATAAAAAAATTCGAACGTTTCTCGGATATGATTTCAAGCGCAAGTGTCGAGTTCACTGCAGATAGCAAAAATAAAGTCCAATTCACACTCATCGTTAACGGCGACACGTTAATAGTTGAAGAAAGTTCCGAAGACTTTATGAAAAGTTTGAGAACAGCAACCGACAAGATGGTCAGACAACTCAAGAAACACAAAGAAAAAGTTAATCAACGAAACTAATATTTTTTTGACAATACCTATGGCTGTCCAGTTTCTTGGACAGCCTTTTTTATTTAAGAATTTATTTTCTTTAAAATTATATTTAATTTTGAATGGTAATTGAATTTGTTATCATGGAGGTGAAAAATGGAAAGGGTATCTTATGCATTTTTACTGGTATTCATTTGTATTAATTATCTATTTCAAGGCTGTTCTGAAAGCGCAGAAGTCAACCAAGCAACAACTCAAAAAGATTATTCAAAACCACCAGAAGGGTTTCCTCCTATACCTTTTCCGCCAGATAACCCTTACTCTCGTGCAAAATTCGTGCTTGGACGAAGGTTGTTCTATGAAAAAATATTAGTAAAAGATAGTTCATTTAAATCTTGTTCACATTGTTTAAAACAAGCACATAACTTTCAGGACAATGTGCCAAATAGTTTAGGATTTAATCGTATTCCCGAACCAAGGAATACAATGTCACTTACCAATGTTGCATATTTTGATAAAATATTTTGGGATGGACGAGGCAAACGGGTTGAACAAACAGCTTATAGAAGCCTTTTTCTTCCCTACATCTTTGCTATCGATACAAACGAATTACAAAGCAGACTTGAGAATCATCCAATTTATCCTAAACTTTTCAAAGAAGCATTTGGAGAAAATGCAAAACCGACAGCCTGGAATGTTGCTCTTGCAATTTCCACTTTTGTTCGGTGTCTCGTTAGCGGAAATTCCCCTTATGATAAATTCGTTCGAGGAGATTCGAATGCGCTTACTGAATCGCAAAAACGTGGAATGAAGTTGTTTTTCAGCGACAGAACCAAATGTTCGGTTTGCCACAGCGGTTTTCTTTTTACTGATTTGCAGTTCCACAATACTGGCACAACACAACACTATTTCGATTTTGGCAGATACTACGTGACTGGAAAAATTTGTGACAGGAACAAATTTTTGACACCATCTCTTAGGAATGTTGAAGTATCGGCTCCATATTTGCACGATGGGACTTACAGGACACTGGAGGATGTAATTGAAAATTACAACAGAGGAGGTTTACCAGCTATCAATAAAGATACGTTGATTAAGCCTTTACATTTAACAAAACAAGAAAAAGAAGATCTGATTAATTTTTTGAAAGCACTCACTGATTGGGAATTCCTTACAAATCCGGATTTTGCAGAGCCAAAATAATTCCTTTCTTATTTTTTAGTTTCGTTATAATAATTAATTTTGATGTTAATTTTTGATTGGGTTTATGGAAAAGCAAAAATTTTACCAATATATCTTTTTAATTCTTATAATTCCAATATTAATATTGTTAATAACCTCTTGTTCTAATTCAACTTCAAAAAAGGATGAAGTTGAATTTGATTTTTCCATTCCACCAAAAGGTTTTCCTCCAATACCTTTTCCAAAAGATAATCCATATTCTGCAAGTAAAGAGAAATTGGGTAGATATTTATTTTTCGACAAAATTCTTTCTCGAGATTCAACTTACTCTTGTGCAAGCTGCCATAATCCGAGATATGCATTTTCTAATAATGTCCCCAATCCTATTACAATTAACAAGTTCCCTTTGTCAAGAAATGTTCCCTCTCTGGTGAACGTTGCTTATAGACAAAGAATAGGGTGGGTTGGGAATGAAATCACCTTAGAAGATGCAATTTACCACGATTTCGATAGTCCTCTTTTTTTCGACAACGATACCAATGAAATATTTAAGCGCTTAAATGCCCATCCTTTCTATCCCAAAATGTTCGAGGAAGCCTTTGGGCGAGGAAGCAAACCACGTCCCTACCTTGCAGCTAAAGCAATTGCAACCTTTGTTCGAACCTTGGTTTCCGGGAATTCACCTTACGACAAGTACATCCGAGGAGATACAAATGCATTAAGTGAATCACAAAAGCGCGGAATGAAATTGTTTTTTAGCAATAGGGCAAAGTGTTCCAACTGCCATAGCGGTTTTCTGTTTACTGATCTGAAATTTCACAACACTGGAACAACTAATCATTATTTTGATTTTGGTAGATTCTATGTCACAGGAAAGTTCGAAGACAGAAACAAGTTTTTAACACCGCAATTAAGAAACATCGAATTGACTGTTCCATATCTACACGATGGCACATACAAGACTCTTGAAGATGTTATTGAGAATTACAACAGGGGAGGTTATCCAACGATTAATAAAGACACTTCACTTGAGCCGCTTAACCTTACTAAACAAGAGAAAGAAGATTTAATCAATTTTTTGAAGGCGTTGACAGATTGGGAATTTTTGAATCAACCCAGATTTAAGACTTTCGGCTACTAAATATTTGTAAATCATTGTCGTTATAATTTTAGTAAGCAAAAATTTTATATGGAAATTTTTAGCAAGGATAGAAGAAATTTTCTGAAATTGTTCTTTGTGGGAACAGTTACTACAATATCGTTGCCACATAAATTATTAGGAATTTTAAAGCCAGATTTAAAAGAGGAAAGCGACGAACTTCTTGGAATTTATGGTATAAGCCTCGACGATTATCCACAGTTAATTCCTATATGGGGTTCAATTAGAATCAAAATTGAAAACACAATAATGTTTTATCCCAAAGTTATAATTGTTCACGTGCCTAAAGAAAACTATGGAGTCGATTTCATTGTTGTTTCAGAAAGATGCCCACACGAAGGATATCCAGTAAAAGACCTTGACCCCGAACTTCATTTATTTGAATGCTCTGGACACGGAACATTATTCGATGTTACTGGGAAATATGTTTGGGGACCAGCCTCGCGTGACCTCGAACGACTAAAAGTAGACTATGACGGCAACAAAACAATATATATCGAGGTACCACTTTATCCGCTAAGTAAATTAGAGGACAAAGAAGGTTTATCTTACCTTTTACAAAATAATCCCAATCCTTGCGATAAAGAGACAAAAATAATTTTTGGGACGGAGACGCCTTCGAATGTTGTTATAATCTTGATTGATATAAAGGGGAAAGTGGTAAATACAGTGTTTTCCGGAATTTGCGACTCGACACAAAAGGAATTGCTTTTAGATGTTTCAGATTTCAATCCTGGAACGTATTTCTTAAGAATGAGTGTAGATGGTAAGCACGTTTTAACTAAAAAAATGATTGTGGAGCATTAAAATGGAGATTCAACTTTCAAGGCGCCAACTCTTGAAAAAAGTTTTCGAACTTGCAAAAGACGTTGGAATTAGTTTGGTTATACTTCCAATAGTTAGCTGTGAAAAGGATTGGATTATACCACCAGAAATCAAAGGCAAATATATTGATATCGATTTGACTGAAGAAAAAAGCGATGTCTTGAATTTTCCTGTTTTAAATTTCCTTGGTTCCGGGGTAACGAAACAATTTGATGAAATTAATTATGGTATTCCTATAATAATTGTAAGAATAAAAAAAGAAGGCAAACAAGACGATTTTAAATGTTTTTCTGGAATGTGTACCCACGACCATTGTTTTGGAAAGACCAAGGTTAGAGTTCCTATTAAATTAGAGACCATAAATTCCAATAAAAAAGTTTGTCGAGTGGTTTGCAATTGCCACGGATCTGAATTCGATTTGCTCGATGGGGGTAAAGTATTGAAAGGACCGGCCGAGAAGCCCCTGCGCGAATTTAAATGCGAGTTTTTCCCGGAAACAAATATTTTACGAATTTATTACTAAAAATTTAGATGAAAGTCGCGTTAGTGGTCTTATCAATTTTTATGATTCTTTGTTCTTGCAATAATGTTGTTAACAACTCCGGCCAAGTTACGATGCCAGATAGTAATGTAAGTTTTCAAAATCACATTTTGCCAATTTTAAAAAACACTTGTGGTCTTTCTTATTGTCATGGTGAAGTCGCTCCAAGCGCTAACGTTCAAATTACTGATTATTATTCCTTGATGAATTCTTACAATGGTGCTTTAGTAATTCCCGGGAACCCAGACGGAAGTGTACTTGTGCAGATTATTGAGTATAAATTGCCTCATAAACCTTTTCTACAATGGCAAATTAAACCAGAACAACTCAAAGGTTTAAGAACTTGGATTTTAGAAGGTGCAAAAAACAATTAAATTAGTTAAATTGTAGTTTTATATACTGGAGGTTTGATATGAAAAATTTAACTTTTGTTTTGCTACTTTCGTTCTTTTTGTTCTTTTCTTGCAGCGAAAAGAAACATATTGTTGAAATCAAAGAACTTGCTACCTATGAAGATCCAATTATGGGATTTTCAATTAAATATCCAACCAATTGGGAAATCCAAAAGTATCCAGGCGACCGGTTCCTTGCATTCACAACTAAAACAGCAATTAAAAGGTTCCGAACATTTGAACCCGAAGGCGAAGCAGGCGCCAAAATTGAGTTGCTTGCAATCAAATTGCCTGAAGGTCAAACTCTGGATTCTGTAATTTCGAAAAAGCAATTCACACCTGAAACCTACTCGGCTCCAACAAAAGTTGTAATTGATGGTGTAGAAGCAATCAAGCAAACATACGAATTTCCACTTGGAGATGGTGTTTTCCACGGTGAAATATATTACGCCCAAAAAGATCCACAAGTTGTTACTGTGATTTCTTTCGAAGCGTTTGGAAGCACTTTCGAAAACTACAAATCCTCATTCGAACAGATTTTGAATTCCGTAAAGCTTGCTCGAATTCCACAAACTGCACCAGATACAGTGAAAAAAGTGGTCGAGGCACCACCTCCGTCTTCCAATCTCGTTGAATACAAAGGCGATGGCTTTGCAATTATGATTCCAGACAATTTCGATGTTCGCAACCCGAAAGTCGGTGGAGCATTAAAATCCTATCAATACATTGGTGAACGAAGGTTAGATTGTGATATTCGTATCGATATTTTTGATGCTTCGAAACAGAACAAGCTCGAGAAAATTGTCGAAGACAATAAAGCAAAGCACAAAAACACCGAGCCAAAACCAACGACTATTGGCGGACTTAAAGCCTATTATTTTGAATATTCACCAATTCAGAATGTGAAAAGCCGTGTGTATTATGTAATTAACAATAATAAATTGTATCGAATCACAATGAACTGGTTCATCGGAGAAGAGCAATTGTATAAACCAGTTTTCGAAAAGTCTATCAACTCGTTAAAGTTTCAATAAATTTTTTGGAAAAAATAATTGGAATTGCTTGCCATAGTGTTTTGAGCTTTAAGCTTAAATTTACTATTGTTTTACACATTAGGAATTCTATGAAAAGAAGTTCAGTTTTACTTCAGTTAATCATTTTTAGTCTGCTTTCGATTAATTCATCTTTCACACAAGATAATTTTAAAACAAAGGGAATAGCTGCTTTTTTAAAAAAAGACTACAAAAATTGCATAAAGTTTATGAACCAAGCTATTTCGAAAGGAGACTCTTCGTATGAGGTGTTTTATTATCGAGGAACTTCGAATTTATATCTAAACAATTTTGAAGAAGCGATTGCAGACATAACTACTTTAATCAACAAAGGAAATAATACTCCAGATTTATTCAACAATCGAGGCTTAGCATACTTGTATATAGGTGATTTCAAACTTGCCCTCGACGACTTCAACAAAGCATTGGAGCTTGACTCGACTTTTGCCGAGGCATATACAAATCGTGCAACAGTTAACATAGAAACAGGGGAGTTGGAGAGTGCTTTAAGTGATTTGAACAAGTCATTAAAATATAATGCAAATAATGTCTCAACTTATTTTGAATTAGGCCGAGTTTATTATAAAATGAAGAATTACGATGAAGCGATTAAATTTTATGATAAATGTGAAAAGTTAAAGTTAAAGAATTCAAAACTTTACTACAATCGAGGTAATGCCTATTTTAAGTTGGGAAATTTCAAAAAAGCAGTCGATGATTATTCAAAATGTTTAGCAATGGACTCAACCGATACCGAAGCCCTGAATAATCGAGCAGTTGCTTATGAAAAGTTAGGATTGAACGAATTAGCCAGAAAAGATAGGAAAAAAATTGCAAAATTACTTGGAAATGAGGAACTTTTCAAACCCATCGAAGAAGTTCAATACATTCAATTAATTGACTCACTTCAAAGCTTCAAAGTGGATGTGCCATCTCATTGGAAAATTTTTCTAAAAATCGGAGAAAACTACAGCGAAATTATTTTAACTCCCGAGAACATCAAATCTGATACAGATTTTTATTCCGTTGGTGTTCGGCTTTCCTTTAATAGCAATATGTCAAAAATATATAATGTTAAAACATCTGGGGAGATTCTTGATTTTTGGCGAGGCAGTGTAGAGAAAAATTCAAAAGACTACTTTTATTATCGTTATATTCAACAAAAGCTTTTTACGAAAGGGGAATATACTGGTAATCTTTACGAAACTTTAGTACAGTTTTTACCAAATTCCCCAACTTACCAAATTTACGAACTTGCACTTGCAAAAGATGACTTTTTGTTCTTTGCTTTTTTCCAAGCACCGTCAAACCAGTTTTCATACTTTCGATTAATTTTTGACAAAATCATAGAATCTTTGCACCTTCTTAAGTAGTTTTAAAAATCTGTCCTTTCCAAACCACATTTCTATTCAATATTGAAAATGGAATGGTCAGTTCTATTATAAGAAAAAATAAGACTGAAAGTGGTATCCATTGTAAATATTTTCTTTTTCTTAATATTATAAGTGGGTTAGCCAAAAGAAGAGCATCGCCAAGAATCCTTATTCCAAGCAAAAGGAGCATATGAAGTATGTCCAAAACGATTGCAAAGTAAATCAATCCAGCCCAAATACTGAAAGAAGAAAGTACAAAAATTACTGCCCGCCAACCGAGATTCAATCCACCTCGCGCCCAACGATGATGTTGAGCAAAATATTCTGCAAAATTTTTAACTGGCTTGGTATCGACTGTTGTTTCGGGATCAATGTAATAATAGATTTTATATTTGTACTTATGAAAAGCCTTTTGAAGAGCGAGGTCCTCTGTTACAGAAAAAGGAATGTTTTTGTAACCACCAATGTTATTGTAGTAGGATTTGCGAAAAGTAAGATTGTTACCATAACAACCCAAAGGTTGTTTCATTCCTACACCACCCATAGCCATCGTATGCATATAAATCCATTCAACTGTTTGAATTTTGTCGAAAATCCTCGAACCAGTGACATTTGTAAATGAAGTTACAAAGCCAGTTTGACTATCGGCATATAATCTGACAATTTTATTTATCCAATTTTGTTGAACAATGCAGTCTGCATCTGTTACAAAAATTATTTCTCCTTTTGCATACTCAACTCCTGCGTGGATGGCACCAGCCTTGCCCGGAATGTTTTGTTTTTGAAATTCGTCTTGAATATCGGCAAGTTTCAAGTTTGGTATCTTGCCCAATAGACTGTGAACTATTTCCTTGGTTTTGTCTGTAGAACGGTCGTTGACAACTACAATTTCGAATTTATCCTCGGGATAATTAATTTTTGCAAAAGAGAGAAGAGTTTCTTTAATATTTTCTTCTTCATCCCTTGCTGGGATAATAACTGAAACGAAAGGTTGGTAATCTTTCGAAATCATCCTTTTAGTTCGTTTGCGCTCGATTGTGAATCCAATTATGAAAAAGAAAATTCGCAATAAATATATTATAGAACTAAAAAAAAGCACGAAAATCGCACTTTCCATATTTAATCCTTTTTGTAAATTTCAAAATTAGACTATTTTGATTAGTTTTTGATAAAGATTTAACCAATAACTATATTTTTCTAACTTGCTTCTGTGAATGATAACTATCTTTTTTCAACAATTGCTTGGGTCAAAGTTTAATTTCTAAAAATTTTAAATTATTTTAAAAAATTTTTTAGTAATTTTGAATTTTAATTTTAAATATGGAGAGGTAATGAAAGAAAATAAATGTAATTGCAATTGTAATTGCCACGGAACTGGAAGCACTTATTTGCTCGACCCCAATACTTTTTCTTTAAATGTTATTTGTGGTTGCCAAACTCGTACAATAGGAGAAAAAGAGAAAGAAACAAATTTTGTCTCATTTGAAGAAACCGAAACAGCCATTAACGATTTAGATAATTAATTTAAAAAACTTTCGATTGGCACCATCTTAACTCCTTCCCACCTTTTTGTAAAAAAGAAATTGTTTTTTATTTTTGTTTTTTTCATTTCTTTATGAAAGGTATAATTCTTGCTGGTGGTAAAGGAACTCGCCTTTTTCCCACTACTAATGTAATTAGTAAGCAGCTCTTGCCGATTTTCGACAAACCGATGATTTACTATCCAATCGCAACTCTTATGCTTGGTGGTATTCGTGATATAATTATTATCTCCACACCCTCCGACATTCCTTTTTACCAAAGATTGCTTGATACTGGGGAACAATGGGGGCTCTCGTTTGATTATCGCATTCAGGAGAAACCCGAAGGAATTGCACAAGCTTTTATCATTGCAGAAGACTTGATCCAAAACGAAAAAGTGTGTTTAATCCTTGGGGATAATCTATTTTATGGCAAACTTGATTTTTTCCGAAATGCAATAAAAAAATTGAGGTTTGCAACCATTTTTGCCTATGAGGTGGACAACCCACAAAACTATGGGGTTGTTGTTCTCAACAAGGATAAAAAGCCAGTTCGCATTGTGGAGAAACCTTTGGAATCCATCTCGAAGTGGGCAATCCCTGGTTTATACCTTTTCGACGAAAGAGCCTCTGAGTTTGCAAGCACCTTGAAACCAAGCGAACGAGGCGAGCTGGAAATAACAGATCTGCAGAATTTATATCTCGACAGAGGAGAACTTGAAGTTGAAATCATTGGACGCGGGATTGCTTGGCTCGACACTGGCACTCCTTCCAATTTGCTCGATGCTGCTTTGTTCATTCGGGCAATTGAACAACGACAGGGCAGAAAGATTGCTTGCCTCGAGGAAATCGCTTTAAATATGGGATACATCTCCAAAAGTGAATATCTTAGATTTGTCGAACAAATGCCCGACTCCGACTACAAAAGATATTGTCTAAAAATTTACGAGGAACAAAGTGAATAGTGTTTTTGTTAGGGACATTGTCGAACCGACCCTTCTTTTGGACGAGACAAAATGTAAAAATAATATTGAACGAATTTACACTAAAGTAACTTCCTTTGGAATTGAATTCCGACCACATTTCAAAACTCATCAATCAAAAGCAATTGGTAAATGGTTCTGGGATTTAGGAGTTCGAAAAATTGCTGTTTCCTCGCTCAAGATGGCTAAATACTTTATGCAATCGGACTGGCGCGATATTCTTATTGCTTTCCCACTCAATATTCGCCAACTTGATGAAGTTTTGCTTGCCTCACAGCATATTGATCTAAAAGTTACTATTTCAGATCTTTATTCTTTAGATTTTGTTAATAGGGTTTTAACTTTTCCAATCAAAGTTTATCTTGAAATTGATGTCGATTTTAAACGCTCGGGTTTCAACATTAATAATCGCGAGGAGATTTCGAAGGCTCTGAAAATCTTTTCTAAATCGAAATTTCTCAATTTGGTTGGTCTTCTTGCACACAATGGTTTGAATTATTTTGCCAAAAACTCCGAAGAAGTTATTGAAAACAATAAAGTTTTTCTTTCAAAATTGTTTGAGCTGAAGAATTACTTTATTGCCGAAGGCTACAACCCAATTCTTTCGGTTGGTGACACACCCTCAATATCGATTTGCGATGATTTTAAGGGTGTCGACGAACTTCGTCCCGGCAATTTTGTTTTTTATGATGTGATGCAAGCTTCTTTGGGGAGTTGTTTTATTGATGATATATCCATTTGTTTAGCTGCACCAATTGTAGCGTTGTATCCATCGCAAAATGAATTTGTTTGCTACGGCGGGGCAGTCCATCTCTCCAAAGAATCACTTACAATCGATGATTTAAATATTTTTGGCCTAGTCGTCGACATTTTCGACAATTCTTGGTCCGACCCACTCGAAGATACCTTCGTGCGTATGCTTTCGCAAGAACATTCAGTGATTAAAACCACACCTGAATTCTTTAAAACCCATAAAATAGGCGATATTGTAGGTATTCTTCCTGTCCATTCTTGCCTAACTGCTGAAGCAATGAAAAGATATCTGATACCAAACTCTTGTTGGGTCGACCACCTTTGATCTCAATTTTAACTCGGATTTTGTTTTTCGAGATTATACTTAATTGAATTAAACATAAAAAAGGCTGTCTTCGTAGCAAGACAGCCCTTTTGATAAAATTACAAAAATACTAATTTTCGCCTTTACTTAAATATCTACCACCTTTGCCAGCAAGTTTCATTGTATCTTTCCCTTGAAGATATGTTGCTTCTTGGTCTTTCCGCAATTTGAAGTGCTCGAGTAGAGTGCGTAGTAAATCGGTTTGTTTAACAAGGTCCTCGGCAGATTTAGCTATATCCTGTACTCGATTTGCAGTGTCGGATGTTACTTGCGAGATTGAACTCACATTTTTTGCTACTTGCTCGGCTGTGGAGGATTGTTCTTCTGTTGCAGCAGCAATTTGATTTATCAAATCCCAAACTTCTTGTGAACTTTGTAAAATTTGTTTCAGTGCATTCCCAGCCTTGTCGGCAAGAAGAATTCCGCTGTTTACTTCTTCGGTTCCTTGCTTCATTGCACGTACTGCTTCTTCGGTTTCGCGTTGAATGCCTTTGATCATATTTGCAATTTGCTTGGTGGCTTCTGTCGTTCGTTCTGCAAGTTTTCTAACTTCGTCGGCAACCACTGCAAAACCGCGTCCTTGTTCGCCCGCGCGGGCAGCTTCGATTGCAGCATTCAAAGCGAGTAAATTCGTCTGGTCGGCAATTTCGTCTATAACGGAAATAATTTCTCCTATTTGCTTGCTCGATTCGCCAAGCCTCTCTATTTTGTCGGCACTTGCACGGACAACCGAGGCAATTTCGCTCATTTTGTTTACTGTTTGCTGGACTGCATCTCCACCTTCGATCGCAATCTGTTTGTTCTTTTCAGCAACTTCCGCTGCATGAGTTGCTCCCATAGCATTTTCAGATATTGTACGGCTCATCTCTTCAATAGCAGTTGCAATTTCATCGACCTGTGCACTGTTTTCTGCTGCCGATGCGGCAAGGGTTTCAGCAATAGCCGAGATTTCGGCTGCCGCCGAGGCTGTCACATCCGCAGAACCAGATATTTGCAGCAAAAGACTACTTATTGAATCTGCCATAAGATTAAAGTTGTCCTTCAACTTCTGTAATTCGCCTGCATATTGACCAAGCATCCTAACGGTCAAGTCTCCATCTTTCATAAAGTTCATAACATTTCCAGTTTCTTGGAGTGGGTCTGCGATGTTGTCCACAGCAGAGTTGATGGTATCAATGATTTGTTTGAAAACCCCCTGATGTCGAGATGAGTCTGTACGAATATCAAGGTTACCTTGAGCAAGAGCATTGCCAAGATTAAGTGAATCTGTTACAACCAAATTAATAGCGTC
>JBAMMD010000029.1:492470-519459 GCA_039793965.1 Kapaibacterium sp. (SeqCode) | reverse complement strand
TCAATCAATTGATTCAAATTATTCTTTATCTCGTTGAAATCGCCTTTGTATTCATCGGTAATCTTTGGCGGAATGTCGCCTTTGGAAATGCGGTCAATGTATTCCGCAGCTACATTGAGCGGTCCAATAACTGCATCAAGCGTTCCATTAAAGCCTTCTATTAATTCTTTAAAATCGCCTTCGTACTTTGAGGCGTCAGCCCGAACATCGAGTTTCCCTTCTTGCGCCGATTTTGCAAGGAATTTAACATCATCGACCATTGAACCGATGTTTTCTACCATCTTTTTCATAGCAGACATAAGCATTGCAGTTTCGTCTTTGCTTTTGGTTTCGAGGTCAACGTTCATATTACCACGCGAAATCCTTTCGCTTGCTTGTACAGCTTTGTTAATTGGTCTGGAAACATTTTTTGAAATGACACTTGCAAAGAACAAACCAAGGACTATCCCAACCAATCCAACGGCAATTAAAATGTTTCGGGAGGTATCAGCAAGATTTTGTCCAGAAAGTAGAGTTTCATCGGCCATTTTAAGTTCCTCTTGTAAAAGATAGCTTGAGAGCCCAAAATATTCATTTTGAATATTACGGAAATCTCCAAACAAAAAATCGACTGCGTTCTGTTTGTTTCCCTGCCGCGACAATTCAAAAATTTTGTTTTGACCATCAATGTACTTTTGTCTTATGCCTGTAATTTTAGAAAAGACTTCTCTTTCTTTTTCAGATGTTAAAAGAACCTTTAATTTTTCAAGTTGTTGCCCAATGTTCGACCGAGACTCAAGAATCCGTTGCCATTCCTTTTGGACAACATTTTCATTCTCGGTAAGCAAAATATTTCTAAGTGCTCGTGCAATGATATTTTGATCATGTTTGACTTCATTGAGCAGTACTATTGTCTTTAACCTTTTGTTATTGAATTGTTCCAGATATGTCGCGAGCGAATTCATTTGAATTGGGGCGAAAATAACGAACCCAATCAAAATAAGTAAAATAATTCCAAAGGAAACATAAAGTTTAGATGCGATTTTCATAAAACCACCTTATAATTTGTTAAACAAGATTTAACTATTATTAATTTGTGAAATTTCTTGAAATTCTTGTTCAGAAAACATTTTAGTTAGATCAAGAAGAATTATCAATCTTTTATCGTATTTGGCAATACCAGTAACATATTTGGTGTCAATTTTCAAAGAAGAAGGGGGAGGAAGTTCAATCATTTCTTTAGGAAGCCGTAGAACCCTATTGACAAAGTCTACAATAAATCCAAACAAATGCGAGCCATATTCAATCACAATGAATCTTGTGGTTTTGTCAAAATCCTTCGGCGGAAGACCAAGTCTTTTGCGGAGGTTAATTAATGGGAGGATGCTGCCGCGCAAATTTGTTATTCCCTCGACAAAAGGAAGCGAATTGGGCAATTTAGTAATTTCGCCCATTCGATTAATACCTTGGATGTTATCAATAGGAATTGCATATTCTTCATTTTCGAGGAAAAAGGAAACAAGCTGAACAATTTCTGTTCTGCGTTCAGCCTTTGCAGTTAAACCAGTTTGAATTTTCAAAGCCATAATTTGTCATTCTCTATTGCTCAAATACAAAAATAAAAAAAACCAATTAAAAATTATTTTTAAACTTAACTTTTTCGAAATATTTGTCAATATTGTAATATTTAATGTTTTAGAGTATCTTTCATCTGTTTTATCAAAAACCTGTTTTTTGTAATTTTGCATTTTTAGGAGGAAAGATGATTGAAAAATACAAGATTGAGGGCGAGCGTCTAATTGAAAGCGAAGAAGGAAATTTATTTTTTTGCACAGAACTACAAGACGATGAAAAGCGTCTTCTTATAGAAAAATTTTTAATCGACGAACACACGCTTCTTTCCTCCCTCGACCCAGAAGAACTTGCCCGATTGGAAATTGAGCCTGAACACTATGCATTCATTATCAAAGCTCCAAAACATCATATTGCCGAAGACAATTTGCTCTTTCGCGTGCAATCGATTGGTATATTCCTTTTCAAAGATAAAATGGTAGTTGTTTCCCAAGACTCTTTGAAAGACCTTTTGCGAACAAAACCTTTTCAAAAAGTAACAACAATTAAAGATGTATTTTTCAAAATCATATTTAGTTTTATTGTACAATTTTATTACCATCTGAATACAATAAATAAAATTTCCGATGAACTGGAAAGAAAGTTAAGTTTGGCACAAGAAAACAAATATCTATTGCAACTATTTGCATTAGAAAAAAGTTTAGTGTACTACCATAATGCGATTACTACTAATCAATTTTTATTAGAGAAAATCAAATTCAATGCGACAAAGCTAAACATCACCGACGAAGAAAAGGAATTGCTCGAAGATATATTGATTGAAAACAACCAATGCTTGCGGCAAGCCGAGACTTATTCTTCGATATTGGCAAGTTTGATGGACGCAAGAGCTTCCATTATTGCAAACAATTTGAACGTCTTGATGAAAATATTAAATATTATAACAATTACAATTATGGTTCCGACTTTTGTAGTGAGTTTGTTTTCTATGAATGTCCGGATACCACTTGCCGAGTACGAATGGGCTTTTTGGATTATTTTGATTATGTCTTTGATTTCGGCAATTGCATTCATTGTAATATGGAATATGAAAATTCAAAAAATAAGGTAATATGGAACCAGTAGAAATAAAAAAAATAGATAACGATAAACTCCAAATTACTTGGGTCGATGGATTTTGTTCTACAATTTCATTAAAAGATTTGCGGGATAATTGTCCTTGTGCAAGTTGCCAAGGGGAACAGGTTGGGTTCAAAAAGTTTGAACCAATAAAGCTTGAAACAATTTCACCCGGGAAATATGAAATTCAAAGCATCGAACCAGTTGGGAACTATGCACTTCAAATCGTTTGGCGTGATGGACACGATACTGGTATCTACAGTTTCGAATACTTGCGAAACTTGATGGAAAATTTATCAATCAAATAGTAATCAATTAATAAGTGAAGCAATCTGTTCAAGTATTACTAAACTACAAAGATTTTTGCTCATTGGAGGAAAGTCTGCGACGAATAGTTCATCCTCGTTGGCAAAGCCAAGTATTGTAATTGTATTTAAATCACTATCAAAGCCACTATACATTTTGTCAAAGTAATTAAGAACTATCATATCGCAATTTTTGGCTAATAATTTTCGCCAGGCATTTTTCAACCCAGTTTTTGAATCTTCAAGCGCAAAACCAACAAGAATTTGATTTTGCTTCTTAGTGCCAAGTTCACCAAGAATGTCGACAGTCCTTTTAAGTTTTAAAACCAACTCCTTTGTCTTTTCCTTTTTGAATTTACCTAAGAATTTTTCCGATGGAGTGAAATCCGCAACTGCAGAAGCCATAACGACAACATCGGAATGGTCGTAATATTCCATAACTTTGGAATACATTTCTTGTGCAGATGTAACAGGAATAACTCCGATATTATGGAACATATCAATTTTTGTTGGTCCAGATATTAATTTTACTTTTGCACCAAGTATGCGAGATTGTGCAGCAAGTGCATAACCCATCTTTCCACTTGAGAAATTACCGATAAAACGAACATCATCGATTTTTTCATACGTTGGTCCAGCAGTAACGAGAATGTTTAATCTTTTGAATTTATTTCTCAATTGTGTTGCTTTCTCCAAACTATTTTCTTTAAAATAAAGGTAAGTTTCTATATAATCGAGTAGGACTTGGGTTGTGGGAAGTCTTCCCTCGCCAATGTATCCACTGGAAAGTTCCCCATAGTCTGGGGGGATAACAATTACACCATTGTTTTGAAGTGTTTCAACATTTCTTTGAGTTGCTGGGTTCAACCACATAGAGGTGTCCATTGCTGGGGCAACAAGCAAAGGAGTGTGTTTAGGTAATGCGGTGGCAAGAGTAACAAGTGAATTGTCGCATATTCCATTCGCAATTTTAGCAATAGTTGTAGCAGTTGCTGGAGCGACAATCATCAAATCGCATAGGTGGGCAAGTTCGATATGCCAAGCGCCACTTCGTTGTACCTCCATATCGAACATATCTACGATTATCTGAGATTTGGAAAGATTGCTAACGGAAAGAGGTGTCACGAAATGAACAGCTGAAGGAGTAAGCACAGGATGCACTTTAGCACCAAGACGATGAAGTTCTCTTATCAAAAGCAGTGATTTGTAAGCAGAGATTGAACCGGTAATTCCAACAATGATGTTTTTACCATCGAACAAATTTTTTACCATTAGACTGTCCATCTTTTCTAAGTAATATTTTATTAAATTACAATTTACGAAAAATAGTATTAATAAGAATTTGAATGGTTTAACTATGAGTGGTGCACTTCTTACTTTGGTTCCAGAAAGAATTAATTTCGAAGGATTCTGGATTGAGATTCGTAAGAGAAACAAGTGGTTGATACAGCTTCGTTACCTTGCGGTTGTTTTGTTGCTTACCTTTGCTTTTGGAACGAAAATACTTCAAATTTACTTTGGCCAGATTCACTTACCATTTTTAATCATACTAATCCTTGCTGGAATGATATTAATTTACAACATACTTTTCCATCTACTTTGGATTAAATTTCCTGACTTGAAAAAAAAATTCAAAGTCCATAGTTTACATTTTTCCTTGCTTCAAATTGTTACAGACTTCATCTTCTTGATTTTGTTAATATATT
This sequence comes from Kapaibacterium sp. (SeqCode), assembly GCA_039793965.1. Lineage (GTDB taxonomy): Bacteria > Bacteroidota > Ignavibacteria > Kapaibacteriales > UBA2268 > Naka2016. The sequence continues at coordinate 514,778 of JBAMMD010000029.1, read as the reverse complement.
TTACGGGCGGGGTGGAATCCCCTTTCAATACTTTTTTTGTTTTCCATCTAATTATTGGAAGTTTATTGCTTCCCGGTGCAATTATTAGCCTTATAATGGCAATTACTTTGCTCGTTCTTGTTTCTGGTTCTCTACTTGAATATTATGGAGTTATCCAACATTATCACATAGCTGGAATTGTTAAATATCCCTTGTACAACGACCCAACTTACCTCGTAGTTTTTTTCTCAACTTTTACAATTGTAGTATATGTTTCAATTTATCTTGCAAATTCAATTGCCAAGGTTTTGTATGAAAGAGAGAAACAATTGTATCAAGCTTACAAAGAATTGGAAGCTGCCGAGCAAACAAAAATGAAATATGTTATGACTGTTGTCCATGATTTGAAAACACCCATTTCAGCAGCGCTAACTTGGGTTGAACTTATTACCAACAAAAGCTTAGGTGCAATTCCTGAAACCTTGGTAGAACCTATAGAGAGAATACAAAGGCGGCTAAAGAATGCATTAGAATTGATTGGTGATATTCTTATGATTTCACAAGTTAGGCTCTCAAGCGAAATCAAATTAGAAGAAATAGAATTGAACGAATTGTTCAATGAACTATATAAGAAACACAGAATTATGATTGTTTCAAAAAAACTTGAATATCGAGTAGTTCCATATTCCGATAGGATTGTAATAAACACCGATGGTAAACTTTTGAATCTTGCGCTATCAAACCTAATATCGAATGCAATTAAGTACACAGAACCTAACGGGATAATCGAAGTCAAAATTCAAGAATCTGGGAATAATGTGGAAATAACGATAGCAGACAATGGAATTGGGATACCAGAAGATGAACTTCCAAAAATCTTCAACGAGTTTTATCGTTCGAGTTTGTCGAAAGAAAAGAACATAGAAGGAACTGGTTTGGGAATGGCTTTGGTTAAAGAAATAATTACTCGATTAAGTGGAGATATTTCAATCTATTCGCCTTCGTATTTAGGCAATGAAAGTAGAAAAGGTACACAAGTAGTTATTAAATTGCCAAAATAGAATATTATGAAATCATTTTCGTTTCTAATTTTTTTATTTGGAGGCAACAATGTTAAAAGAATCAATTCAAGACGCTCTTAATGCTCAATTAGCAAGAGAGATGTATTCTTCGAATCTATACCTTGCGATGTCTGGCTATTTTCAATCAATCAATCTCAAAGGTTTTGCCCATTGGATGCGACTTCAGGCACAAGAAGAAACAATCCATGCTTTGAAGTTTTTCGACTATATGCTCGACCGAGGTGGGCTTGTTCAAGTAGGAGCAATTGCTTCCCCACCTTCAAAGTGGGAATCTCCACTTGCTGCAATGGAAGATGCTTTGAGACACGAACAATTCATTACACAAAATATTAATTCGCTTGCCGATCTAGCAATCAAGGAAGGAGACCACGCAACACAAATCTTTTTGCAATGGTTCGTAACAGAGCAAGTCGAAGAGGAGGCAAATGTTAACGAAATCGTCGAAAAATTGAAACTAATTGGCGATTGGAAAGGCGGACTTCTGATGATTGACAATGAACTTGGTAAAAGAACTCTTTCATCGACAGATACTAAAGCCCAAAGTGAATAATCCTTTTTAAAATAAACGAAAAAGGCTGGAAAATCTCCAGCCTTTTTAATTAACCTTTAAATTTATTTTCGAGCGCGATTGATTGCATCAATAAAGTCCTGCTTCATTCTGGCTCCAACAAGAGTTTCGACTATCTTCCCACGTTTGTCAATGATAAAAGTTGTCGGAACTGCATTAATTTCGCCATAGGCACGAGCAATCGATTGGTCTTTATCAATAATGTTCAAATATTTTACTCCTTTTTGCCTTGCAAATTCTTTAACATTAGTTTCAGCGTTTTCAATATCGCGTTCAAGGGCGATACCAACAACAATGAAATCTTTCCCTTCACCTTCTGAATGAACTTCAATTAAATCTGGAATTTCTCGTCGACAGGGCGGGCACCAGGTTCCCCAGAAATTAAGCAATACAATTTTCCCTTTGACATAATCTGAAAATTTTATTTCCTTGCCATTCTGGGTCCAGACGAAATCGACAATGTTCCCGGGCTTTGCGGGAGAAATAGACTTTGCTACAAAAACCAATGGTTCGATTTTCGGAATATTTTCAGTGACTTCTTTCTGTGAATTGCTATTTTGGTTTAGTTCTGTAACATCAACATATTCATCTTTCGGTTCGGGGTTTTGCTTAACTTCCGAGCGGCAAGAAACAAAAAAAGTCAAAAAAACCATTGTTATTATTGCAAAAATTCTTGTAAACATTACGAGTCTCCTTGATTTTTATACAAAATTAGTAAAACGTGATAATAGTTTATTTATTACTTCATTCAGGTTTAGCTTTTGAATTTTTATATTTGAAAACCGCAACAATAAAACCCAAGACAATGAAAATTACACCAATCCATACAAGCAAAATAAATGGTTTGATAGTAACATCGGCAACGAGCATTTCTTGGCCAAAACTCAATTCGACTTTCGATTGCTCTAGATTTTCTGCTGGTTCAAATTTTGTAAATCCAATAGAGAAATCTTTGTTCGGGACGAGCTTCCAGACCGGGCTAAAAGAACTGGCCTTCATATTCAGAATAGAATAAATTGTGTCCGGATATACTTTACCATCAATCTTGTAATTGATGATAAGGCCAAACAAGAAGTGGTCTTGTTTTGCGTCGAGATGCATCGAACTCATATCATACGAACTAAAATGAATTGAATCTGTTTCCGCCCAAGGTGCTTTAATTGTCTCGCCTTTTCTTATAGAAATTGGCGCAAAGGATTCATTAAACATAAATGAGTTTGGGGCAAAATACAAATCTTTTGTTAAATATGTTTTGATATCAGGTTCATAGTAGGGCTGCTCGAAATTATTAAAGTCGCTCCAATAAACAATGGGTTTGATTATTGAATTTCCGTTCGCATCAGAAACTTTAATATGGAATCTGTACTTTTCGCGATCAGTCTTTTCAATCTCAATTCTTTGCTTTTCAACAAGTTGGAAGTCATAGCCAAAGGCTTTTGCCTTTCCGTTTTGGATAAAATGGACAGTTTGGGTTTTTTGGAATCCACCAGAAAGCATTGCTCCGATAATTAGAAATGAAATCCCCATGTGTGATAGGAAGGCTCCAACCCGTAGATTCTTTTTTGTAAATTTATTAATAATCTTTTCTCCATTTATGATCAAAGAGAAAAGAGATGAAAAAATCAAAAAGGAAAATAGAATATTTTGTTCAAAAAATACAAAGAAAAGAATTGCAAAAAATAATGATGGAACAGAAGAATAAAATAATTTTTTCAACAACAATTGTTTAGAAGTGTCTTTCCAATAATAATGCAAAGAGAGAGCATTTATAATTAGGATTAAAATAGCAATAGGAGCCATCCATTGATTGTAAAAGGAGGGTTCGAGAGCAACTTTTTTGGCGCCAATAAAGCTCTGAAAAATTGGAAGGCTTGTCCCAATCAAAACGATAATTGATGCAACTACAAGAATGATTGTTCCTAACACAACAAAGAATTGACGCGAGTTGAATTTCACTTTTTCTTTGCCTAGTGGTTCGGGAACTTCTTTTGTCCTTAAGAAAAAAAGAATCAAAGGGAAAATAGTAAAAATACCAAGAAAGATTAACAAAATAATATTAACAACTTTGCCCGGGTCGACGAAAGAGTGGACAGATGTGTCGCTTAGGACCCCGCTTCGCGTTAAATACGAAGCATATAAAACCCCAAGGAAAGCAAGCCAAGAGAGAATGAAGTTGCTTCTAATAAAACCACCTCGAACCTTTTGTAGAAGCAAAGTGTGGACTAAAGATGTAACAAAAATCCATGGAACAAGAGAAGAATTCTCAACCGGGTCCCAGCCCCAAAAACCACCCCAGCCAAGTGTTTCATAAGCCCAGAAACCACCTAACATTATGCCAAGTCCGAGCACACCAGCCCCAAGAAGAGACCACAAAGCCATAGAAGTCAAATATTTATCGTATTCCTTCCTCCAAAAACTTGTGATAGATAATAGAAAAGGTATGGTTAAAAGACTATAGCCAAGGAAAAGAATTGGGGGATGTATTGCAATCCAGTAATTTTCAAGTATCGGGTTTAAACCTCTACCATCTTGGGGGACGAAATCTTTTGGAATATTTCCATCGGGAAACGATTCCCATAAATCTGAGAATGGACTTTTAAAGACAAGAATAAGTGTTATGAAAAGAATTGCCAGAGAAAAGAAAGCGATCGGGAGAAAGTCAAGTTTATTCTTCTTCAGGTACAAATAAAAAATTAAACTGATTAGAGACATCCACAAAGCCCAAAGGAGAAAGGAACCTTCTTGTCCAGCATAAAATGACGAAAGCAACAGAAAGAAGGGTAATTGCCGAGAAGAATAGCTCCAAACATAAGTCAAAGTGAAATTGTGTGAAAATATATTAAACAAAAGAAAAATTGAAGCAGCGACAATTCCGATGATACCAGAAAAAAAAGAAATTTTTGCGAATTTATAAAATCTTTCGTTTTTTGATTCTTCATAGAGAAAAAAAAATAAAAAAGAAAGTAACCAGCCTATAGACGACAAATAAATCAAAATTTTTCCAAACATTTCTTCTCCATTATTGTTTTACTTTTTCCATTTCGCCTTCGTATTTCGAAGGGCACTTTGTAATTATTTCGCTCGCAAGAAAGAATGTGTCTTGCATAGTTCCTTTCACAACAAACTCTGGAGCAATTGTGAAGTTGTTCGGTTGGGGACCATTGAAATGGACAAGCACGACTTTACCTTTTTTATCGCGCATATAGAATTCAAATAGGTTCGAATTGGGATTATATTGATAGGGGCGAGACTTCTCCAGCGAACCTATAACTTGTACCTTTTTGTTCAACTCGGAAGCCTTTTGAAAGTCGGTGTATTCGATTGAACTTTTGTTGAAAGACAGAAGAAGCAAAGTAAGAAAGATCAAAATAGCAACCCCAATTCCAATGTATTTTTTCATTTTTCATCTCCTTTGTTTTTAAATTGACTATCTACTAACTTTTCAATTGTTTCTATTTTCTTTTCAACATTAATTAGATAAATAAACAAACCTATCCAAATGATTAAAACGACGAAAAGAACAATGTAAAGTTGGTTATTAGAAAGAAATTCAAACATTTTTCCTCCTTAATAAAAATTTGTGGACATGGTCAAGCCGTATTTTAAGCCCAAGAAGCCAAAAGAAAAGCATTGTAAAAGAAAGAAATCCAAATGAGAATCCAAAGGTTTGGAGCAAATTCAAAGTGCCTTCCTGCGAACTTAATATAGGTCCAGCATTTGGACTATTGGCAGCTCCTGGATGGTTTCCCTCCAAAAGCCTTGGCATAATAAATACCAAAAAAGGAACCGTAATAAATGCTACAATTGAATATACAGAACTAAGCCTTGCCTTTAATTCCTTATTCTCAATACTTTGCCTAAGGACAAAATAGGCTAAATAAATTAATAAAAGGACGAAAATCGAGGTTTGCCGGGGGTCCCAATTCCAAAACGAGCCCCAATTGAATTTTGCCCAAAGCATCCCTGTTAAGGTTGCAAGTATTGCAAAAATAGTACCCAAAAAAGCGGAAGCAGACGAAATATCATCAAATTCAAATTTTCGACTTTTTAAAAACCTTATCGAAAATACCAAAGAGATTAGATAAGCAATAACAGCAACCCAAGCGCAGGGAACGTGGAAATTCATAATTCGTATTTGTTCTCCAAGTTGAGGAACAAAAGGAAGTACGAGCAAAGGATTCACAGCAATTGTTCGAATATATTCGAAGTGGTGTAATTGAAAATTGTATCTTACCTCGGCAATTAACTTCTGTTTAGCTTGAAATTCGTTGGGTGGTTCTCCAAAAACGAACATAGTATCGATCACAGCAGATATACGAGGATTGGAAATAATAACCTTAAATGTTTTTGGGTTGTTATTTGTATCGAGCAAAATAACATCTTTAACTTGAAAATAAAGAGGTCCAGTAAAATTTGGAATATTTCGGGCAGCAAATTTAAAAGTTGCAAAATTTGAACCAATGAAAGGAACAAAAGTTAAAAATACAGTGGTAAATAATAAAACTATTGTCAAAATAATCCACCAATTGGGTTTCCTTCTATAAATCGATGGAACGAAACCCAATACAAGACCAAGAATAACTCCACTTCCAATAATTAATCCTTTCATTGCCTATTAGTAATATGAAAAATATGAAACGCTAAATTACAAATTTTAGTTTATTCTAAAATCTTGGTTATGGTTAATTTATTTTTGGGGAAATTTTTGTTTTTAGGTTGATAATCAATTTTGTCAACCAATTGCGAGATCAAAAATATTCCCAAGCCTCCTTTTTGATATTTTTTTCTTATAAGGTCAACCTCGACGGGCAAAACATCTCGGGGATCGAAACTGGGTCCATTGTCTTCAATGGAAAAAAGAATTTCATTTTGCTCGATTTTTGCCAGAATTTCAATTCGTTTAGTCGAGTCAAATTTGTATGAGTGCTTTATAATATTTACACAAACTTCCTCCAATGCCAGCACAATTTTGTAGGTGTTTAGTTCATCAATATTGTTTTCTAAAGCAATTTGCTTAACAAAGTTTCGAACTTTGTCAAGCTCTTTTAAGTCTGAATAAATTTTTATCTTATAATTATTCATTCTTTTTCAAGAGATTTAGTTTGAAGTAATCCAAAGCTTTCTCATCATTTGGAAGAATATCAAAAATCAAGTGAAACCCAAGAAGTTCGAAAATTGAAAAAATTTTATCTTTCATTTCAGAAAATTTAATATCTCCATTCTTATATCGTATCTCTTCAACAAATGCCATAAAAACGCCAAGCCCAGCGCTACTAATATACTCGAGTTCTTTGCAATTAACCACAATTCGTACAATACCATTGTTGATTGTTTCTTTTATTGAATTCTCCAGCAATGGGGCAGTGTGTGCATCTAAAATCCCATAAATGTAAATAATTTCAACATCGTTGATTGTTTGTTTTCGAACCTTAAACTTTTCGTCCATATTTTTTCTCCATAATTTATCTTTCAAAGTACCTAATTATCAAAAGTGAAATATCATCGTCAAAAATTGTTCCATTTTTATTAACTTCTTCCAGAATAATTTCTTTAAGTTCAGCAGAATTTTTATATACTGAATTTTCAATTGTTCGTTTCAATACTTGGAGACCGAGATTGAATTCTTTGTTGCCAAGAGCTTCGACAAGCCCGTCGGTGAATAAAAGAAGATAAGTGGAATTATGTAATTCCCCTTTGTAACTCTTAAGATATTTGGAAAATAAAGGACTACTAACCAATGAAATGCCGATTCCACAAGTGTTTGTAATATTAGTCGAATTACCAGAAATGGTGATTAATGGCAAATGCCCAGCTCTTAAAAATTCAAAATTCTTGGCTTCAGTATCGATCAACAACCCAGCCATCGTTAAATGAATTCGCTTATCAATATGGTTGTAAAGTGAATCATTTAAATGACAGAACAAATCGAACATTGAACAAGTTTTGGTTTCAGATGCGAGGATAATTCCTTTTAGAAGCGCCATATAAAAGGCTGCACTCATTCCTTTGCCCGAGACGTCACCGATTAAAAAGAGGATTTTATTATTCCCAATTTGAATAATATCGTAAAAGTCGCCGCCAACTTCATCCGAAGGTTTAAAGAAGATTTCGATTTCAAGGTTATTTATTTTTGGAATTCCTTTTGGAAGAAAATTGTTTTGCATCTCCTTTGCAATAAGAAGTTCTCGTTTGTACTTTTCCTTTTCAATCGTTTGCAGCAAAAGATGGTTACCTTCTATCGATATTTCGAGTGTTTCAACAAAGGAAACAAGAAGGGATAAGTCGTCTTCGTCGAAAAAATATGGTATTTTATTCATCACTACCAAATGTCCAGTAATTTCATCATTAAAAAAGATTGGTACAACACACATACTTTCGAAAATTAGCTTTGCTCCAATGTGATCGGGGTTTAACTTTTCAGAAAGCGATGGCACTACGGTTGGTCTTTCAACGGATCGAATTATTTTCTGAATTGTTTCCTCGGTCAAAGCAAATTCAATTATTTTTTCATCTATCTCATTCTCATAAGAAGACTTGACGCCCGAGAGAAGCGAGTTCCGATATAGTTGTAACAAAGAAGGAGAGCGTTTCATCGAATTATAAGAGAGTTCAACAATTGCCTCATAAACACCATCCAGATTATTGTAATTTCTAACGATTCGACTTAAATAAGCAAGGGTGTTTACCTCGTATACCTTTTGCTCGATTACTCTTGAAAAAGGTAGAGAAATCATTGTGTAATAAAATGCTCGAATGTAAGTTAGAAGAAGTGAAAACGCAAAAATTTGCGTTGTACCGAGGAAGAAGACATTTGAATAATAAATGCCGAAATTATCGTTTTCAATTCCAAGCATTGGAATCAGTATTCCAATCATCAAAAGCGAAAACCAGAAAATGTTCTTTTGAACAGTTCGAGTGGAAAGTGGTACCCAAGGTTTTATGTTAAAACTGAAGAGAAAAAGAAATGCAAATGTTAACACTATGAAATATTTTAATTCACTACCTTTGAAAAGGCTTTGTTCCGAAAATAAAATTTCAGTTGTCAAAATAAAAACATAGAGAAAGATAGACAGATACAACCCTTTCATCAAAAGGTGGATATTTTTTCTTTTGATTTGAAATATCCATCCGAGTTGGTACGAGAAAAACAAGAAGGAGAATGAAACATAAAAAATTAAATTTATCTCATTGTGGATCAACTTCAACAAGTGTGAAGAATAGAAAATATTAATCATTTGGAAAATTAAGTTCAAAAAGAGAAAGATTAATCCAGAAAATGCAAGTGTTTTACTATTTTCAAGGAAATGTTCCCCAAATTTTGATGCCGACACAAATTTAGAAACTTTTGATTTAAAATAAGCAAGCACTATTAAAATCGTGACTAACAGAATCCACATTAATTCGAACAAACGCCAAAGAAAGTTGTATTCAAATTTCAGGAAAGTAAACAGAAAATTTGTCACAAAATGGACAAATAATAAAAAAATTCCTGTCAAAATAAACGATGGTTTGACTATCGTTTTTATTTCCACGATTTAACAAAGTTGTAAAATTTATTTACGAAGTTGCTCTGTGTAAAGTTTCCAAAATGCATTGTGTATTTCGTCCCTCACTTTTCGATAGACCTCTATTACTTCATTTTCGGAGCCTTGTGCCTCGGCAGGGTCTTCGAAACCAATGTGCAAACGATTTTTTACCTTGCCAGTGAAAACTGGACAAGTTTCTTTCGCATTGTCGCAAACCGTAATGACATAGTCGAACTCCTTCTCTATAAATTCTTCTACATCCTTTGGATATTGCTTGGATATATCTATACCAACCTCTTCCATTACTTTTACTGCTAATGGATTAATCACTTGTGCTGGTTTGGTTCCAGCTGAATAAACCTCAAGGGTCGGATCGAATGCTTTGAGAAAGCCTTCAGCCATTTGGCTTCGACAAGAATTTCCAGTACAAAGGACTAATATTTTCATACTTAACACCTATTGTCCTTTAAAACTTGCTTTGTCTATTTCTATTGTTAGGATGTCATCCCAAGAAGTTGTATAATGTTCGCTAAGTTGTTCCTGTTTCATTTTCCAAACTTTATGGACACCTTGTGCAGAGAACTTTACAATGCCTTTTCCATATTTTCGATTCAATTGATCGTATGCTTCCATTAAACGGGTAAGTTTTTCTCGATTTAAACGGTCGAAAAGATTATATTGATAGGAATCTTGTCGGGTTAATCCCGCAAATAGGACGCCAACACGTTTGTAACGAAAGCCTTCGCGGAAAATGTCCTTTAATAGAGCAAAACCATAACGAATTAGTTCGCCAGTGAAATTTGTCGGGGTCGGAAGTCGAATGAACTTACTTTTGAAGTATTGTGGGTCTTTCAAACTGAATGGATTTGTTGCAACAAAGACACCCATAATATTTGCAAGACTATGCTGATTCCTCAACTTTCTTGCACATTCATCAATATAAGATGACAAGGCATTGAAAAGGACAAAAAAATCTGTTTGTGTTTCCCCAAATGACTTTTGCGAGCCAACCGATTTTCGAGGAATAACATCTTCTTCTATGTCGATACATTTTTCTCCTCGCAACTCTTTGACAACTCGTAATCCGACGATTGTCAAATGTCTCTTGATCCAATCGTCTGGTGCATTAGCCAGTTCCAATGCGGTATTTATTTTATGCTTTCGAAGGAAATTGGTATAGGCTCGTCCAATTCCCCAGACATCTTCAATATCAAAAGTTGCAAGTGCATCAATGATTTCATCTTTGGTATTTAGTACGCAAACTCCCTTATTTTTCTTTGCTTTTTTCGAAGCAACCTTCGCAAGAACTTTTGTCGGAGCTATTCCAATAGAAACCGGAATACCAGTCCACTTCAAAACAGTTGTTCTTATGTGCATTCCATAATCGAAAAGCCTTTTGGAGTCATTACCAATAGTTGCCAAACGGGAAAAATCGAGGAATGCCTCGTCGATGGAATAAATTTCTATGCTGGGAGTGAATTGCGCCAGTGTGTTCATAACCCTTTCCGACATATCGCCGTAGAGGGTGTAGTTCGACGAAAGAGCGATAACATTGTGTTTTTCGAGAAAGTCTTTGTATTTAAAAAGGGGAGCCCCCATTGGAATTCCAAGCGCTTTTGCTTCTTCGGAGCGGGCTACGATACATCCATCATTATTAGAAAGTACGACGACAGGACGATTTTCAAGTTTGGGATTGAAAACTCTTTCACACGAAACATAAAAATTATTGCAATCGACAAGGGCTATCATTGTTTAGATTTGCTCAAGGTTTATGGATAACAAATGTTACAACTCCCCACACTTTAAAGTCTTGGAATTGGGAAACTTTAATTGGTTTGAACTCGCCATTCTCAGGAGCAAGATACAAAACGTCGTTTTCAATCTGCAATCTTTTGACTGTGAATTCACCATCAATAACGCAAACAGCAATATCGCCGTTTTTGGGTTCGACTGCACGATCGACAATCAAAATATCGCCATCGTGAATTCCAGCATCAACCATTGAATTGCCTTGAACCCTAACAAAGAAAGTAGCGGCGGGATGCTTAATAAGAAATTGGTTGAGATCCAATCGAGACTCAAGATATTCGTCGGCAGGGGATGGGAAACCAGCCGGAACCGAAAATCCCGCAAAATTTAATTCCACTTTTGTTTCGAGGCTTGGTGAGTAAAAAATCAATTCCTTTCCACTGTGAACTTTTCTTAGTTGCATTTGTTTCAAAAAATATCCAAATTATTTAAACGAACATTACCTTTGATAATTATATTCTTCCTTCTTTATTACAAGTATTAATTACCTAAAAGATATTTAAAGAACTTATTTAATATTTCAATAATATTCGATTTAATATGAATGAACTCATCGACGCCAGAAGAAGCGAAAAGAGCAAATTCATTTTCTGGGGGTAAACCGGCAACCACGACAATTGTCAAAGGCTTTGCTTTTTTAATTAATGCGGAAAGTTGGGGTACAAATTCTCCATATTTTTCATCTGAAGAACAGAAGACAACAATTTGTGGTTGCGTCTCATAAAATTTCTGGAAAGCCTCTTCGATTGTTTTGACTCCGTCTGCGCCGACAACATCAAATCCGCCGACAAGGAAAAAATCATTTGAAAAATCTCTTCTGTCGCGATATTCACTAACTTTTCCAAAGGGTATCAACAACACTGTGGGACGATTCCCAAACTTTTGTTTGTATTCCAATGATTTCTTTCTAAGGTTTTCGAACTCTTCCGAATCGCGGAAAAGTCGTAACGGCTCCACTTCGAAAGAGTTTTCTAGTTCTTCTTTGAAAGAAATCGATGAGCTTATAACGCCATAGTTTTTAGCAAATTCCAGTATTTCTTTGGCAGAGCCTAATTCTTTTTGCAATTTCATTGCTTTTGTTCTGGCTTCCTTTAAAAGCTTGTCGTATTCAATGAAAGACTCTAAGTCTTCAAAATTGTCTTCTGGATTTGGGAAAAGATTTGTTCCAACAAGGATTTCTTCGCGCCAAGCAAGCTTAGCAAGTCTTTTAATTTTGACTTCGTTAATTTGTGCTTGAATAGTCCCATTTTGAATATTCTGGAAGAAACCGCCAGTCTGTTCTATATCCTTGAACAAACTTAACGCTTGCAAGGCAATTTCAAAAGTCAGACTTTCGAGCAACCAAGAACCCCCCGCTGGATCTATAACGTCACAAAGATTGTGCTCATCTTTTAAAACAAGTTGCGTGTTTCTTGCATTTCGATAAGAAAATTCATTTGTTGGAGAGGAAAAATAATCAAATGGTGTGACTTCAATAAAATCGGCAGTTCCGAGAATAGCAGTGAAAGTCTCGCTGGTATTGCGAAGCATATTAACATAAACATCCAATCTACTTTTGTTGCGCCTCGAAGTAATTGCATAAATTGGAATAGAAACATTATTTTGTCCAAGATATTCAGCAATTTTTGCCCACAAAATTCGCAAAGCACGCAGTTTGGCTAAATTTAGGAATATGTCGCTACCGACAGAGATTTTCAGAATGAACTTATCGAGTACATCGTTTATATCCACCTTTTTTTGTAATAAGAATTTTAAATATTCAATTGCATAGTTCAAAGTAAATGCAATTTCTTGAATAGCGTTTGCTCCTGATTCGTAAAACATAGTCCCGTCGACCACAAAAGTTTTGAAATTGGGCAAAGATTTTTGGCAAAAATCAAAGGTTTTGAAAAAGAAATGCTCAAGGTACAACTTACGTTCGATAAGTTTACCTTTTTGAATTTTTTCAAATAACAAATTGTTTTGGAATGAACCAAATACACTTTCTGTTTGGACTTTATTTACATCGAGATAAGCAAAGAAAAATTGTGAAAGCTCAAATGGGTAATTGGTTTCGAAATGTATTTGTGTCTTTGTTAAGTCAATACCATCAAATAGTTCCTCCAAATCCAGAATAGATTCAATTATAACCCCACTCGGTCGAGTAAGGTCGAAAGAAAAGTGCTTAATCAAAAAACCATCGGAACCTTTTTCGTGTTCATTCTTTAAAATCTTGTTCGCTTCTTTGGGGTCTGGAATTTCAATTCTTTGAATTATTTTCCAAGGCTGAATTCTATTTCCATCAATCTTCCAAGAACGAAGGAAGAATGGTAAACCCGGAAGTTCGTTTTTAAATTCTTCGGGCAAATTTTCTTTTGTATAAAGTGGTTTAACAGTTATTCCTTCGTATGTTGTGGTAAACAATTTTTCCAATGGTTTTCCTTTAAGAGCCTTTGAAGCTTCATTTGCCCATTGTTCGTAATTTGATTTTTCAAATTCTTCAAACAAATTCATATTGTTCAATGCAATTAATCAAAAAACAAATTTAAAAAAGATAAAAAAGAATCCAATAACTTATTAGTGTGGTAAATAAGTTTATATAAATTGATAAATTTGTATTTTAAAATGTTATTTTTCGAGGCAATTATGAAAAAAATTGGAATTTTTTGTGGTGCCGATATTTCATTTCCAATGTCGCTTATAGATTATATCAGCTCAAAATCGAGCGAAGTCCTTGCTGAAATTGTGAAAATTGGCGCCCATAGAATTGATACTAGATTACAATACGATTTGATTCTTGATAGGATCAGCCGCGATGTTCCTATGTATCAATCCATACTTAAAACTCTTGTTATGAATGGAATAATCGTTATAAATAACCCTTTTATGAAATGCCTCGAAGACTACTTCTTTCAACTATCTGTTGCAAAAGAATTGGGACTAAAAGTCCCCGAAACTGCGATTATACCAACGAAGCAACATCCTGTTGGAACAACTTCCGAAACTTTCAAGAACTTGATTTATCCTTTGAACTGGTCTGAACTTTTCGATTATATAGGATTCCCTATGTTTATAAGATTGAATACTTTAAACAGCGAAAATCTTACATACAAAGTGTACAATCCAATGGAATTTTTCTCTGCATATGACAATTCTGGCTCGCGTCAATTAGTCGTACAAAAAGCTTATGATTATTCCAGTTATTACCGGGCATTTGTAATTGGCAGAAAAATTGTAAAAGTCTTCAACTACGACATAACGAAACCTCCTGTCTCAAGATATTCAAAAGAAAGTTCCGCACTTACGCCATCGCATAAAAAAGAAATTGAGTCAATAGCAACAAAAATATGCGAAAAACTAAGTTTAGACTTCAATACGATTGATTTTGGAGTTTGCGACAACAAGATATTGGTGTTGAATTTCTACAACACTGCCCCAAAAATTGATACAGTAATCTTCGATTCCGACACTTACCAGTGGTTTGTATTTACGACCGGTGATTTTCTACTATCAATTCTCGAAAATCCCAAGGATTACATTCGAAATTCCCAATGGTATAATTTTTTTAAAAAATAATTCAGTAGGAGAGTGAAATGATAAAAAAAATTTGGAGTTTTGTTTTAGGAATTTTAATAACTTTTAATATTTCCTATTCTCAAAAGGCAAGTACAGAAGAAGCACTGAAAATTGCCGAGTATGTGCGATTTCTTGCTTCCGACGAATTGGAAGGTCGCTATCCCGCCACACCCGGAAATTACAAAGCTGCTGACTTCATTGAAAAGCATTTCAAGGACTTTGGCCTTCAACCAATTTCTGGTAATTATCGTCAAACTTTCCCTTTTCCAATTGCTTACAAATTTTCCGAAAAGAACTCTGTTGTATGGGAAAAACTTATCGAGCGACCCGGGTTACCAAAAGATATGTGGAAAAGTATTCCAAAAAATTGGAATATTGGTGTCGAATTTCAACCATTACCAATTTCTGAGAATGGTACTATCTCTGGTGAAGTGGTTTTCGCTGGTTATGGAATAACTGCAAAAGACATTGGATACGACGATTACGAAGGCATCGATGTTAAAAATAAAATTGTTATAGTATTGACCGACTCCGTCGAAGGTCAACCAAAAGACGAGCGCTTTATTCCGTACTCAAAATTGAATTACAAAGCTATGAATGCCCGAGAACACGGCGCTACTGGAATTATCTTTGTAAAAGTGCAAAGTGATTCTGCAAATGTTTTCTACCCAGTAAAAGTTTCAACTTTTAATAAACCATCCGGAATTGTTGCAATTCAAGCAAATCGAACTGAAATTGCAAAATTTTTCCCCAAAAATTCCAATCTTTACCCAACGGAGATGGAAATGCAAAAGACAAAAAAGCCAAAAAGTTTTCTCCTTCCTGATACTAAAATTACAATTTCTGTGAATATTGAAAAAGAAACTGCCGAAGTTCCAAACGTTTTTGGGTTAATTCCCGGGCGAGACCCTGAACTTTCAAAGCAATATATCGTCATTGGAGCCCACTTCGACCATCTCGGTTGGGGAGGCGAAAATTCACTATATCGTGGTAAAACTCCTGCAATCCACAATGGAGCCGACGATAATGCATCTGGAGTTGCTGCTATTCTTCATCTTGCAGAATATTTGGCAAAAAATCCACTTCGCCGTTCCGTTATTGTTGTCGCTTTCAATGGCGAGGAAGAAGGCCTTCTTGGTTCAAGCCATTTCGTTAAACATTCTCCTGTACCAATTGAACAAATTGTTCTGATGCTCAATTTTGATATGGTTGGACGAATGAAAGAAAACAAACTAAACGTTTTCGGCACTGGTTCTTCAACTTCATTCGACAAAGTCATCGACTCAGTGGCTGTACTTGATTCACTTATCCTTACGAAAGGTAGCGAAGGATACGGACCAAGCGATCATGCTTCATTCTATTCTGTAAAAATACCCGTCCTTTTTATGTTTACTGGTGCACATAGTGATTATCATATGCCGACCGACGACGCAGAAAAAATCGATTGCGATGGGATTTTAAAGGTCACAAATTTCGCAAAGAAAATTTTGGAAAGGTATGGAAATTCTTTTGAAAAACCAGATTACGTCTACGTTCCCATTGAGAAAAAGAACGGGAAAGACAATGCCCCAGGTTATGCGAGAGTTTGGTTCGGTATTGTTCCCAATTTCGAAGACAATCCAAAAGGACTAAAGATTTCTGGGGTATCCGCTGGAAGTCCAGCTGAAAAGGCTGGTCTTCAAGGTGACGATATTATTACGAAATTCGGCGGCAAAACAATTAAAAATCTTCAGGATTTAACCTATGTTTTGCGAGAATTCAAACCAAACGATACTGTCGATGTTGTGGTAATTCGTGGCGACAAAGAAATGACTTTTAAAGTTAAGCTTGTTGGAAGATAACTTAAAATGATTAAGATAGAAAAATTTGAAAAAATTATCTCTAAAGAAGATAAGATTATAGGTGATATTAGATACTCTGAAGCTTTTAGTAATAAGCTTCCAATTGTTATCGTTACTCATGGTTTTACTGGCCATAAAGATTGGGGGTTTTTGCCATATTTTGCCGAAGAGCTTGCCAACGAAGGATTCGTAACGATTGTTTATAATTTTTCAACTGATTGTGTCGACCCGACAAGGGACATTTTTGTTGACATTGAAAAATTTGCAACATTTACAATTTCGAAAGAGGTTGAAGAATTGAAATTGCTTGTCGATAGTATACAAAATAAATCAATTTTCTCGCAGAAACTTAACCAGATTGTCGACACTTCAAAAATCTACTTGATTGGTCAATCGCTCGGCGGGGCTGTCACAATTATCTATTCCGCTAAATATAATGTTACAGAAAAAATTATCCTACTTGGTACGGTTGGCACTCTTTTTCGTTACACCAAACGGCAGATTTCTGAATGGAAAAAGAAGGGCATCTGGCATTTTACAAATACTCGAACTGGCCAGGAATTGAAAATAAACTATTCATATTACAAAGATTTGCTCGAAAATAATTTCTTTCTTGAAAATTTTCTCGAGAAAATTCAAGTGCCAACATTATTCATCCATGGAACCGAGGATTTGACAGTTCCAAAATCTGAAATAGAAGAATTAATAAAAAAAGCCAAAAATCCCTTCGTCGAGTTGAAATTAATTGAAAAAACAGGTCATACATTTGGAATCGAGCATCCGTTCACTCGTCCAACAAGTGCTTTGCAAACCGTTATAGCTTTAGCAAAAAATTTCTTGAAACAATGAAATCAAAGCAAATTCCAGTTCTTTTTGTTTGCGTGCTACTTATCAGTTGTGAGCTAATTCGTTTAACTGAACACAAAAAGTTAACAATCAAACCAGACCCCGAACAATCTATCGGAAGCGTTTTTTTGCTTATTCAAGAAGTAAAGGACAGCAACTTCGTTGGGGCAAGTAAGTTGTTTGTTCCCACAGATTCAATTGTAGATTTGGATCATCTTTTTGAACTTCGTGAAAAAATTGAACGCTTTGGAAGAAAAATTGCTAAAAGAGAGGTAACAGCCTACAAAATCGACACATTAAACCTAAAAGAACATTTGGTTTGGATTGAGTTCGACTACCTCTATGAATATTTTTTTGTTACTCAAAGAAACGATAATTGGTGGCTTATAAAAAACTTTTGGGAAAAGAAATAAGAAACCTATCCATAGAGGATAGGTTCAAAAACACGATAATTCAAATTTATTAAGTTTTAGAAAAACCACTCAATTCCAATCATTGGATAGCCAACACCCAATTTTATCTGTAAAGGGTCGAGATTTAGTTCAATTACTCTTATTCCACCGTAAATTCCCAAAGATGAGATTGGAAACCACTCGGAACCAAAAACGCCCAAAAGTTTTGTTTCGGTATTAGTTGTCCGTTTTGTTTTTTGGGTAAATGGGTCCTTGTACGATACTGATTCGGTCGAAACAAGAAATTGTGCTTTAATGAAAGGATAGAACGAGCGCATTCTCATTTGTGGCAAAAAATACTTGAAATAAGGTCCGAAAGTCAAATAAGTCGAGCTTCCAGAACCCTCGGATCCGCCATCGAAAAGCAAACCAAAGTTCAAGCCAATGTGCATATCGGGATCGAGTGCATAGGCAAGCGTCCCCCCGAAAATGTCGGATGTTTCTAATTGGACACCAACTCCCCAAATTTGACTAGGCACTTTCACGCGGGCTTCTTGGGAATATAAAGAAACCAAAGACAGAAAGAAAATCATCACGAAAAAAGCAAATAACTTTTTCATAAGACACCTTTGAATAATTATAAAAAATCAAAAATAGAAAATAAATTTTAAAAAACGAAACAAACAATTTGTAAAATTCGAAAAAAATTTGTAATTTTGTATTTCAAATTCAAGCGTTGTTTGAAAAAGGGTGGGGGGCCCATAGCTCAGTTGGGAGAGCGCTTGAATGGCATTCAAGAGGTCAGGAGTTCGAATCTCCTTGGGTCCACACATTCGGGGTCGTAGCTCAGCATGGTTAGAGCGCCAGTCTGTCACACTGGAGGTCGCGAGTTCGAGCCTCGTCGGCCCCGCTTGCTTTGTATCCAGTCGTTATAGCCCCACCTTGTCAAATTTTACCTTTTTTGATTTTGCTGAATAAGTATAGGAGTCTACTTATCCGACATCATCAATTCTGGACGGCTTGTTGCAACTTATTTTACTTTTTTAAATTTTTCAGTAAATATTTATAAATATTATTTAAGTTTATTTAACTTTAGCATTTAATAACTTCCATTTGTAAAGTCTATCTCCACTCACTGTCGAATGGTGTATCCTAATTTCGATTAACAGCATCTTTCGATAATAAAATGTTGCCTCGACGATGTCGGCAATAAATTCATTGTCGTTTTTCTGATAGAATTTATTAAGAGTCGTGTCATTGCTTTGCCTTGGAAATTTCCAATCGTTAAGCGTTGGGGGACGGACAATCCTTCGGAAATAGATTTCAACACATTTTGCTTCAAAACTGGAATTACCATAAACAAACTTTGCATCTTCTTTTATAGTAGAACGATACTCTTGAATATACTGCATTGGCGCCATTATAGTCATTTTCGTTCCCGAAGGATTAACTAAATTTACAAACATTAGTTGAAACTCCGTTGTGTCTCTTGTTGTTGAAGTTTGCGAATTGGGTTGGAATGGATTAAATTTCACTGGTTTTAGTGTTATGTAATTTTTGGGTGTATAACCTTTTTGTTCGAACGGAAATTCTGCCCAACTTGTATCGAGAAACGGCATAAGACATTGTGTCAGCAAGGTAAAATCATCTTCACCCAATGCTATTCCTCCCACATTAATGTTTATTTTCTTTCCTCTTACTCGTATCGATCGATATACCAAATTTTGGTAGTTAAAGTTATCAGGGTAGGAGTAGTCAATCGTGTCGAGCTCCCCGACGAATTTCCAACTTGAATCGCACAAGCCGAATTCATACTTTAGATTGTTCATTGGCGAAGGCAACTTGCTTTCGTTGTCGACAGAATTTTCCTTACAGGAAATTAAAATAAACAAAATTATTGCGGGAAATACGATTAACTTTTTCATTTAATCTCCTTTATTATTCCACAAACAACGGTATTGCTTTCGTCGTTTTACCAAGGCGAGCCACAATATAGTAAACACCTGCGGGGAGATTCTGCGTACCCACTGTTACTTCAATCGTATACGAATTTAGCAAATTAATTTTGAATTCATCTTGTGTTAAAACCGGTCTGCCAAGTATATCGTAACAATTAAAAACAAAGTTATTGTAGTCGTTTTGATAGTCGAAGTACACTTTGAATTTTGTCAAACCTTTCGAAGGTTGCGGGATTGGCTGGGTTACGACAAAACCGAGACCTTGTTCGACCATCGGTCTTTCGGTAATTCCATTCACTTGCTCCTTCCAAAATACAAAACCAGTGATTGCTTTATACAATGTGTCGTAGACACTAACATAATAGACACTATCCCCAATTGAACTAATAATATACCCGATTTGAAACCTTTTCCCTTCAAATGTGTATTTTTCCCAATTGTAGGGTTTGAGGTAGAAGTTCTTGTTTATTAACAAACCAATACTCGGTTTGGGATTGAAATATGCATAAGTAATCACAAAGGTGGTATCGTTAATGGTGACGAAATTATTGAAATTGTTAATTTCGGGGAAAGGGTATTCGAAGATTTTATCCATTTTCTTTTCGTTCCAATTAAATTTAAATAGAGTATGAAAGCCAGTTGAATCGCTTGTTCTTGTAAATGTGAAGATAAAGAAATTGTTGCCAATCTTTTTTAATCTAAACGCATTTAATGAATAGTTATCATTGGAGGTGAAATTAAAATAATCGCTCCAGGTCATACCCGTATCAGTCGAAAAGGAAAAAGTATATGAACTTTGATCTTTTGGTATTATTAAAGCAAAGAGTGTGTCGCTATTGGGATTGTCGGGCGGGAAAAGTAAAAAATATTTATTGGCGTAATAGGACCTTTTTACCATTCCTACCGTATCATTAAGGAAATGCAATATTGAATATACGGTATCTTTATACGATGAAATTGTTCTGATAAAATACAATCCTTTGTAAGCGAAAAAGTCTGCGTCCACACGGAGTAAGTCCCCATTTAATTTGGGTTGTCTAAAATTATTGCTACAAGTGTTGCCACCATCCATTGTAATAACAGGACGCGTTCCACCACCATAATAAATTCCATTATTTTTGTCTTTAAAAAAACCTTCAAAGGTATAATAACCCTGGTAAGTATCAAAATCTTCCAGCCAGTTACTCAATGAAAGCCAAGTTTTACCTTGGTCGGTCGTAAAAGCAAAATTAACCGGATTGTAAACACAACGAATGTTGTATCGGTCGAAGATAGAAAGACTTCGAGGGTTGGGATTAAAATAGGAAACAATATGCCAATTTTTTGCGCCATCGTAAGAAATAAAAATCAAATTGTTCTTGCCAACTGCGATTATAGTATCTCCGCCAAGCCACATCGCATTCGAGAAACTTGTGCCCGCAATATATCTATCGCGACCAGATTTAAATGTCGACGTTTGTTTTGATTCAGGGTCTATCAAATAAACATATAAAGTATCGCTATGATAAATTAAATTATTATAGAAATTCAAAAATTTGGTTTTCCAGTTTATTAATGGATATTTTGGGGAAATAATAAAATCTATTTTTTCAACTGAATCTTTCAATGTATTTAAGAAGATGAGCCATTCTCTATCGTCTAATTTCATCTTAAATGAAACAGTGTAGTCATTGTAGCTTCCAAAAAGATAAGGAACGCCACAAATTGAACAAATATTTTTCGAAGAAAGGTCAATTATTTTGTTTTCTTGTGTTTGTGTGTTATATTTCCCTATTTTGCCTTTGCCTGCGGAATAAAAGATTGTGTTTTGGTGGACCACCATATCATACATTGCAGTATCGCTAACGAAATCAATTTGGCCCACTATTGAAAAGTTTGGATTGAGAAGTAGAATTTGATTTTCTTTAAGAACAAATAATTTTTCATTTTTTGTTTGAATTTTGAAATAATTACCATTTTGTAAGGTGGTTCTCAAAATCCAATCTTTTCCAAAATCATCGAGAGATTCCCAGATTTTGCCTTCTTTCGAAAGTGCCACGAAATGATTATTTAACCTATCGATTGATACAATGCTGATAAAATCCTCTGCATTTCCCGAGATATTGCTTCGTTCCCAATCGATTCCACCATTCGTCGAGAACAAAACTGTTCCGTCCGAACTTCCAACTAAAATTGCAGTTCCATTGTAAGAAATAAGAGTAAAGGCAGAGAGAACCCTTTGCTTTTCGAAATCTTGAAAGAGTTCTATTTTTTGTGAAAAAGCTTTATACAAGTAAGAAATAAAAATTATTAACGCAATGATTAAAAGATTCTTTTTCATATATACCTCCATATTTTAAAAAAATAAAAATTAAAGGAGCGGGGTAAAATACCCCGCTAATATTCATTGGTTATCTAAATTTGGACAAGTTGGCAACTGCTTAAGAAAGCAATGGGTTATCCAATGTTGGTCCCAAGTTTTTCCTGGTGGAGGAACTTGAGGCTCCTCCTGTGGACAACTTGGCGGTTCACTTTCCATTGAAAGAAAGATTGTCCTTTTCGTTGGTGGAGACGAAGAGAAATCGTAACACACTTTGTAAGTACATTTGAAGTAAGCATAGTTGCAAAAGACTATTCGCATTACAAAATCATCGCCCCAATAAGGTTGCCAATTTTCATAATAAATACAGTCAGCCCTAATAAAAAGAATTTTATAAACAATATGATTCGTATCGTCGCAGGAGGGTAGGTCGGTGTAGCAGTTGGCTTCCGC
>JBAMMD010000029.1:215175-492370 GCA_039793965.1 Kapaibacterium sp. (SeqCode) | reverse complement strand
ATGAATGAATGAATGAATGAATGAATGAATGAATGAATGAATGAATGAATGAATGAATGGTCTTTTCAGTTTTAGTTCCAAACAACAAATTGGTTGCTATATTTTGCATTTTCCAATTATTGTGGAGTGTTAAATTGCAATATACAAAATTTTTAAAAAAACAATAGGTGAAATGAAAAATTTTTTAAATTTTAAACTTTTGAGTTTCGATTGCTATGGGACTCTCGTAGATTGGGAAAAAGGGATTGTCGAAAGCCTCGAACCATTCCTTGTATCTCGGGGTGTGGTGATTGACGATGAACAACTCCTTGAAATGTATGCTAAATATGAATCGGAAATCGAAAATGGAACTTATATTGAATACAAAGAAGTTTTGGTAGAAGTTTTTAACAAAATATGTGGAAGGCTCTCGATTAGAATAAATGATAGAGAAAAACATCTTTTGCTCGAATCTTTTGCAAATTGGGAACCATTTCCAGACACGATAAGTGCATTAAAATCATTTAAAAAGAACTTTAAGTTGGCAATAATATCAAATGTGGACGACGATTTGTTTAAACTAACGCAGAAAAAGTTGGATGTGGAATTCGACTATGTTATCACAGCACAGCAAGTAAAATCCTACAAGCCTTCGACCTTGATATTTAAATACGCACTCGAAAAGTTTGGCATTTCGAAAGAGCATATTCTTCACATCGCTCAAAGTATATACCACGATATAGTGCCGGCAAAAAGTCTTGGCATAACAACTGTTTGGGTTAATCGAAGGAAGGGACGAAAGGGTAGTGGCGCAACACCGCCAGCACAAGGGAAACCAGACCTCGAAGTTCCAGACCTTGCAGTTCTTGCAAATCTTATTGAAAATACAAATGTTTAGCCTCGCTTTTTTAACTGAAAGGGAAAAGAACGAAAACGGCAAAATCCCAAAGAGAATGGGAAATAATAACCGGAACAAGTGATTTGTACCTAATAAAAAGAAATCCCCAGAATAAGCCACAAACAAAAGCAGCAATCAAAAGCATAATATTTAAAGCCCAGATATGTACAAAAGAATAGAGAAAAGTGGCAAATAACAAACTCAAATATGGGTTTTGCTTTTGTTCAATTAGCTTATTTAGAATAAATCCACGCCAGAAGATTTCCTCCGCAGGTCCAATAATGAAAAGAAGCAAAAAAGAAATCAGCCAGAGCGGAGTCCCTTGTTTTGTAGCATAAACAGATGAAATCTGGTTTGCAGAAAAATCGAAAATTGCAAGAGAAAGGTATTTGCCAACCCAAAAGACCAAATAAAGAAATACTGCGGAGACAAGACCAAGAAGAACTTGACGAAAGTCGAATTTGAAGAGAGAATTAAATTGGTTTTTTAAATGAAAAAACGAATAGGCAGAGAGAATCAAACCGGAAATGAACATCACAGCCCAGAAATTAACTTTCTGGGCTGTGTAAGGCGAAAACATAATGAACCAAAGAAAAAGGGCAATGACGAAGCCCCAGACAATACTTTTCATAGTAATTTGCCTACTAAAATTGAAATAATTAAAAGCAAACCAAACTGCGTATGCAATTGCGCAGTTTTTACGTCCATCATAATAATTGGTTGTATGTTGTTTACCTGTGCTTGGGAAAATTCCTTCGCATTTTTCATTGCCACTGGAACAGTAAGAAAGACTAAAAATGCAACCGGGCTGAGAAGTTTCACAACGACAAGAAGAATAGTAAGAACATAAGCGCCAAAAATCAAGAAGAAGTAAGCAATTTTTGAACCATTTAGACCTAATATCATCGGCAATGTTTTGATTTTAACTCTCGAGTCGTTGAAAATGTCTCGCGTATTGTTTGCATGCAAAATCGCAACAACCAAGAAACCTATAGGAAGGGAAATAAGAAAAGTGTTCCAATCGTATGTTCCTGTAAGCGAGAAGTAGCTACCAATGACAAGTAGGGGACCGAAAGCAATAAACACAGCGAGGTCGCCCAAGGCAATATACTTCCAGCCCTTGCGGGTCAAAGTGTAAAACAAGCCACAAAGCAAACCTCCCAATCCCATCAATAGTACTTCGTATCCGCGAACATAGACCAAAATCAATCCCAAAAGAAATCCAACTAGGAAAGAAAGCAATCCAGCGCGCAAAACCTGCTCGGGTTTCAACAACTTTTCGACAAGAACACCACTTCCACCGAAAGTATCTTCTGCATCGACTCCATATTTGAAATCGTAGTAGTCGGAAACCATATTTGCCCCGATATGGAACAATACTGCAGCGACAAGAACCACTGGGAAAAGCCCCCAATTAATAGTAACATTTTCGTTAACCAAAGCAAATGCAGTAGCGAGAAGAACCGGAATAATCGAAGCGGTAAAGGAAAAAGGTCGCGTTGCTCGCATCCAGATTTTGAACTTGTTTGAGTTTGCCATAATTCACCTTGATTTTAAAAGAAAATAAACAAAGAAATAATAGAGAACTATTCAAATTTTCTTGAACCATCCGGTTGATACACATACCTAAATGTATAAAATCGTTCTTTGTTAGTAAATGGGTCTATCGGTTGAGGATTACCTTTCCAATAGCTAATAATTTGCATTTTAACATATTTGCCATCGGCAGTTCTGATAATAAGCACTCTTCCTGGAATTGGAGAAACAATATGCGTTTGCGGGTCGTAATTATACCAACCATTACCAGAGCCGGTTGGAATGGCAGGATCGGTCATAGAGTTTTCAATGCGATAGCCTGTTTCTGGCGCTTCCTTAACAGAATTGAAGTCAACGTCTTTGAGTACAATTGCTCCACCTTGTCCTGGACCACGCACACCACTATTGGTGATTATAGTAGTGCCAGCGAAAGCGATGTCCCATTTAGTCGAATTCGAGTCTGCATTGCTAACAATAGTGCTGTCGCTAAAGCGGAAGAAAGTGAAAATGCCTTTTTTTCCAGTGTCTGCAGGTAAGTCGTAGATAGTAACCAATCGCAGAGATTGTGGTGGCGGTGTTTGCGTTGAATTCTCCTCTTTCGAGCAAGACAGGAACAAAATTGAAAGAAGAATAATTGAAAAGATGCTGATTCTTAACATAAGTCCTCCATTATTATTGTTTAACATAAATTAAATTAATAGACAAATAAAAAGTCCTTCCTGGATTTGACGCCAGAAATCTAATATCCCTTTTGTCGAAAATGTTATTCACACCAAACGAAAGGGTAAAATACTTTAATATCTCTTTCGAAATGTTCCAGTTAAAAATAGCATAGCCCGGTGCATACTCACGAGGATCGTCTAATATTAAATTGCCGTTAATATCTTTGTAACCATATTTACTTTTTAGATTGATTCTCAATGAAGAATATAGCTTAATAAACTCATTATGGTATGTTAGACGAATATTCCCAGAATGAGTTGGCCTATGGAAAAGCCCACCATAATCACTTAAACTGACTGGGACATCAAAGCCATTCTGATCTCGTTTGAAAATCTTTTTGTTTCTTATCTTATCGATAACGTCGAGATCGCCTGTCATCAAATATTGATAAGAGATATTTAATCTAAATGTTTCAAGTATTTTATATTCAAATGTTAATTCTGCTCCTTGTGTAAAGATTCTATTTAAATTTTGGTATGTGTGCAATCTTTGTCCATTAGTTTTGACAGCAATCGGAAGAAAATCAATTAAGTTCGATACATTATTTCTAAAAAGATTAATTTTGAAGAAGATGTTTTCAGTTGCAAAATTTGCTCCGAAATCAAAAGATAGAGATTTTTCCGGTCTTAAAGTTGGTAAACTATCGGGTTGGATTAAAAGAGTTGCAATTTGCCCCTGTGACTGCAATTTTTTTAAACCTTCAATGACATAGCTTCTACCAAAGACAGAATAGCCAGCCATTGGATTTGACCAATCGAGATATAATTCTTCAAAATTAGGCGCTTTGAAACCGGAACCAATCGAAGCGCGAAATACTATTTTAGGATTCAATTGGAATGAAAAGGAAAATTTTGGGGTTAATTGCAATGGGTACTCGCTATGGTCATCGATTCTAACACTGCCGATTAAGTTCAAATTGTTGAAAAAAGTAATATCATCTTGGGCATAAAAATAAAATTGCCGATTTCGTTCCTTTTGACCTGCAATTCTCAGTGATTGGGCTTGCTCGGTCAAAAAACCACCTCCAATAGTAACATACTGATGAGTCGAGAGCAAAATATTTGTTTGCAACTCGGTTTTGAATAAATTTTGGGAAAATTTGTATTCGTCGTAAATAGAGTCGATTCGGGAAAATTTATCTACAGTATTTGTTTCGAAGTTTGAAAAATAAGTTCGGAATTCATAATTTAATTTCTCATTTAAAGTATTTTTGTAAAATAAATATCCACTTAAATTGCTAACTTTGTTGTTGCTGTGAATAGTATCTATATTGGCAAGGTACGAGTTAAATTCATTTTCAAGATTTGCATGAAAGGAAATTCGAATTTTCGAACGAGGTGTAACTTTCAAAAATGATTCAATCTGAAATGTATGGTTGTTAACCTCTGGCACAGTTTTTCCAACGGAATGAGGTAACAAGGAATAACCCTCGGTTGTAAATCGATGGGCAAAAATAGAGAAAGATAAAAATTCATTGAAAAGTATCTGTTTGTACTCGCCAATAAGGTCAAGCGAATTGTGGGAACCAAATTTAGAATAAAAATTGAATTCAGATTGATTTTCTGGCTCGGCAGTAATGATATTCACAACTCCTGCAAGAGCATTGCTGCCATAGAGCGAAGAATTAGGTCCTTTTACAATCTCAATTCTATTTACATTGCCAATTGAAATACGCGATATGTCAAGGATACCACCAGTTCGGTTTACCATAGGCTCGCCGTTGATTAGCAGTAGGGTATAATCGGGGTCGAGCCCTTGCAGCTGAATACCTCTTCCATGGTCATCCACAACCGGAATATCTGTTAGTTCGAGCAGCATCTCATCAAGTTTTTTGGCGTTGACAAGTTTCATCTCCTCCCTTGCAACAGTTGTCATTGGCAGAGAAATACCAAGAAGTTCTTTCTCCGTCCGAGTCGCAGTGACCACAACTTCTTTGGAATGGAATTCTTTTTCTTTAAGAAATATAAAAAATTTTGAGGTATCCTTTTCAATTGGGATTGTTAAAGTTGTATCCAAAATTTCAAAAAATATCTTTTCGAATTTAACACTCACTTTCTCGCGATAGGGAATATTAATAAATGCAATTCCGTCTTTATTAGAAAATAGAGCTCGTTGAGGATCAGAAATATATATTTTACAGTTTGCTATAGGCTTTCGATTGGAATCGTAAATATTGAAAACTAAATTGACCTTTTCTTTTGACAAAGCAAACGAAACGAACAAATGGAAAAGTAAATATATTACAAAAACAAGTTTCTTCATAATAATCATTCATTCAAATTGCAAAAATACAAAATTAACCATATCATTAAAAAGATTTAGCCAATCCTATGAACTATTTATAATTTATCTTAAAATTATATATTAAGTGTTGCTGTTTTAGGAAATATTTATAAATTTGTTTTTTAAAATTTTGATTTGATATGGATAGAAATGTTAGTACTTTAAAGGAAATTGAAACAATTAGTCGAGTTCGGCAAACTAAATTGTATAAAAAACTTCTTGACAAAGACACATCACTCATTTTCGAAGATCCGCTTGAAAATGATATGGTACTGAATATGGGACCACAACATCCAGCCACGCATGGAGTTTTGCGTGTTGTTCTACGGCTCGATGGTGAAACAGTGATCAAGTGTGTTCCCGAGCTTGGCTACCTACACCGTGGATACGAAAAACTTGCTGAAAACGTAACTTACCACGCGTTTATTCCACATACCGATAGATTGGACTATCTCTCACCGATGTCCAATAATGTTGGCATTGCATTAGCAATTGAGAAAGCTCTTGGTATCGAAGCACCACCGCGAGCCCAGTGGATTCGAACCCTTGTCGCAGAGTTGGCTCGTATCTCCTCGCATCTTATGGCAATGGGTTCGACGTGTATGGACGTTGGAGCCACAACTTTGCTCTTATGGACATTTACAGAAAGAGAGAAACTTTACGATATTTTTGAATTAATCTGTGGAGCTCGTTTCACGACGAGTTATACAAGAATTGGTGGAGTTGCTTTCGACCTACCTCCGGAAGCAATTGTAAAAATCAAAGAATGGGCAATTCAATTTCCAAACGAACTTGCCTATTTCGAAAAATTAGTGCACAGAAACAAAATTTTTATCAACCGTATGGCTGGAATTGGCATAATAGAACCGGAAAAAGCTATTCAACTTGGCTTAACTGGACCAACTCTCCGTGGATGTGGAATTCCGCGTGATTTAAGGCGAGACGAACCATATCTTGTATACAACCAACTCGATTTTGATGTAATTACTTATTCTGATTGCGATTGCTGGTCGAGATATATGGTTCGAATCGATGAAATGAAAGAAAGTTTAAAAATGGTTTGGCAAATTCTCGACAAAATGCCAGACGGCGAAGTTAATCTAAGACACAAGTTCGTTTTGCCAAAGAAAAAAGATATTTACACGAAAATGGAGGAACTAATCAACGATTTTATGTTGATAAATTTTGGAGCATTACCGGAACCCGGCGAAACATACACTGCAATAGAAGCTCCAAAAGGTGAACTTGGATTTTTTATTGTCTCTACTGGCGAGGGACATCCTTGGAAGTTAAAAATTCGCTCCCCTTCGGCAAGCAATTTACAAGGACTACCGATAATGGTCGAAGGTTCAATGATAGCCGATGTTGTTGCTATAATTGGTTCTATCGATCCTGTTATGGGCGAAGCAGATAAGTAGATTTGTTCTCTCCTTGTCGGGGTGACTGGACTTGAACCAGCGGCCCCTACGTCCCGAACGTAGTGCTCTAGCCAACTGAGCTACACCCCGAACATTACAAAATTAACAATTTCAGTGAATTTAACCAAAAATTTCTTTGAAAGCATCGGCTATTTTGTCGACAAAAATAAGTTCCGAACCTAATCCTTTTGGGACTTGCGATTTTGTACTTCTCGGGAGCACTATTTTGGTGAATCCCAACTTTTCCAATTCCTTCAACCTTTTGTCTACAAAATTTATGCTTCGAACTTCGCCGGTCAGCCCAATTTCCCCAAGAATTGCAATTTTACTCGGAATCACAATATCATTGAGCGAACTGAAAAGGGCAGAGGCAATTGCCAAATCCACCGCGGGATCATTTATAAAAATTCCACCTGTGATGTTTATATAAACATCATTGTGACGAAAATTTAAACTCATCTTTTTATCGAGAACTGCAAGTATCATCTGAAGTCGTTTGAAATCGTATCCATTAACATTCCTTTGCGGTATATTGAATGAAGCATAGGAAACAAGCGATTGAATTTCTGTAATCAAAGAACGGACACCCTCGACAAATGCCGAAAAGGCTATTCCTGAGCTATCTGTTGAAGAATGCGAAACGAGAATCTTTGTTGGTTCAGCGAGTTCTACCAACCCCGTTTCCCCCATTTCAAACAGCCCAATTTCAAACGTAGAACCAAATCTGTTTTTTAAAGCACGAAGCAATCGAAGATTTGAATTTCGCTCGCCTTCGAGAAGAAGTACACAATCGACTATATGTTCGAGTGTCTTTGGTCCAGCAATATTTCCTTCCTTGTTTATATGTCCAATCAAAATAATAACCTTATTGCTCCGTTTTGCAACTTCAACAAGATTTATTGCAACTTCGCGAACTTGAAACAGCGAACCCGGCGCAGAAGGATATTGATCGGAATATAGTGTCTGTATCGAATCGATAACAAAAAAATTTGCACTATGATTGTCTATCAGACTTACTACAGCATCGAGATTTGTTTCACATGCAATGTGAATATTCTTGTTTCTCAGATTCAATCTTTCGGCGCGAAGTTTTATTTGTTCGAACGACTCTTCGCCCGAAATGTAGACACACTCGTTCTGTAATGAATCAATAAGTTGCAGTACAAGCGTAGATTTGCCGATACCCGGTTCGCCTGCGATTAGAACTACAGACCCCGGAAGAAATCCACCACCAAGAACCCTATCCACTTCCAGAATTTTCGTTGGAATTCTAATTGTTTGACTTACGTTGATTTCATCGAGTGGAATAATATTTATTTGCCGATTCGCCAGATTTTTAGTCCTGTTTTTCGAAGATTTTTGCACTGTCACTTCAACAAGGGTATTCCATTCACCACAAGATGGACAACGCCCGACCCAGCGTGGAAAAGTTGCACCACAATTGGAGCACTCGAAAATGGTCTTTTCTTTCAAATCTATTCTCGCAATGTTGCAACGATAAGTTCTGGATTCAATAACATTGTTAATGCATCTTCTATTGAATTGCAAATGATATCAGCATTTTGCAATGCTTTATTTGAAGCTGCTTCTTTACCAATAACAGCAATACCAAGACTCGAAACTTTTAGCATTTTTGCATCGTTAGAACCATTCCCAATCGAAACTGTTGCATCCGGTCCAAGAATTTCGACAAACTCTGCTTTCAATTTCACTTGGTTGTATGGTGGTAAGATACGAATCTCTGCATTGAGTTGTTCCTTGTAGTTCATAACTTTACCAAAAGTATCGGCTGTAATAATATAAATCTTTAACTTTTTAGAAAGTTCAGCAAGAATTTCGAAAATTCCTGAAATCATTTCTCCTTTGTAAGCGATGGTTCCATTGTAATCGAGAACCAAATTGGATAATTGAAACATTTTTAAACCCGGTACATCAAACTCAAGCACTTTTAAACTCCAATTTTAACAAAAATGCAAAATAAATGAATATTGCGAAACTAACAATCCCCGAAATAACAAGTGCTGTCGTTGAACCAAAAAAATTCCAGATCAAACCAGCAAACGAACTTGCAAGCAAAGTGGCTAAACTTGCAAACGAATTGAACGAACCGAGGGCTGTTGCAGTTTCATTTTTCGGGACAATATTTGTTATAAGCGCCTTGACAATTCCTTCGGTTGATGCGTTGTAAAGTCCATAAAGAATGAAGATAACAACTAACCACCCAAACAAACCAGAAAAATTTATAGCAATGTAAACAATTGAAAAAATAAACAAGCCGAATGCAATAACCTTTTGCATACCAAGTTTATCGGCAAACTTTCCAGCTGGAAATGAAAATATCGCGTAACTAATATTGAAAAGAATGTAAAAAAGAATAACATTATGGTCGGAAAACCCATATTCTTTTAACTTTAAAAGTAAAAAGAAATCGGAACTATTAAATAATGTAAAGATAAGTAATGGAACTACAACAAGTTTATAATTCCTTGATGAATCTACAAGATATTTCCAAAATATAAAAAAATTCAAGCTTGTGGTCGTTTTTTCTTTTTTAACACTTTCTTTTTTATCTCTAACAAAAAAACATAAAATGATAACAATAAGTCCAGGAATTGCTGAATAGATAAAAAGCCACCGATATTCCTTGATTACAGTAGACAAAAGAAGCAAGGTAATTATAGGTCCAACTACAGCACCAAATGTATCGAGTGACCTATGGAACCCAAAAACTTTTCCTTTGTTATCCGGATTAGTCTCGTCTGAAAGCATAGCATCGCGAGCAGAAGTTCTGATCCCCTTACCCAATCTGTCCAATGTTCGAGCGAGGAAAACCCACAAAGGGAATGGCAACAATCCCATCATTGGTTTTGCAATTGAGCTCAAAGTGTATCCAAATTGTATGAACGGAGCACGTTTTGAAATTTTATCGGACCAGAATCCGAAAAATCCTTTGCTAAGTCCTGCAATTGCTTCGGCAATCCCTTCGAGAATACCAATTAAAGCGATTGAAAAACCTATCGATTTCAAATAGATAGGGATGACAGGATAAAGCATCTCGCTTGCCACATCAGTAAAAAAACTTATAACCGATAGGATTAAGATAGTCCTTGTTAAGTATCCTTTTTTCATAAGTCAAACCTGTAAAATGCGAATTTATAGTTTTTGTAACAAAATAAATTTTAATTTGTTAATTACTTGTTAACGTGATTGAAAAATGTAGGAAAAAGTTGAAAATTTTTTTAAAAATATTTGGTTATTTAAAAAAAAATTTATATATTGCTTTGTTAATTATTGAAAAATTTGTTTAACAATTTAAAAGGAAGGGGCAATGGACCCACGCAATTTACTAAAGTCATTCTTCGCAGTGATTCTTCTTTCAATTTTCGCTTTCAGTTATTCGTATTCTCAAAAAATGACGAAAGAAGAAATCACTGAAGGCAAAGAATTTTGGTTTGGAATTCCTCTTTGCTGGCTCGACCCAGTAACTCCAGACGGTATTCGTGGAGAAGGACCAATATGTATCTGGATTTCATCGAAAGTCGACACAAAAGGATATCTCGAAGATCTTGAAACAGGTTCTCGCAAGAATTTCCTCGTACGAGCCAATCAAATCACTCAAATCATTTTCGGCGATGTCCTTATGCACAAACCCGACGACAACGAACAAGTCCGAAATAAAGGAATTCATATCAAAACCGACGACCCCGTTTCAGTCGCTGTTTATATTTCATATTCGTGGACTGGCGAAGCGTTTCGTGTTATACCCGTTGAATGGCTCGGTAAAAAATACGTAACTGCAAACCTTTATCTCGACAAAGTTGGCAACCAATATTTGCGACCGCCACAAATATTGATAACTGCAACCGAAGATAACACTATAATCCGATATCGTCCAACGGCTCCAACCCAAAATCTCGAAGCTGGACAACTATCGCAACCAATTAAATTGAACAAAGGACAAACTTTCCTGATTCTTGGGCGCATGGAAGACGGAAGGGTCCAAGATAACTCCTCCGACTTAACTGGTACTTACATCGAAGCAAATAAACCAATTTCTGTATTATCGGGACATACCAAAGGAGCATTTCCTCGATATCAATTTACCTTCTTAGGTCGCAACGGAAGTTTTATGCGCAATATGATGATCGAAATGATTTGGCCTATTGAAATGCTTGGAACTCAATATGTTTCTGTACCAGTGAAGTACAACGATAGGCCCCGCGGTAAAATCGCCGACGATAAAGGGGATATGATCCGTTTTGTGGCTGCTTATGATAGCACAATTATATACCAAATGCGAAAAGATGGAACCGGTATGAAGCAAATTAGTGTCACTTTAAAGCGAGGCCAGTTCCATGAAATTACTAATCAGGAAGACCCGGCATACTACGAATCGACCAAGCCAGTACTTGTTGCTCAATATGGAAAAACTTGGTGGATTTCCCCAGTCTCTCCAAAAGTTTCTGATGGGGATGAAATACAGAATCCATCCCGTAATGGACAAGGTATGATGATTATTCTTGCGCCATTACCACAATGGACAAGTTATGCTACTTTCCGTTCACCTCAACAAATCGATAACTTCGTTGCCATTACATTCCGCGCTAAAGATTTACCATACCTAAAATTCGATGGCAAATCATTTACACAAAAATTTGGAAATGCGATAAACTATATTAATGGAACTGAATTTGCTTACATTGTTGAACAAGTTGGTGCTGGCGACCATTGGATTATGGGCGATACCCTTCCCGGAGGCAAAGAAAAAGCTCGTTTCGCAGGTTATGTCTACGGAAATTGGGATAGAAGCAAGGACGGATTTGCCTATGGTTACCCAATCGGTGTAAATTATAGTTTAGACTGCGAAGATTCACTTGTTGTAACTGATAAGATGCTTTGTGGTGATGTGGTCGGAGAAGGAATTGCTTTGCCACCAAACGCAGATTGTGCCGGTATCTTCAATGTTCAATTAGACAAAGCAAACTCATATAATTATTCCGAAGTCCAATTGAATCCCGATTTCAAAGTAGGAGATAAAAAAGTTACTTTCAAACTTTTCGTTCTCGACCGCAAACAAGAAGCAAAAGCAATTGTTTATGTTCAAACAAAGTCTGGGAACACAATTAAGCGTGAATATGAATATTATCCCGAGTTAATTTCCGTAGACCCAACATTCCTTGACTTTGGAATGATGACAATTGGGGACTCCAAGACGCTAAAATTCAAAGTCACGAATATTGGTAAGATTCCAGTTACAATCCAAGCCTTGAAACTTAAATCGGGTAAAGCTGAGTTTAGTCTTGCTTCCAATCAGCTTCCCGTTACTCTTGAACCACAAGAATCAAAAGAATTCGAAGTAGTTGCAACTCCAGTTGAAAACTCAAGCATTCCCGTACGCGATAGTGTCATTGCTGTATTGAGCTGCTACGAAGAAACAATAGTCGGATTGGAGCTCCGCACTGGCGAACCAATTATTTATGTTTCCGATGCTCATTGGGAACCACAGCCAATTGGTAAAGAAGTTCCAAGATATGTTGAAATCAAAAATCTTGGCAATATCGATTTAATTATCACCTCTTATGATTATGCAGACAAAGTTCACTTCCGCGTCGACGAAACAACTTTGCCGATGCCTTTGACTATCAAGCCTAATAACATTCACACATTCACTGTTTATTACAAAGCCGATGTACCCGGAATAAACCATTCCACAAGATGCAACTTTGTGTCCAATGCAACAAAAATCAAACCATATTCAGATTGGGATGGCTCTGGTCTTGACGCTGGCCCAACAATTACTGGCTATGACTGGCAAAGGAAGCGAGTAATAGACAACTTCGCAGGCACTGATAAGTACGAGGGCGAAGTTATTCTTGATGCAATCGGAAATGCTAAGGTCGATGTTGTTGAAATTAAAATCGACGGAGACGTCGATGGTGTCTTTTCATTTGACCAACTAAATGCACCACTGCAACTAAAACCAAACGATCCAGTACCTTTGAAAGTTTGGTTTGCTCCGAAAGCTGAGAAAGAATATGAAGCAGATATCGTACTTGTAGGTAAATTTGATGACAAACAACTCGAAGTTCGAGGCAAGCTCCACGGAATTGGAATTCTGCCACACATCAACATTAAAGGTTATACCTTCCCGCCCATTATGGTTGGAAACACCATTGATGGCAATGCAGAAGTGTATCACGTTACAGTTAATCCTTTAACTGCTATGGAATTAACGGTATTTAAACTTAGAGTTGAAGGACCCGACAAGGATGCATTTGAAATTCCAGACGAATACCTCAATCCATCTCAACCTAAAATTATTCCTGTCGGAGGAAGTTGGACTATTCCAGTTAAATTCAAACCCAATCGTCCCGGAAACTTCTTTGCACAAATTATACCAGAAAGCGATGCTCCAGATAATGTTGCTGGCGA
Organism: Kapaibacterium sp. (SeqCode); assembly: GCA_039793965.1. Classification (GTDB taxonomy): domain Bacteria; phylum Bacteroidota; class Ignavibacteria; order Kapaibacteriales; family UBA2268; genus Naka2016. Next base: position 479,101 of record JBAMMD010000029.1, on the reverse strand, counting down.
CTTAATCGGCGAAGCTTATCAAATTGGCGTGAAAACTTCCGATTACAACTTTGGCAAAATCTTTATTACAACCGTTCGCAATGGTAACGTTTTCTTTACAAATATTGGCAGCAATGATGTTACAATTAAAAGGTCTATTGGACAAAGTGTCAGTGGCGATTACAATGAAATTACTATCGAAAAACTAATGCTCAATAATGCAGAAATACCCGACCAACCCCCAATTAGATTGCGTCCAAAAGATACTTTGTGGGTAATTGCCCGCTTCAATCCACAGGAAGTTAAAACATATACGATGAAAATTGAATACCAATTTGAGACTGAAAGCGGAGAAATTGGGACTGCATATTCTACGCTTGTTGGCGAAGGAATGGTTTATAAACTTATCGCTCGAATACCTAAAGGCGTTTACAATGCTAATCCAGGACAACAAGTTGAAATCGAGGTCTTACTCGAGAAACACCCAGAGGAAACAAAGGCTCTCGAGGAAGCTCAAATCACAGATTTCAAAGCCAGAATAATGTTTAATACGGCCGGAAAGAGCGAGGTGCAAGAAGTTTATCCCGCAGTCGCAGATTGCAAAGATATTTCACAAAATGGAACACTTTCCGAGGGCTTCGACTGTGAATATGCTAAGATTCTCGACAACGACATTCTACAAATTCATATGAGCTCCCAAAACAAAGTTCTAAAAGGATTTGGAACATTGCTCAAGTTCCGAATGAATACTTATTTAAGCGATTTGGATTTGGTTCCGCTACCCGTAGAGTTCCAAGTGATGAATCTACCAGCATCTAATTATGTAATTGTTGAAAACGAACCGGGTGATATTAAAATCAATCCAGTTTGCGTTAATACCGCTCGATTGGTTGAACTCGCGGGCAACCAGTACTACTTAAAAGATGCTGTACCAAATCCTGTAGAGAACTCAACAACTATCGAATATAGCATTGCTTTCGAAGCACCAACTACAATCACCTTGTGGAATGCTTTTGGTGAAAAAGTCGCTACACTTGTGGATGGTATTTTGAAGCCCGGAGTGTACGACCTGAAACTCGACGCAAAGATGATGGAACTCCCATCGGGTGTATACTATTGCAAACTAATTTCTGGCTCATACACTGGGACTATTTCCCTCACAATAACGCGATAGTTCATCTTTTGCTTAACCTAAACCCAGCCATTTCGGCTGGGTTTTTTGTTTGTATTCATTTTGTTGTAATAAAACACCGATTACTTCGTTACGAAGGTTGGTAAATGGAACTTGACTATGGAAGAAAAGAATTCATTTATAAACGAAAGTGAGTTATTGGGATTAATCAAAAAATGTGAAAATCCAACTTCTGAAAAAGTAGAAGAAATTTTAAATAAGTCTTTAGAACTAAAAGGAATTTCTCTTGAAGAAGCGGCATTTTTGTTGAACGTTTCCAAACAAGAAGACATTGAAAAGATTTTCATTACTGCTGGTAAAATCAAAGATGAAATTTATGGCAATAGGCTAGTTTTGTTCGCACCTTTATACATTTCAAACTACTGTTCAAACAATTGCCTTTATTGTGGATTTCGCATTGACAATAAAACAATCGAAAGGAGGGTCCTTAGCATCGATGAAATTAAAGAAGAAACCCGCATAATTCTTGAACAAGGACATAAAAGAATACTTTTGCTAATGGGCGAGGACCACGAAAAATGCTCTCTCGATTATTTTATCCAGGCAATTTATGCAATCTATTCTGTTGTTGATTCCAAAGGAAGTACTATCAGAAGAATCAATGTTGAAATTGCACCATTGGATGAAAACGAGTTTAAAGTATTAAGTGAAGTTCCTATCGGTACATACACTGTTTTTCAAGAAACATATCATAGAGAAACATATGAAAAAATGCATCCTAAAGGAAGAAAACACAACTACCTGTGGCGATTGTTCACAATGGACAGAGCATTATCAAACGGAATGCACGACGTCGGTATAGGCGCTTTGTTCGGCTTGTATGATTTTCGTTTTGAAACTCTTGCCTTGATTCAACATTCGAAACATCTCGATGATCAATTCGGCATTGGTCCCCATACCATCTCGATTCCAAGAGTCAAACCAGCCAAAAATGCACCTGCCTCGTACAATTCCAAATATGCCGTAAACGACCTTGATTTTAAGAAACTTGTTTCTGTTTTAAGAATCGCTGTCCCATACACTGGCATTATCCTTTCTACTCGCGAGCCAGCAAGTTTGCGTAATGAACTATTCTATCTTGGAGTTTCTCAAATTAGCGCTGGTTCGAAAACAAGCGTAGGTGGATATAAACAAGCCTTCAATGGATATGAAAAAGATGAGGAAATCGGACAGTTCAAATTGAATGATTGCCGAAGCAGTGGCGAAGTTATTCGCGACCTAATCAAAATGGGATTTGTTCCATCGTTTTGTACTGCTTGCTATCGATTGGGTCGGGTCGGAGGAGATTTTATGGAATTGGCAAAACCTGGCTTAATCAAAATGCATTGCCATCCAAATGGCTTGACAACACTTAAAGAGTATCTGGTCGACTATGCCGACGAAGAAACAAAAATTTTTGGAGAACAACTCCTTCAAAAAGAGTTAGAAAAAATTGAGCACAAGAAACTACGAGCAAAAACTATTGAATATTTGAAACGTATCGAAAATGGAGAACGAGATTTATATTTTTAAATTATTTTTCTTCTTTTTTAATTCTCCCTTTTGAAAACACATAATAAAAAGCGGGTATAACAAAAATAGTTAGAAAAGTTGCGCTCAGCAATCCTGCAATAGAAACTATACCAAGTGGTGCGCGAAATTCTTTCCCAGCCTCGCCAATTTGCAAAGCCATCGGCAGCATCCCAAGGATCAATGCAAAAGAAGACATAATTTGGGGTCTCAAACGGACAGTAGATGCAGTGAGTATGGCATCTTTTAACTCCGTGCCTTTCTCTCTTACAAGTTGATTGGCATAGTCCAAAATTAAAATTGCATTATTCACCACAATACCAATCAACATAATAATACCCATAAGTGAAGAGATATTATAAGTTGTATTAAATAACATCATTGCAAAAAAAACGCCAATCAATCCTAATGGTAATGTTACCATTATATAAACTGGTTGCCAGAAACTTTCGAGAATTGCCGACAGCAACATATAAGTCAAAAATGTTGCTACAATAAAAGCAATGAGCATATCGCGAAACATATCTTTCATCAATTTAACATTTCCAGACCACTTAAAGAAGTAACCCGACGGCAAATTGATTTCTGCCAATCGTTTTTCAATTTCTTGCATAACACTACCAAGCGGAATGCCGGGTGCATTGGAGCCCGTAAATTGTATAGACTTGTATTTGTCACTGTGCAGAATTCGCGAAACGCTTGTGCTATATTCAATCTTTGCTATTTGATTCAATCGAAACGCACCTTTCGGTGAAACTATTGTAATATTCCCAATCTTCTCGGGCAAGTCCACATCCTCATCTTTCAATGTAATGATTATGTCATATTCATTTCCACCCTCTCTGAAAGTTGTGGCTTCGATTCCATCAATCGCAGCACGAACTGTATATGCCAAATCTACAAGTGTTAAGCTAACATCGGGAAGTAATTCTCGACGCGGCATTATGGTTATCTCTGGTTTTCCTTTTCTCGAACTATTTTCAAAATTGATTAATCCCGGAACATCCTTAATCTTTTGTATAACAATATTTTTGTATTTTTCAAGTGTATCGACATCTTGACCAAGAATATAAAATTGAATAGGGTATTGCCCACCAGAGATGACCTCTCCAGGTCGTATAATTGTTCTTACATTTGTAATATCTTTAATATCTTTTCTGATAAAATCGATCATTTCATCAATCGAAACCTTTCTGTCTTTTGCTTCACACAATTTAACATTAATGCTTGCAAGATTAGAACCAGTGTTTAAATTGTCCTTTTTGCCTATGTTTCCATATATTGACAAAATCTCGGGATGGTATTTTATTTTTTCAACTATTTCATTGACTTTTTTTGCTGTTGCTTCAAGGTTATAATTTTCAGGGAGCTCAATTTGAATTTGGATAAGATTGTTATCCACTTGGGGTATGAATTCCAAACCAATTCTGGGTGCAACTATGACGGCAGTTAATACGAAAGACACAAACACAAAAATTAGAAGTAAAACGCTTCTCTTCTTTGTTTTGAGAACTAGTTCCAGTAAATTTCTATAATACTTGGTTAGAAAAGTATCAACTTGATGATATAATTTTGTCAACGCTCCTTCTTTTTCGGTTTTTGGAATTAATAAGCTTGCAAGCATTGGAGTTAATGTAAAAGAATTGAATAAAGAAAAAATGGTTGTGAATGTTGCTGCGAGAGCAAGGTCCTTCAAAAATTCTCCAACAATTGAAGACATATTTGCGATCGGTAAAAATACAATCAGATTGGTCAAAGTTGATGCGAGAACTGCAACTGTAACCTCGCTGGTTCCAAAATATGCCGCATCTTTTGGAGAATAACCTAAGTTCTTAAATCTAAAAATGTTTTCGAGTACAACTACTGAATTTGCAACCAACACGCCAATTGAAACGGAAATTCCCATCAATGAAAGTATATTCAAAGTTATTCCAAAAACTTTGAAAAGGATAAATGCAGATACAATGGAAACTGGCATCGAAATTGCAACAACAAATGTGCTGCGAACACTAAACAAAAACAAAAACATTACCAATCCTGTGAAGATAACTCCAAGATAGATGTTACTCATTGTGTCTTTGAATGTAGCTCGGGTGAAATCTGCACCATCATAGACTTTCTCAATTTTAATATTTCGGGGTAATGTTTTTTCAACTTCTGGTAATACTTCTGTTACAAGTTCAGAAACTTTAACAGCGTTTGCATCAGCAGCCTTTACAATTGAAATATTAACAGCATTTTCGCTTGACTTTTTCTGCGGAAGATTGAAATAAACTGCTCTATAACGAACGTCCTTACCACTATCCAAAACGTTAGCGACTTGTTCGAGCTTCTTAATTCCAAATGGGGTAGGAACTTGAAGGTTTTTTATCACATCAATAGTTGGAAATTCACCTTTGACACGAACAGTGAATTCGTCTGTTCCAGTTTGAAAAATACCCCCGGGCAAATCTATGTTATATGATTTTAAAATTTGTGATAGTTGTGGTAAAGAAATAGCATTTTCAAAGCATTGGCGATTATCTAATTCAATTCGAATTGCTCGTTCCTGCCCTCCGATAATCTCAACATTTGCAACGCCGGGTATTTGTGAAATTCTGTCCTTTATCTTTTTATCGCATATTTCGTAAAGTTCGACAGGTGAAATAGAATTTTCCCCATAGACGACTAAATTAACAATTGGAAAAGCCTGGATATCAAGTTTTTGAATTATAGGCTTTTTTGCATCTGTTGGAAGTTTATACAAAATCTTTTCAACTTGGTCTTTGACTTCCCGATTTGCTACGTCAACATCTTTCCCTAGCTTAAATTCAATTAATATGATTGATGAATTTTCAAGTGAATAAGACTCAATTCTTTCAATTCCAGATATTGTTGCAATCTCATCTTCAATTGGCTTTGTAACTAAGTTCTCAACTTCTTTGGGTCCTGCACCCGGATATATAGTCGTTATCGTCACATATGGTACTTTTACTTCTGGGAATGTGTTCAAATTCAAAGAAATGTACGCAAAAGCACCAAATAAAACAAATACTAAAATGAGGGTTGTTGTTAAAACTGGTCTTTTTGTTGCAATCTTTGCAAGAAACATATTTCACCTTTACAATTATTTCATTACTTTCACTTTTGCACCATCCACCAATAAGTTCCTACCTTCAACAATTATATGTTCGCCTTCTTTAATACCATTAAGTATTTCGATGTCGAGCCCATTTATTCTGCCTGTTTGAACTATCCTCTTTTTTGCAATTCCGTTTTCCTCGACAAAAACATAAGAATTATCCTTTTCATCTTTTTCAATCAAGACTTTTGGGATTGCAATTGCATTTGGTTTTTCGAATATTTTAATCTTAATTTCCACGGTTACGCCACTTTTTAATTCCAATTTTGGATTTGGCGCTTCAAATTCAACTCGGAAGCCTTTCATAGCATCGTCCATCTTCATTGCCAAGGAGATAATTTTACAAGGGTATTCTTTTCCTGTCCAAATTATTCTTCCTTCCATACCAATACGAAGTTGTTGAATCTCTTGCTCGTTTGCATAAGCTATTGCACGCATTCTGTCCAGAACACTTATTGTAAATAATGGTTTTCCTATATCGACCTGTTGGCCCTCTGTTACATACAAATTGGAGACATACCCAGAAATCGGAGCCTCGACAAAAAGGATTTGTTTTAATGACTCATAATTCCTTTTAGCAACTAAAAATTGTGTTTCAATGTTGTCAAAATTCTGCTGCGAAGTTTCGCCGCTTTTCAAAAGTTCTTTAAAACGATTGTAAGTTTTCAATGCATTTTCGTAGGAAACTTTTGCCTGTTGAAACTGTAAACTCGGATTATTCGTTGGAAATTGCAAGATTAGTTGCCCTTCTTTAACATACTGCCCTGCACGTACAAAAATCTTTTCGACTCTATCGGAAACCATACTTGTTTTTGTATTTTCAATTCTGCCACTTAGTTTCGAGTAGAAGGTTAAATACTCCTCGAACTTTCGGGATTGAACAACGAGAATTTTCACTGGAATCTCGCTCGATTCGGCCTCCGAAGTCTCATTGTCTCTCTTAACTTTGCTCGCACAACCTACAAAAACCAATACAAAAGGCAAAAGTAAAGTGAGTTTGGCAATAATAATTTGCTTATTCATATTTTATCTCCCCAAATATGTTTTCAATATCAATTTTTGCATTGATGTAATCAAAAAGTGCTTGTTTATAATTCAAATTAGCCTGACGCAAGTCGAGTTCTGCATTTTTCACTTCAAGTTGAATACCCGTACCCTCCTTGTACCTCGTTTGTGCTAACTCATAGGCTTTTTTCGCTCGGTTTATATTTTTCTCTTGGGCGATGATTTGCTTTTTTGCTCTTTCAAGTTCCAGATATTTTTCAGTTAGAGATTTAGTTAAATATGAACGAAATTGCCCAATCTGTTCTTCTGTTTCTTTATAGGATATTATTGATTGTTGCACTCGACTCCGAGTTTGATTGCCATTGAACAAGTTCATTGATAGTTGCAAGCCAACCATCGATTGGGTATAAGTCTGAAATTTCAAATTGTTCGATTGCCCCGCAAACGAAAAATTTGAAAATGCAACAATAGAAGGATAGTATTCCGAACGGTATAATTCGACCATCTCGACATCCACTTTCCTTTTGTATTCTAAAACCTTTAGGTCTAAATTCATTTCAAGGGCTTTCTCGATTGCCTTATCTCTTTCGGGCAATTCAAATTCCTCGTATGCGAGGTCCCCAACGACATCCAATTCTTTGTCCATTGGGAAATCAAGCAGTAATTTAAGTGTGTTTATTGAATTTTGGTACGAGTTAAACGCGTTTTCGACAAGAGGTTTCAAATTCTCGACCTGAACTTCTGCTTGCATCAAATCGTACTCAGCGACAAGACCTTGTTTGTAAAGACCTTGCACCATTTTTAGATTATCTTCTGCATTTTGCAAACTTTGTTTGTAGATTTCTGCCACATCTTTCAAAAGCACACAAGCATAGAAAGCCTTTTTAATGTTGGCAATCGTGTTGGCTAATTTTGCTTTGTAATTATACTTTGAAAGTTCTAAGTAAATCTTCGAAGCTCCAATACCTCGAAATACTGTTGAGTTGAACAGAATCTGATTCAATTGGACTTTGTTTTCAAATTGATTATTTAAAACAAAAGATTGTTTAATCAGTCCAAGAGGAAGTAATTTTGCATTGTCTTTTGGAAGCAAACCTTCTCTGAAGAGAATTCCATAAGTTGAGTTGTTTAAAAGAGAAAGAAAATCTGGGAAAAAAACAATTGGTTTTTGGATGTAATGATAAAATGAGCAAGAGAGATCGACTGATGGAAAAGCGTGCCCTTTGGCTTCTTGAACTGCTTGTTCAGCTTTTTCAATATTCATTTTCTCAATTTTCAATTCTTTATTATTTGCAATGCCATACTTAATTGCATCTTCAAGAGTTATTCCTTTTGAATAAAGTTCTTTTGTAAGATTAATAAAAATAAGTTGAAAAATAACATAAGAAATATAAATTTTACTTAACGAATTAACCTTCATATTTTAATTCCTCAATTTGTTTGAAATAAAGTTGTTTTGCTTCGTCAACTAAAATGCCATTGAAAAGTATATTGAAATACTCATAAAAAAATTTATCGGGAGCTACTTTAACTTGTTTCTCGGATAAATACTTCAAGTTTGTCAATGTAACATAAATAATGAAATAAAGTATTTCGTAGTCAATTTCCTTCTTAATGACCCCTATTTCTCGTCCTTTCAAGACAATTGAAAAAAAAGAATTTTCAATCTGTTTTCTTGTAAAATCATGAAGTTTTATGGCAATTTGAGGAAATCGCTTTTCAATTTGACTGTTAATAACGCTTGTTACCGAAGAAAGAAATTCCCCAGATATTTTCACCAACCCAATAAAGTACTTAAAGAAATGTTCTTTGTCACTTTTCAACAAATGTTTGATGTAACTAGAGATATCCTTCCTGAATTTATCGAAATATTTTCGAATGCATTCTTCAAAAAGCATTTCTTTCGAAGGAATATATTTGTAGAATGTAGCTTTGCTTATCCCAATTTCTTTGACTAATTGGTCTATATTAAGGTTTTTGTAACCCTTGGCGAAAAGTTGTTTAGTCGCTTCTTCAAAGATTGCATTTAATAAACTCTTTTTCATATTCATAAACTTTTTAAACTTTTTTAGTTTGAAAAGTTCAAAATTAATAAAAAATTATTTCTGACAATCGTTCTTTCAAAAAAAATTATTTTTGTGTTTTTATTTGTGTTGATTATGGGAAATCTGCTTTATACAGAAATTGAAGTGAATGAGCAAGTTGCTATCGAATGTGGTTTGACCATCGAAGAATATCAAAGAATCCTCGAACTTTTGGGGCGCAAGCCAACATACACTGAAATTGGAATTTTTGGTGTGATGTGGAGCGAACATTGTTCGTACAAAAACTCCATTAAAATGCTTAAAACACTACCAAGATCTGGACCACAACTTCTTGTTTCTGCTGGCGAGGAAAATGCCGGTGCTGTCGATATTGGCAATGGTTATGCAATTTGCTTTAAAATGGAAAGCCATAATCATCCCTCGGCAGTGGAACCGTTTCAAGGTGCAGCTACAGGGGTTGGGGGAATACTTCGAGATATTTTCTCTATGGGCGCAAGACCTATTGCAGTGCTTGATTCTTTAAGGTTTGGAAATATAAATCTTGATAAAACTAAATTCCTCGTAAAGGGCGTTGTTTCTGGAATTTCCCATTATGGGAATTGTTTTGGAGTTCCAACGGTTGGTGGGGAAGTGTTTTTCGAGGATTGTTACAACGACAATCCTTTGGTAAATGTAATGGCTGTGGGTATAGTCAAGTCCGACCGAATTGCTTTTGCAAGAGCAAAAGGTGTGGGCAACCCCGTTTGTATTGTTGGAAGTAGTACAGGGCGAGACGGAATTCATGGCGCTTCATTGCTCGCATCCCAAGAGTTCACAGAAGGGAGTGGGGATTTGAGACCTACTGTACAAGTTGGTGACCCTTTTGCAGAGAAATTGCTACTCGAAGCAACATTGGAACTGATTAAGGCTGGTGTAGTTGTAGGTGTACAAGATATGGGTGCCGCAGGGATTAGTTCTTCTACGTCTGAAATGAGTGCTCGTGGCAAGGTGGGAATGAAGATTAATTTAGACCTGGTCCCTTTGCGCGAACCTGGGATGACTGCTTACGAGATAATGCTATCAGAATCGCAAGAAAGAATGTTATTTGTTTTTGATAAAAACAAATTAGATAAGGCTTTTGAAATCTGCAAAAAATGGGATGTTCCAATCACACAAATAGGGGAGGTTACTAACGATGGAATTTTACATATCTGGAAAGACAACAAAAAAGTTGCCGAACTCGAAGCCGAGGACCTTGTGCTTGGTGGAAATGCCCCGCAATACGACCAACTTGCTCTTGAACCTAAATATTTAAATAAACTCCATAACTTCGATTTCGAAAGCTTGAACTTAAAAGAACTTGATTTAAAAGAGACTTTTTTGAAAGTCTTTACTTCTGCAAATATAGTTTCAAAAAAATGGGTTTATGAACAATACGATTACCAAGTGCGAACCAATACTGTGAAAATCATTGGTGACGCAGCCGTCTTGCGATTAAAAGAAATTCCACCGAAGGGTATTGCATTAACAACAGATTGCAACTCTCGTTATGTTTATTTGAATCCATATCGTGGAGCGGTGATAGCAGTTGCCGAAGCTGCAAGAAACGTTGCCTGTGTTGGAGCGAAACCAATAGCCATCACCAATTGCCTGAATTTTGGCAACCCATATAATCCGGAAGTATATTGGACATTCAAACAAGCAGTGCTTGGGATGGGTGATGCATGCCGTTTCCTCGACACCCCTGTAACTGGTGGAAACGTTAGTTTTCATAATGAATCGCAGAAATTTGCTATTTATCCAACACCAACTATTGGAATGCTTGGTATCATAGAGGATGTCTCAAAAATATGTTCCCTTGAATTCAAAAGCACTGGCGATTTAATATATCTTATTGGTGAAAACATAAATGAAGATATTGGAGGTTCAGAGTTTCTTAAAGTGATATTCAATTTAGTTGTTGGCGATGTACCTTCAATTGACTTACGAATAGAAAAGCGTCTAATCGAGTTTCTGAATAATGCTATCGGGAATGGGGTTATAAATGCAGCACACGATTGCTCCGAGGGTGGGCTTGCTATATGTCTTGCTGAAATGAGTGTCTACTCAAATAATTTTGGTGCTACGATTGATTTCGAAGAAACTCCAACTGCTACACTGCTTTTCAATGAGTCACAAAGTCGTGTGGTTGTTACAACCCCAAGGGGCAATGAAGCTAACCTTATCGAACTCCTAAATCACTTTGAATTACCATTTAAAAAAATTGGTTTCGTCACACAAGACAGTTTTGAAATTAAAGGTGCATTTAAATTCGATGTACAATATCTTAAAGATATCTATTTCAATCAACTTGAAAGAATGCTTTAGTATTTAAAGTTGTTGAACCATTCTTTTGGCTCTTGGCGTATATTCACTGAACGGATATTCTTCGATAAACTTCTGATATTCTCGTTTTGCTTCTTTCAATTTACCAAGTTTTGTGTAGCATTCTGCCGTCATAATTTGCGCCTCGGTTCGCTTCCGAGAATTGGGGATCGAAACAGCCTTTTGAAAACTTTCCAATGCTTTGGCAAAGTCTCCTTTATAATAAAGTGCTTCACCTTTCCAATAGCTCAATATTCCTATTGTTCCTAAATCACTTTCTTCTTGAAACGAATCATCTATTTCTTTTAATGCTGCATCATACTTCCTTTCTTTAATTAACTTTACAATTTCTTCGATCCTTTTATTTTGTTCGTAACTCGCTTTAGCAACTCTTTCATTTACATCTTTTTTAGCTTTTTCTGCTTTTTGTTCGCTTTCCGTGCTTTTGGCAATGTGGTTTAGCTTTGAAGATGTTACCCTTTGTTTTGTTTTATTTATATTTTGTACAACTTTTTTGGTCGGCTTCAATTCTTGATTATATTTACTTTCATTTTCAAAACTTTTCTGGTTCAATAAGCTTACAAGTTGCGATATTTCATTTCTTAAAATGACTATTTCTTCTTCGAGTTTAGCCATTTTGAGTTTGAAAAATTCAATATCTTGTTCATTACAATTAGATTGAATTTGTGGTTGACTAGGACTTGTTTCTCCAGCCACCACTTTGTTAGGAATTTCATTTTGATTGCTCCTGGTTTGAATGGTTTCAACATTGTACTTTTGTTGTGTTTCTGGAATCGATTGTAAATTCTTTGGAGTAGATTTTGAGAGTGTTGAATATCGAGCGAGATTGTACGAGCCGTTTCGTACATTTTGCATCGAGCCACACGAATTAAAAACAGAAGCTATGGTTATTATTGTACAAATGGCGACAATTAAATCCATTTGCAATTTTGTTCTATTCATACTACTCATTGTTTTATCCATTCATATTCAAGAAGTTAGAAATTTTAATTTAAATTTAATGTTAATTTCAAATAGTATTGTTGTCAATGGGTGTGCCAACAATATTTATAAATACATAATTTTGAATTTTTTTGCTATGAACATTTTAATAATTAATTGGCAGGACATTAAAAACAAATTTGCAGGTGGAGCCGAAGTCCATCTTTTCGAGATATTCAAAAGAATTGTGAAAAAAGGACACAAGGTAACTTTGTTATGTTGCAAGACAAAAGAGCTTCCGGAATATGAGATAATCGACGGGATAGAAGTAATTCGGATTGGAAATCGTCCCTTTTTTAACTGGTTTGTTCCAAATTACTACCTATCGAATCTGAAGCATAAGGAATTTGATATTGTTATTGACGATATAAACAAAATACCTTTCTTTACACCTCTTTATGTTAAAAAGCCCATCCTTTGTATCTCGCACCATTTCTTCGGAACAAGTATTTTCAAACAAGTGGATCCAATTAGTGGTCTTTATGTTTACCTAGCAGAAAGGCTTATGGACTTAGTCTACAAAAATCAAAAATTTGCAGTAGTCTCAGAAAGCACATTACAAGAATTTCTCGATAGGGGATATAAGAAAGAAAATTTCACAATTATCCACAATGCACTCGATGTAGATAAATTCCCTTTTAAAGTTAGCGAAAAATATGAAAAACCGACGATTACCTATTTCGGAAGATTAAAGAAATATAAAAGCATTGAACAACTATTATATGCATTTCCAATAATAAAGAAGGAAATACCAAACGCGCAGATTTTTATCATTGGTCGTGGTGATTTCGAAAATAAATTGAAAGCAATTGCAAGAAAACTAAATATCTTGGAATGGATTATATTTTGGGGTTTTGTCGACGAAAAAAAGAAAATCGAATTACTAAGTAAATCTCATTGCGTCGTAAATACTTCAATTAAAGAGGGGTGGGGTATAACAAATCTTGAAAGTAATGCCTGCGGAACATTGGTAATTTCTGCAAATGTACAGGGGTTACGCGATTCGGTCAAAGAAGGTTTGTCGGGACTTTTGTATGATTATGGTAATATCAATGATTTGGCAAATAAGATTATCAAAATATTCAAAGATCCCGATTTGTTTCAAAAACTTTCATTTGGCGCAATTGAATGGGCTAAAAACTTTTCTTGGGACAATTCAGCTGAAAAGATGAATGAGTTGTTAACAAGTTTATTAAGTAATAATAGCAAACTTAATAAAAATCAATAGATTGCTTTAAGAGCATACTTAATCTTTAAATAATAATTATTTATTTGCTTTAAGTATTTCAATTTTATAATAATCAACGACAAAGTAAGCAAAATGCCTTATTTTCTCCACTAAATTTCGTAATTTTGATTTATTTTAAAATACTGCAATGGAAGAAATATTTAAAGATAAGGTAGTTGAAACGATATTCGAGGACGAAATAAAAACTTCCTACCTCGATTACTCAATGTCTGTTATTGTTTCGCGTGCTTTACCCGACGTTCGCGATGGGCTAAAACCAGTGCATAGAAGAATTTTGTACGCAATGAATGAGCTTGGATTGACTCCAAATAAACCATATAGAAAATCTGCGCGAATTGTTGGCGAGGTTCTTGGTAAATACCATCCGCATGGTGATGCGGCAGTATACGATTCGATGGTTCGTATGGCACAACCTTGGGCAATGCGCTATCCTCTCGTCGATGGACAAGGTAACTTCGGTTCAATCGATGGGGACTCTCCAGCAGCAATGCGATATACAGAAGCCCGCCTTTCCTGGATTGCTATGGAAACTTTACGCGACATCGATAAAAATACTGTTGACTTTCGACCGAATTTCGACGACTCATTGCAAGAACCAGTTGTTTTGCCGACAGTTCTTCCAACTTTGCTAGTAAATGGCTCAAGCGGTATTGCAGTTGGTATGGCAACAAACATACCACCCCACAACCTTGGCGAAATCATCGATGGGTTGATCGCTGTCATCAACAATCCCGAAATTAGTTGTGAAGAATTGTTGAAATATGTACCAGCCCCAGACTTTCCTACCGGAGGAATAATTTATGGTTACGAAGGAGTTAAAGACGCATACCTTACTGGAAAAGGGAAAATCATTATTCGTTCCAAAGCAATAATCGACAAAAACTCAATTATTGTTCGCGAAATCCCATACCAAGTGAGTAAATCTGTTCTAATTGAACGAATTGCTGAACTTGTAAAAAATAAAGTGGTTGATGAAATAACAGATATCCGCGACGAAAGCGACCGCGACGGTATTCGAATCGTTTTTGAACTTAAAAGAGAATCGAACCCAGAGATTGTTCTTAACAACCTTTTCAAACATTCCCAATTGCAGGTTACTTACGGCGCGATTATGCTTGCATTAGTAGATGGACGCCCTAAGATTCTCAATTTATTGGAATTAATGAAATTGTTCATTGAACATAGAAATGAAGTAATTGTTCGCCGAACAAAATTCGAACTCGAGGCTGCGGAAAAACGACTTCACATTCTTGAAGGGTTCTTGATTGCATTGAACAACTTGGACGAAGTAATTCAATTAATTAAAACATCTCCCGACCCGAAATCTGCTTCCGATAGATTACAATTGCGGTTTGCTTTAACCGAAACACAGGCAAAGGCAATATTAGATATGCGTTTACAAAGATTAACCAATTTAGAACAAACTAAAATAAAGCAAGAATATCAAGAAGTTTCCGCTAAAATCCAAGAACTAAAAGCTATTCTTGCAAGCAAGGAAATCCAACTTAATATTATTGCCGACGAACTTCTTGAACTTAAACGAAAATATAACGATGAACGAAGAACACAAATCATTTATGAAACACGAGAATTTTCTGTCGAAGACATTATTGAAAACGAAGAGGTTATTGTAACTCTCTCCCATAACGGCTTTATTAAAAGAATGCCCATTTCAATATACCGAAGACAGGGGAAAGGAGGTAGGGGAGTTACCGGAGCTAAAACATCTGACGAAGACTTTATAGAATATGTGTTCAAAGCAAAAACCCACCACGATTTACTATTCTTCACCGATAGAGGAAAATGCTACAAAGTGAAAGTGTACGACATTCCCGAAGGAACCAGGCAATCTAAAGGTCGTTCGCTTTCCAACATAATTGCAAAAGAACCCGATGAGAAGGTAACTGCTTTCCTCCCAGTGGAGTCCTTCGATGACAAGCACTTCGTTCTAATGATTACTAAGAATGGAATTATTAAAAAGACCGATTTAATTAATTTCGCGAATGTCCGAAACAATGGAATAATTGCTATAAATTTACAAGAAAATGACAAACTTGTTGTAGTTCGATTGACTGAGGGAAATTCCGAAATCCTAATTGGAACCAGAGATGGTCTTGCCTGTAGATTTAATGAGTCCGAGGTACGAAGTATGGGAAGAACTGCCGCTGGAGTTCGAGCCATAACGCTCGAAAATGGAGATGAAGTTGTTTCAATGATAACAACCAATGACCCTGAAAACACTCAAGTTCTCGTCGTTGGAGAGAACGGATTTGGCAAAAGAACAATGCTCAATGAATTTCGCTTGACTCATCGCGGTGCAAAAGGTGTTATTTCTATGAAAGTAACTCAAAAAACAGGTAAAGTCATAGGAATTGTCAAAGTTTCAGATAATGATGATTTGTTTGTTATTACTGCAAAGGGAATTATCATTCGACAACCCATAGCCCAAATTCGATTAATTGGAAGAAATACTCAAGGAGTGAAATTAATCAAATTGGAACCAGGAGATTATATTTCCGATATCACTTCAGTTCCAATGGAATCCAATGACACTGAACAAGAACGAGAAGTGAACGAACCTCAAATCGATAATTTTCTACAAAATTAATGATTTAGAGTATGGAAATTTATTTAAAAGACATTAGAGTAGTCAACCCATATCAAAACATTGATTCAAAATATAATATATTAATTCGTGATGGGGTTATTACTTATTTTGGAAAAGAGCCAGTCGAGGTGACCCCAGAAGTTAAAATCATAAACGGAGAACCTCTGGTTTGTGCCCCTGGACTTTTCGATATGCATGTTCACTTTCGTGACCCGGGTCAAACATATAAAGAAGATTTAAACTCTGGAGTTGATGCAGCTGCAAACGGTGGTTTCACTGGTGTTCTTGTAATGCCTAACACAGTTCCTCCAATTGATAACTTGCAAGTAGTTGAATACATTAAAAGTAAAACACAAAATTCGATTGTTAATGTTTTTATTTCAGCTGGCATAACCAAAGGTTTGGAAGGGGAAAATATAACCTCTATGAATTCCCTTGCTAATGCCGGGGTAGTGATGTTTACAGATGATGGTAATACTGTACTAAACTCTGAAATTATGCGAAGAGCTTTCGATTATGTCTCGCAATTCGATTATCTTATTGCTCAACATTGCGAAGATTATAATTTAACAAAAAATTTTGCTGCAAACGAAGGTGCCGTAGCAACCAAATTGGGATTGCAAGGTTATCCGAATGTTGCCGAAGAAATAATATTGGTACGCGACATTTTACTTGCCGAATATTGTGGGAATAGGAGATACCACGCCCAACACATTTCCACCAAAGGTTCTGTTGAAATAATCAAAAGAGCCAAAGAGAAAGGCTTAAGAATAACTTGTGAAGTTACCCCACATCATCTTGTTTTAACCGATTCCTATGTTGAAACTTACGATACAAACTTTAAAATGAACCCTCCACTCAGAAGCCAAGATGATATAGATGCATTGATAGAAGCCCTAAAAAATGACATAATAGATTGTATTGTAAGCGACCACGCCCCACACGCATCTCACGAGAAAGATGTAGAGTTCGAGAAGGCACCTAACGGCGTTATTGGTCTTGAAACAACTTTGGGCGTTTGTTTGACATATCTTTACCATACTGGGCAAATATCGCTAAGCAAACTTATCGAAAAAATGAGTGTCAACCCTAGAAATATTTTACGATTACCTCCAATTATTTTTAAAGAAGGAGAAATGGCAAATATGACCATTTTCTCTCTTGATGACGAATGGATTGTCGATAAGCAGTTTTTCAAAAGCAAATCAAAAAATACACCTTTCGATGGATTTAAACTAAAAGGGAAACCTCGTTTTATCATAAATAATAGAAAATTTTTTGCTTCAAAATTGTAATTTAAAAATGGAAGAAAGTAAAAAATATCGAATAATTCAGCCAATCAAAAAAGAGGTTTCCGATGATATTTTGTTCCGAAATAAACAAAATGAAGAACTTTTGTACAGACAGCAACTTATGAAAGAAATTCGCCAAAGAATTAAAATAAGTATTGATACAAACGATCCAGCTTTTTGGAAAACTTTGCGTGCTTTTCTTGGAGCCTCGGAATAACACAAAAAATTAAAAGAATCGGTACCTCAATTCCAATCCAATTCTATATAGAATTGATAGTTGTGAGCCTTCGACTCGAGTATAAATCGGGAATCCAAAATTTACTCGAAATGAAGTTTCGCCAAAATCAAAAAGGAACCCCGGTAATAGTTCTATTAACAATCTACCAGAATTAACTACTACTTGGCCATCGAGCCTATCTTTCCAACGTTTCTGAATGCGAATCAAAGCACCAATATTTAACCAGTAGTCTATCAACTGATAATACAAAGAAGTATTTAAATTCATTTCATTACCAAATTTATAATTCTTAAGGTTTGATTTAAAAGTTCTAAAAAGAAAGCTTTGCGTAAATAAAATTCTGTTTGAAAGCCAATTTTGATAAAGTGACCAAAAAGAAAATTCGTACGAGCCGGTTCCAACTTGCAAATCGATGGGTAGTTCAACTCCATCTTTTTCCGCATTGTTCTTCCCAGTTGGAAACTTAACTCCAAACCCCAAGGATAACAAATCGTTGACAAAAATTATGCGATTCCCAACTTTAAACTTACCCAATAACAAAACATCACCAAATCCTTTGTTTGAGTAACTTGCAAACTTGGTATCGCGACGGTAAAAACTGTAAGGAACTGATAAATAGAGACTTAAAAAATATGTCAGCCCATACTCAATATCGAAAAGCACATTATTTCCAACAGCAACTCTCTGTAGAGGATCGAATTGCTTAATGTCTCCAATATAATAAGCGGAACTGTTTAGGTGCCAAAAGTTTACGCCCAATACTAAATTTCCTGTTTCGAGGGGTTCTGATTCTGTACTTCCCAATGAATTAATTGATATAGAACAGCAACCTTGTGCATTCAATTGTAAAGATAAAGAAAAAAGTAAAAATGCAGTTACTAATGAAAATGTCATCTTTTTCATTTCTTTGGTGCCCGAATATTGAATGAATAACTTGTTTTAGCATTCCATTGGTCGAAAACATCAATGGTAATTTTGTTAGTAATACTGTCGCAACAAGGTGGGATAATATATTTTACAGCTTTGCCTTTGCCGGAAAATTCACCAGCAGACGCACTCCATTTGTAAAATAACGAATCGCCATCGGGGTCACGAGCATAGCAAGTTATATCGGCGGAAGGAACAATCGATATTATATCGAAAACAACTTTAACACTATCGATTATCGGAGGATTGTTTCCAGAAGGTAAAGGATTGCCAGTGTTCTTTGAACAAGCAATGACAAAAATTGAAATAAACAAAATCCTTAAAGAACTCTTCATATTAATACCTTATAATTAACAATACAAAAATAATAAATTAATTTTATTCAAAAAATTTTTTTATTCTAAATTATTGATAATGTAATATAATCTATATTATGTAAACTTATCTTTTCTTTATTTGATTTTACTTTTTTAATTTAGCATTTCAAATTGGTAATGATTATGAAACAAAAAATATTTAAAACAAAAGAATTCTTCTCCCTATCGCTTATTGCTATTGCTGTTCTTTCGCGATTCATACCACATCCACCAAATTTTTCACCTGTTGCCTCAATTGCGCTGCTGTCTGGATATTCATTTTCCAATAGAGTGAAATCTTTTCTCGTTCCAATTATAGCAATGATAATCTCCGATTTCTTTATTGGTTTCCATTCGACAATGTGGGCAGTTTATCTGTCATTTTCTCTTTGTGTAATTTTTGGATTTCTGCTAAAGAAGAATTTTTCTTTTTATAAACTTTTTGCTTTCTCGGTTGCTTCTTCGCTTCTTTTTTATCTTATTACAAATTTTGCTGTTTGGTTAACCAGCGGAATGTATCCACATACGCTTGCTGGTTTATTTCAATGTTATACTATGGGACTTCCATTTTATCGAACATCTACTTTAGATTTTTTTGCTTTTTCTTTATTCGGCGACATATTTTACTCTTTTGTTCTTTTTGGTGCCTTAAAATTAGCAGAAAAGAAAATTCCACTGGAGGGCAAAATCTAGCCGAAGAAAGGGGCTCGTCGAACCCCTTTTTTGCTTTTTAAATCCCAAATTTTGATACAAAAATTTATTATTCGTTTTCTAAGTCGGCAGTTAAATCTGCGGCTCTCTTTCCGCCAGCAAGTTGAACTATGATGTCATCGTAATGGTCGCAAATAGCTGCAATGGTAGAAAGTATGATTTTCAATGATTGAGGATTGAGTGTACTTCCAAGAATTGTATGTGAAAATGTAATTGTATTGTCAAAAATCAAACCGAAGGCACCAAAATGAAGTTCAGCATTTTTTCTTAAGAGAAAATGCATTAACTCTTCTGAAATCGTTGCCCCAGTAACAACATTGGAGTAGAATTCGACGCAGGCTTCCGTTTGGGTAAAGGGCCTTACCATAATCATAATTTGCGAAGAACCTTTTTGGATCGTATACCTTGAAGTATCAAATTTTAGATGTTCGGGAAAGTATTCGTCCAAAAGATTGCTCAATTGAAGAGAAACTCCATCGAGTATCTCTTGCGGGGTTTGAAGAAACCCATCCTTTTCGTTTGCAGTTAAAATTTCTTTATCTTCCATCGCCCTCTCCTAATTGTTTAGTTTCATTGGTTAAACCTTCGGGAAGCATACCCATTTTAGTTTTAAGTTCCAAAAGTTGCTTTTCGACATCGCTCGAGGAAGTGAGCCTTTTGAATTCTTCGTCGAGCGAAGTGCTTTCAGAGCTTAACTGTTCAAATGCCTGGGCTTCGGCTTCGATTTTTTCGATTTTCTCCTCGTATTTGTCAAATTTACCAAAGGCATCGGAACCAACTCCGCTAAGACTTTGTGCAATTTGCTTTTGTGCTTTTGCTGCTTGAGAACGAGCAATCAAAGTACTCTGCCGAGCACGAGCCTCTTCGAGTTTAGCTTTAAGGCTATTGAGTTGCGTTCGCAACTTGTTTGTTGTTTCTTTTGCTTGCTGATAAATTGGTTGCAAATCTTGAAAGTTTTTGTCAGCAATAAGCTTGCGTTCGAGAGCAGCCTTGGCAAGGTCTTCCCTATTTGCTTGTAATGCTTGTCGAGCTTTGAATTCCCATTCTTCCGATTCTTTTCTTGCTTTTTCAATCTTTCTTTCGAGAGATTTCTCGTTTGCAATAGCATTTGCTACTGCAAGGGTTGCTTTGTTGACGCTTTCTTCCATCTCGAGGACCATTTGCTTAATCATCTTTTCTGGGTCCTCGGCTTTGTCCAATGCATCATTCACATTGGCTTTGAATATGTCTGCAATTCGACTAAAAATTCCCATACTACTAACCTATCAAAAACAATGAAAATGTATTATCGTTTTTAATAATTAATACAAATATAAAAATTTTTATTTTAGAAATTAACTAATTTGGTGTAAAATGAAATTCGACTTGAAAGAAACAATGGAAATGTTCCAGAGAATGAAAGACGAAATGGAAAGAATAAAAAAGGAGTCGGAAGATAAGATATACGAAGGTCAAAGCGGTGCAGGTATGGTCTTGGCAAAAGTGAATGGCAATCTTGAATTAATAGCAGTTGAAATTTCAGAGCAAGCATTCGCATTAAACGACAAATCGTTGCTCGAAGATTTGATAATTGGTGCTGTAAACAATGCAATCCAAAGAGCAAAAGAAGAAAGTACTTCCGAAATGCAGAAGTTTCTTGGACCTCTTGCTTCTTCATTTGGTATAAATTTAAATCTTTAAGGCTATGAAATTCCCAAGTCGAACAATAGAACAGATGATTGAAATTCTATCTTCGCTACCAACAATTGGTCGAAAGTCGGCTCTAAGGCTAACTTTATTTTTGTTACGACAGCCAGAAGAATTTATTCACAAATTTGCTGAAACATTAATCAAACTCAAAACAAATGTTAAACTTTGCAGTGTTTGTTACAATTTCACAGAAACTGACCCTTGCCCTATTTGCAGTTCCGAGGAACGACAAAAAGATTTAATTTGCGTTGTCGAGCAACCGGACGATGTCCTCGCGATTGAAAAAACCAATGAATACAAAGGAGTTTATCATGTGCTTCATGGGACCATCAATCATATAGATGGAATTTCGGTCTCTAAACTGAAAATCAACGAACTTATTGCCCGCGCTGAAAATGCAAAAGAAATTATTTTTGCATTAAACC
The DNA here is from genome assembly GCA_039793965.1 of Kapaibacterium sp. (SeqCode). GTDB lineage: Bacteria > Bacteroidota > Ignavibacteria > Kapaibacteriales > UBA2268 > Naka2016. The sequence continues at coordinate 457,410 of JBAMMD010000029.1, read as the reverse complement.
CAAGTCTTGAAGGAGAAGTGACAACAAACTACATCGTAAATCAACTAAAAAACTCTCCCGTCCGACTAACAAGAATCGCACGAGGCATACCGGCTGGATTAGAACTTCAATTTGCTGATGACGCAACATTGTTAAACGCAATAGAAAATAGAACAGAAATAAAATGAAAACCAAACTTGTTATTTGTGTACTGCTAATACTTTTATTTTCAACCGCTTGCAATTTGTTTCGAACTCGCAATCCCGAGGAGCCCAACGAGAATAATATTAACTATCCTCCGGCAACAACTCCACAAACCCTTGTCGAAAACTTTACTAAGTCATTTAATCAAAAAAATATAGCAATATATCAAAACTGCTTTGTAAGCGACATAAATGCCTACAAATTTTACCCGAGCGCAGATGCCTATTCAATCTACTCAAGCATCTTTCAAAATTGGAATTTAAATTCTGAAGTCACCTTTGCAAAAAATTTGTTTAGCAAATTTTCCGTCGAAGAAAATCCAATTCTGACTTTCTCAAACCATACTTTCTCTGCCTACTCCACCGACTCAACGGTTTTCGTAGCAGATTACGAAGTAGTCGTAAACTCAAAAGACAACTCAATCAATAACAGTTACCAAGGAAAAACACAGATGGTATTGACATTAGATAAATCCGGTGTATGGAAAATTATCAAATGGATTGATTATAGCAAACAAATTGATAAATTTCAAACAATTAGTTTTTTAAAAGCAAAGTTGGTTTCGTAAAATGCCTGTTGGTTCTTCCAAATGGAAATATCTTGTCCCACTATTTTCTTTTATATTTTTTTTAAGTTGTATAAATCCTTTTGCTCCTAAACTTGTAGAGGTAAACAAACCAGAATCGATTCTTACCAACCAGAAAACCATAGATGATGTTTTTCAAAATTTTCGCTACGCCTACAATTTTAAAGACACAGTTGTCTATGGCAAACTACTTGCAGACGAATTTGTATTTGTTTTTCGAAACTACGACTTAGGCGTCGATCGTAGTTGGGGCAAATCTGAAGATCTTAAAGCAACTTATGGACTTTTTCGGGCTGCAAGTTATATAGATTTGGTTTGGAACGAAACTTACATTTCAATTGGTGACACTTTAGAAAAGAATATACAAAGGGGCTTTTCGCTTACAATTGTATTTTCAACCAATGATGTTGTTCGTTTGCAAGGCAAAGGAAACTTCAAACTAAAATTCAATCCAGCAGATTCCATTTGGCAAATAACTTATTGGAGGGACGACACCTATTTTTAGTTATTTATCCAATTCTTTAAATTTATTTCTCAATCGCTTTATAACTGACGAATGGATTTGCGATACCCGACTTTCAGAAAGCCCTAAAATTTTACCTATTTCTTTAAATCTCAAATTTTCATAATAGTACAAAATTACTATTAGTCTATCTCTTTCAGGAAGAGAAAGTAAAAAGTTATATATTATTTGAACTTTTTCGTTTTCAACTAATTCCTCGAGTGTAGTTTTCGAATCGGGTGTTGGCAAATTTTCAAGAAATTCAATTTCTTGGCTTTCTTCTTCAATTAGTGTACTCTCGGTGTAGAAGAAAGCCTCTTGTGAAGAATGATAAGCAAAAATAAAACTATTAAATTCCTTCTCGGTTAGATTAAGTCTTTTTGAAATTTCCTCGTAACTATTGTTACCCGATTGAACAAAAGCTCTATCTATTGTTTCGACAACATCTTTTGCTTTTTTCCTTGCTCCTCGTGAAAGCCAATCCACTTTTCTCAGTTCATCAATAATAGCACCTTTTATTCGATTGTATGCGAAAGTTTCAAATTTTACATTTTGCTCTGGTTCATATTTTTCAATTGCCTCGACCAAGCCAATTATTCCAACGTTTATCAAATCCTGATTCGTCAAAATCGAATTTTCGGGAATATTGAATTTTCGCAAAATGCTTTTTACAAGTGGTATGTAATTTAAAACCAATTGGTTCCGGAGTTCGGCGTCTGGGTTCTTTTTATATTTATTCCAAATTTCCACGATTCCTTCATTGTTTTCCATTTTCGTTTTCGACTTGAAACCTTATACAGACAGTTGTAAACTATTCAACATTCGTTCCGGCAACTCCTTCCTCTTTTTCCAATTTTTCTCTTAGTTTGCGTAGTTCTTCTTCTCTTTTTTCTTGCGCCTGCTTTAAAAGCAAGTCTCTTTCGAGTTTCCCTTCGAGTGCTGCACGTTCGCGTTCATGAGCAAGTTCTTCCTCTACTCTTCTTCTTTCTTCGGCTTCTTTCTGCCGAATTTTGGCAAGAACAAAAAACCATAGTAGCAAAACTAATCCAATCCCAAAATATACAAAAACAAATAACAAGAAACCTTTGAACAAGGAATTCAAAAATGTATTTGCTTCACCATAAAAATTATATAAGCAAAAAACTATACCAGATACAATTCCTATTATAAATAAAGAGCGAAAGGGAAAGGAAACAATTTTATCTATTTTTTTTCGTTCTGCTTTTAACCTTTTTTTTAATCTAACTTCCTGTTCTTTTTTGACTTTCTCTTTTTCTCTTAACTCTTTCTTTTTATCCTTTGAAACTTCAGATTTTTCTTTAGCCATATACGAATCTCCTTATTTTTATGCAAAAATAAAAACATTACACAAATATATTTGCATCGAACTTCAGTGTATTAATCTTTCCAGCTAATTTTCTGCAACTTTCTAAAAATTCGTTTGAAGCTTTATTCTTGACGAAGTCCTCCAAATTGAAAATATATTTTTTCAAATCTTTTTCGTAGGGAATAATACCAAAGTTCGAAAATTCTGTTCCTAAAAAATTCGTGGTTGCTTGATTGAAAACTTTAGCAATACTTAACCCATCTTCATTATCAACAACATTATTTACAACTGTTGCAATTTTTTTTATCCCAAAGAATTTATAAAGAATTTTTGTCAAACCATACGCATCCAGAATTGATGTTGGTTCGTCGGAAAGAAATAGTAAACTTACTGAAGATATCTTGCTAAAGTTCAAAATAATTTTGCTAAAACCAGAATGGCAGTCGACAAGCACAATGTCGAAGTCGTTTTCTTTAAGTAATTCCATAAACTTATGAACGAGAGCCTCGCTCATATCAATGTCAATATCGAAACGATTTGCCCCACCGACAAGGAAGATTCTGTTCGAAACTTTAGTAATAGCCTTATGTGCTGCAATATTGTTTGTAACGACTTCTAAAAGGCTAATGTTAGGCTCAACCCCATTTAAAATATGCTGAATTGGCGAATAAATGTCATTATCCCAAATTAAAATGGATGCATATTCTTTGCTTAAAACTTTTGCCAACAATGAAAGTATTGTACTTTTCCCGATAGAACCCTTTCCGGAAATAAACGAAACAACTAAAGGTTGGTTTTCTATTTTGTCCATCTTATTCAACATTATTAATCAAATATTGGCTTATCAGTTCAGCGGTCGCAGGTTCAATCGAGTTTGGAATATCAATCCCAGTTGAACAATAAAGCAAAGGTACGTCAGTAGTCACTTCAAGTAAAGGCTCGTAAATATGCCCAATTGTAGTTACTTCGTCTAATTTGCTTAGCAATATGTAATTTGGTTTAACCCTTTTAAAAGCTAAAAGGTTTAATGAAAAGTTTAATTTATCTTTTGTTGCTGAAAGAACCACTATCTTCGAGGTCCAGGTAATTTTTTCTGAAATCTCCTGAATTTCTGAGATAAAATTCTCGTCTCTCGGGCTACCTCCAGAGGTATCGACAAGTATAAAATCGTAAGTCTTTAACGAGTCTATTTGCTCGGACAATTCATCTGTCGAATTTACAAAAGCACAAAACAAATTTGATATAGCACAAAGCATTTGTAACTGTTCCCAACCACCAATCTTTTTAAAGTCGATTGAAACGACTGCAACCTTTGCATTTAATAAAACCTTGTAAAGAATACCGATTTTAATTAGATTTAAAGTTTTCCCAGAACCTGTTGGACCAACAAAAAGAATTATGTTTTGTTTATCTCTTTTAGGAAAATCTGTTTCGTATTTAAGTTTTTCAGCAAGTATAATCTTGGCATCATTTCTTAAATCTTCGGAATTATTGTATTTTTTTACTTTTAAATGATGCACAAAAGAAAGTGCAAAATCTTTGGAAAAGCCATTTTTCACCATAAGTTTTGCCAGCTCTGCATATTCGCTGGGTAAATTTGAAATATAATTAAATATGATTTTATCCGAAAGTTCAAATAGAAAATTCTTTATGTAAGATATTTCCTTGTAAATATTTGCTGCAAATTCAATTGTTTCGGTTTTCTCCCATTTTTCCTTTTTCCCCGAGTAATTTGATGTTTGAAGATATGGGACATTTTCATCTTCTGTGTCAATAGCAGCAACAATTTCAATCATTTCTTCATTATCCGGCGGCGAGGGTGGAATGATTCTTGATGAAAGAATCACAGCCTCCGAACCTAATTCAGATAGGATTTTTTCCTTTCCTTCTTGCATTGTTCTCGAAAGGAATTTTTTGATTTTCATATTTTATCCCTCATACTCAAAAAACTTGGGGTAATTTTTGTGCCAAAAAGAAAACCCATTTCAAAACAAAATAAAATTTAAAAAAATTTTATTTTATAATTTTGTTTTTTTCTTCTAAAATAAAAATGGAAATTATTTTCGAACCAAGAACCTTTGAAAATAAAAGACGAAAACCAGAAGAATTTCAACAAATTGCAAAGATTCTTCGCCAAGATGTTATTAAAAGTCTTTATTTGGCAAAATCTGGACATTCGGGGGGCTCTCTTTGCACAGCAGACATTTTCGCCGTTTTATTTTTCGGCGGTTTTATGCGATACAAACCTAACGAACCTAAATGGGACCGACGCGACCGTTTCGTTTTAAGTGCTGGTCATATTTGTCCAATTCTTTATGCAACACTTGCTCGCGCAGGTTTTTTCCCCGTCGAGGAATTGGCAACCTTGCGAAAACTTGGCTCACGATTGCAAGGACACCCAGCGCTCGACACAAAGCTTCCGGGCATTGAAACTGCTGCTGGTTCGCTTGGTCAAGGAGTTTCAATAGCCGTAGGTATGGCATTAAACGACAAATATCTCGACAAAAACGACCGCAAAGTATTTGCACTTACTGGTGACGGTGAACTTCAGGAAGGCTCAACCTGGGAGGCAGCAATGGCAGCAGGGAATTACCACCTTGATAACCTTTGCTGGATTGTCGATAACAATGACTGCCAGATTGACGGAAGAGTTAGAGAGGTTATGAGTATTTATCCAATCGACCGAAAATTCGAATCTTTTAATTTCGAGGTAATTACTATTGATGGGCACAATTACAATGAAATTATCTCTGCGTTCGATAAATTTATCTCAAATCATAATAATCAGATCGGCAAACCCACTGTGATTATTGCCAGAACTAAAATGGGGTATCCAATTTCTTTTATGATGGACAACTACGAATGGCACGGTATAGCACCAAACGAAGAGCAAGCAAAACAAGCATTGTTGGAATTGCAATGATGTATTCTTTCGTTTACATACTTTGGCTTTGTATTTTTCTTTTTAGTTGTTCAAACAAAACAGATGAACAAAAAAATATTTCTACTACATTGGACTCTGTTAAAAAAAATCTTTTCACATTTAGCATTGATACAAACCAAAATCAGGTGATAGTCAAACCTTTCCCGCCGGAAAAGCTTGCAAAAATTTTCCCAACGAATATTTTCGAATTCAAGTTGGATAAAATAAATAAAGGAACAATAAATTACTCCGGAAATCTTATCAACTCCGCTTCTGCTGAATATGTGTCCAGAGATGGTCTGATTATCGTTTATATTTACGACTACACAAAATTTTCAAATCTACCCTACTACCTTAGAAATTTGTTTGAATTGTCAACAAAAGATGAAATATTAAGTATCTCAAATGGCGTTGCAAAATTTTCCTACGATAATCTTTCATCTATTGAAAGTTTAGACTGTATAATTTCTAATCGTTTCCACATTAAAATAGAAGGGGTCCATTATCCAAACTTTCGTGAAAGTGCACTCGATATTCTAAACAATTTAAACCTTGGTAATTTAATTATTAGCGAAGGGTTGAAAAGTAATGGAAAATTTTAAGTTAATTGGTAAAAAGGCTACACGTTTCGGATTTGCCGAGGCTCTTGTCGAGTTAGGTGAAAAAAATCCCGATGTCGTCGTATTGGGTGCCGATGTAACTGGTTCAGTGTTAACTTCCTTTTTCAAGAATAAATTTCCAGAAAGATTTTTTTCAATTGGAATAGCAGAACAAAATGCAACAACAATTGCTGTTGGACTTGCTCTATCAGGTAAAATTCCGTTCTTCGCAACATATAGTGCTTTTTCAGCCTTTAGAAATGCAGACCAATTACGAATATCTGTTTGCTACAACAACGCGAACGTTAAAATCGGGGGTGGTCACTCTGGTATTACAGTTGGACCAGATGGCGCCACCCACCAGTCTCTTGAAGAAATTTCTTTGCTTCGCACGCTACCCAATATGACCTTGGTTGTTCCTTGCGATTACATAGAAACCAAAAAAGCAACTCTTGCGGTTGCCGATTTCTATGGGCCTGCATTTATCCGATTCGGACGAGCACCTGTGCCTTGGTTTACAACCGAAGACACACCTTTTCAAATTGGAAAAGCAGAAGTGTTTCGACAAGGCAAGGATGTCGCAATCGTGGCTTGTGGTCTGATGCTGTGGGAAGCATTGGTAGCCGCCGATGAACTTTGGAAACGAAGAGGAATCTCAGCTATGGTTATAAACAACCACACACTTAAGCCTATCGATGTTAAAACACTTGTCGAGGCAGCAAAAACCTGTGGCGCCGTTGTAACTGCCGAAGAGCATCAAGTTCATGGTGGACTCGGCGGTGCAGTGGCTGAAGTTCTATCCAAGAACTACCCCGTTCCAATAGAATTTGTTGGGATGCCCGATACTTTCGGTGAAAGTGGTGAACCCGAAGAACTTCTTGTAAAATTTGGAATGACTTGGAAAGAAATATATTCTTCTGCACTTAAAGCAATCGAAAGGAAAGACAAAAACATCAATACAAATCATATCTACCGAAATGTAAAAGATATTGTTCCTATATACAAAGAAATTCTTTAATGTTGTTTCTTCGAATAATTTTACTTAATTTATGATTGCTTTCATTGTTTGTTTCTTATTTTTTTTGGGAGAGCCTATGAATGCACAAGATGCTCCCTTCGAAAAAGATATTTCCTATCGTCCCCATACGGTTGCCGGTTCGTTTTACCCAGCTGACCCTGACACCCTAAGAAATGACCTTAAAGAATATTTGGAACTTAGCGATATTAGGAATATCCCACTAAAGGACAAAATATTTGGAATTATTGCCCCACATGCTGGATATGTCTATAGTGGTTTTGTGGCGGGAAAAGTATACAGAGAACTCTACAGAAGGGACTATAAAACTGCTATTGTAATCTCACCTTCCCACCACCAATATTTCCCTTATGCTTCTGTTTTTTCTGGTGATGCTTATGTTACTCCTTTGGGTCCTGTAGAAGTCGACAAAGAACTTGTTGCCAGACTTACTCAACAAAACACTTATGTTCGTCTGTCGATGGATGGTCATAATTGGCGAAGGGGTGCTCCCGAACATTCATTAGAAGTACAATTGCCTTTCTTGCAATATGTGCTTCCAAAAATCAAAATTGTCCCAATAGTAATGGGAAGTCAGGACCCTCAAGTTATCCATTCACTTTCGGTTGCTATTTACAAAACTTTAAAAGAAATTAATAGGACCGATGAGGTTTTATTAATTGCAAGCTCAGATCTTTCGCATTACCATAGTTATTCCTCTGCTTACGAAATTGACTCAAATTTTGTGGAAACATTCGAACGATTTGACTATTTTAAACTTGTCGCATTGCTAAACAATCGAGAAATCGAGGCTTGTGGCGGAGGACCAATTGCTGTTGTAATGACAGTTTCGGAAGCGCTCGGCGCCAACAAGCCAGTGAAATTGCTTTACGCAACAAGCGGTGATTCACCTTTTGTTACACCTATGAAAGACCGGGTCGTCGGCTATTTCGCTGGCGCCCTTGTATCCGATAGTACATTTAAACAAACATCCTTGCCCAATTTGACTGAACCAGAAAGAAAACAACTATTGGATTTTGTTAAAAATGTAGTTGAAGCCATAACAACAAACAAAAATTATGATGTTCCCACAAATTTGCAAAAAATTACTTCATTTTTACAGCCATATACAGCATTTGTCACTATCCAAAAAAACAAGGAACTGCGGGCTTGCATGGGGCATATATTCCCAACAAAACCATTGATTTTCGAATTAAAAGAAGTTGCAAAAACAAGTGCAACAAGCGATTGGAGATTTGGACCTATCAGAAAAGAAGAATTACCCTATTTGACTTATGAAATCACTATTCTTTCAAGATTCAAAAAAGTTTTTTCTTTCGACCAAATTCAAATTGGCAAGCATGGACTTTACATTAGGTACCAAAATCACACCGGTCTTTTGCTTCCCCAAGTTGCAACGGAAAGAAATTGGGATGTTACCACCTTTCTACAAAATTTGTGTTTAAAGGCAGGGGTTGCCAAGACAACATTTTTAGACCCCGAGGCTGAAATTTATTCTTTCGAAGCTTTGATAATCCATTAAGATGTTTACAAAACTTCTTAACTCATTTTTCTTTCCATTGACATACATTAGAAACTTCCTTTACGACAAGGGATTTATTAAGCAAGTGATTTCAAGTTTACCAATTATAAGTGTTGGAAACCTTTCTTTTGGAGGAACTGGAAAAACAACTTTTACAATTCACATTTGTAATAAATTAATGCAAAACCAAATCCAGCCGATGGTTTTGTCCCGTGGATACAAACGAAAATCCAACGAGATAATAATATATTACAAAAACTCAATGCAGCCAAGCGTTGATATCTTTGGTGACGAAATGTTCCTTGCTGACCAAAAGTTACAAATTCCAATTGCAATATCAAAGCGCAAGTTTTTGGCAATTGATAAAATTGAAAATCAAATAAACGTGGATGTAATAATAATAGACGATGGTTTCCAACACCGAAAGATCTTTCGAGACTTGGACATAGTCTTGATTGATAAAAAATCATTTCAAGGGTTTTTGCGAGAGCCTTTGAAAAATATAGTGCGTGCCCATATAGTTTTGCTACAGAAATGTCTCGACATCAATTTATTACCTAAAGGAAACTTCAAAGTTTTCAAATACAATAAAATTGTAAAAAAATTCTATGATATTGATTTAAATCCTGTTGAGCCGGAACAAATTGCAAATGAAAAAGTATTACTCGTAAGCGGAATTGGCAACAATAATAGCTTTCTCGAAAGTATGCGAGCATATTTCACAAACATTGTTGAACACCTAAAGTTCAAGGACCATTATTATTACACATTTTATGACGTTCAAATAATTATTAAAAATGCAAAAAAGTTGGAGTCGAACATTGTTGTAACAACTGAAAAAGATTTTGTAAAGTTACTTCAATTCAAAGATATATTTAAAAATAATATAAATTTGGTTGTTTGCGAAATCGATCTGGATATAGAAAATGAAGATATGTTATTAGATAAAATTTTGCAAACAATTAATCAGAGAAGAAAGAAATAATCGTTGTTATTATCTGTGTAAATTTGCAATACACCAACTCTGACAAGCTTTACTAAAACTGCCGAGGCTCTTCTTTCCGAAATATTGACAAGTTTGGCAAATTCTTTAACAGTGATTCGTTCGTGTTTCTCAAGATAACTAAACAGTCTTTTTTCAGTTTCACCTATAAATATTTTAATAGGCTTAGCATCCGCGCTTAGTCCAGAGAGAATTCTCCGCATCTCTCGACTAGCTATAACAGATTTTTCTCCAAGTCGAATATATGCAAATCTTTTTTTTCTTCCTTTTTCGTCGAGCGATTCTATTGTGTGTGGTTTGCTTTTACTTTCTTCGATTTCCACGACTATAATTTCTTTTTTATTGTAGTTTATTACTTCGATACTTTTGGGTGTAATAGGTGGATAAATATTAAATTGGCAAGCGATCTCGACGACATCAATTTCAGATTTTTCAGAATCTACCCCGACAACTTTCCTATCATCGTCAATTCCTATGATCAAATAACCCCCTTTGGAATTTGCAAAGGCACATAGTTCTTTTGCAATTTTGTCGGGCGAAGTAACCTTTCTCTTGAACTCGACCGTTGAAGATTCACCCTCGGATATCAATAATTTCAGTTTCTCCGCATCCATAACAATAACAAAACAAATAGAAATAAAATCTTGTTGAAATTTTGTTAATAAAATGTGGAAAACTTGTGGAAAAATTGTTCATAATTTGTTCCTAAATTGTTCCATACTTTTTAAATTTTCTTCAATTTAGCATATTGCAACATAAGCCTTTTTCTGCCAACAGATTCAAAGTTCACAATGGCTTGTGCAAAAGTCCCATTACCCTCAAGATGTTCCACTTTACCAATTCCAAAGAATGGGTGTACAACCCTGTCCCCTATTCTAAAAACATTATCATCCGTCTGGTCGAATTCATTGTAGGAATTTGTCCCTACATAACTTTCGCGGGAAATTGCCGACTTTGTTGACAAACTTTGGAGCGGAACTTCCGCCACACAAAGGTATCTTTTATCGATCTCTTGCAAAAATTTCGAAGGCACTTGGTACAATTCTTCGCCAAATCTATGTCGAACTTTTACATAAGTCAAAAACACTTTCTCCATCGCACGTGTTAGCCCGACGTAGAAAAGTCTTCGTTCTTCTTCCTCGTCGTCGGGGTTTGAAGTTCGATATCGAAGTAGCGGAAATAAACCTTGTTCCATTCCGACAATAAATACAACTGGAAACTCAAGTCCCTTGGCTGAATGGAGGGTCATCATTTTTACTTGTTCGCTTGCAAGATTTTTCTCATCGATGTCGGAAATTAAACTAATCTGTTGAAGATAGTCATTAAGTGTGACATTTTCGTTATGTGATAGAAATTCATAAATATCAGTCAGCAAAGTTTGGATGTTTTCTAATCTATCGTATGAGTAATCTGTCGCAATTTCTTCGTACATTGAAATCAATCCGCTTTGTTTTATATATTCGTTAATAATTTCTGCAATTGCTTCCCCTTTTTGCAATTTGCTTTGCGTTTGTAAAATCCAATCACGAAATTCTTTAAGCAATCCTATTGCACGAGATTGTAAATTTGGAATATCTTCTACATTATCCAACGCCTTAAATAGTGAGATTCGTTTTGCACGAGAAAAGTTTAACAGATGTGCGACTGTTGTTTTCCCTATTCCTCGCGGGGGTTCGTTAATTATACGGATAAAAGCCTCGTTGTCATCGGGATTAACGAGCAGTTTAAGATAAGCAAGTACATCCTTGACTTCTTTTCTTTTGTAGAAGGAAAGTCCACCAACCACAATATAGTTTATGTTTTCTTTCCGCAATGCATTCTCAAATTCAAGGGATTGTGCATTTGTTCTATAAAAAATTGCTATATCACCATAAGAATATCTACCGTTAGAAACCAGTTCTTTTATTTTATTTACCACAAGGCTCGCTTCGTCCTTTTCTGTTTCACATTCGTATAGTTCTATTAAATCTCCTTCTGGATTTTTGGTCCATAGTCTCTTTTCGATTTGTTTTTTATTAAATCTTATAACACTATCGGCAGCCGAAAGAATAGATTTTGTCGAACGATAATTTTGTTCCAATCTGTAAATTTTAGCATCGGGGAAATCCTTCTGGAAATCAAGAATGTTTCTAATGTCGGCACCCCGCCATCGATATATACTTTGTGCATCATCCCCAACAACAGTGATATTCCGATATTTCGAAGATAGTTGACGAAGAACAAGATATTGAACTCTATTCGTATCTTGATATTCATCTACAAGAATAAATGGAAATCGTTCTTGATATTTTTCAAGAACCTGTGGAAATTGTGCGAACAATTCATAAGTATTTACAAGCAAATCGTCAAAATCCATTGCATTATTCTGGTGTAAATAATCTTGGTATTCTTTGTATATATCGGCAATTATCCTTTCAACGGGTGTTGAAACGGTTCTGGAAAATTCCTCTGGCGACATCACCTTGTTCTTTGCAAGGGAAATAATGTGGTGCACATTTTCAGCGTTTATCCTATTATTTGATATATTATAACTTTGGATTATCCGTTTTACAATATTCACAGAGTCTTCGGCATCATAGATGGAAAAGTTCGAGGTAAAACCAATTTGGTGTGCCTCGAGACGCAATATACGGGCAAAAATCGAATGAAATGTTCCAGCCCAAATTCTCTTCGAGGCTTCTGGATTTACAAGCAAGGCTATTCTATCCTTCATTACTTGTGCTGCTTTGTTTGTGAAAGTAAGGGCAAGTATGTTTTGAGGTGGAATTCCAATTTCGATTAAATATGCTATCTTGTGCGTTAAAACTCGAGTTTTACCACTACCAGCACCAGCAACTATCAACACGGGTCCTTCGACAGCAACAACGGCTTGTCTTTGCTCAGAATTCAATCTATCAAGTATAGGATTTTCGCTTTCTATATGCAATGTCTTTTGGTTCATTTTTACCATTAACAAAATACAAAAATAAAAAAGGGAAGGTAGTTAATATTACCTTCCCATTAAGAAATTAAATCAATGCTACTTATTTTTTTTATTTTCTATTGAGACCTTATTAGAAGAATTGGATCCATTTTTCGACCCAACCCCGTTTCTATCGGTTGAAGAAAGCGAGGAGTTTTTGCGAGAGTAATCAGTAATATAAAAACCACTACCCTTGAAAATCAAACCGATATTTTTGCTAATAATACGATGGACTTTACCCATACCTTTGTGTTCGGCAGACTCGCAAATTTCTGGCGGGCAAAATTCCAAAGGCTCATCAGTAATTCTTTGTTGATACTCGAAAACTTTCCCGCATTTTTCACACTTATACTCGTAAATTGGCATTAGCTCCTCCAATTTTTTTCTCAATTTTGCAATAACGAAAATATACATCAATTATTTCATTATTCCTAAATTTGTACTTTAAAGTTGAAGCGAAATGCGAGCAGTAATTCAACGCGTTAAAAAAGCATGCGTAAAAATTCTCTCAAGCGGCGAAGTCCGTTCGATTGCAAAAGGACTACTCGTATTCATAGCGATTAAATCTACTGATGGTGAAAAAGAAGTTAAGTGGTTGGCAAACAAAATCATAAACTTGAGAATTTTTCCAGATGAAAACGATAAAATGAATTTATCTGTTAAAGACATAAATGGTGAAATACTAATAATTTCAAACTTCACACTTTACGGAGATGTTTCGAAAGGATTTCGTCCTAATTTTATGTATTCCGCAGATCCAGACACTGCGAGTAGGATTTACAACAACTTTGTAGAATATTTGAAAGAAAGTACGACGCTTAATGTTGTTTCAGGAGAATTTAGAGAGATGATGGAAATAGAATTAACCAATGATGGACCCGTGACAATAATAATTGACAAATAATTAAGTTTTCTTTTTCGACCTTAGACTGAACTTGTACTTTACAACATTTTCATTTGGCTCTTTAATGGAAACAGCCGTCTCTGTTTCTATTTTTTTACCACCAGTTTCAAACTTGTCATCTTTGAGTACTTCCGACTTTGGTTTAACATCCGGGGCAGTTAACTTATAATTTTCAAGAGCTTGATGCAAGCGATTAACAATTTTTTGTATCAATTCCTTCGGTTCAAGCACAATTATTGCGTCGCTCCAGCTCAAAATCCAGTTGATTAAATCGACGCCAATGGGAACTCTCATTTCAAGTATCAAATTGCCTTCCTTGTCGTACTTTTCAACCTGAGAAATGTGCCAGCGTCTATTTATAAAGAAATGAATAAACTCTTTTTTGATGAGCAACCTAACATTGTGTATTTCACCCGAAAAGACACCAAATCTGTAGGATGACCATTCACGGAAATTAAATGGTGGAGCAGCATCGTAATAATCCGTTTTTTCTTCAATTTTTGTTATATTATGAATCGACAAACTTACGTGTATTTTATGCTTGGGAACGTATGCAACAACATACAAAACCCCGAGATACGAGAAAATAGTTTCGAAGCGAACAATAATCTCCTTTGATGATAATGACTTTGGAGTTGAGTATGTAACAGTATACCATTTTTTAGACGCTGTCGCTTCTATCACCTTTTCCAAAGTATCATTAATTTTGGAATAATCATAATAACCAACGTTTTGGTCCCAATATATAGTTTCGTCCAAAATAACTTCTTTGGGTGCCAATTGTTCAAGTTTCTCATAAAGTTTTTCGACATCTTTTTCGATAATGGTACCGCGAAAAGTTTTTAAGTGGGCTTTAAGAAAGTGGAATGCAAGGATTTCGTTTGATTCAAATCGTACTATTTGTTTGGGAACTCGAAAATCCTTTGGTATACTCCAAAAAATTTCTTTCCCGCGAGGTGTACCAACAAGAGATGGTTCTATTTTTTGCAAAAGTCTCAAATCTCTTTGAATCGTTCTAAGCGAAACAATTTCAATTTCTTCGGAAATCATATCTTGGAGTTGGGTCGAGGTCAAAGTTTCACCATCAAGAAACTTTTTATACATATAAATAATCCTGTGCGGTTGTCCAGGCATAAATTTCTCTCAAATAAAAAAGAAAACAAATTTAAATAATTTTTTTCAACTAAAAATCTAAATCTATTGAGAAGGAATAAATTGGTTTAGACCAAGCAAAATATTCTTTACGCCAAGCTATATCCATTTTAACTGGTAACCCAAGAATCCACGCACGAACCCCCACACCCATACTCAACAACATTCGATTGGGCTCGACAGAATAATCATTGTTCTGAGTATGCGTTACAATTGGTGGCTGAAATTTAAAATTTGAAATGGCTCCTGTCCAAGTTCCACCAACATCGCAAAAAACGACGCCAAGGATGTCATTAAAAATAATTGGCACTGGACCGGGCAACAATGCAGTAAATAATGGAAACCGAAGTTCAATGTTCGATGCAAAGAAATGATTGCCAGCAGATTCACTATATCTCCAACCACGCAATGGCGTAATTAGCTCCATAAAGATAAAATCTTCAGGATTGTTAAATAAAAAGTTATCATAGTTCAAGTCATAATTGATCCAATTACTTACCCCCCCAAGATAAAATCTTTGCGGATTGGAACCGAAACTTGTTGCGCCAGTACCTCGAAAGGCAAGTTTCAAAAAGTAGCCAAAGTCCCAATACTTTCGATAATCAAATTTCAATGTGAAAAAGTTAATTGAATTTTTGAAAACTTTTGGTACTGCTCGAAATTCTAAGTAGTAGCGACTCCCTCGAACCGGCGCGAATGAACCATACAAGACATCGTCATACACATAGCGAATAGTTGGATACAAAATTGTTCTTGTGAGTGTGGGTTCAAAATAATCCGAAATATTTTCCTTCGAAGCATTGAAAAAGTTGAAATTCATTTCAAATCGATTGAACAAACTCAAAGGATATGAAGCAGAAAATCCCAAGCCATAATTTCTCAATCTAAAATTGTCGTAAAACCCAGTTGTTTGGTTGGGCATAGAAAAAAGCAAGGAACTTTGAAATGCAGAAAAAGAATAATCGATAACATTTGGTAGATACATATATTGCACAAAGAAATTGCTGTTTTTTAAATCGAGCCACAAATTAGCAGCAACATAAATTTGATGGTCCCCAAGAATATCACTAAACAGCATTTGAGCCAAACCTTGAAATCCCCAAAAAGAGTCATAATAGGGATTTCCAAGAATGAGGTCGGGGGTAAATTTTAATTTATATTCATAATCAACAAAATCTGTATCAAGGGGAACTTGTGTTTGATAAATACTTTGTTGTAATCCTTTTAAGTCTTTGTTTGATGTGAACATGCTTTGCCTAGAAAAATCAATTTTGTACTTACCATAAGCAACATTTGTTTTAGTTGTATCAAAGGAACTTTTGTTTTTTTGTGTAATCATTAAAGTGTCTTTTCTTTCCTTGTCGATTTGGCTTAAACGAAATTTTGTCAGCGGAAGCGTATCGTAAGGAAGGTTAATTGATGAAGGGTTTTTAAGCATAAACAAATCGAATCCGCCTTCGTTCAAACAGGCGAAAACCAGATTTTCAGCTATAACTGAATGTGAAACTTGCGTTATGTTTGAAAGAGAATTCGTAATGGGTTTTATGTTCCCATTTGCCAACTCAAGTCGATAGATATTTCCTATTCCGTTTTCATCCGAGACAAAATAAATGTATTTCCCATCCCCACTTACTGTAAGACTTGTTTTATTGTATTCGGGGGAATAAGTTACTCTAGAAATTTTCCCATTATCAATTTCAATTCGGTAAATGTCGCGTTTGTCATTTTCCCATAACCAAGGTTTTATTGATATTAAACTGTCGCTATTTGAAAGGTAATCCAACCTACTGGAAACAAAAAATAAAGATTTTCCATCGCTTGACCATGTGGGATAGTCATCATAGAAAATATCATTTGTTAATTGTTTCAATGCCTTCGATTTTAGATTGTACAAATAGATGTCTTTCCTATCTAAAACTGTAGCGGAGAAAGCAATCCATTCACCGTTTTGTGACCAAGAAACGGAGGAAATTTGCTTAAAACCGAGAGGAATCCGTTGAAAATCTTTGCTATTCACATCTACAATATAAATTACATCTTCGCCACGATATTTTGCGGAAATTGCAAGCTTATTGCCTTCGGGATTCCAAGAAATCCCAGGTGTCAAAACATTCAGTTCTTCGAAATCTTGCTGTCGAAGGCTCGAGACAATTTCTTTTTCTTTGTTCTTGTCAATATCTAAAACAAAAAGGGAAAACAAGCCGTCTTTGTCGGCGATGAAGGCAACCTTGTCGCCTTGGGGTGAAATTGCAGGCGATGTGTTGTAGAAATTGCGTTTCTTCTTATGGTCGGTCAATTTTATTGCAAAATCTGCCGGATAACTAAACTTATCAATGTCTGGAAAATAAAACTTTTTAAGATACTTTCTCCATTCATTTGAAAAATCCTCTAACCTCATATTAAAAGTCAATCTAAAGGCATTATCGACATTCCCGGTGGATTTCAATTTGCTCAACAACTCGGGTATCTTGTGGGTTCCATATCTTTCGCCTACATACCACCAAAAAGTTTGACCGCCACGGTATGCATTGTAACCATCGAGGTTTGCAAGGTCTGGAAGATTTTCACTCAAAGTTAAATCACGAATATAAACATCTGTCTCAATGTCGAGCCCACCAAAACTTTCCCATTCACAAAGTCCTTCATTCATCCAGAGTGGGATTTCGACCATATTACCTCGCGATATCGCCGACTGAAAAGTTCCTCCATAGAACCAATCATTTAAAACTGCATGTACCAACTCGTGATGTATGACATGGCGAAATTGCTCGTAATCTCCTTCGAATGGTAAAACTACCCTATTTTTAAAAAGTTCTGTGACCCCACCAATACCTTCGGGCAAATACATATCTATAACATTTGTTTGTTGGAATTGGTTATGACTGTTGTAAACAATTATTGGTATGCGATGTGAAACTTTATATTTTAAGGTTCTTTGGATGGAATTTAAAGAAGATTCTGCAATAAGCCCCGTAAATACTGCAAGTGTTTTGTTGTTATCGTGGAAATATACATCAAAATGCTGTGTCTGGATGTATCGCCAGTTAAATTTTTGGTATTGGACTTTGTTCTTGCCAAACTGTGCGAATACAAAATTTTGAAATGTGATGAAAAAAAACAAAGCATATATAAACTTTTTCATTGTCCCACCACTTAAAAAAAATTAGACGAACAACTTAGTTTAAAGTTTAATAAAAAAACCCAGAGAAAAATCTCTGGGTTTTAGAACTTTATGGTTTAAAGACACTATGCAGGAACAATGCAACCGTCAATTGGGCAAACAGATTGGCATTGAGGGGTATCGTAATAGCCTTTGCATTCTACACATTTTTCGGGGTCAATAACATAAATATCGGGACCTTGTGAAATAGCATTCACTGGACACTCGGCTTCGCAAGCCCCACAATTAATGCATTCTTCTGTGATTTTTAATGCCATTTTAAACTCCTTTATAAAAACAAACAAAAAGCTGCCAAAAGGCATCCAAAATTAAGAAAAAAAACTAAAAAAAAATCCTTCATTAAATAATGAATTGTAAATTATATGTGGCTATACTTTCTTGCCAATCTCCAAAACTCCTTGGAAATTAAATCTGTTAAAGAAATTTGTTCTGTAACGTCTATAGTCGAAAACATTTTTTTAAGTCTTAGCAAAATTGACAATTCTTTATAATAAATTGCTTGCAGAAACATATAAAATCTTGCATTCATTGTTGGAAGGTGCTTTTTACAATATAAAGCACGGGATTCAGGCAAAAGTTTAACAGATGTTAGCGACAAGCCTTGCTTGTTTGCTCCTTGCCCTCGATAGTGAATTACAACGTTGTTCTCGTCGATAAATACTTTAAACCCCGCTCCCTTCATCCGTTTCGCTAAATCCACCTCTTCGGAATAGAAGAAAAAGTTTTCATCGAAACCTCCAACTTTTGCGAAAGCAGATTTATTCACGCAAATTACAGCTCCATCAACATAATCTACCTCTCTCACTTTCCGAAATCCAAATTTCCATCTAAGCTTCCGGATTCTAATTTCTACTAACGAAATCAAAGTTACATCCAGCAAGCCACTGATTAATGTGTGAAATTTTCCATAGGAATTTTGAAAAAGTCCATCGGGATAAATTTGTTGAAAACCTATAATACCCAAATTTGCTTCTATCTTGTGGATAAGATTTCGAATGCCTTCAAAAAAATTTTTAGGAAAAATTACATCATTGTTTGATATTACAACATAAGACGCCGTTGATTTTTGAACACCTAAATTTGCAGCTTTCCCGTAGCCATAATTCTTATTTAAGGGTACTATTTCAATTTGTTTGAATTTGTCTTTTAAATATTCAACACTACCATCAGATGAATTATTGTCTACAACTATTATCTTTGAAGGTGGAAGGGTATTTGCAATGGCGCTTTCAATAGCCTCTGCGGTTAAGCTCTTTCCGTTATACGAAATAATTACTAAGTCAACCATTTACCATTTTTATTCGATTATAATTTATTAAATTATTAAATTTAAAACTAAAAATTGTTGGAAAATGAAACTTTCAAGAAGGAATTGGATGAAATTGTTGGGCACATTTGGAGCTATCTTCCCTTTTTCTAAGTTGTTTGGACAGACTGGGGACTCCTTCACGGTACAACTTGTTGAAAAGTATTCGAACGATCCAAATAACCAATCAGAATTCTGGTATTGGATTAAACAATCCTTTACGGTTTCCCCAAACATACTTAATTTAAATAATGGTGGCGTTTCCCCCCAACCCAAACCGGTGCAAGAAGCCTTCATTCGGTACAATCAAATATCCAACGAAGGTCCCGCATATTTTATGTGGAGAATACTTGACCAAGGGCGAGAACCAATGAGAAAAAAACTCGCCGAACTCGCTGGCTGTTCTCCTGAAGAAATAGCTATAAATCGAAATACTACGGAGGGAATGGACACAATAATTCTTGGCTTGAAACTTTCTGCGGGCGACGAAGTAATACTTTCAAAACAAGACTACCCAAATGTAATTAATGCTTGGAAATATAGGGAATCGAGGGACAAAATAAAATTGATATGGGTAGACCTTCACCTCCCTTCCGAAAATCTCGATTATCTTGTAAATGCTTATACATCGAAATTCACGCCGAAGACAAAAGTTGTTAACCTTACACATATGATCAATTGGAACGGTCAAATCCTTCCAGTTGCTGAGATTGCTTCAGAAGCAAGGAGCAAGGGAATCTTTGTTCTTGTCGATGGTGCCCATACCTTTGCACACATTAATTTCAAAATCCCTGATTTAAATTGCGATTTTTTTGCAACGAGTCTTCATAAATGGCTTTGCGCTCCTTTTGGCACTGGTATGTTGTACATCCGAAAAGAATTAATTAAAGAAATCCCCCCATTATTTCCAAACGATAAACCAGATAGTGAAGATATTCGTAAATTTGAGTCATTGGGTACACGCTCCTTTCCGGCAGAAATGGCAATTGCTGATGCACTTAATTTTCATAATTTAATTGGTTCAAAGCGAAAAGAAGAAAGACTCCGCTCTTTGAAAAACTATTGGATTGAGAAATTACAAGTATTAAATAAAGTTAAAATACAGACTCCATTGAACGAGAAATTTTCTTGCGGACTTGCAATTTTTTCTATCCAGGATAAAAAGCCAGAAGAAGTTGCAGATTACCTTTTTGCAAAGCATAAAATTTTTACTGTCGCCATCAATTGGGAAAACATTAATGGCGTACGCATAACTCCACACCTTTACACAACTGAAGACGATTTAGATAGATTTGTTTTCGCAATAAAAGAGTATCTAAAAAATATTCACTAAAGCAATGTTCAAAGAAATCCAACATACAGCAGATGTTGGAATTTATGTAGAAAGCACATCGTTCAGAAATTTTTTTTACGACGCAGCGATGGGTTTGATGGCAATTTCTGAGATTGAACCCGAGTCAAATAACGATAGATTATCCATTGAAATTTTTAAAGATAAGGCAGAAGAAAAAGAAATTTTGTTAATTGATTGGTTAAATTTTCTTATTTATAAATTAGATAACAAATATTATCTATCAAATTGTTATATCCAGTTCAAAAAAAACTTTTTAATTGCAAAATGTTATTTTAATAAGTTAAAAATGAGGAAATTGTTAATAAAATCTGCTACTTTTCATAATTTACAGTTAATTAAATATAAATTGTTAATAAAGGCTAATATAATTTTTGATATTTAATAGGTTAATAATATGAAAATCGAGCAAATAGATGATTTCATTTACCAAATTCCACAAGATGCATTTAAATTAATGAAAGTTCCTGCAAGATTTTACGCTGACTCTAAACAAATTAATACTCTTTTAAATGACGATAGTTTGAAACAACTGGCTAATGTTGCTACTTTGCCTGGCATTGTCGCCTATTCCTTAGCTATGCCAGATATTCACCAAGGATATGGCTTCCCTATTGGAGGAGTCGCAGCATTCGATGCAGATGATGGTATTATCTCTCCCGGTGGTGTTGGCTACGACATAAATTGCGGAGTAAGATTAAACAAAACCAACTGGAAAAAAGAAGAAATAAAAAAGATCTTGCCTGATATCGTAAACGAAATTTATAGAACAGTCCCTCTCGGTACTGGAAAAGGTTCTCTAATAAAAATTAGTACAAAAGAATTTGAAAAGCTTGTGACCGAAGGTATAGATTGGGCTATAAAAAATGGCTTTGCAACTGAAAAAGACAAAGAAAGAGTGGAAGATAATGGCAAATTACCAGTCATGGATTTATCCAGAGTTTCCGAACGAGCCATCGAAAGAGGAATTTCAGAAATTGGAAGTTTAGGTTCAGGAAATCATTTTATCGAAATTGGCTTCGTTGCAGAAATATTTGAGCCAGAAATTGCTGAATATCTTGGTTTGTTTCAAAATCAAATTGTTGTGTGGATTCACACTGGTTCGCGAGGCTATGGGCACCAGATTTGCGCAGACTTTGCCAGGGATTACCAAACAGTTTCCAAAAAGTATGGAATCGAACTTGTCGACCGAGGTCTTGCTTGTGCTCCCTTTTCTTCAAAGGAAGGTCAAAACTACTACAACGCTATGAACTCAGCAGCAAACTTTGCTTTTGTAAACCGACAAATTATTGCAAACCGAATCAAAGATATTTTTTCCACCTACGCAAAAAAAATAAAACCTTTGCAATTTGATTTACTTTATGACCTTGCCCATAACATTGCAAAAGTCGAAAACCACACTATAAATGGCAAAAAAAGAAAGTTAGTAGTCCACCGAAAGGGAGCAACAAGGTCATTCCCTGCAAAATTGATGAAAGGAAAATTTTCAAACTTTGGCCAACCAGTTCTCGTTCCTGGTTCAATGGGAACATCTTCGTACATACTTCTCGGCCAAGAAAAATCGCTTGAATTGTCATTTGGAAGTTCGTGCCACGGTGCGGGTCGGCTACTAAGTCGCTCCCAAGCTAAAAAAGAAGTCAATCCCAAAGATTTGAAAGAAAAATTGGAAAATCGGGGTATCATAATCAAAACACCCAGTTTAAGTTCGCTTTCAGAAGAAGCCCCCGAAGCGTATAAAGATGTGGAAACAGTTGTCAATGTTGTCAGCAATCTGAAGATAGCAAAACCAATAGCAAAGCTTAAACCACTTGCTGTAATCAAAGGATAGTTATAAAGATTTGGCGGAGAGGGCGAGATTCGAACTCGCGGTAGAGGTTTTACCCCTACGACGGTTTAGCAAACCGTTGCCTTCAGCCACTCGGCCACCTCTCCAAATGGAAATGCAAAATTATAATTTTTTTTTGATTTACCAAAACTTTTTTGAAAAATTCCTATTTTATCCAATCCGATTTTTTTATTAATTTTGCTTTTTTAATGGAGCAAAAATGGCAAGAGTTTGTGTTATCACGGGTAAAAAGCCATTAACCGGAAACAATGTTTCTCATGCAAATAACAGGACTCGCAGACGTTTTCTTCCAAATCTTCAATGGAAGAAATTTTGGATACCCGAACAAAAGCGTTGGATTCGTCTACGAGTCTCTACGCAAGCAATTAAAACAATTGACAAACGAGGAATTACCTCTGTATTAAAAGAAGCTGGCTTGCTTAAATAATTTTTGCAATTCTTGATTCTTTCATTAAACAACCTGTCAATTTGATTGACAGGTTGTTTTTTTAAAAAAGTTTTTCATAATTTTATATTATATCAATTTGTGAGAGTTAATGAAGATAATTACGAACAAAATCATTATAGGATTACTGATTATAACTGCTTTTGCTTGCAGTTCAACACAAACAGTTCACGAGTCGGAGTTTTCATTTTATACCAGCGTTTACGAACTTTATGCAAACGCAAACAAATTGGATTCGAGCACAATTAAATATATCAAAAATAAATATCTCATTGACTTAATTGCCAATGCAAGCAAAAATGAACAACTTGGACTTTACCATCAAGCAATAGTTGATTTACTTGATGCCCTTCGTTTCGATACTTCTAAAGTCATTCTATTTGCTCTTGCCCGGAATTTCTATTATGTTGAAAAATATACTCTTGCTTTCGACTACGGCTTTCGTGCATACCTTTTAGATTCTAATTTTGTTCCCACAATTGAACTACTTGCTTGGACTTTGCTTGGAAGGAACCAATTTAAAGAGTCAAGTTACTTTTCCAATCGTTTGTTAAAAATCAAAGGAAACAAGGTTACACAGAATGACATCAAACTTCACTTAAACATTCTCGATCGAATAGACACAAGTTACAACTCATCAATTGAATTCTTGAAATCCATTAGTAATCCTCAATTAGAACAGTTTGTCAATTCCCAACTTTTATATTACTATTTCATAAAGAAAGATTCGATTAATCAAAATCAAATTGTAGAAAAGATTCTTTCGAAAGCTGATTTTATTAACGATTCCGATTTCTTTCTTTTGAGTTTATATTTTACTAATCTACTTAATAACTATGAATATGAAAAGTCGTTTCAAAAACTATTGGAGTTTTCGCCAAAAACAACTTCTGACAATATTTTAAAAGTTCTCGACTATTTCGTTCAAAGAATCAAGAGTATCGATTCTTCTAATTCTGATTTTACTATTAAAATTTCGAACTTTGTTGACGAAAGTTTTCGGAATGATCCCCGCTTTCAATACAAACTTGTTCAAATGTATTTCATACTTGGAGACACTGCAAATGTTTATAAAATTTCCAAAACAATTCTTGGAAACGAAAATACCAATCTTGAAACTTTGTTGAATGTGTCGTACATACTTTTTTATAACCTAAACAGGAAAGATGAGACAATACAAAGATTACAAACCTTCAAGTACAAATTCGTAGACGAGCCTCTTTTTTTTAATGTTTTAGGGGAGTTTTATACAAACAATAAGCAATATGATTTAGCCGAGGCAGCATTCAAAAAATCATTTATGCTCGATTCAAACAATTATCAAATTTATACCAACCTTGCATGGTTATATGCAGAAAAGGAAGAATGGGTAAAATCTGATTCTTTTTATTTAAAGAGTTTAGAAATATTCCCCGATAATCCAATAACTTTAAACAATTTTGCATATTCATTGATACAAAGAGATACAAATTTGACCTTTGCTGGAAAATTAATCGAAAAAGCTATTAAAATACGACCAGACGATCCAAATCTCCTTGACACCTATGGCTGGTATCTATACAAAATCAAAGATTATGATGGGGCAAAAAAATATATTGAAAAGTCTATTGAAATTGATAGTACCAGACCCGAACCATTTTTACATCTAAGTATAATCCTCCGTGCAATGGGTAAAGATGAGGAAAGTCGGTTCTATTTTGACAAAGCTATATCAATTGACGCAAATAACAAAGAAATCATAAAGGAAATTGAAAAACAAAAAAAATAGAGGTGTAAAATGTTTGTAATAATAGGGGCAATTGTTGTTCTAATTTCAATTGTTGGTGGCCTTATCATTGCTGGTGGTAATCCATTGACGTTAATTGTTCCTGCTGAATACATAATTATTGGAGGCGCTGCATTAGGTTCCCTTCTCATAGCCAATCCTTTACCAATTTTAAAAAAAATTATATCCGGTGTCCTTGGAACACTAAAAGGAGCCAAAGTCAACAAAGCTGCTTATATTGAATTGCTGCAACTATTGTATGAGCTTTTTCAATTTGCAAAAAGAGAAGGTTTGATTGCAATAGAATCACATATTGAAAACCCAGAGCAAAGTTCAATTTTTTCAAAGTATCCATCTTTTCTTGCAAACAAACCTGCAGTTGAATTTTTAACCGATACACTTAAAGTTGTTCTTAGCGGCGGGGTTCCAGCCCACGACCTCGAAGAACTAATGGACATTGACATTGAAAACATATTGGAAGAAGAACAAATACCAGCACAATCTTTACAAACTCTTGCAGAGGCGTTTCCAGGTCTTGGAATCGTTGCTGCTGTTATGGGTATCATTGTAACTATGGCTTCTGTAAGCGAAGGAGCTGAAGCAGTCGGACACCACGTTGCATCGGCACTTGTAGGTACTTTCCTTGGGGTCTTAATGTGTTATGGAATTATCGGACCTATTGCATCGATAATGAACAAGATAGTACAAAAAGAAATGAAATACTTACAAGCAATAAAAGCAGCTGTGCTTGCTTTCGCAAAAGGAGCACCAGCTTCCGTAGCCATCGAATACGGGCGTCGTTCCATTGATCCAGAGAACAGACCTACATTCCAGGAAACTGAACAAGCAATTAAACAAGCCAGGTAATTTAGGAGGGCTATAAAATGGCTGAGGAAGAACAAAAACATAAAGAAGAACCAATAATAATTAAAAAGAAAAAAGGACACCACGGACATGCTCCTCACGGCGGTTCCTGGAAGGTTGCCTATGCCGATTTTGTTACAGCGATGATGGCATTTTTCATTGTTATGTGGATATTAGGACAAAGTGAACAAATACGGAAAATGGTTTCCGACTATTTTAAAGACCCCGGTGCATTCAACTTTATAACTGGAAAGCGGACTGTCCCTGTAAAAATTGATATTTTTGAAAACCCAGAGCAAGGCAAAGGCGAGGGCAAAGAAAAACATCAATTTACTTTTTTCCTACCTCCAGAACAACAAGACACCCTTGCCGAAAAAGTTTCAGAAAAGTTGAAAAGGCAGGCAATTCAAGATAGCATCAAAGCAGTTGAACGGGTCAAATCTATTGCCGAGGAATTTAAAGAAATATTGCATGAATCTTCGATGAAAGTGCCAAAACTTAAAGAACTTTTAAATTCAATCCAATTTGAAGTTACAAAAGAAGGTCTGAGAATCGAACTTATTGAATCACAAGAATCAGTGTTTTTTGAAGTTGGGAGCGCCAAATTAAAGCCCGAAGCAAAGGAAATTCTTATAACTCTTGCTAAAGAAATCGGAAAACTTCCCAACTACGTCGAAGTCGAAGGACATACAGATAGCCGACAGTACTCAAAAAACTCTGCGTATACGAACTGGGAGCTCTCCGCCGACCGAGCGAATTCAGCCCGCAAAGTTCTTGAAGAAAATGGATTATGGGAAGGGCAAATCGTTCGAGTCACGGGCTTTGCCGACAAAAAATTGAAATATCCTGAAAATCCCTTTGATTTTCGAAATCGAAGAACTTCAATTCTTATAAAAAACATCACAACAGAAGAGATTTTACAAAACTATGTCAAAAAATGAAAAAATATGGAAAATTTAAACTTCTTGATTGTTGATGATGATAAAACCACAATAGCAAACATTCGGGCAATTCTATCAAAAAGTTTCCCCAATGCTGGCTTACTTGTTGCCTTCAAAGGGAAAGAGGCTTGGGATATGCTTCAAAAAAATAAAATTGATATTGTTATTGCTGACTACGATATACCAGAAATCAATGGATTGGAACTTTGCCAAAAGATTCGTTCAAACACCAAACTTAAGCATATATATTTTATGATGATCACAGGATACGTCGATAAGGAATTGAAAATCAAAGCATTAGAAAGTTGCGTCGACGATTTTGTTAACAAACCCGTTGAATACGATGATTTTATTGCGCGACTTAGAGCTGGTGTTCGAGTTCTCAAATTGCAGCAAAAGGTTTTAACAGAAAACAAACTACTGAATGAACTTGCAAATGCATTGGAAAAACAGATAGAAGATACAAAACAACTCGCCGTCGAAGTTCTTTCGCTTCGGATGCCATTCGCTAAAGAAATTTCAAAAAAAGTCGCAAGTGGTTCTGTATGGATAGCAAAATTGACTGGCAATTTCGACGAGGACGAACTTCAAGAGATAGAATTTGCTTCGCATCTTGCTTATCTTGGTAAATTGGCTCTCCCAGATGATTTACTTGAAAAACCTGTGTTAACAGATGGAACTCCCACCCACCAGTTAATGTGCCTTGTCCCTTCGAAGGCTAAAGAACTACTCGAAAAAATTAGTACTTTTCAAAATGTTGCAAAAATAGTCTATCATATTTGGGAAAATTTCGATGGAAGCGGAATTCCGCAAAAGCTACAATCATGGCAAATTCCATCTCAATCGAGAATTATCCGTGTTCTTTTAGATTTCGAAGAGCTAAGGTCATTCAAAAAAATCAGTGCAGACGAAGCCCTTGACATTATTAAAACAGGAGCACGAAGGCTTTACGACCCGAAAGTTGTCCTTTTTTTAGAACAATTTCTTTTGGAATATCGCGAACTCGAGGGAAGTATGTTCGAAAAGCCTTTGCCACTCCAAGAATTAAAAGAAGGTCTCGTTGTTTCTCGCGACGTTTACACTTATTCGGGTTTAAAACTTTTACCCGCTGGAATTACCCTGAACGAAAAATCAATCCAAATGCTACTTTCACATAATACAACGGATCCAATAATCGGAAATATTTGGGTTAGAGTTTGATTCATTCATTAAAAGCAATCTATGTTTTCGTTGTTGAAATAGTCTTCTTGGGTTTGATTTCGGGTGCTTCTTTAAATTTATCCAAAATATGTAGAATAGCAAGTATAGGATGATATCGGAGCATCCGTGGACCCGAAAAACGCATAACTAAACGAATCCTCTCACGCATATCTTTTTTGTAACAATGGATTGGACATTTGTTGCAAACTGGCTTATCTACTGAATAAGGACAATTATCAATCCGTTTAAAAGCATAATCGAGCAAATTAGTACACTCGTGACATAAGTTACCTTTTGTGTTGTGATTTAATTTGCAATATAATTTTATCATTTTTTCAATTGTTATCTTCTCTCGCTGCAAACGCGAAAACAAAAACTCAAACATAATCAAAGTAATTAGTTAATTATTAAGATAAGTTTTATTTTCACACAATGATATTTACTTTTCTTTTTAAACTTTGAACAGATGGTGTTGGATTAATTTCTGGTTCTGCAGATTTATCATTTTTTTTAATTCTTTCATCAAAATCTAAAAAAGTCTTATATACTTTCGATAAATTATTCTTAGGTTTTGTTTTCTCTTCCATCAACTTAGCCCGCATTTGTGCCTCGATATTTGAAGCTTGTTGGGCAACGCTTCTATCTTGCGGAGATGGGTCGGCGGGAGCAAGTGCGGCTCGACGCACCTGTTGCATTTTCTGTATCGCACCTTCCGGATCATCTGGGTTAACACTCATATCAATTTTTACTTCGCCTCCAACTGCATATTGCTTGCCGTCCGGGCCAATCTCGTATGTAAAGTTCGCACCTCCACGAACTAAACCACCACCAGCAGCAATGTGTGCCATCTCGTGTGCACGCACTTTCTGATCGACTCGCTTCAGTTCTTCAACTCTTTTTTGTTCTTCGGGGGATAAATCCTTTTTACCAAACTTCGAAAATTTATCTTTTTCGTTTTTTGTCCGAGTTAATTGAGAATTATCTTGAGAGTTGGAAATTAAAGATGCCCCATCATCTCGAACTGGAGAAACGCTAATTAAATTGTTTTCCTCATTTTTATTAATGAAGTTAGACGGGCTTGTAACACCAACTCCACTAATTTCCATACATTAATATATTTATTTCCAATTAATTTATCGGAAGAAAAATGATAAACTTTAATCAAATGTTTGGAGATTCGTTGTAAGCAACTGCGGCAGCTTCCATAATCGCTTCGCTTAATGTTGGATGCGGATGTATGGTTTTTATAATGTAATGGGCTGTTGCTTCTAGGTTTCGAGCAAGTGTCAGTTCCGCAATCATTTCAGTCACATCGGGTCCTATTAAGTGGGCACCCAGGATTTCACCATACTTATTGTCAATAACTAATTTGACAAATCCACGCGCTTCCCCAATGCCATGCGCTTTTCCATTTGCAGTATATGGAAACTTTCCAACTCGAACATCGTAACCAGCATCGCGCGCTTTCTTTTCGGTCATACCAACACTTGCTACTTGCGGTTGACAATATGTACATCCCGGAATATTATTATAATTTATCGGTTTTGGATTTAACCCAGCGATATACTCCACTGCGACAATTCCTTCTGCCGATGCTTTGTGTGCAAGCCAGGGGGGACCTGCAACATCCCCAATCGCATAAACACCTTCGACATTTGTTTGAAGATATTCATTTACTTTGATGAAGCCTTTTTCAATTTGAACACCAATCTCTTCCAATCCAATTCCTTCAAGATTCGCTTGAATCCCAATAGCATTAAGTGCATAATCCCCTATGAGTTTTTCTTCTTTACCGTCTTTCCGCTGTACAACAACCTCAACATTTTTACCAGTATTTTTAGCAGAAAGCACACGAGAGTTTGTTAGAATCTTTATTCCATACTTTTTGAAATGCCGTTCCAATTCTTTTGAAACTTCTTCATCTTCGACTGGCAAAATCCTATCCATCATCTCTATCAAAGTTACTTTTGAACCGAAAGCATTGAAAAAGTATGCAAATTCTACCCCAATTGCACCAGCACCCATTATTATTATTTCTTTTGGAATTTCTGAAATTATCATTGCTTCCTTGCTTGTAAGAATCCTTTGCTTGTCTACCTCTATTCCTTGAAACATCCTCGGTCGAGCACCAGTTGCAACAATAGTATTTTTTGTGTTTATTATATCTGTTGGGTTGCCATCTGCGTCAACAACTTCAATCGTATGATTGTCTTTGAAGCGTCCGTGTCCTTGAACAAGTTGCACTTTATACTTTTTGAAAAGAAAAGCCACACCGTTAGACATTCTGTTTGCAACATCACGACTCCTTTTAATAACGGTCGGAAAATCTACCTCGTAGTTGTTAATATCGAACCCAAAACTTTTCGATTCTTTAATAAAATGAGAATATTCTGCACTTTTCAAAAGCGCTTTCGTTGGAATGCAACCCCAATTTAGGCATATTCCCCCAAGTTCGTTTTTTTCAACGCAAATAGTTTTCAAACCTAGTTGTGAGGCACGGATCGCGGCAACATAACCCCCAGGTCCAGAGCCTATTACAACAAGATCTGCAATATGTTGGTTCATTATCCCACCTGTTTTTTTATAAAAAAATTTATTGACGGATTTTATGCATAAGAATTTTCAAAACATTTATTCTTTTAATGCACCCTGAACCAGTGCATTTACAATTTGCTTTTGGAAAAGCAAAAATAACAAAATTACCGGTAACGCTGAAAAAGAGGCTCCAGCCATCAAATGTCCCCAATCTATGGATTGCTTGCCAAGGTAAAATGCCAATCCAACAGGAAGTGTTCGAATTGTTTCTTCATTAGTTAAAATAAAAGGAAAGAGAAAAGAATTCCAATTATAAAGAAAAATATAAATTCCGAGGACGGTAAAAATAGGCCTACTCAATGGAACCATAATTTTAAAAATAATTTTAAATTCAGAACAACCATCAATTCTTGCCGCTTCCTCGATTTCGATTGGAATTTGTTGGATATACTGTTTTACCATAAAAATACCAAAAGGTGTAACAATCCAAGGAACAATCAATGCGTAGTATGTGTTAATCCAATCCAAACTTACTATTAATCGAAATAATGGAATCATAATGATGTGTTGCGGGATAATCATCACACCCAGAACAGTATAAAATACAAATGTATTGATGGGTAATTTCTTTCTTGATAATGCATAAGCAATCAAATAGCAAAATATGAGATTACCCAAAGTTACAAAGAACGCAACTATCAAAGAATTTAAGAAGTATAAAAAAAAGGAATCGGAGCTGAATGTATCAATGTAGTTTTTGAATGTATATTTAGAGCTTAATAAATCCCAAAGATCTGAATAACGCTCAGGGAAATCTTTCAAAGCAAGAATAAACATCCAAATCAAAGGAAATAACATTACAATAGTAACAATCACAAGAATAAAATATGTTATGAAATGCAAAATTTTTTGTTTTTTTGGGGGCATCTGCTATTCCTGAATATTAGAATAAAAGAATTCAGCAAGAATTCTACAGATTTCATCCTCGAGCTTTTTGAAACTCATTACCTTTTGGCCATTATACATAAAAACAAACGCAAGCCGTTCGTTGTCGAGTGTTTTGATATAACCAGCAAGACCGCTTGCATTGGAATGTGTTCCAGTCTTTGCGAAGACTCTCCCAGCTGCTTTTGTTCCAACCATTCTGTTTTTCAAAGTTCCATCGAATCCAGCAACGGCAAGCAAGGAATCGAAAAATGAAAAATTTGGATTTTGTTTAATGTTAAGAAGTAAAAGGATTATCGACTCCGGGGTAAAACGGTTTCGTCTCGACAAACCCGAACCGTCGTACATCTTGCAATCAAGACAAGGAATTTTTAAACTATCAAGCAAAGAAAAAATGTACCGAATGGCTTCTTTGCTATTACTTGTCATACGCTTCTCGACTGCGCCAATCATTTTAAAAACTGTTTCTGCAAGGTAGTTGTCGCTTTCCTTGTCCATTTCTCTTAAAATTTCCCTAATATCTCGGGAGACAATCGAAATGACCTGTGCTTTATCGAAAGGGACTTGTTTGATACCAAAATTCCCACTCACGGTAATCCCTGCCTTTTGAAGACGAGTTTTCAATGCGCCTGCAACAACAAGAGGCGGATTTTCTATGAAAAAAGTATATGTCTTTGACGTATTGGCGGGCAATCTGCCGCTAATCCATAATGTTTGCCCCCCTCCATCGTTAATCTCGCAAGATACTTTCAGAGCTTGTTGTGAATAAGAATCCTTTGTTGAAATTCTTCTTTGAACGATTAAATTGCTACCGCCGTAACCCTGAAATTGTTTTTCATCATAATAATCCTTACTGCCTATACTTTTTGAAACTTTTGCAGTGCTGTAAACTTTGATTGCCTCCGATTCTGGAAGAACCTGAATATTTAAACCTCGGCCATAAATTGAGCCTGCAGACACAATTATAGTCAAAATGTTTTTTTGAATTGCAATTGAAGTTATAGGTTGAGTTTTTTGCACAACGTCAAGGTCTCCACTATATACAAATCTGTCAGTTTGACTATCGAAAAAAAACGGATCTGCAAAGATGCTACCATTTATTCTTTTGATACCAAATTTTTGCACATCGACAACAAAATTATCAAGGTCGTTCGTATTGAAAAGAGCATCACCCGTTCCATAAATATATAAGTTTCCTTCTAATATACCGTTGACTACCTGACCATCAGCATAAAGATATGTTTTCACTTTATAATCAACTCCCAATTTATGAATCGCAGAAAAAGTAGTAAACAATTTGGTCAAAGAAGCTGGGATAAAATACGATTCAATATTATGTTTAAAGTAATATTCCTTTTTATCCAGAGAATAAATTGCTATGCCATAATTATTCTTGTCTTCTTTGAAATTCTGCAAAACCTCAAATATCTGTTTCCGAAGAAAATTAATCGACTTGATTGAATCTTCTGTGGTGAATAGACTTTTCTGTGCAACTATTGAATACCTAATACCTAAAAATTCAAAAAGCAAGACAAATATTAACAGCGGAAAGAGGCGTCTCTTCATATAAAATCCAAACTAAATTGACATAACGTTTTTATTGGAAATGTTTATCAAAAATTTTAAAATATTGATTTCATATTTGCTATTTGTTACATCGAACCAATTAATATTCGAGACTTTTTTGAACCAGGTTATCTGGCGTTTAGCATAACGTCTGGTGTTTTGCTTAATTTGTTCAATAGCATCATTTTCAGTAATTTTCCCCTGAAGATAATCTATTGTCTCCTTATACCCAACGGTATTTAAAGAATTCAATTGAGGCGAATATCCCATTTGAAGAATACTTCGAACCTCGTCGGCTAAGCCAAGTCGCCACATTTTATCCACGCGTTGATTTATCAAAGAATACAAATACTTGCGGTTACAAGTAAGACCAATATATATCGTTTGAAACTTTGGTTTGGTGGCAAAGTGTTTTCTGAAAAAGGAAATTGGAAAGCCCTTGACTAAATAGAATTCCAAAGCGCGAATCAAACGAATATAATTCTTGTCAGGATACAATCGGGCTGTTTCTGGGTCGACTTCCATTAGTTTTGCATACAATGCCTCCCGGCTATAATATGCAAGTTCTTTCCTAATCTCCAATGCCTTAACTTTTTCTTCGTAAGTTAATTTTTCTTCGAAAAGCCCCTCACACAAAGCTTTTATATAAAGTCCCGAACCGCCAACTATCAAAGGTATTTTATTTCGCTGAAAGATACTTTGGACAACTTCGCTTGAATCTTTTCCAAATTGACCTGCACTATAATACTCGTCGGGGTTACAAATATCAATAAAATGATGCACAACTCTCGTCCGTTCTTCAACCGAAGGTTTTGCAGTGCCAATGTCGAGGTATCGAAAAACTTGCCTCGAGTCGGCAGAAATAATCTCAACTGGAATTATATCGGACAAAAAAAGCGATAGGGTTGTTTTTCCTATTGCTGTTGGTCCAACAATTGCAATTGCAATTTTTCCGTTAATAAAATCCTCAGTTGGAAAATTCACCATTCCGCCAGCCTTTTTCACCTATCAAAGGCACAAATTTAAAGTAATTCTCTTGCTCTTGTTTATATTGGTCCTCACCAATTTTGGTGATAATGTACATTGCTTGATAATTTCGGTCGCCGACGGGAATGACAAGCCGACCGTTGATTGCAAGCTGTTCGAGCAATGGTTCGGGAACCACAGGGGCAGCAGCTGTAACAATAATTCCATCATACGGGGCATAATCTTTCCAACCAAGAGTTCCGTCGCCCCATTTTGTCAGAACATCAACACCTAATTTCTCGAAAAGTTTCTTTGATTTCAAATACAACTCATAAATCCTTTCGATTGTGTAAACACGCATTCCCATTAAAAATAAAAGAGTTGCCTGATAACCACTACCAGTACCAATTTCAAGGACTTTGCTTCCTTCCTTCAAATTAAGGGCTTGCGTCATAAATGCAACAGTATAAGGTTGGGAAATTGTTTGATTGCAATCGATTGGAAGCGCTATGTCTTCGTATGCTTGATGAACAAAGGCTGGGTCGACGAAAAGTTCGCGTGGAATTTTATTCATTGCGCTAAGTATGCGTTCATCCTTGATACCTCGTTGACGAAGCCTATCAACAAGTTGAAATCGTGCCTCCTTAAATCGATAAAAATCAGGATAATCTCCTAACTTTAGTTCCATAATCAAGATAATTTTTCTCTCAAAATTGTATCGATTCTATTTTTAGGTAAATTTTGTTCAAGATGCCCAGCTTCGGCAATTGAAATTCCACCAGTTTCTTCGCTTACAACCAACACCAATGCATCGGTTTGTTCTGCCAAGCCTAAAGCGGCTCTGTGCCTCGTTCCCAAAAGTCTACCGTTCAATTTTGTAACAGAGGACAAAGGTAAAATACATTTTGCATAGAGAATGGTAGATTCATCTATTAATATAGCACCATCGTGCAATGGTGATTTAGGATTAAATATTGCGAGGATCAATTCACGAGAAACGTTTGCACCAATTGGTACCCCAGTATCAATGTTCATTTCGAGATTTTGTGAACGAACAAAAACGATAAGACCGCCAATATGCTTTTCAGACATTTCTTTAACAGCGGAAATCACCTCGTCTATCGTTTGAGTCAGATTTGCTCGCAAAAAATATCTTAAAACTGGAATATTCGATAAGCGAAGTAAAACTCGCCGCAACTCGGGTTGGAATAAAATTATAAACGCAAGCAACCAAACACTCATTACTGCTTTTAATAGCCAATTTATCGAACGAAGATTAACGAGTTCAGAAATAAAGGTAAAAAATATCAAAATAACTAAAATAAAAAGAATTTGAATCGCAACGGTGTCTTTAAGAAGTTTATACAGCCAGAAAAACGAAACAAAAAGCAGAAGAAAATCAATCAAATCGATTAATGAGATGGACAGAAAGCTTATTTTAAAAAGTTCAACCATTTTTATCTGATGCTTTCTCTTTGGAGTTTAATTTCAATTGTTGCTTAGTTTCTGCTTCATCTTGATATGCTTTGATAATTTTTGCAACGAGTTTGTGTCGAACAACATCTCGTTCATCAAAATACACAAAACCAATACCTTCGATATTTTGAAGCAATTTGTTTGCGTTAATAAGGCCACATTCTTCTGGATTCTGTAGGTCAATTTGGGTAATATCACCAGTAACAATCACTTTCGAATTGTTTCCCATTCGAGTAAGAAACATTTTCATTTGAGTAATAGTCGCATTTTGTGCTTCATCGAGGATAATAAAAGCGTTACTTAATGTTCTTCCTCGCATATAGGCAAGAGGTATGATTTCGATAATATTTTTTTCAGAGTATGCTTTCAACTTCTCTGCACTCAACATATAATACAAAGCGTCTGTTAACGGTTTAAGGTATGGATCGAGCTTTTCTTTTAAATCTCCGGGCAAGAAACCGAGCGATTCACCGGTTTCAACTGCCGGACGGGAAAGTATTATTTTTTCTATTTTATTCTTTTTTAATTCAGCCAATGCCATAGCAACAGCAAGAAAAGTTTTCCCAGTTCCAGCTGGACCTATAGCAAAAACAATATCATTTTCAGCAACCTTTTGAACATATTCAAACTGTTTCGCTGTCTTTGTCTTTATTGGTCCTTTTACGCTGTGGTAGACAACTATTTCCTTTGCCCTATTTGTGGTCCGTTTAACTTTGTAGTCTTCGTCATTTTCAGTTAAAAGTTCAAGTACGGTTGCAAGGTCGTTCTCAGAAATTGTTCCACTTCTTTTATGAATGTAACCAAGTTCCTTGAAAATGGCTTCAATTGATTTTATTTCTTCGGGATAACCTTTTAAAATGATGTTGCTTCCACGAAGAGTAATCAAAGTATGAAATTTAGTTTCAATTGCTTGAATCACCTGGTCATTGAAACCAATGAAATATAGAAAATCTTTATCTTCCAAATGTATTGTTTTTTCAGTTTGTTCCATTTCACCTATACTTTTAAAAAACATAAAAGACAAAAGCCCCAATCGAAAGCGACGGGGCTTTTTGGAAAATAGTGAACCACAGAAAATTTATTTTTTAGCACCAGACTCTTTCTCTTCACCCTGTTTTTGTTCTTCTTGTGCTTGTTTTTTCATTCTCCAATATTTTCGCTCAGCCTTTATCTCGTCTGTAGTCTTTGGTCCCGGCGGTGGAATTACCAACTGTTGACCCGGATAAATTAAATCGGGATTTTTAATAATATTCGTATTTGCCTGCCAGATTCGTGACCACATAAATGGGTCGCCCAAAATTTCAACTTTTCCAGCAATATTCCACAAGCAATCACGATTTTCTGCCCAAGTTCCAACAGTATAAGTTTTGATTTTACGCTCTCTGTAAAGGCCCTTTATTTCGGAAGCAAGAGAAATCACCTTGTTGTAGAATTCTGGAAGTATAGCAAGCTTAATCATACGGAGTTTATTCAAGGCATTTTCCAACTCCTCGACTTCTTTGCGACGATCGGCAAGTTCATCGTTCGAAAGACGTTGCATCTCACGAATTTTTCCTTCAATTTGTCCCAATTTCTGTTTAAATGCTTCGACATCTTCCTTTGTAAAAGGCTTGCCTGTTTCCGGATTTATTCCCAAAAGTCCTAAGTAACCATCCAAACAGTTAGAAAGTCTTTTGTTGGTCTGCTCTAAATCTTGTTTAAGCTTTGCAACTTCATTATCGAGATTTTGGAGTGTGCTTTGGAGACTGTTTACAATATTTTGAAATTCCTGAATTCTTTGCAAAGCTTCCTCTTTTGTTAGTTCTTCGTCTGGTTTTTGGGTAAAAGCATTAAAAGTACCCAGAAGGAATACCAACATCAATAAAATCATTAAGTTAAAAATTGCTTTCATTGTTTTTCTCCTCATTTGTTCACAATCTTACTTTTTACGAATTTTCTTTACTGGCGCTTGCTCTGGCACAGGGGCTGGCTCTGGAGTTGGTTCGACATATTTCCAATCTGGCCAAACATCGGGCCACTTGGCAAGCTTGTCCTTGACGAATTGGGTTCTTTCCTCACAATCCTTCAACTCTGATTTCCGAGCATTCAACTCGCGTTCAAGCTTAGCTTTTTCATCTTTTTTCTTGTTGATCGATTCGGTTAGCGCGCTTTGTTGTTTTCTCAATTCGCGAAGTTGCATCAGTTGTTCTTGTGTTATCTTGTTAGAACAACTTGATAAAACCAAACTTGTTACAACAAAAGCAAACAAAAGAGTAAATACATTGAAACCTTTAAGCATAAAACCTCCAAAAATCAATTAGGATTACATACAAAATTAGTTAAAAAAAACTTTTTTTCAAAATATTTATTTAAAACTTATCTTAAAAATTAAAAATTTGTAAAAGTTCTCATTATTTTCAATCTTAAGAATATATGGACCACTGCCAAAGTTAGTCATATCCAGTATGATTCTGTTCTCTACAAAATTTATTGATCTGATAACGTTTCCAAGCATATCTATTAGTGAAACTTTTGAGAACGAAGAAACCTGTGATTCAATCATTAAAACATCGTTGCAGGGATTGGGATAAACTTTTATCAGATCTGTCTCTATATTTTCCACACCAGAAGCACTAACAGTTTTAAACAACCAAACAAAAGACCAAGGTCCAAGTCCAACATTGTTCTTTCCACAAACACGCCAGTAGTATACGGTTTCGGGTTTTAAAGATGTTAAATGTTTATACAAAGTTGCTTGAACATTTTTTTGAATTAAAATTGAATCAAAATACGGATCATCGCTCAATTGGATAACATATTCTTCAACATTATCGATTGGTTGCCATCGGAAAGTCGGTTTTAAGGGCACATCAAAAGATTTGTTTTCTGGTGCAATTAATGTAACAACTTCTGGCAAAGAATTCGTTTCAAAAGCAAATGTGTCGGACCACACGCCATTTCCATCAACATTCAAAGCACGAACTTTCCAAAAATACTTGGTTGCGGGAAATAAGACTTCTTGCTCGGGGGTGTAAATTGTGTCTGTTATGCCATTTTTCGTTAGCACAATATTCTGAAAATTAATATCTGTTGCAATTTGTAACTGAAAAGTATAATCAACAGAAAGTCCGGTTGGAAATACAGGATTGCTCCAAACAAATTTTGGAGAGAGATTCAACTTGTTTGAATTGTTCTTAGGCGCAATAAGTTGAACTTTGGGAGGCAAAGGATTCCCGGAAAAGAAACTAAAAATACCACTCCAGAAAGAAGTGTCATACAAGGATAATGCCCTAACTTTCCAAAAATATTGTTTCGAGATTTCAAAGTTCTTAACGTGAATTTTTGTTGTATTTGATTCATATTTTCGCGGATTTGAAAAATCGGGTTCCTCATCAATAAGAATTTCATATTTTTCAGCACCCCCAACTTTAGTCCAGAAGAAATCCACTTCATCGGAAAGTCCCAACTGGTAATTTTTCGGAGATATGCATTGTGGTGTATTTAATTTGTATGGAACTATATCTTGATTGTAATAGATTATGTAATAGCGGTTTGGATTGATATTAAAGTATGTTTTTCTATAACCATTTGGATAAACCACAACCAGACTATCTATTTGGTCGTTATTCCCAATTCCAAAGTGCAATAAATTGGAATTTTGGGAACAACGATTTCCTGAAATACTTCCCATCAAATCTCTATAGTATTTTTGTTTTCCACAATAAAGGTACAATTTTGTACCAAAACAATCCATATTAACATTATTTTCTGGGCTTCCGCGTAAACGAAATCCAACCCAGTTTCCCTTTCTTTCCAAATCGTTTCGAAAAAGTCGAACTCCTTCGAATGGGCTTGCCACAAGCAAATCCAAATCGCCATCGTTGTCGAAATCTATACGCACAGCATTCCAAGGACCATGAACTATGCAACCAAGTTCCCAGGTTTTGTCAGTCAATTTAAAATCCGGCTGTCCCGAATTAAAATAGATTCGCCCTGGTCGTTTGGGTTCGCCGCCATCTCCCTCCGCCCTATAGGAAATTTGCCCATGCCATAGGTCAAGATAACCATCCAAGTCGAAATCACCCCAACTTACTCCAGCGTTCATTTCATAAAATTTCAAACCCATTTCACTGTGAACTTCTTTGAATTTGAAATCGGGTGGTCCTTCATTTCTGAATATCAATGAGGGATTGGAATACATCCCCCGCCAGTCTGGATGACCAAGATTTCCCACAACAAGGTCTGGATAGGCATCGTTGTTAAAATCACCCCATTCAGAACCCATACCGTGACCAAAGTAGCCCGCAACCATCGTAGAAACTCCTTGCACGCCTGTAACATCGCCAACGTTTGAAAAAGTTAGATTACCATTGTTTTTATAGAGCAAGTCCCTAACCAAGCGATAATTTGCAACGAAAATGTCGACTAATCCATCATTATTGTAGTCGCAAGCATTTGCGCCGTAACAATCATAGTAACCAAGCGCAGAGGGTGTCGAATTAAACAATTCATATTGCAATATTCCGCAAGTTTGAGTTACATTTATGAATTTTCCATCCAAATCTTGTATCCAAAGTTGGTCGGGGAAATACCGTTCGACATAATTACCAGAAATAGTCAAGCCAACCCTATTATTCGCAAGAAACAAATCCAATCTGCCATCGTTGTTGACATCAGTCCATAACGGTGTTATACAATTGTAAGGGTTCGGAATTGAATCCTGGTTCGAAGGAATACCCAACCTAAAATCTTTTGCAGGGTCGGGATAAGGCAATTTAAAAATATCTTTAGGGTTTAATTCAGTAAATGTTTCATTGCCATTATTTTTATAAATTCTATCGAGGGAAAAAACTGTTTTTGAGTTTTCATCGTAATAACCATTCCTCAAGGCATAACAATCGACAAAGCCATCATTATTGAAATCGCCCCAGGAAGTCATCGAAGCACTAATATTTGCTTTCCCGCTTATATTCTGAAAATTTCCATTCCCGTGATTTTTAAAAATATAACTTCCAATTGCAATATCATCAAGTCCATCATTATTTAAATCGACTATGCTTGCG
Organism: Kapaibacterium sp. (SeqCode); assembly: GCA_039793965.1. Taxonomy (GTDB): domain Bacteria; phylum Bacteroidota; class Ignavibacteria; order Kapaibacteriales; family UBA2268; genus Naka2016. The sequence continues at coordinate 417,282 of JBAMMD010000029.1, read as the reverse complement.
TCGTTGCTTCTAATGAAATTTCCATCTTTGTCGACCAAGCCCACCTCCTTGGTTACATCCAAAAAGGAAGGAAATGGTGGCTTTCGAGATGTGCTATCTTTGGGATAAAGATATTCAACTACCAATCGTACAACAAAGTCACCATTTGCTAAATAATAATTACCCGGTCCCCCGAGAGAATTTGTTTCAAAAGGGTTCATGAGAAAAGAAGAATAGGGCTGCGAGATTCCGTCATCGTCGATTGCAAAGTATGGTCCAGCTTGATTTAGTCGATGCTGGACAACAATTCTATCGAGACCTGCAAGGTAAATGTTACCAACCTCAAATTCATACCAACCGGGATTACCCGGATAATTAAAAATAATCGGCTCGGTGCGCTTGTTGAAGTGGACAACCCAAAGCGTTGGCGGTAAATACCCTTCCGATGGGTCGCCGGCTATATAAATTGTATCTACATTTTTTGTATTACCAACAAAATAAATTTGAACCTTCTTTAAAATGCAAGGTCCACTTGGTTTCAAAATTTTGCTTTCTTCCCAAAAGTATCTTTCGGTATAACCAGATTGACGAGGAACTCCATTATCGTTTTTCACAACAACATCGAAGGAGAAACTATTATAGGAAATAATTAACAACAAAAAATTAATAAGATACCTTTTCATAAGTCTATTAAATAAATTGTTCAAAAATACCAACTTTTTTTGCACAAACGAGTTGTCCAATAAATGCGCCAATTTGCTTTGCAGCATCCCCATTACGAATTCCAATCTCAAGAAATCCACTGCTACCAATATATGCAAGGAATTCACCTTCGTTTACATCTGAATATGTCATACTAATATTTTTAATTTTTGTATGACCAATTTCAAATTTCCATTTCAAATCTTGGGTCAAGATGTTGTGCATATTGATTCCAAGAGCACGAGCACTCAATGAGGTAATTATGTTTCCAAACCTATCGATGTGCAAAACTTCACCAATCAAATTTCCAAAACTATCGTAGTAAGATTTAAACGAAGGCAATTTCACAATCTTTGAAAACTTTGTCTCCTCGCCAAATTCTGTTATTTCTATGTTCATCGCAAGATATGCGGCAAGAGGTGCAAAAATGTCGCGACCGTGAAATGTTTTACTTGGATTTTCAAGTTGATACTTCTCGTTGGTAAAAATATGAATCTTTGGATTTTTGAAATTTTGCAAAGCATAAGTCAAAATACCATTGTCCGGCGCAACAAAGTAATATTTCCCAACACTAACACATAATGCATTTCGACTGGAACCAACTCCCGGGTCGACAACGCTTACAAAAATAGTTCCCTCGGGAAAATAATTTACTGTTGTCATCAAAACGAAGGCAGCTTGACGAATATTTCCTGGCTGAATTGAATGGGTTACGTCAACAATTTCCACATTGGGATTAATCGAAAGTATTGTTCCTTTCATAATCCCAACATAATTGTCATCGAGTCCAAAATCGGTCAGCAATGCTATTACTCTTCTCATATAAAAAATTCAAATAGATAGCACAACAAAAAGTAAATTTAACATTTTTAATGAATTCATCATAAATTTTTTTTCTTAAATTTACTTTGGTAGTTAAAATTAATGTTCAAAATGTTGAAAAAAATTAAGATTTTTCGTGTTATGTTTCTTACACTTTTTACTATTCCCTTTTCCCTTTATTCCGAAGCTACCTTTCAAAAATTACAAATAAATCCATTAAATAGGCTCACAATTTTCTTCGACGAATTGCCTTCAGATTTCAATTCTTTTTTAAATGCCGACAAGACTGTTATCTCTGTTTTGATCTATGGAGCCAAGTCAACTGTCGGCAAAGATTCTATTCTTTCAGATGGGATTATAAAAAAAGCAGAAATGAAGAAATTCTCGAATCATTTAGAATTCAATATTTATCTAAAATCACCTCGTGGATATACAATAACACCACTTGAATTTTCTCGTGCACTGATGATTGAAGTCTTCGATTGGAACTCGCTTTCGCCCGCCGAAGATAATTACCGAATGGGACAACTTTCAATAACAAATAATCTCGCTGTCGCAAGGAAATATTTTGAAAAAGCATTCGATGAAAATATCGCAAACGCAGGTTTTTTCCTTGGCTATCTCCACTTAAAGGCTAATCTCCCGGAAAAAGCTCTACAAATACTCCAAAAAGCCGAAAGGTTGGGTTGCAATCTACCCGATGTTCATTCAGCTTTGGCACAAACTTATTTCCTCTTGAACGACAAAGAGAATTTTGAAAAATACAAATCGAAATTTCTAAACGAACGAGATTTCCCTTTCTTCAAATTTATTGAAGTCGAGCCACAATTAAAAGATTCGATTTTCAAAGAAGTTTCCGATGTTCCAGTAGAAACTGAACTTTCACAAAACATAGACACAACCAAGCAAACACTGGACACCATCAAAGCTACAAAGCCTACTGTAATTAAAGAAAAAATTGTTGAGAATAGAAACGAAAAATTTTCAATAGTCGAGAAATTATTTATATTCTTGATAGCTTCCATTGTGGTGACATCGATACTTTTACTTTCTCTCTATGTAAAATGGAAAAAGGGGAAAAGATTATTAGAAATAAAACAAAAATTTGAAGATGAACTTATCAGACAAAAAAGAAAAGCGATCCCCAACAAAATAGTCGCTGATATATATAAACGGGCAGAACAAACCACTAAAAGCGAAACAGCAACAGAACAGCAAAAGCCAAAAATATCAAATCTAAATCCAGAAATTAAAACTCTCGCAGAGCAAATTATCGATTCGAAGAAAGCCGAAAAAGACCAACAAACATCAGCGGCTGAAAAATCAAATGAAAAATCAAACAGATATCCGCCTAAAGTTGAATTAGCATTACAAATACAGAAAGAGCAATCAGAACTGATTAAGAAAAAAATTGATAAGCTGGAGTCTACCGAGATTCCATTGGACAAGGAAAAACTCGAAGAACTTGCTAAAAATCTTGGGCTTAATAAAACTTCTTTACTTGCTCGAAAAAATATCGAAGCCATCGAAAAAAACAAGGATATTTATAAAGATCTTATTCGCAAATTTTTCCCAAAGAAAAATGATTAAACTAAAAATCTCTAAAAAATGTCTTTACTACTTGACAGTTGAACAAATGGAGCTAATGCTGTTGAGGAAATTTTTTACTAATTCATTATTGTTACTTTTGTTCACAATTCTTTCCTTTTTGTCAACTTTTAGCCAAACTTCCGACATTTTTTATAATTACAAATCGGAAACAACCAACATCTATCCATTTTATTATCCTTTTGATTCTTGCATTTATTTCCCAGAAAACTTATTCACTATCGGTTCGTTTCATACTGGCATAAAGTTTGCACAATCCAATTTGATTAAAAATCAAAAAAAGAATAATGGAAAATATTACGAAAGTCGGGTTGAAAACGATACCGCTACCAAAGGAAACAAAATAATTTCAATTCGTGAAACAGAAAAGGGCGACAAAATAGCAATATATATACAAACTGAAAATATGGAACAAAGAATAAAATTGATGGTTTATAACCTTCTTGGGAAAAAGGTTCTCGATATTTACGACGGTAAACCCAAAGATCCTTCGCAACCTTATGAGTTTTCTACCGAGGAGTTGCCAAAAGGGATTTTTCTACTTGTTGTCATTGGTGATAACTTTCGTTTAAGAGAAAAATTAATTATAACAAAATGATAAATTTGAAAATAAAATATTTTTGCTTGTTTTGCCTTTGTTTTATTTTTTCTGTGACAAATGCTTGTCTTTATGGACAAATCACTGGTGGTGGGTATTCTGCTTCATACCTCTTCAGGGAGCAAGGAACAAGGCCAATAGCGCTTGCAGGCGCTTTTACATCTATTGCAAACGACCCAAATACCATCTATTACAATCCCGCTGGCTTGTCCCATTGTGCTCCGGTTCCGATGATTTCCCTTTCGTACTCACTTTTGGAGTTTAAAAGAAGTTTCGCTAATCTTGCATACGCACAATCGTTCGACAATTTTGGAATTGGTGCTGCTATTAGTTCTTTTAAAACCGGCAGTTTCACCGGTAGAAACCGTCTTGGCTTCGAGACCGGCAACTACACTGATTATTTTTTGAATTTCTCTGCTGGAGCCTCCTATTCTACAAATCTTGCCAGTTTTGGCATCATTGCAAAATACATTAACAACTCGCTGGAAGGCACTGGCATCTCCGGAAATGGATTTGGCATTGATTTTGGAGCAAAGTTCAATGTCTTGGACCTATTTAACTTTGGCATTGCGGTTCAAAATATTGGTGGATTTATTAAATACAATACTCGAGCCGAATCGGGCAAAATCCCATTTGTCTTACGCTCTGGCATTGCCACTGAAATACCTCTTTCGCAACCGCGTACAATCACCTTTCGAAACGAAATTGGACTTTTAGACTCGATTTTTCAACCTCCCCCGGAATATATCTTAATTTCTTTTGATGCCAATTTTACCCAATATCAAAAACATCCCAATTTCGTCATTGCAATGGAAGTTTCACCGCACGAACTATTTACTTTTCGCGGCGGTTTCACTATTGCTGGCAATAAAGACGAAAAATTTAAACTTTTCCCAATGACTATCTGGGGCGTTGGTTTATCGATTAAACCCAATCTTGAATACTTATATAACCTCTTCACAATTGATTTCTCATTTGGTAACGATTATATATCAAAACATAACCTATTCTTCTCGTTGGGTATTGTCTTTCAATTTTAATGTCTTTTCAAAAAACTTGCTACTTTTCGAGTAGAAAGTAGCGGGAAACTTTATTCCTATTCTTTTGATTAGGTACTTTATAACGAATTCTTATACCTTTTTCTTTCCACCATCCCACCCTTGTAAATTTGGTACGATTTTTACTTGCATACTGACTTGATTCGGGATGTTGGAAGGAGTTGGTACAATATGGTAGAACTTATGAATTCGAATTGGTCCGATTTTCTTTATCTATTCATAAATGATGAATTTACTAAAGAATATTTCCAAGAACAAATTGAAATAATTACAAAAAATCAAAGTGAGTTTGAAAACGATGAAAATGGAATTGCAAATTTTCCATTTCCCCTAATTGTTTTCAATAGCGATTTGACAATTGAGGAAGCAAATACAAAATGTTTGAATTTTTTTCAATGCAATTCCAAAGAAGGAATAAGTTGGGAAAAATTAGGCGACTTGCAAAAAAAAATCGATCTTACCCAAAACGATTACAATGCAAATAAAATAATCCGGTTTAAACACAATTTCCACCTACTGCCCTATCCAAGAAATATTGAAATTGAAATAATGTTATTCCATTACAAAATTTCAGATAAACCATTTATAATATTGGTAATTCTTTACGACTACAACAAAGAGAAGGATTATCTTCAAATACAAAGAACATTCGAGGATTTGCAATTAATTTTGAATAACATACCATACGTAGTTTATTTAAAAGATAAACAAAATAGAATTATAAAGGTTAATAAAGTTTTTACTGAGAAATTCCATATTGCAAATGAATATGTCGAAGGGAAATTTGCCGACTCAATTTTTTCTCTGGAAGCAGTCCAAATATGTAAAGAGAAAGAACGAGAGCTATTGAAAACTGGAAAAGCAATAATAGGGAGCGAGGAAAGATTTACAATAAATTCAAAAATTGAAAAGTATTTCATTGTCGAAAGAATCCCATTGCTTGATGAAAATAATATATACGGAATTCTTGTTTTTGCTTACGACGTAACGGAAAAAAAGAAAACAGAATTAGAACTCCGCCATTGGAAAAAACGTTTCGATTTCGCAACCACTGCTACCGGACAAGTAGTTTTCGAAAGAGATTGGGAAACTGGATTAGTAATATGGACTGAAAATATTAAAGATATTTTTGGTTATACTCCAAAAGAACTTAAGAACCGAGAAAAATGGTATGAAAAAATTCTTCAAGAAGATTTGGAGAACTATTTAAAAACATTTGAAATCCATTGCCAAAATCTCTCTCCATACAATCTCATCTACAGAATTGTCAACTCAGAAGGCAAACAAAGATATGTCAAAGAAAGTGGTTTTTTCCTCACCGACGAAGGCAAAATTATTTCTATTGTTGGGATAATAAGTGATATCACAAACCAAAAAGACCTTGAGCAGAAAGTTTCAGATTACAATACATTTCTTCACGTCCTGCTCGACACAATACCAATGCCTATCTTCTACGAAGATATTTCCGGGCGAATAATTGGATGCAATAAAAGCTTTCAAGAGCAAATTTTAAGAATAGGAAAGAAGGAATTTCTTGGGAAACGCGTCGATGACTTCCCAGAAATATTTTCAGATGAGTTTATCAAATTGCATAGAGAAACAAATCAAAGATTAATTCAAAAAGTTAAAATCGAAAGTTACGATGTAAGAATCCACTTACCCGATGGCAAAGAATGCGATTTTGCCATTTTCAAATCTTCATACAAAGATTTCGAAGGAAATCTTGCTGGTGTAATTAACATTCTAATAGACATCACAGACCGAAAAAAAGCCGAAGAAGATTTAAAAATGTTGAATCTCGAATTGGAAAGAAAAATCGAGGAACGAACACGAGACTTGCAAACTGCACTTGACGAATACAAATTCGAAGTCGAGGAACATCGACGTGTTCAAGAAATTCTTGAACAAGCAAATTATGAATTGAAAATATTAAACGAAACTCTTGCCGAGGAAAGCCGTAAACTAATCATTCTTAATGAAAAACTTGCAAAATCGGAAAACGAGTTGCGCGAAGCAAATTCTGCAAAGGATAAATTCTTTTCCATTATAGCCCACGATTTAAAAAATCCATTACAATCTATCCTAACTGATGCTGAAATTCTTGATAAGTTTTTCGATACTTTCTCCTCTGATAAAATACGCCAATATGTCAACCATATTTACAAAACATCAACTCTTTTGAAAAATCTTCTTGAAAATCTTTTGACTTGGGCTAAAACACAAACTGGACGTATCGTTTTACGTCCAGAGTGGATTAACATTAACCTTTTACTCAATGATATTGTACGATATATCGAACCGAGTGCCAAAAGCAAAGACATTGAAATAGTTTATGACAAAAAACTCGATTTTATGGTCCACCTCGATAGAAATATGTTTACAACTGTGTTAAGAAACTTGCTTTCTAATGCAATAAAGTTTTCCTATCGAAATTCCAAAGTCATAATAAATATTGAGAATTTCTACGACGGGAATATTCCATCGTTGCGTGTTTCGGTAACAGACTTTGGAGTTGGAATTCCCAAAGAACAAAAGGATAAACTTTTTAAAATTGAACATAATATCTCGACCACAGGAACTGAAAAAGAGCAAGGAACAGGCTTGGGATTAATCCTTTGCAGCGAACTTATTAAACTTCATGGTGGCAAAATCTGGGTGGAAAGTGAAGAAGGAAAAGGTACTACCTTTGTCTTTTCAATTCCAGTTAATTTCGATTAAAAACCAAATAAAGATAGAAAAACACAAGTAACTACTCTCCAAACACTGTAACAACAATTTCTCGTCTTTCCCGAGGCCCATCGAATTCACAGAAGAAAATATTTTGCCAAGTGGAAAGCCCAAGCTTTCCATTAATAATTGGTATTGTTTCGCCCGGACCAATCAAGCCAGACTTCAAGTGTGCATCACCATTATTGTCTTGCAAATCATGTTGCCAAACACCCGCAGGAATAAGTTTCTTCAAAAGATTTATAACATCATTTTGAACAGACTCGTCCCAATTTTCTTGTATCATAATTGCACAAGTTGAACCACGAGCATAGACATTGACAACTCCAACACGAACTTGAGAATCGGCAACAATGCGTTTCACATCTTCGGTGATATCGTACAATCCGTTATGTTTGTCAGTTTTTAAATAAATAAACTTTTGAATCATAACTTTCCCTTGTTATACAAAGAGACGAAATATTCAAAACTTCTATTATAAGTTCGTTCGGCGTCTTTTGGAAAAAAACAGGCTGGGAGTTCTCGATTCCTTAAATGATAACGCAGACAATCGCAACAAATACCTTTTCTCGGACAAGGTTCGTATGTGCAATTACATTTCGACAAATTATTTTCTTTCTTACATTCCATATTACTCATCTGGCTTTTTAATTAAAACAAATCTTGAAATGATTTTTTCACCTTTTAAATTTTCAACAAATGATTCGATGAGAAACTTGTTTTCTCGTTCAAAGAAAATTTTCATTTTCATTGGGATTCTTTTTTTCAATTTCGTATCAACGGTTGAACCAGTGAAAACAAAATCCTTTGTCTTTTCTGAATAGGACCCTTTTAAAATTTGAACCTCATTTGTCAAATTATTTAAAATGATTAAAAAGAATTTTTTTGAAACTCCATCGTAACCAATTAGATACTTCATTTCAAATGGTAAACCAGTTGGATTAGTTAGATTGAAATTCATCTCGAGAATGCGATAGGAAAAAGTAAATGAAGAGGAAAGTTCCCCACTAACATATTCTTCATTGGTAGGACCAAAGTAAACAATGTTAACTTTCCACTTTCCAACAAATTGGGAAAGTAGTTCGTGTTTTCGATTTAAAGTAAAATACTCTTCAAAAAAATCAATATCATCTTGTCCGATAGCAGAGCAAAAACTTAAAATAAAGGCAAAAGCAAAAAATGTAATCTTTTGCCACATAGAATCTTATCAGATAACACCATTACGTTTAATGACGTCTCTTGCTATGACTAATTTTTGAATTTCTGAAGTTCCTTCGAAAATCCTATTAATCCGCGAATCACGATAAAATCTTTCTATAGGTAATTCTCGGGAGTATCCCATCCCACCGTGAATTTGCATTGCATGGTCGACACAAGTATCAAGGGCATTTGAACTCACCAATTTTACAATGGCTGAATGCCGGGGCGTGCATTCTCCTTTATCGTATAACCAAGCAGTTCGGTAGACAATGCTCTCGACTTCAAAAATTAATGCAGCCATTTCTGCAAGCATAAATTGAACTGCTTGGAAGTTTGCAATTGGCTCGCCAAATTGTTTTCGTTCTTTTGCAAATTTCGTACTCTTTTCAAGAAGTTCCTTGCATGCCCCAAGACATGCAGCCCCAAGCCCTAATCTACCAGCGTCAAGCGTCTTCATAGCGGTTAAAAAACTTTTACCATCTCGACCTATTAAATGGTCTTTGGGTACACGTACATTATCGAATGTCAACGAGGAAGTTTTGCTGCCTCGCAGTCCCATTTTCTTTTCTGGAGCGCCAGGGGTGAACCCAGGAGTTCCCTTTTCCACAACAAAAAGTGAAATTCCCAAATTTGTTCGGGCGAAAACAGAAAAAATATCAGCAAAAGGACCATTGGTAATCCAAAGCTTCTGGCCATTAATAACCCATTCGTTTCCATCAAGATAAGCTCGAGTTTGTAGATTAAAAGCGTCCGAGCCTGCGTTGGGCTCAGTAAGTGCAAATGCCGCTATTTTTTCACCAGAAGTCAACTGTGGAAGCCATTTTTTCTTCTGTTCTTCCGTACCACCCAAGAAAATCGCATTTGTGCCAATTGAAACATGGGCACCGACAAAAGTTGCAGTCGACAGACAGCCACGTGCAATCTCCTCCTGGATAATGCAATAACCAACTTCACCAACACCACTACCACCATATTCTTCTGGATATGGAGCACCAAGTATTCCAAGTTCAGCAACTTTTTTAATAATGTGGTCTGGAATTTCTTCTTCCTCGTCGATTTTCGCAGCGATTGGTTTTAATTCGTTTGTAACGAAGTCGCGAACCATTTCGCGAAGCATATTTTGTTCTTCAGTAAAAGTGAAATCAATCATATGTCTCCTTTTATTTTTTATGCGGGATGTTCAATGAAATTAAGAATACTCTCTCCACCATCGACGGCTATGGTCTGACCATTAATCCAGTAGAAATTCTCATCGGCAAGTTTTGCAATAACTTTTGCCACATCTTCGGGAACTGTGTTTCGATTGAATGGGTTGTGCTCTCGAGCATATTCAAGCATTCTTTGGAACCCTGGTATTTTTTGTGCAGCGGGTGTATCGGTTAAGCCAGCCATAATTGCATTTGCTGTTACCCGATAAGGTGCGAGCTCCACAGCAATTTGTCGGATATAGGCTTCCAGAGCGGCTTTAGCAGCAGAAATCGCTCCATAATTCATCATTGCTCTTTGCGAGCCAATACTTGTCATTGCAAATATTCTTGCATTCCTCCCAAGTAATTTTTCTTTGAACAAATCTTGCACCCAATAGACAAGGCTGTTTGCCATTACATCCATTGTCATTTCTATTTGCTTTTTGGAAACCATCTCTTCTGAATTTTCAGAAAAGAACTTTTTGATTGCCCCAAAAGCAAGCGAATGCAAAAACACACGCAATTGCGGATCATTAAATTGTTTAAAATCCTCTTTTATTGCTTGAATTATTTCTGCTCTTTTCTGGTCGTCGGCTGCGTTGGCGTTGAAAAAGCGAGCACGAACTCCAATATTTTGTAGATATCGACAAAATTCTTCTGCTCTTTCCTTGTTCGAACCAAAATCTAAATGCACTCCGTAAATGTTGTAACCCAACTTTGCGAGCTCTATTGCAGTTGCCTTTCCAAAACCGCTCGAAACGCCTAAAATCAACGTATATTGATTTGTTGCATATTCCATAGTTTTACTTTTAAATTAACAAACTAAATTTTCTCTCTCAAATTAAGATATTTTTGTGCTTTTTTGAAACAAAAACAATTTGTCCTCGAATAAAAAAATACTGAACAATTATTAATAATCTCGGTAGAATTTATTACGATAGTCTTTGATATCGGCGATTTCCTTGATTTTGTTGAACCACATAAGGTATGCACTTTGTCGCCAATTTGACATTATCGATTGAATTGATTTCTTTGTTTCATTTTTAATTGTAACTTCGTCGGGCATAACTTTCCTGAAAACTTCAATGATGTAGTAACCTCTTTCTCCTCGGAATGGCTCCGAAATAGTATTCAACGGAAGAAGAAATACTTTTGCAGTGAAAGCCCAATCTTGTCCAACGCCGGGAATAAAACCATTATTCTTAATATCAAACCATTCAAGCACATTCAAAGTTGTATCCGATTGTTTTGCTATAGCAAGGCTACCATAATTTTTTATCTTTGAATATACTTCTTTTGCTTTCGCCTCTAAAATGTTGAGTTTCTTTCTTTTCATTAAGGTAAATTTAATTCTTTCTTTCAAATCCTCGAGAGGCACAAAGCCACCCTTCCTCTCGTCGATTATCTGAGCGACTATTATGCCTTGATTTTTCAATTCAAAAGGTTCCAAAACATCTCCCACTTTCCCTTCAAATGCAAGCGAAGACAAATAATTAGAACCAAGCACCGGTTTGTATCGCTCAAAGAAATCAGTCGTTCTTGCAACAACATTGAATTCTTTTGCTGCTGAATCGAACTTAATACCATTTTCTACCTTTTCTTTCAACATTCGTGCATTTCTGTTGATTATCCTTTCTGTATTTCTTGAAACTTGGGGTACAAATTTGATAAAACTATACTTATACTCATCGGACTTTTTGTCTTGTACCCAGATAATATGATATCCAAATTGTGTTTCGATGGGCCCAATAATTTCCCCAACTTTTGCCGCAAAACAAGCATCTTCAAAAGGTTTCACCATCATTCCTTTTCCAAAATAGCCAAGGTCTCCGCCATTTATGGCTGAACCTTTGTCCTGTGAATACTTTCTTGCAAGTGTTGCAAAGTCTTGACCAGATTTGGCTTGCTTAAGAATATCTTTTGCAACAGCCAATGCACTATCTTTGTTGTTCCCAAATTCAATAAGAATATGACTGGCTTTGACAACTTCATTCTCACCTTTTCGGGTTTCTTCTAACCGAATGAAATACGTTCCCTCATTAGTTTGAATTGGACCGACAACCTGCCCAACTGGTATCGTAGTAATATACGGTGCAAGTTGGGATGGCAAGTCTTTGGCGAGTTTAAATTCGCTTATTTCACCGTTGAATTCACTAAATTTTCGCTGGAATAATTTTGAACGCTCTTCTATATCAGTTAATTTTACAAGTTCATCATAAAACTTTTTGACATTTTTTTCGACCACGAGTGAGTCTTGATGGGAAGGAACTATTTTGAAAATTGCATATTTGAGTTTTCTGCGCGGCTTATCGGGGAAGAATTGTTTATTTTCGTCATAATACTTTCTGATTTCCTCATCAGTTACATTAACTTTGTTATCAGGGACATCCTTAACATCAAAAAAGACTACTCGAGCATCGGCGACCGAATTTTCATATATGTATTTTTCACGAGCATAAGAAGGGGATACGAAAGAACCAGCAATTGCTACAAATGTTCTTACTCCATTCATTAATTTTTCTTTTCGCAAGAATTTTTCAATATTAATTAAATCCTTTTTAAATTGTTCTACAATTCTACGCTTCTCTTCCTGAGGTACCGTGTTGGGTAGTCGTCGATAGATCACATCTGGATTTGTAACTATTTCAAGATATGTTTGTCTTTGAAAATTTCCAGCAGAATCAGTGAACGGCTTTCTTAAATAGTCAGGAGGATTGTCGAGAAGAACATCAAGAATTTCCTCGTCTGTGACTTTAATTCCTACTTTTTCTGATTCTTGTTCAAGCAAAGTTTCTTCGAGGGTCTCAGTCCAGAGCGATTTCCTTACCTGCGACTCATCTATATCTAACGACTGGTTGGGATTTTGATTCCTTTGCTGTTCGATCTGTTCTCTTACTCTTTCTTCGAAATCTTTATAAAGAATCTTTTTACCATTAATTCGAGCAATTTCGGCAGTTCGGACATCAGTACCTTGGCGAATTATATTTGAAATGTCGGCATCGGAAGCCACCATAAATGCAACAAAAATCACAGCAAAAGCAACCAATGCGTAAGGTGAGATTTTTCTTATACGCTCAAAAGTTCCCATTTGCAAATTACCATTTGTTTAAAAAACAAGATTTCAAAATTACCAAAAACTTGCTATTTATCCAAAACCTAACATCAAAGAAAAGAATCATAATACATAATTTTTACGATAAAGATAATGAAAATTCTACGAGCAAAATTGTAATTCTAATCCCATAATTATTTACAATTTTTTAACAAGATAACCCTTTTCTTTCAAAAGATTTAAAATTCCTTTTTTCCCAAAAAGGTGGGCAGAACCAACGACAACAAAATAACAATCCCCTTTTGAAATGAATTCTTCAATTTTACTAACCATTTTCACGTTTCTCTCGTCATTTAATAATTCAAGGAACTCCTTTTCCAACTCTGTTGCGTCATTTTTAGGGGTAATTTGATCGATGATTTTGGTGGTGTCGCCTTGTAACCAGGCATAGAACAATTCTTCGATCTCCTCGTTCTTAGTTTTTTGCTGAATAAGAAAATAATCCAAAAAGAATTCTGGTGATAGGTCGTATAATGCTCTAAATACATTCAATTGGTCGTAAAATGTTTCCAATTCAGAAACTAATTGAGTTGTATCGACCTTGTTTGCCAAATATAAATCTATACCTAAAACAAAATCTTTGTTGCTGGTATTTAATTCAAGACTCATCTGCAACAATACTGCCATCCAGGGTTGCAATTTATTGTAGAAAAATTTGGGAAAGGAGTTTGCTCGAAAAACACTATCAATAATTGAAAAATACTTTTCTGGTATTGCTTTTTCAAGCGTCATCGTATCCTTGAAAATACCATACTGCATCACCTCAAATGGATTAACTTTCGAGAGATTAATCTCGAAAACAATATTTTTGCAATTTTTAAATGTACTTTCTACTATCGAATCAAGAGGATATGCTTCCTTTTTTGCTTTATGGATTGAGCCAAACAGATATACTTTTGCATTCCCTTTCGATACTTCATAAAAAAAGCCTTTAGAAAGAAGATCGATAGAAAAAAGTATAAAAACACATAACCCCACAAAAAAACCTGTGAAATTCTTAATTTTTATTGTACCCATCTGCATAATTTTGTAAGTCATAAAAAAACAAAAATATGAAAAAGATAATAAGTATATTTTTACTTTTTAGTTTCATTGCTTTTTGGGGATGTTCAAAAAGTGAAGAAAAAATAAAGTTCTGGCACTTTTGGAGCGAACCCAAACAAGCAAAAGTTATCCGAGAAATTATTGAAAAATTCGAACAGACCTACAATTGCAAAGTCGAAGTGACGGAACTTTCTTGGAACGATGGGAAAACAAAATTAATCCTTGCTTTCAATTCAAGAACAGCCCCAGATGTTTTGGAACTTGGCTCTGATTGGGTTGCTCAATTTTCTTCCGCCGAGGTTTTAGACACATTAGACCCTACAGAATTCCAAGTAAACAAATACTTTGAATATTCGCTTGAGTCTGGAAAATTCAATGGTAAGCTCTACGCAGTTCCTTGGATATTGGGAACAAGAGTCCTTTTTTGTAATCTCGACCTTATGATGCGAAGCGGTGTTAACCGTGTTCCTAAAACTCTAAATGAGCTACTTGATTACTCAAGGAAAGTCAACGACAGTGGCTTGGGATATGGTTTTGGGGCAAATGGTTCGGATCCCCACAGACTTTACAAAAAAATCCTTCCGCTAATTTGGACTTTTAGGGGGGAAATACTCGACAGCAATGGCAATATTCTTATCTACAACCCTGCAGCAATCAAAGCATTCGACTACTACTTCAACCTTTCAAGGGCTGGTGTGATTGAAACACAAAAGCAAATAGACTTGCTATTTGTCCAGGGCAAAGTTGCTTTCTGCTTTTCCGGAGAATGGCTTCTGGATTTAATTAATCAATCCAATTCTGGATTGCATTTTGTAACTTCAACTATGCCTGGAACAAATGATTCTATAGGAATTTCTTTCGCTGGGGGTGAGTATCTTGCTGTCAACTCAAAATCAAAAAAGAAAGACTTGGCAAAACTATTGGTTAAGTTTTTACTTTCTAAAGAAAATGTGCTGAAATTGTGTCGCGAAATACCAAGCGCTGGGTTCCCTGCTGATACAACCATTTTTAAACATCCTTCGTTGATCACAAATCCACATAAATTGACCTTTGTCCAACAACTAAAATATTCGAAGATGACCCCAGTCCATCGCCGGTGGATTGAAATCGAACCGATCATCGAAAATGCACTTGTTGAAGTGCTTATGCAAAAAAAAGGAACCCAACAAGCATTAAAAGATGCCCAGAAAGAAATAGATTTATATAATTACAACATTACATTTTAACAACAACATTTGTACAAATTCTTTAATACTTATTTTCACTATGTTAGTTTTTATTATTTTAGTTTTTAGTTTTTTCTAAATTTATGAGAAAAATATATTGGATATGTTATTAAGCGAAGCAAACAATGATGAAATTGTAAAAATTGTTTCTATTGAAGGTGGAAAGGGGCTAAAGCAAAAATTGTTAGCATTGGGAATTCACAATGATGATATAGTCCAGATAGTTTCCAATCCAGCATTTGGTCCAATATTAATCAAAAATTTGTCCAAAGACAATGCAAGAATTGCAATCGGGCGTGGTATTGCCCAAAAAATTAAAGTTGAAAATGTCAACTAAATCCATCGCTTTAGTTGGTCAACCGAATAGCGGAAAAAGCACCTTGTTTAATGCTCTTTCGGACGTAAAGGTAACCACCGCAAATTTTGCTGGAACTACCGTTGAATTTAAAGAAACAACAATTGACCTTTTTGGTGAAAATATTCATATTATTGATTTACCCGGAATGTATTCGCTAAACCCAACCGAACCAGCTGAATTTGTCACTTTGAACTATTTACTTAATAATCATATTGACTTAATTGTCAACGTAATTGATTCCACATTTATCACCCGCAGTTTGGAATTAACAATAGAACTATCCGAACTTGGCATTCCAATGGTTATTGCCTTGAATATGAGCGACGAAACCAAAAAAAAAGGAATTGAAATCAATTCCTCCGCCTTGGCAGAAATATTCGAAGTTCCGGTTGTACAAATATCTGCACTCTATCGCAAAGGAATTAACGAACTTTTACAAGCTATCGAAGAACAACTATTTTACGAAACAAAAGTACCCAAACAGTTGAATTTCACATTCCACATCGAAAAACTAATCAACAACCTTTATGACAGTTTTGAAATTATAACAAACAAACACATAAATAAACGATTCTTTTCAATTAAACTTCTGGAAAATTTTAATTCTATAAAAAACTTCGTAACAATTACAAACGAAAGTAAAATTCAAAAAACAAAAGAAGTGATAGTCCGACAACACCATACAACAATTTTCGAGACCTTTGCTTACGAACGCCACCACCATAGTATGGAAATCTCCCATAAGGTTACAAAATATTCCCCAACGACGAAACTTACATTTGTTGAAAAACTCGATCTTTTGTTCTTAAAACCTTTTACTGGTTACTTCTTCGCTATTTTCTTTTTTGCTCTATACTTTTTTCTAATCTTTTGGGTTGGTGGTTGGTTGGGTGAATTTTTCGAAAAACCACTCGAAACCATTTCTAACAACATAAGCCAGATAAAAAGTACCTCTCTTTTGGGTTGGTTCCTCCTCGACGGTCTTTTCCAAGGTATTGCTGGCGCAATTGGAATTGTGTTACCATATTTCCTCCCGTTGATATTTTTAACATCGATTCTCGAAGAGACTGGATATATGTCCCGTATCGCCTTTCTTATGGATGCAATATTTCATCACATAGGTTTGCATGGAAAATCTGTAGCAGCATTTGTAATGGGATTCGGATGCACAGTCCCTGCTGTCTACGCCACAAGAATTATCGAGAACCGTCGCGATAGATTGCTTGCTTCCGTTTTAATCAACTTTATTCCTTGTTCTGCAAGATTAACAGTGATTTTTGCATTAACCACTGCTCTTACTGGTCCTTTCTGGACAATAGTTATTTTTGCTTATATTCTTTTTGCAATTGCTGTAACCGCAAAGTTGCTATCATTTTTCCTGCCCAAACCAATAGGCTTGATTATGGAAATCCCACCCCTGCGGTTACCTTCTCTTAATATCATTCTTAAAAAAACCTACTTTAAGATTTTGGATTTTTTTAAAGTTGCTTTCCCATTTTTAGTACTTGGCAGCCTTGTTCTTTCAATACTTGACTTTTTCCATTTTACCTATGCAATTAACTCACTTTTCGAGCCTCTTATTTCCAATCTTTTGGGGTTGCCTAAAGAATTAGGTTCTCCCTTGGTTTTTGGTTTCCTTCGCAAAGAACTTGCTGTTTTTATGACTGCTCAATCTTTTGGGGTAACTAATCTTGCAGATATTCCAATGACAATACCACAAGTTGTTACATTTCTTATATTCATTGTCTTCTATCTTCCTTGCGTCTCGACAACCGCCGTTTTCTGGAAAGAATTTGGTTGGAGACATTTGCTTCTTACTATTATTCTTGGGCTGTTGTTGTCAACCATTTCTGCAGTCTTGTTTAGGATTGCTTTAACAACAATTTTTTAATTACAAAAATTTTTTTTCCATTATTTAATCTAATTTTTTTAAATTTCGTTTTTAAATATTGTAATACTGTAAAACTATTAGGAATACAAATATGTTAAGTCAAGCAGTTCAAGACTATTTGAAAGCAATTTACAAGCTCCAGGGTAACAAACCTGTTTCAACAACAGAATTGGCGAAAGAATTAAATGTTTCGGGCGCTTCCGTAACAGGAATGCTTAAACGCTTATCTACAATGGGTTTAATTGAATACAATTCTTACCACGGAGCAAAACTGACAGCAGCTGGTGAAAAAGTTGCACTCCAAACTATTCGTTTCCATCGTCTCCTTGAATTATACTTGAAAGAAAAACTGAACTACCCTCTTGACAAAGTACACGAGGAAGCTTGCCGATTGGAACATTTTATTTCAGAAGAGTTCATTGAAAGAATCAACCAAATTCTCGGCGAGCCAAAATTCGACCCACACGGACATCCAATACCAACAAAAGAGGGAACAATAGAAAATCCCGAAGAGATTCAATTAAGCGAGGCTGAAACTGGTAAGCATTTCATCATTAGCCATCTCGAAGATGATATCCCAGAGTTGTTAGGCTATCTTGAGAGTCTGGGATTATTACCAGAAACCAAGATAGAATTAATCGAAAAACAGCCTTTCAATGGACCAATTACTTTAAAAATTGGAAAATCCAACAAACAGCACACAATTGGTTACGAAGTTGCTAAAAGAATTTATCTGAAAGAAGTTATGTAAAAATGGTCCGAGAACCCGACATCTCCGCTTGTCTTATTGTAAAAAACGAAGAGAAATTTATAGAAAACTGTTTGCGTTCAATTTCGAGTGTTTGTAAAGAAATCATTATAGTCGATACCGGCTCGACCGATAAAACCATTGAGATTGTTTCGAAATATACTAAAAATATTTACCATCACCAATGGGATAACAACTTTGCCAATGCAAGAAACTTTGCTATATCAAAAGCTACCTGCCCTTTTATTCTTTCTATCGATGCCGACGAAGAATTACAGAACCCAGATTCATTGAGAAAGGCACTGTTGAATCCCGACCCTAAAACAGGAGGCTGGCTTGTCAATAACATTTCCTTGGCTGCGAGAAAACAAGGAGCGGGATTCGACACTTTCGCCACTAAATTGATTCGCATTTTTAGAAACCACCCAGAAATCCGTTTCGAAGGTATTGTCCACGAACAAATCCACGAATCAATCATTAGAAACAACTTCCAGATTGCAGACACCGACGTAATTTTTTTGCACTATGGCTATTCGCTTTCGCGCGATGAAATGCAAAAAAAGCAACAGCGAAACCTAAACTTGCTTTTGGAAGCAATCCGAAAAGAACCAAACAATGCTTACTTATATTTTCAAATTGCAAAAACTTATCTTGCTTTGGACAACCTTGCCGAGGCTGATAAGTACATTGAGCTATCTTTGAAATATGCAAAACCTTCAAGTTCAGTTCGACCCCAGGCTTTGAATTATGGTGGAGTTATCGCTTTTAAAATTGGTAATTTCCAATCTGCAATCAAAAGAGCAAACGAGTCGCTTTCTATATTACCGCAACAATCCTTTGCTCATTTCATACTTGGAGAAACTTTCTCTGCTTTAACAGACTACAAAACAGCTTTGAATCACTATCTCGAAATGGAAAAAGCATTAAAAAATCCTTCGGGCTTGGCTCTTGTTGTCGGTGATTATTTCTTACCGTTTGAGAGTCTCTATTTCCGTATTGGTCGTTGTCTAATTGGAATGAACCAATACAAAGAAGCAGAACGTTTCTTTCGAAAAGGGCTTGAAATCAATTCAAATGACTTTGATTGTATAAGAGGCTTGGTCAATGCTTTTGTTTTCCAAAATAGTTTCGATTCTGCAATAAATTTGCTTCAAAAATTCAAAACTAAGCAACCCAATCTTGAAAACGAAATCGATGAGCTTATTGCTCAAGTAAGTTCATATCGAGAAAAGAGCTTTTCTTCAAAGCAGAATTATAACACAACAAAAACTGAAGAACTTGAGCGGTCAATCACTGAGTTCCAGAAAAATTGGGATAAACCATTAGTTTCGTTAAGTATGATTGTTAAAAACGAACAAAAATATCTCCCCGGTTGTCTGGAAAGCGTCAAAAATATCGTCGATGAAATAATTATCGTTGATACTGGTTCCACCGACAATACCAAAGAAATCGCCCGAAGTTATGGAGCTAAAATCTATGATTTCCCTTGGAAAGATGATTTCGCACTTGCGAGAAACGAATCGCTCAGATATTGTACTGGAGAATGGATTATTTACCTCGATGCCGACGAAAGAATTGTGTATCCTTCGCCAGCGGAGCTGCGTAATATTTTAAAACTTGCCGACAAATCTATTGGTGCATTCTATTGTTTAATCGAAAGCGAACATTACCAAATGGACGGAGGCACAGAAGTCCACCGAGGCGGTTATCCAAGAATCTTTAGAAATCTGGGATATCCAAAAATTAAATTTATCGGAAGAGTTCACGAACAAATAGCCCCTTCTATCTTTCAAAATGGACTAAGTATTCAATTTTCCGATATAAAGATTCTCCATCTCGGTTACAATCAAAGCCGAGAAGTAATGGAACAAAAGATTAAAAGAAACTACAGAATGCTCATCCAACATGTAAAAGAAGAACCTTTAAACGGCTATGCTTGGTATCAATTGGGACAAACGCTTGCCCAAATGTCACTTTCCAACGAAGCAGAAAAGGCAATTCGTATGGCTATTCAAACCAAAACACTTTCAAAATCCGTATTTGCAAGCGCTGCTTCGACCCTTGCAAAAATGGTTGGAAACAAAGGTAATTACGAGGAAGCATTATATTGGGCTGAAAAGTCGCTCGAAATGGCTCCAGACCAAATCTACGCACTTCACATAAAAGCTTATGCCTTGCTTTATCTACAAAGATTTGAAGAGGCGGAACAACATTTCCACGAAGTCCTTCGCAGAATAAATGAAAAAAAAGGTATACCATTGACCGGGTTCGACATTATCGTCCCCGAACACATTGTACTTAAAGGTCTTGATATGGCTAAAAGAAGGGTTAAGCCAGTTTTGTAATAAATATCTTAATATATTTTATTAATTTTGTAATTGCATTGCCAACATAGCTCAGCTGGTAGAGCAGCTCACTCGTAATGAGCAGGTCGGCGGTTCGAATCCGCCTGTTGGCTCTAATAATAAAAATGTATTTGAAAAGCCCACCTCGTCGACTTGTTCTCCATCGATTTAAAGAATCTGTATTCAGCGACTAATTCGAAGTATGGAACGGGGAAATAGTTTATACCCAAAATTGCCGATTGATTTACTAATTCCCAAACATTTTTTGCTGTAATATTTATCCGACTAACTCCATTTTCAAAAGTCAGGAAAGGAATTATCCCACGAGAAAGAAAATACATCAACTTCAAAGTATAATTATTGGTATTGCGAGTGTCTTTCAAGCTTGAATGTGCATATTCAACAAAAACACCAAATCTTTCGAACAAATTCAAAGCAAGAAAGGTGCTGGAATACAAAAAATTTCCATTAACCAATACTGAAGTTCCCAAAAAAGAAAAAGTCAGAAAGTCCTCGAATAATTGTGGATAAATAACAACTTTTGTAGTGAACGTGGGATTGTGCTTTACTACTATTGACTTGTCGCCAAAGATGGTTACATAGGACAAAAATCTCGAGTCGAAAAAACCGGCATAAAAATCAAACCATTCAAATTTTCTGTATGAAAACTCAAGACCAAATTCAGAATAATCTGGGGGAAATAAGCTAGATGTATAATCCACTGAGGCAATTCTTCTGTCGAATCGAGTCATATCGCAATCACGTACACCGAAGGAAGGTTGAAATTTGCCTATTTGTACCTCAGGTAAAAAATCAGTTATTTTGAAGTTGGCACTTAACATCCAGTTGTCCTGTCCTTGAAAAACTCTCGGACCAACGTTATATTGCCCATTAATATTAAAAAATTCAGAAGGCTGTATCAAAAAATAAAATGCTGATTCCATCGGAAAAAAGCGTCGTTTCGCAACTTCTGTTTTATGCGAACGAATTGATTGCAACCTCAAGTCAAATCCAAAAGCAAACTTACTTGAAAGTTCTTCGTGCAAAGTATCACCAAACGAAATTTTTCCCCAGTATTCCGATTTGTCGAAAAGTTCGTATATTTTTTTAATTTCATCTTTACCTATTGGGTTGTGCGAAGCATCGCGCAAAAATTTCCATCCAAATTCACTGCGAATCCCGCCACCTTGTGGATTTATATGACATTTTGAACATTTGTTCCCCGACCATATTGAAAGCAAAGGTGTTGAATATAATTTATTGGCAACCAAAAAGAAACAAACTAATTCTAACAGAAGAAAAAAATTGATTCTAATCATTTATGTAATGGCAATTTCCCTAATTTTCTTGCTTTAACAACATCTTGTGGTGTCACACTAACATTCATATTATTCATCTCTCTAAAAACAAATTCCAGTATCATTGCAATATCCTCATCCGAAAGTTTTTGGTCGACTTCAGTCAACATTACGCCATAGTAGATTTCCCCGTTAACAACAATTTTCCCACTTCTACCAAAAAGCATACCTCGAAGGAGTTCAATTTTATCACCATTCTGGACATAATCCGAATTTTTAAGCGGCGGGTACACTCCTTTTATTCCGCGGCCATCTTTTCTGTGACATTTAGAGCATTGTTCAATGTACAACGATCTTGCTTTGCTCTTATCGTATGCTGTCAAAAAAGGATGGGCAGTCAAAAAAAATGCAAGTAATATAAAAGAAAATCCCAACTTCCAATATAACTTCTCGAAAAAACTACTCCACATTTGCATTCTTTCGATACTTTCGAAAAATCTTTTTTGCGTCTCTCTCTGCTTCATCATAAGTTCGATAACCCCATAGCACAATCTTGTACATAATTCTATTGTTTGAAAACAATCTATCGTAATAGGCTTTGAAACCTTTCCGTACCCAAAAATCCACAATATTCTCGGCTTGGTCTTCGCTCATTGCAGTATCAACAACAATGGTATAGGGTAATACATCTGGTAAAAGCCATCTAATCTCCACTCTTCTGTTGAACAACGAACTCATTTCATCATTTTCATCCGGGTATAATGGCTTGCTCGAACCAATTCCTCTTGCACGGACTTGCGATGGATAAACCCCAAGAGATATTAATCGTTTTTGAACTGCAAGAGCGCGTTCGGTCGACAATTTCATTGGGTCGAAAAAACTTTCAGAAATTCCAGCTGTCCCAACAAGTTCAAGGATTAAATTTCTATGAGCGATCAAAAGTTTGGCAAGATTTTCTATCGACGGAAAGAAAATTTCAGAAATTGAAGTATCGGTTTTAGCAAACAAAGATAAAGCTTGATAATTTGTGTAAAAAATTCGATCTTGCAAGGGGAAGGAAAAGTAATCGGCAAAATTTATTTTATCCAAAATAACAGAAAGTTTTAAATCTAAATCTTTACAAGAAAATAAATTGTTCGACAATTGAAAAGGAATTGAATAATAATACTTGTTCGAAAGAATAGTTTCAATTAGACCTAACTCAAAATCTTTGTTTATCCAAGGGAAGTGGTAAGAACTACCTCCTGTTTTAGCTGATAAATACTTATAAGCAGATGGTGAAGCTTCGTTGCCCAAAATAATTGAATTTATAGATACCAGCTTATTGTTAGCCCTGTCAATAACATCTTCGAGTGTATAATTTATCGAGGAATTATCCATTCGGTTGGTGATTAATATAATTACAGAATTCCCTTTGGCTTCGATATTTCCCAACAAAAACCATAGTGAACGATAGATCGAGCTTAATTCGAATCTTTTGGGAAAGGTCAATTCTTCAAGGTCCCAATAAAATTTGTCGGCACGTTCCAATGGTATTGCATTAAACAGTTCGACGCCAAAAAAATAAAGAGATGCTCTATCCTTAACATCAAGAAATTTTACTGCATTCAAGATTTGTTTTTTTAAATCTGGATTTTCGTTTATAATTGCATAATCAACAAGTAAATAAACATCGAGATTGTCCTCGGTATGAAAGGAATTTGCAAGAGGGAAATAATTACTTGCCAAAGGCTTCCCTTTGCATTTCTGTTCAATTTGTATTCTTATGTCGGTTGAATATTTTGTGACTTCGTGGCAAAAATTACCATTTTCGTCTAAAATAGCAAATGCAACTATCGCACTATCGGATTCAACATGTTTTTTGATTCTAAAAACTTTTAAACGACTGGCATTGGTAATAGGCGAATCAGAAAATCCACAGAAATAACTTGTAGGAAAATTATTTTTAAAATTGAAAATGTTCTCGATTATCTTTGGACCACGTTGGATTGTTTTCTTCTGCTCGGATATTTTAGTTTCTTTAGGATTTACTAAAATGTAAACAGATTGTGTGAGTTGTTGGTTGCCTCCTCCAAATGCTGTTACATCAAGACGCATCGATGTATTTGGTTTCAAAAGAAGTGAATCAGTTGTGTTGAAAGATACATCATAGCCACCAACTTTTACATATTTTGCATTGACAAAATCCCAATGAATCCAAATACTGTCGCCAGATTGAATTTCAATGTAATCTGGGAACCTGTTTACAGAAATTCTTCCACTTGAGCACGAAAAGAAAATTAAAATAAAAATTAAAAGTCCAAACAATTTTTTCATCATTTTATACTTTGGTAAATACGAATTCTCCATTCTGTGCATCAATCAGAACTTTATCTCCCGAAGAGAATTTTCCTTCCAGTATAAGGAGTGCCATTTTATCGACTATATGCTTTTGAAGAGCCCTTTTCAACGGTCGTGCACCAAATTGAAGATCGAAGCCTATCGTGGCAATAAGACCAAGTGCATTTTGAGATATCTCGACTTCTATTCCACTTTCTTTCAATTTTTTACGAATTTTATCCAACTGAAGTAATGCAATCTGATGAATATCCTCTTTTGTTAACGGTTTGAAAACAATAATATCATCAATTCTATTCAAAAATTCGGGTCGAAGCCGCTTTTTTAACAGCTCGAAAATTTCATCTTTAAGGCGTTCCATCACATATTCACGATTGGATGATGTTAGCTGCTCGAGCCTATCTTGAATCAATTCTGTTCCAAGATTCGAGGTCATTATGATAATTGTATTTTTAAAGTTAACAATTCTGCCCTTGCTATCGGTCAAGCGTCCGTCGTCAAGAACTTGCAGTAGAATGTTAAAAACATCGGGATGTGCTTTCTCGATTTCATCTAATAGAACCACGGAATATGGGCGTCTTCGGACTGCTTCGGTAAGCTGTCCGCCTTCTTCGTAGCCCACATACCCGGGAGGTGCTCCAATAAGTCTCGAAACGGAGAACTTTTCCATATACTCACTCATATCAATCCGCACCATCGCATTCTCGTCGTCAAAAAGAAATTCCGCAAGTGCACGGGCAAGTTCGGTTTTGCCCACACCAGTGCTACCTAAAAATATGAAAGAACCAATGGGCCGATTAACATCTTGCAATCCAACACGAGAACGACGAATTGCATTTGCCACTGCCTTTACGGCTTCTTCCTGATCGACAAGCCTTTGATGGATTCGTTCCTCCATTTTCAAAAGTTTTGTTCGTTCAGATTCAAGCATTCTTTGAACCGGGATGCCAGTCCATTTGGAAATTATTTCAGCAATATCTTCGGCATCTACTTCTTCCTTAAGCAACTTTCCGTTCTTTTGAACTTCCTGAAGTTTTGCATTGACCTCGTTCAATTTCTTTTGCAAATCATGAATTAAACCATATCGAATTTCAGCAACCTTGGCAAGATTGCCTTGTCGTTCATATTCATCAGCTTGTAGTTTCAAATTTTCGATACGCGCTTTGTAATCACGAATTTGCTGAATTAAATTTCTTTCGAGCTCCCAACGAGTTCGCAATTCTTCTCGTTTCTTTTTCAACTCTTCCAACTCACTTTCAATTTCTTTAAGTCTTTCCAAAGTTGCTTTAGTGGAATCATCCATAATAGTAATATCATTATTTCAAAAAACAAATATAAAGAATAATTAAAAAATAAACGAAAAAGGCTGACAATAGTTGCCAGCCTCGACAATTCAAAAATTTTATAGTGTTATTTTTCCTCAAGGTCTATTTTCTGTCCATTATCCAGTTCGAGATACACAGGCCGCCACGAAACAAAAACTTGGTTCGGACTGTCGTTTAACATTTTAACAAGAAATTCTTCATTTTTGTTGTCTTTCTCATATTGAAAAGTGGATTGAAATTGCGTAAATTGTCCGCCTTTAATCGTTTGGTCGATGTTTATTCTGTAAGCACGAATAAGTTGGTTGCCTGCAGTAAAGAATTGCAAATACCCATAAATCTTTTTAATGTCATTCTTGGATATATTCGATATGGTGTAGGTGAACACATTAAATTTCGACCCGTTGATTTCAATTGGTTTCCATCCATCGTAACGAAATCGAGAAAAAGAAACTATCGCATTAGTTGCAAGGTTTATACCACTTTGACGGCGACGCAATTTCATCTCCTGTTCGATAATTTCCTTAATTGTTTTGTTGTAAAGAGAATCGATTAAATTGCTATAACGGGCTACCCCAGAATTGAAATAATCTAATTCTTCAATTGTCAAAAGTGTGTCTTTTCGTGCTTTGTCGATAACATCGAAGAAATTTTGAGCAGTGATTTTCTCACCGAGCAGTTTAGAAGACTTCTTATTGGGCTGGCAGCCAAAAGAGAAAACCAAAAGCAGTGCAAAAGCAAAAAACAAAAAACTATTTGAGTTCATAGAAAACCTAAAATTGTCCTACAAAAAATATGCAATATAACAAATTAATTTCTAGTAAAAATCGCCTTGAAGATATGTCCAGCAATGTCGGGATTTTCTTTCAATCTTCGAGTTGAATAACCATACCAGTCTTTCCCAAAAGGTACATAAACTCTTAGTCGATGTCCTTCGCGAAGAAGCTCGTTTCGACGCCCTTCACGAACTCCAAGTAGCATCTGAAATTCATAATCTTCGCGCTTCAGTCGATACTCATCAATAAGTTTCAACGCATATTGTATCAAAATTTCGTCATGGGTTGCAATACCGGGATACAAGCCCAAATCGAGAATTAAACGGAGCAACTTTTTATAGTTGTTCCTTATTCCTTCCTTGTCTTGTATCGCAATTGACGGGGATTCTCGATATATCCCTTTGCACAAACGAACGGAAGGTTTGTATTCTGCAAGGTTTTTGATGTCGTTTTCGCTGCGATACAGATATGCCTGTATTACAATACCAACATTTTGATAACCTTCATTTCGAAGATTTTTAAACAACTGAAAGGTGCCATCTGTATAAGGCGAGTTTTCCATATCCAATCGAATAAAAACTCCAAGTTGCGATGCCTTTTCAACTAATTCTCGTAGATTCGAATATGCAAAGTCGAAATCCACAGCAAGTCCAAGCGAAGTTGGTTTCACCGAAAGATAAGATTCGAGCTGATGTTCTTTGATAGCGTCCAAAACCTTTGAGCACATAGATTTTTCGAGCAGAGCCATCTCCTTGTTCGAGACAAATTCCCCGAGTACATCGATAGTTGACATTCCACCTATCTGCATCAATTCCTTGGTCACCCGAATAGCATCTTCAAGATTTTCTCCGGCAATGTATCTACTCGAGATTCGGCGAATAACGCTTTTTGGAACCAAAGGCATTGTTTTGATTATCAATTGATTTAACCACTCCATACCCATCCTCTTCAATTTAAAAAAGCAAAGATGCAATTTCTTGCATCTTTACTTCAAATTTAAATATTTTAAACATTTCTATCTAACAATTATTGTCGAAACTAATTGGCTTCCACCTTCAAAATTCAAAATTACAAATAAAATACCTTGAGCAAGACCAGAAAGCTTTATATTTTTTCTATTGTTCGTAAATGTGTTGTTGCTTAGGCTTTCGGTATAAACAACTCGTCCAAGAAAATCGTAGATAAATAGATTAGCCCTGACAAGATTTTCAACATTTCTAAATTCCAAGGTCAATTCTTTCTCGTCTTGGTCAAACTCTATATTCTTTATATACTCAAATGTTGATTGATTATCACTTAGAACGCCACCAATAATTTGGCACGAGTCGATCGAAAATGTTGAATCGCTAGTTGCAATTACTTCTTCGTTAAAAGTAGGCTTTATCCGTACAAGACATTTCTGGGAAAGCCTGTTGGGAACTCTCCAGAGATAAGTTCCAAGTTTGGCTTCGAGATTGCCAAGCGATGCCTTACGCCACGAGTTACCTTCGTCGGTTGAATATTCTATGGTAATTTTGTTAATATAGGATGCAGTCCATTTGATGGCATAATAATTACTTATACAAAGAACCTCGCCTCCATTTGGAAAGATAATTTTTCCAACTGGATTACCAATCTTGAATATATTGCTTTCGGCTACAATTCTACCATCGGTTGAACTCACTTTAAATTTACATCTATCAGATTGTATTTGGGGCGCTGCAAACTCATAGGTTTTGCTTGTTGTTGCGGAATTAAGTAATGTAAAAGAGGAACCACCATCGATCGAGAAATATACATCAAAAGTATCGACCAATGTAGCATTCCAAGAAAGCGAAATGGTTTCGCCGACAGCGAATTCTTCGTTTTCCACTGGTGTTAATATTTCGATTGATTTTGGCATTATTGAAAATGTCTTCAAAGAAGTATCGGCAACATTGGGATTACCTTTGTCGCGTACCCAAACAAGCGCTTTTGTTGTTTTAACATTAGGCAAAGTCCAAATGTAAATGGAATCAGTCGCTGGAACATTATCGGCAATTAAATTCCATGTGGTTCCTTTGTCCGTCGTATAGTAAATTGTCAAATAATTGACATTTGCAGAAGCCCAACGAATTTCCAAATTTTCTCCAGCAACATAAGTTTTATCGCCAAGTGGATTTAAAAGTGAAATGTATGGCGAGGAAACAGGCTTGACACAACTTGATCTTTCAACTGCGCTTCTTGCGAGAGGTAATTCTCGTGGATGAAAAATTAACTGAACTGAATGTGTGGAATTTGTCAGATGACAATAACTCATTATTGTACCAGGGCGGGGGATTGGATTTCCTGTCTTTATGCAAGCATCACCAACGCCTGTTGTACCAGTAACACAAGTATCAATCATATTTGGTTGCCAATAGCAACTGTGGGTATGAGGAAGCGAAAAGTTGTGACCTATTTCATGGGTAGCAACATTAACGTCCCAAGTGTAGTTCAATGTGGGATAAGTTGCGTTGCCTCTAATCCCAAGAACGCAATAGCCCCAATCTTTGTTGCAAAGGCTTCCATAATAAGGAGTACCTCCATATGAAATGCCAGCAACTGTTTCGTTTGCCGGTTGACTTGCAAGATTTGCAAAAAGAACTGTTAATGCTCTATCTATCGATTTATTTTTCCATACACTTGGCATTTTTTGCAACTTCTCAGAAAGATTTTTTGTGCCATAATAAGGGTCGTCCCATTCATCTTCCCATACAACCGCGTAACCAATGTAAAGTCGCACATTGAAGAACTCTTGGTAAATCTTCGATGATTGGGCAATCACAGCAGCCATATATGCAAGAGCATTTTGGGAATTGCCAAAAATCTTGAAAAAGTCGTTAGTCCCTTCGCAAGCAAGTTTTACTTCAAGTAAAGGTTTTTTAGCCAGTGGGACCTCATTCTCTTTATAAAACTTAATCAAATCCCCAGCTTCTGTAGAATTACCACTATAATCTTCGGTTAAACACCTAAAAATTTCAGCCTCGTCGTTGGCTTGAACATTCGCGTTTGTTAAAATGTGTTCTAATGTATTTTTTTCTTTGAGTTTAGGCGAAATAGAATAAATTTTTGTCTCATTTTCTTGTATTGTTCCTAAAATTCCAAAGTCGGCAAAAGCTAAAAAGACTGAAGATTTTTCGTATCCATCAATCGTCCCAGAGAGCACCATAATATTTGGTGCTTTAGTTTTTACCAAACCATTTCTTGTTCCACGATAAAATTCCGTATTCTGGTCGAAGGGAATAAAACTTCTTTGCAAACTCAAAGTAACATTTTTTCCTTCAAGGACTGGAAACTCTTTTATTTTCACAACATCATAATCAGCAGTAAATACTTCACGAACAACTGAATTGTTCACCTCGAAAACAATCCCAGGAGTTTTGTCTAAAACAATTGCAGAGGAGGAATTGCGAATCAAAAATTTCGAATCAATGACTAATTCTTTTGCAAGCAATGGGATAGAAAGAAAAGAGAGAAAGCAAATCAATAAAATTGTTTTAAACTTCATTTTTTAACCTTTTCTAAAAACAACAATACAAATAGACAAAAATGTTTTCAAAAAGTTACACTTCATTTAGGTATAACGACTGAGTTCATTCTACCTTGTATAAATTCCACTCTTTTTTCGATGTATGGTGTTGGGGCTATTGGCGACCAACGACGCGGATTTGGCAAAACTGCAGCAAGCAACGCAGCTTCACGTCGAGTTAAATCTTTTGCATCTTTATGGAAAAAATGTTCCGAAGCCGCCTGAACCCCATAAATCCCTTCACCAAATTCAATTATATTCACATATACTTCGAGGATCCTTTTTTTTCCCCAGATAAATTCTATTAGAACTGTAAAGTATGCCTCTAAAGCCTTGCGCACATAGTTTCTACCGTGCCAAAGAAAAGCATTTTTTGCAGTCTGCATTGAAATTGTCGAAGCACCACGCAACTTTCTTCCTTTTTTTTCTTCGTTGTACCGTCTTGCTGCTTCAATCGCATCCCAATCAAAACCGTTATGGCTCATAAATCGAGCATCCTCGGCTGAAACAACTGCACGAAACACATTCTTTGAAATATTATCGTACGATACCCACTTCTTTTTAATTCCAATATTTTTTCCTTCGAACCAGCCTTCAAAGACTCGAATTATCATAATCGGCGTTACTGGAGGAGGCAGAAATTTGTAAACAATAACAATTGAAATACTTGAAACCAGGAAAAAGAAGACAATCTTGCCAACGAATTTGAGTAACTTCAACATATTATTTATCTGGCGCTGCTAACCCCATAACTCGAATAAGAGAATCATAACGCATTCCATCGATTATTGTAATCCTCAACAAACGACCATAGATATCAAGGTTTGGCTCCTTAAAATCCCTCAAAAGTTCAACTTTTTTGTTCAGAAGTGTCTTTCTTGCAAATTCCTTTGCTTTTAACCCAAGAGATAAGGCGGAATCGACGCTAATTCCAGCGCGATTTGCTTGATCGGTCAAACGGCTTCCTTTTTGTGTTTCAAAACAATCAACATACAAAACTCTTACCTTCCATTTCTGGTTTTTGTAGTAAATAGCAAAGGTATCGCCATCGGAAATATCAATAACGGTGGTCATTAGATAAGCTTCGGTAGGAGTATCGTTGGTTGTCGGTGGGGTCGAGTTTTCTTGACAAGAATTAAAAATAAAATTGAAAAAAACAAAAAAGAAAAAAAAGAGAAAATTAAAAACTATCTTTTTAAGATTCATTTAAGACTCCACAAGTTTAACAGATAAAACTTTCGAGATTCCATCTTCAGCCATTGTCACTCCATATAAAACATTGGCAAATTCCATTGTCCTTTTGTTGTGCGTTATTATGATGAATTGCACTTCATTGGAAAATTTCTTCAACAAATTTAAAAATCTGTCCACATTTGCATCGTCCAAAGGTGCATCAACTTCATCAAGAACGCAGAATGGCGAAGGCTTCACCAAGTATATTCCAAACAATAAGGAAAGTACAGTCAAGGTTTTTTCCCCCTGCGACAAAGTTTCAATTGAATTAACTTTCTTGCCCGAGGGTTTCACTTTAATTTCAATGTCTGAGTCCAGTGGATTATTGTAGTCAATGTGTAATTCGGCAAAACTTTCGCTACCAAAGAGTTCTTTGAAAACTTTATTGAAGTTCTGATTAACTGCTTCAAAGGTTTCTATAAATTTCTTCTCTGCTGTATCATTGATTTCTTTTAATGCTTCTTTCAAGGATTTTTCCGATTGGACTAAATCTTGGATTTGCGTCTTGTATAGTTCTAATCTCGCTTTCTGTTCCTCATATTCTTGTAACGCAAGAAAATTGACATTTCCCAACGTAATAAGCGATTTTCTTAGTTCAGAAATTCTGAATTCAACCTCTTGTTTATTAGATTCGCTAATTTCAGACGAAAGAACATAATTATTCAGATTAACTTGATAACTTTCGAGCGCTTTTGTAAATAATGAATGTGATATTTCCTTTTGGCGAGCAATTTCCACTTCGTTTTGATGCATCCTGGCTGTGATTTTCGCCAAAGCACTTTGGTTCTGCTCTTTGTATTCTTCTTGTTGAAACAAAAGTTCTTCCAACTCTTTTTTTTGCTGTTGAAGATATCCTTTCCTTTGCTTGGTCTCCTCTAAAGAAATTTCCTCTGTCCCAATCTTTCGCTCGAGCTCTTCGATTTGTTTTTTCCTCTCTTCTTTTTCTTGCCGAACTTTGGTTAATTCCTGTTCGAGCTTAATCAACTTTGATTGTTGATGACTTCGAGAATTAACAATTCTTTGTTTCTCCTTGGATAATCCTTCCAACTCTGTATTGATTTTAACTATTTTCTTTTCAAGATCACGGACCTTTGTCTGTTCCCCTTCAAATTCTTTTTGGAATGCAATAAATTCCCGTTGGCGTTCTTCAAATAATTTTTTTGTCTCAAGTAACATCTGTTCTTTTTCTTGAATAGTACTCTGAATCAATTGAATTTCCACATCAAAATTCTCAAACTCATTTTCAATAGATTTGACAGCTATCACTTTCGATTCGAACTCATTTTGAAGTTTCTCGAGCAAGAGTTCTTCTTTGCCAAGTGTTATTTTTTTCTGGTTAATTTCTTTTTCGGTTTGCTTTACAAGTTCAGTATATTGTTGAATTTGTTGCAAATCTTGCTTAATTGCCGCGTCCAACACCTTAATTGCATTTTCTATTTCAACCAATTTTTGCGAAATTTCACTTTGTTTTCTTTCTAACTTTTTAATCCTTTCAACCTTTCCAATCGAGAGCCCCTCTTTATGTAAAATTGAACCTCGCTTTTGAATGCTTCGATTGATTATCATCTCGCCAGAAAGAGTAACCAAACACTGAACTGAATGTTGATCAAAAATTGCCAAAGCATCATCGAAGTCTTTAACAATTAATGAGTTCCCCAAAATAAGTCGAAGTAAGTTACGAATCTTCGAATCCACATTTGGAATTTCACTTGCAAAACCTATTATTTTATGGTGCTTGATCTCGACTGGAGGACTTACATTTTCTGGAATATTACTCAAACATACAAAGAAACATTTTCCTTTATGCTCTTTTGTCAAAATCTCTTTGGCTTCAAGAATATCGGACTCATTTTCTACAAGAACTATGTTTTTAAATTGTCCAAGCAAAGAATCGTAGGCAATTCGGAATTGCTCTTCAATTGGTAATATTTCTCCAAGCAAGCTGAAGTTTCTTTTTGCTGTCCAATTTGATTCTTTGATAAGAAAACGAGTGCTTTCGTCAACTTCTAAAATGGATTTTAGAAAATCGAGCGAGGTTTGCACTTCACGAATGGAAAGTTGCAGTTCATTTTGGTTTTTTAAAAGTTCACTATGTCTAACCTTTTTCTCTTCTATTGATTTTTCAAACTGTAATATTTTTGAGTTCAAATCATCAAGTTTTTCTGTTAAAGTCTTTATTTCAAGTTTAATATTTTCAATAAAATTGCTTTTTTTATTTAAAGTTAATTCTAAATCGTTTATTTCTTTTTTAAGATTCTCAAATCGTTCGGTTGAATGTCTTTTCCCCGACAACAATCGATCGAGGTTAAGACGATCGTATTTTAACTCATTTTCAACTTTTATAATCCTCTCGTTAAGTTCTTGAAGATCTTTTCTACGACCTTGTAAAAGTGATTCATTTTTAACAAAATTTCGATTTAGCGTTTCAAACTCTTTCCTTAGTAATATTAATTCATCATTTTTATCCTTTTCAATTCTCATTAATTCATTATAAGTATGATTGAACTTTTCCAGCAGTCGATTAGTTTCAATAATTTCATTTTGCAACCTATTTTCATTGTTTGAAAGTGTGTTTATCCTTTCATGGGCAAGATTAATTTGATTTTGCAAACCAGAAAATACAGCAAAAATTTGGTTTTCTTCGCTGCGAACCTCGTCAATCTGTTCTTCAAGTTTGCTTATCTCCTCCTGAATTTTGGCGATTTCATTGGTTACTTCGATAAGAGCTTTTTCCTTCTGTTCTTTGTTTTGTTTCAATTCGTTGTTTTCTACTTCCAGTCGTTGAAAAATATCGTTGGAAGTCTGAAACTGAAAAAGCCAATAATCCAATTCTAATGATTTTAGTTCTTGATAAATTTTATTGTATTTTTTGGTTTTGCTTGCTTGCCTTGAAAGAGAACGAACATTTTGCTCAATCTCATTCACAATATCATAAATGCGAAGTAAATCGTTGTGGACCGACTCGAGCTTTTTGTTGGTTTCTTTTTTTCTCTGCTTAAATTTAGCAATTCCCGCAGCCTCTTCGAGCAAACGTCTGCGCTCATCAAGGCTCCCATTAAGCAAAGTCTCTATCATTTTTAGTTCAATAATAGAATAGGAATTGCTACTCATTCCTTTATCGATAAACAAATCTAAAACATCCTTCAACCTACATAAGTTGTTATTGATGTAATATTCACTTTTACCGTCTCTATATAATTTACGCGTAATTGTTACTTCAGTGAAATGAGAGGGAAGCAATCCTTTGTCATTTTGAAAAGTAATGGAAACTTCAGCCATTCCTTGTTGTTTGCGTGTTGCAGAACCATTGAAAATTACATTTTCCATAACTTCACTTCGCAGAAGCGAAGTTTTCTGCTCTCCAAGCACCCAGCGAATAGCATCAACAATATTGGTTTTGCCGCAACCATTGGGACCGACAATCGCAGTTATCCCCTCACTAAATTTTAATATAGTTTTGTTTGCGAAAGATTTAAAACCCAAAAGTTCTATTCTGGATAAAAACATATTTTCCGTTTTAATATAAAATGCAAATTTAAGAATTATTGAAGCATTTAACTTTGCCAACTATAACCAACCAGCAAAGAAATTATTGAAATATCAAAAATCTTCTTTCGTCTAAAAACTCGCAAAAATTCAATGGAGGTTTTATGAAAAACAAACAAATTAAAATCGCATTAATCTCTGCGGCAAGTGGGATCCTACTTTTGACAGTTTTGTTTCTTCTCTTTAAAGGTAAAATTCTTGCTCAACCGGAAATTGGCCTTTCAAAACCACCAATCGTGCTTAACAACACTATTAAAGAGTTGAACGATGCATATAAAAATGCTGCAAATGCCGTTATCGAAAGTGTTGTCAACATCCGCGTCAAAATTAAACAAAAATCGTCTGGAAATTTTCAATTCTTCCCTTTTGATGAAAACAATCCATTGTTTGAAGATTGGAATGAATTTTTCAAAAAACACTTCCAGGATATCGACCCCGAAATGACTGGAGCCGGTAGTGGTGTATTTGTCACTTCTGATGGGTATATTGTCACCAACAACCACGTTGTGGCAAATGCAGATGAAATAAAAGTTACAACATTCGACAAAAAAGAGTACAAAGCCAAAATAATCGGTACAGACAAATGGACAGACCTTGCTGTAATCAAAATTGAAGGCGATGGGTTCAAACCTGTTCATTTTGCCAATATGAGCGAAATCAAAGTTGGTGAACTGGTCATTGCGGTTGGGAATCCACTCGGTTTAAGCTCTACGGTAACATCTGGTATAATTAGTGCTATTGGAAGAGGAGGTTTAAATCTAATTCAGCCCGAAGAAGGGGGGCGTGTTAACTATGCCATAGAAAATTTCATTCAAACCGACGCACCAATTAACCCGGGAAATAGCGGCGGTGGCTTGTTCAATCTAAGTGGAAGCCTTGTGGGAATCAATACTGCGATAGCCACAAGAACTGGCACATACATTGGCTATGGTTTTGCAATTCCTGCAGATCTTGTGAAAACAGTCGTAACAGAAATTATTCGCACTGGTAAATTCCAAAGAGCTTATCTTGGAGTTTACATCAAAACAATCGACGAAACTTATGCAAAAGCACTTGGTTTGAAAGAAGTCAAAGGTGCGCTTGTAAACGAAGTTGAACCTGGTAGTCCCGCCGACAAAGCTGGCGTTAAATCCGAAGACGTAATTCTCGAAGTTAATGGCAAAAAAATAAATTCCAGCAATGAACTACAAAGCGAAATAGCAAAGATGAAACCTGGCGAAACTGTGGAATTAACAATCTGGCGACAGAAGAAAGAAATTAAACTTAATGTTAAACTTGGAACACGCGACAATACATTTGTCGAAAAAAGCGATTCCAACTTTGAGGAACCGAAACCTGGCCAAGATGTTAAAATCGACAAGGTAGGATTGGTAGTTACACCTTTGGACGAGAAGACCAAAGAAAATTTCGATGTTCAAAATGGCATCTACCTAAAAGATGTTACAAACAAAACATTGATGCGAGAACGTGGGTTGATACCAGGCGGGGTTATAACCAAGGTCGACGACCAAGAAATCACTTCTGTCAGCCAATTTAAGAAAATCCTTGCTTCGAAAAAGCCCGGAGATGCTGTTTTATTGAAAATTAAATACAAAGATACTTCTACTCTTGTTGCAATTGAAATCCCAGAAAGTTAAAAAAACACAGTCATTCTAAAGCAAAAAGGCAGGCCAGTCAGCCTGCCTTTGTTTTTTTATAATTAAACTACTTTACACAATGTATTTGCCGCGCTTAGTATAATGAGTGTGCAATAACTTATGTGAAATGTGTCCGCAAGGTCCGTCGACAAGGAATTTCTCATATAAATATTTTACGTGTGGGTTTTCGTGAGATTTTCGGATTGGTAACCCAGCTTCCTCTTTGTAGATTGCCTCGATTCTCTTTTTCCTAATCTCGGGACTTGTAGGTATTGGTTGCCCACCGCCGCCAATACAGCCACCAGGACAAGCCATAATTTCCACAAAATGGTAATCTTCTAACTCACCTCGAATGAGTGCTTCCATTACTTTCTTTGCATTTGCAGTACCATGAGCAATCATAAATTTCAACTCAACTCCTTCGAGAAACTTCCATTCATCTTTTACATTAGTCAAAACAATAGAGGCTTCGCGTACCCCATCAATACCACGACAAGGCGTAATATCAAGATTTTCAAACGGAACTGGACGTCCGGTTACAATTTCATAAACTGTCCGCAAAGCGGCTTCCATAACCCCACCAGTAGCACCAAAAATTAAACCAGCACCAGATGCATTGCCAAAGGGCTCGTCGAAATTTCCTTTCGGAAGTTCCGGAAGATATATTCCAGCCTCTTTTATCATTTGTGCAAGTTCACGGGTCGTCAAACCATAGTCAATATCTTTAAAGCCCGAGGCATTCATTTCTGGTCGATTACACTCGAATTTCTTTGCTGTGCAAGGCATAACAGCAACGGTAACAATGTTCGCAGGGTCGATTCCCATTTCCTGTGCATAAAATGTTTTTATAACAGCACCAAACATTTGCTGAGGCGATTTGCAAGTCGATAGATAGTCCAAATGCTCTGGGTAAAAATGCTCGATAAACTTAATCCAGCCCGGAGAGCAGGATGTAAATTGAGGTAACTTAACGGTTGAATCCCCATCGACAAAGCGTTGTTTCAAGCGAAGCAAAAGTTCGGTTCCCTCCTCCATAATTGTTAAGTCTGCAGCAAAATTTGTATCGAAAACCCTGTCAAATCCGATCATTCGCAATGCAGTAACCATTTGCCCAGTCATCGAATTTCCCGGCGGCAAGCCAAACTCTTCTCCAATTGCAACTCTAATCGACGGTGCTGTTTGTATAACAACATGTTTGGTTGGGTCGTCGATTGCTTTCCAGATTTCATCCGATGGGTCTTTTGCTCGAAGTGCTCCAGTTGGACATCGATTGATACATTGACCGCAATTTATACAAATTACATCTATCATCGGCTTGTCCATAAAAGTAGAAATCAAAGTTGAATAACCACGCCTTGTGGCTTCGAGAACGCCAACCTCCTGCAAATCGATGCAGGTTCTAACACATCTTTTACATAACACACATTTGTCCATATCACGAACGATTGCATAGCTCGAACGATCGACTTCGTATCGCCTTTGCTCGATATGACCAAAACGATAGAAATCGACACCATACTCTTTCGCAAGGGTTTGCAACTCACAATTATTGTTTCTAACGCAAGAATAACATTCGCCATAGTGTTCGCTCAACAACAAATCCAAGATATGGCGCCTTGCTTTACGAACTTTCTCCGATGTTGTCCAGATTTTAATTTTACCAGTGATTGGAAACGCACAAGAAGCCTGCAATGTTTTCATCCCTTCGATTTCAACAACACAAACACGACAGGCACCAGCAATACATAGATCTTCGTGGTAACACAATGTTGGAATATGAATATTGTTTTGCTTGCAAGCCTCTAAAATGGTCATACCAAAGGGAACTTTATACTGTCTACCATTAATCTCAATATCAACTAAGCCACCAATATCACCAGTTGAGGTAGTAGAGACAATGTGAGGCTTTTGAGCAACCGGAGCCCTTCCACTTGATATTTTAGTTTCCATTGTTACCTCGGATAGAATTGGACATAATTTCATCTTTGAAATTTGTTACGATTGAAATAAATGGGTTGGGAGATGATTGACCTAAACCGCATTTTGAAGCAATTTGCATAGTCTTGCCGAGTTCTATCAATTCGTTTAGATATTTATGTGAACATTTCCCTTTTTCGAGCATTTCAACACCTTCAAGTAATTTCTTGTTTCCAATGCGACAGGGTGTGCATTGTCCACAACTTTCTTCGACAAAGAATTCCATAAAGTTTCTTAGCACTTTCAACATACTTCTGTTTT
Source organism: Kapaibacterium sp. (SeqCode) (assembly GCA_039793965.1). Taxonomy (GTDB): domain Bacteria; phylum Bacteroidota; class Ignavibacteria; order Kapaibacteriales; family UBA2268; genus Naka2016. The sequence goes on along the minus strand of JBAMMD010000029.1, from coordinate 378,761 downwards.
TATTGAAAACAATGACAGAACCGCCAGTTGGTATATCCTCGAATGATATATTTCGATTAATTTCGCTCATTGGAACGCAAATGCCCGATGCCCCTCCTATTTGTACTGCTTTGGTTTCTTCGGCACCAACAAGTTCAAGCAGTTCTTTGACTGTAATTCCAAAAGGCACTTCGTACACACCGGGTTTTTTAACATCGCCAGAAACTGATATTAATTTCATTCCTTTGGATTTTTCTGTTCCATATTTTGCAAACCATTGGGCACCCTTCGAAATTACAATGTAAGCACAAGCAAAAGTTTCAACATTATTAACAATTGTGGGATATCCAAGATAACCAGTATTAACTGGGAATGGCGGTCTATTTCTTGCTTCGCCCCTATGTCCTTCAAGAGACTCTATCAAAGCTGTTTCTTCCCCACAGACGTATGCCCCCGAACCCAGGCGAATTTCAATATCAAATGAAAAATTCGTACCAAGAATATTATTCCCAAGTCTGTTTTCATTTCTCAATCTTTCAAGGTAGGTTTGTAAATGATTATACAAATAAGCATACTCACCGCGAAGATAAATAAATCCTTTATTGGCTCCAATTGCATATCCACCAATTACCATCCCCTCAAGCACCAATTTCGTATATTCCGAAAGAAGAACTCGGTCTTTGAAGGTTCCAGGTTCTCCTTCGTCGGCATTGCAGACCACAAACTTTTTGTCAGCCTTTGCCGACAAAGCTAACATCCATTTGGTCCCAGTTGGAAAACCTGCACCACCCCGACCCCGCAAACCCGACTCACGAATTTCCATAACTACTTCCTGCGGAGTAAGCTTCAACGCTTTTTCTAATGCCTCTCCGTGTGCTTTTTCATCGAAGAAAATTGTATCATTTATAATTGGCATAACTCCTCCTTATCTTAAATTTTCAATAATTTCAATCACTTTCGAGGGAGTAAGTTTTGTATGGACTTCTTCGTTGATTAACATTGCTGGACCCTGGTCGCACATTCCAATGCAATGACAATATTCGAGAGTAAATTTCCTATCGGGAGATGTCTCCCCAAACTTCATACCCAACTCACGCTCTAAAGTATTTGCTATTGCATCTTTACCAGCCAAATCACAAGATATTGTTTTGCACAAGCGAATTACATACTTCCCTTTGGGTTCCGTACTTAAAAAACTATAAAAAGTTACCACCCCATAAACTTCGACAGGATGAATGTTTAGTTTATGAGCAATCTCTTGCATCGCAAAATCGGATATAAAACCAAACTTGCGTTGAATATCCTGCAATATTGGGAGAAGGTTTTCTCTCCCATTACCATATTTCTCGACTAAAAAGTTCACTTCGTTGACTATCACATTCTTATCGGGATAAATCATATCCACCTCACTTTTGTCTCAAATATTTGTTGATTTTTTCAATAAGAACTTCAGATTGAACTGGCTTTTCTAAGAATTCCTCAATAGGAATCACATCATTAGCACCATAGTCAAACCCAGTCACTTTTGCAATTGAAGTTAAAAGGAAGATGGGTGTCTTAATGCCCATTTTTCTCAATTTCATTGCCAAAAAGAAACCGTCATCTGGTTCTTCCATCATAACATCAAGTAAAATAATGTCTGGCTTTTCCGTTTCGATAAGTTTCAAGCCATCATTTGCATTCATTGCAGATACAACTTGGTATCCCTTGGATGTAAGAATCAATTTGACTGCATCGACAATGTCAATATCATCGTCAATGATTGCAATTTTGACCATAAATCACCTATAATTTTCAAAAAAACACAATGGATACAAAGCAAAGTTAAGAAAAGAAGCACTTTTCAAATCCATTAATTCTAATTTGTGTCAAAATTTGTTTTTATTTGTGTTGCTGGGGAATAAAATTGGCTTAATTCTTTGCCTGCATCTCCGTTTCTTGTTCAAAGTTAACAGTAATGTCTTTTAAAATTGGGATGGAAAAAGCAAACGTTGAACCTTTGCCCAACTTGCTACGCACCCAGACCTTTCCTTTCATCGCTTCAACCAGTCTCTTTACTATCCACAATCCAAGTCCCGATGATGTTTCTTCGCCAGTTGGTTTTGCGCTCAATCTTGCACCTCTTTGGAACGCTCGACTCAAATCTTCGTCCGACAATCCAAGGCCATTATCAATCACTTCTATAACAACTTTTTCATTTTCTCTACGGGTTGTAACTCTTACTTCACCACCCTTTTGAGTAAACTTTATAGCGTTGGAAAGTAAATTATCCAAGACTTCATAAACCTTGTACCTGTCAAATTTGAATTCATCAAGTTTCTCATCCAAATCGACAAAAACATTGATATTCTTGTTCTTTGCATTTGGTGAATTCGAACGGACCACTTCTCGAATAACGTCATTGATATTACCCACTTCAAGGTTCAAGCTCATAAGTGAAGATTCCAATGCAAGTATTCTTGAAACTTCTTGCGAAAGTGCAACAATTCTATTTGATGTTACAAGTATATCGTCGATGATTTCCTGTTGTTCTGTTGCTGTCAAATCGTAAGAACGGAGAAGTTCAACCAGATTTTTAATCAATGCTGCAGGATTCTTTATGTCGTGAATAATTAAGGCAAACAGTTCATCCTTTTGTTTCTGGAGTTCTTCTAATTCTTCTTTGCTACTGGAAAGTTTCTCGACTTTTTCTTTAAGTTCAATATTTTGCTTGCGAAGTTCTTCTGCCCGCGAATTCAAAGCATCTATTTGACCCCGCAAAGCCGAAACTTCTGCGCGTAGGTTGCTGTTCTCCAAAAGAATTTGTTCATATCTGACCTTGTCAATGTACATTTTATCTTTGTTGACAGCCTCTTTTTCAACTTTTCGTTTAAACGATTTTTTGCCAAAAAATAAAAGAACAAGGAGAAAGAAACCAAACCCAATTGCAGCACCAACACCAATTGATTTCAACTCAAAACCTAAAAACTTATTTGTTTCCCCAGATTTGTCCAACATTTCCCGTTTTGCAACTGGCTGTTTATTTTGTAACATTTTCAATTCACTAAGTTTAGATTTTAGTTTATCATTGATCATAAAATCAATAGTCAAGGATTTTGCAATCCACTTATTTCTCGGGTCGAAAGCCTGAATTGTCAGATTATAGTTGTCTTCAGGTAAATTCTTGTAATTAATATTTCTTGTATTTGTCGTGTAGACAGAAGAATCTTTTGAATTTTTTATAATAATTCTAAATAAGAAGGGAGTTCGAAGATTTGTATCTTTTGTTTCAAGATGATAAAAAAAAGATATAGAATCTTTTTTTCCAAAAATCAATAAATCTTGCTGTTCTTTGGGAAGAGTTTCGCCATTGACTTTAACAAAATCTAAAACTACTTCTCTATGTTGGGCGAAAGAATGGTTATATGATTGGATAAGAGAAAAAAGAAATAAAGTTAAAAAAAACTTTTTCATATCCAGCTCGATTTTGATTGGTAAAATTAACAATATAATTCAAAAAAAGCAAATCAGTGTTTAAAATGTCTCATATTGGTGAAAATCATTGCCATATTGTTTTGATTTGCAGCTTCGATGACTTCGCTATCGCGCACAGAGCCCCCGGGTTGAATAACAGCAGTAGCACCAACTTTTGCAGCCTCGAGGACACCATCTGGAAAAGGAAAGAATGCATCCGAGGCAACGACAGTGCCGTTCAAGTCCAATCCCATCAAACGTGCTTTCTCTACAGCAATACGTGAAGAATCGACACGCGACATCTGCCCCGCACCAATCCCAATAGTTCTATCTCTTCTTGCAAATACTATTGCATTCGATTTAACATGCTTGACAACTTTCCAAGCAAAAATCAAAGATTCGAGTTCTTCGTCGGTGGGTTCGCGGCGTGTTACAACTTTGAAATCTTCGTTGTTGAAAAGCCATTTATCCGTATCTTGTACAAGAATACCATTAGTAACGCTTCGATAATCAACATTAAGTTTTGTTTTAAAAAGGGAGAGGTCAACCTTTACCAATCTTCTATCTTTCTTTTTAGTGAGCAAATCCAACGCTTCGTCGGTGAAATCGGGTGCAATAATGACTTCGGTAAACAAGGGGTGTATTTCGCTGGCAAAATCTTTTTCAACTGGACGATTGACCACAATAATTCCGCCAAAAGGTGAAATTGTGTCTGTTGCAAAAGCTTTTCGATATGCTTCGACAAGGTTTTCGTCTGTACCCACACCGCAAGGATTTGTATGTTTTATAATTGCCACAGTTGGAGTGTCGAACTCAACAATCAACCGTGTTGCAGAATCAATATCCAAAATGTTGTTGTACGAAAGTTCTTTCCCGTGCAACTTCTTGAAAATCTCATTGAAATGACCAAACAAAGTTGCTTTTTGTTGGGGATTTTCCCCGTACCGAAGTTTAAGCTCGGAAGGGAGCGAAACTTGGAAATGTCTGCTAAATTCAAAATTAGTCAACTTATTGAAAAATTCAGAAATCATTAAATCGTAATGGGCTATGTTTTCAAATGTTTCGGCTGCGTATTTCAAACGAATATTTTCAGGAACACAACTATCATTTTCCCTCAAAATTTGGAGGAGCTCACTATAACGATTTCGATTAATAACTGGCAAAGTCCAGTGGTAGTTTTTGGCAGAAGCACGAAGCATAGATGGTCCGCCAATATCAATCATATCCAAAATTTCAAGCATTTCTTCATCGGAAAAATGTTGTTTACCATTGAGCGCTTTTATAGTGTCCTCGAAAGGATATAAATTGCAAACAACTAAATCAATGGATTTTATACCATAAAATTCAAGTTGTTTGATGTGTTCCGGTTTGTTTATTCGTGCAAGTATACCAGCATAAAGATGGGGATGTAAAGTTTTTACTCTTCCATCGAGTATTTCTGGGAACTGAGTTAACTCTTCAATGTTATGGACTTTCAATCCGTTTTCGAAAAGATATTTTTTCGTCCCACCAGTTGAATAAACTTTAATCCCAAGGTCAATCAAACCCTGGACAAATTCAAGTATACCTGTTTTATCGAAAACCGATACTAAAGCAGTTTTGATTTTGTATTGGCTAGGTTCCATAATTCTCCTTTTACAAAATATATTTACTCAAATCAACATTTTCGATAATCTTATTCAATTTTTCTTGAACCATTTGCATAGTTACAACAATTTTCTTGTCTTTGATTTTATCTGGGGCATTGAATAAGATATCTTCAAGCAAAGTTGTCATAATCGTATGGAGTCGACGAGCGCCTATGTTTGTGATTTCTTCGTTTACTTTCGCAGCGATAGATGCAATCTCCCTTATTGCCTCGGGTTCGAACTCAAGTTGAATTCCTTCGGTTTCCAACAATGCTTTATATTGTTTTATTAGCGCATTCTCTGGCAAAGTCAAAATCTTCACAAAATCATCTTCAGTCAAACTTTTCAATTCAACTCGTATTGGGAAACGACCTTGCAACTCGGGTATCAAGTCCGACGGCTTTGAAACATGAAATGCACCAGAAGCTATGAAAAGAATATGATCAGTTTTAACAGGACCATATCTTGTGTTCACAGTTGTCCCTTCCACGATTGGAAGTAAATCTCTTTGAACTCCTTCACGCGAGACGTCGGGTCCAGCGGTTCGCCCTTCCGTCGAAGCAATTTTATCTATTTCGTCTATAAAAATGATACCCATACTTTCGGCTCTTTCAAGTGCTTCCTTGACAACAGATTCCATATCGATTAATTTTTCTGTTTCTTCTTTTAGTATTTGATTTCTTGCTTCGGCAACAGTCATTTTTCTTCTAACTTTTTTCTTTGGAAAAAGTTGGCTCATCATATCTTGCAATGAAGTGCTAATCTCGTCCATTCCAAAAGGACCAAGAACTTGAACAGGCGGTGTCATCTCGCTTTCTACATCGATCTCAATTACTTTGTCGTCGAAATAACCACTTCGATAAAGCTCTTTAAATTTCTCATAATTTTCGTCGGTAATGTTTTCGTTGGTTTCAATTTCAAAAGAAATACTTCGGGGTTTTCTTGGAAACAAAATATTTAAAAGCCTTTCCTCGGCAGCCTTTTTTGCCTCTTCCAGTTTTTCCTGGGTCTTTTCTTGTTTAACCATAGCTACAGCCCGCTCAACAAGGTCGCGCACCATCGACTCGACATCCCGACCAACATATCCAACTTCTGTATATTTGGTCGCTTCCACTTTAACAAAAGGTGCATTGACAAGTCTGGCAAGCCTTCGAGCAATTTCGGTTTTTCCGACACCCGTTGGTCCAATCATTATGATGTTGTTTGGTAAAATTTCTTCGCGTAGCCGACTCATCACTTTTCGCCTACGCCATCTATTTCTCAAAGCAATGGCAACGATACGTTTTGCCTCTTCCTGTCCAATGACGTATTTGTCCAATTCACGCACAATGTTCGTTGGTGTAAGTTCCCAATCGGAATGAATATCAGACTTTTGCTTGTTTTCTTCGGAACCCGATTTTACAATTTCACCCATTGTTATTTATCAAAAAAATGAAAAACAAAATTACCAAAAACCATTGTTTTACTTGTAAACATAATTTGAATTAACGATAAAATTGCAAATTTTGTATTTTCTAAATGCTTGCAAGATGAAAAAAATACTTTTTATTTTTGGGACAAGACCAGAGGGTATTAAGTTAGCAACTTTAATCAAAAGATTCAAAGAGGATTGCGAATTTGAAATTAATACTTGTATAACTTCACAGCATCGCCAGATGCTTATGCAAGTTGTTGACTATTTCAATTTGCCTATCGACTTTGACCTAAATATTATGATAAACGACCAATCCCTTGATTACATTACTTCACAAACTTTTTCAAAACTAGAATCTGTTTTCATAAACGTCAAACCAAATCTAACAATTGTTCAAGGGGACGCAACCACTTCTTTTGTTGGGGCTCTGGCTTCATTCTATCACAAGGTCCCAGTTGCACACATCGAAGCTGGACTCCGTACCTTCGATAAAAAATTGCCCTACCCCGAGGAACTCAACCGTTGCTTAATCACTCAAATTGCCGACTTCCATTTTGCACCCACAAATAAAGCAGTAGAAAATTTGAAATTCGAACACATTTCATCCGAGAAGATTTTCCTCGTTGGAAACACAACAATTGATGCACAATTGCTCACTCTCGATTATGTCCAACAAAATGAAAACACTCTCTTTGCAAAGTTCAAACAAGTTGATTTCAACAAAAAGATTATCCTTGTTACTTGCCACAGACGGGAAAATTTCGGGAAACCACTGATTGAAATTTGCAATGCTATAAAAGACATTGCTCTTAACTTCAATGAGATTCAAATTGTCTTTCCAGTTCATTTAAATCCAAACGTTCGTAAAACAGTCTTTTCAATTCTTAAAGCTCCAAATATCCATCTTGTTGATCCACTCGATTACCCCGAAATTCTTTTCATAATGCAAAGATCATTTTTAATTCTTTCAGACAGCGGAGGGATTCAGGAAGAAGCACCTACTTTTGGGAAACCAGTTCTTGTCTTACGCGAAAAAACAGAACGAATAGAAAGCCTTGAATTAGGAATTTCCATCGTTGTTGGTTCCGATAGAAACAAAATTACTTATTGGGTGGAAAAACTATTTAATGATCAACAAACCTATAACCAAATGGCTAAAAAGTGTTTTCCCTATGGCGACGGCACAGCCTCGGAAAAAATCTATGAAATAATTAAAAAATTAGACATTTGAAACCTAAACCTAAAATTCCAACTTTTGAATATTTCCAAGGGCATTTCCATTGCATTCTCTCGTTGTCCTTAATAAGCTTTGTAACTTCACAGCATTTGGAATTGAATAGCCCAGCATTCCGTTGTTAAAAATAATATAAGCATTATCAATTCTACCTTCGAACGTTTTTATAGAACTGGCAATTTCCTCAAGTTCTTCATCGTTATACGAAGATTTGTGTAATGCAATACGACCGTGCAATCTATAATATAAAGTTCGATTTGTTAATATATTTGTTAAAAAATTGTTGGGGGAATCGGGATTGACATAAACACAATTGTTTCGAATCAAAATATCCAAAACCTCTTCACTCCGAGAATACTTGTTCCTAAACTCGACAGCAAGCGGAAATTTTGAACTAATGTACGCAATGACATCGGAAAAAATGTCGATTGGAGTTGAGAAGCTTGGCGGAAGTTGTAACAAAACCAAACCAATCTTTGGCCTCAAATTTTCAATGTTTTCGAAAAATTCGTCCAGTTCTTTGCCTGCATTAACCAATTTCTTTTTGTGTGAAATCTCTTGTGGAACTTTGATGATAAACTTAAAGTCATTGCCAACCGTCTTCGCCCAGTTCAAATAAGTAGATGGTTTGAATAATCGGTAGAATGTCGAGTTAACCTCGACACAATTAAATATCTGTGAATAAAAATTTAGCCATTTATTCTGGGGTAAGCCTTCTGGATATAAAACACCAACCCAATTAGGAAAAGCCCACCCCGATGTTCCAATATAGATGTTCATAATAAACAGAAACGATTATCGAATGGGAATATAAACAACTTTTCTCGTAAACTCACTTGTTAAAACAAGATATATTTCTGAACTCTGAAAAGTTCGAGAGAGTATTTTCGAGATATCTACAACATTCAAACCTTTCTCCAAAACCAATACCGATTGTGTAAGGCTATTGCCCAGCAAACCGAAGCAATTTGCAACCACTTTCTGCTTATCAGTAGAAAAAACTGTCAAATATGTATCGTTGAAATCAAAATACAAACCAAGTATTTCAAAAGTAGGGAACTCCTCTAAGCGAAAAGCTCCGACGAGTTCGCAAATTGGATGTACTTTAAGAAATCCATTAATCAAATTAAAACGGATAACCTTTTCAGGCGCATACCTAACCACATTCAAATCGAGATTAGTGGTATCTGGAAATGAATATAATGCTCGACCAGAAACTACTACTGGTTTTCCATTATTAACAAACTCTTTTAGTTGTTGCCCAACAAGCAAAAGTTGGATGTTCCCAAAGCTATTTTGAGCAATAACATCTTGGTTTTCAATTTTATATGAATGGGGATGGAATAGGAATTTGTCGAAAGTTAAGCCTAATTGTAGGGTATCGAGTTTCAAAAATTCATTAGGACTTTGATTTTCGATTTTTATATCAACAATATCATCAGGCTTTGAAAAATATTTTCCAATCTTTAAAGAAAGAACATAATTTTCCTCTGGTATTACGTAGTGAATTACAAAACAAGAGTAGTAATCACATCTCGTAGTAAACTTAAAGCAAATCGTATCCCAGTATTCCCCAACTTGTTTTGCCTCGACATTAAAAGCGAAAACTATGGAGCTATTGGGTTGGACAATACCAGAAAAGGCGGTATCAAAATTAATATTCTCGCTAATGATTGATGAAAAAATACTGACCGTCGCTGGCTTGTTGAACAAATTGTTTAAAATGACACCGCTACTTTTTTTGTTTCCCATCCAGAGTTCACCAATTTCAACCACATTTGGCGAAATGGAAAAAACGGGCGAACCAACAGAGCCGCTAATTATAATTGTATCGGAAACTTGACAATTCCGTAAACCAAGAACTAATGTATCTAAAAAGTCTCCAATCTTATCTTTGTTTTTGAATTGGATTTCGATAAATGAAGTATCTTCCGAAAATGGATTCAAAACTGTTCTGGAAATTCGAAAATCGAAAACATCGTTTGTAAAACCCTTCAATATAAAAATTGTATCGGGGATGTTACCAGTGTTTGTAATTGAGAGAAATTTGGAAACAGGCAATTCGCAATACTCACGTTCGCCAAAATCAACATCAGTAGGATATAAAGTTGTTTTAGATAAGCCATAAAAAGCATTAATCATTATTGTTGTATTTCGTGTCGTATCTCGGAATTCAAACAGAATATTTGCAGTGTCATAACCTATTTGTCTTGGCACAAAATCCACTTTCAGCTCGAGTGAATCAAAGGGATTTAAAACTAAAGGTAAGGAAGGTAATGTCTCAAAAGTAAATTGCCCAAATTTTTGTAGAATTGAAATATTCAAAATTGTATCGACGGTTTCTGATAAGTTCTTAATTTTAATCTTTCTGACTTGAATAACTGGGGTGCAAAGAACCCTTCCAAAATCAATAGATGTAGGATCAATCACCAAGTTTTTATCGAACACATCGATAGATATAGGTATAATAATTACTGTATCACAAATGCCATCAAATACAAAAGTTATTGACCCATTATACTTTCCTTTTAGTTTTGCATCGAAAGTCAATTCAAAAGAAAGTGTATCGAAGGAAGTAGCTATCGAGTCGGTCAAAAGAACGAAATTTGAAATAAAAGCATTAATCTCGCCGTCGATTTGATAATTCACAAACTTGAAAGTATCGGGAAACGAGGTAAAAAATTCAATTTTCTGAGTTTGAAGGTAACCTTTTTGCATACGAAGAGTGATTTGCTTGGGAAAATAACTCAAATTTGTTCTAACACCTTCGCCAAAACAAACCACTTTGAAAGTATCCTTGCAGTTGAAGGAAACGAATATCAATGTATCAATGAACTTCCCAATTCGTGTTGGAAAGAACAATATCCTTACTTTTATGCTATCGAAAGCCTTAACATTCAAAGGAAATGGGTTTGTAATAATGAAAGTGTTTCTATCTCTCTGATAAACATTTAAAAAGAGTTCCTCAAGATTGCCTCTATTTTCAAATGTTAAATTCTTAATAACCGAGTCGCCCAAGCATATTTTACCAAAATCTAAATATGTCGGAGAAGCGACAATTTTAGGCAAAAAAACCCGAATATTGATTTTTATATTAACCACATTTCGTGGTCCACGAATGCTACGAAAATCATTATTTTCAATGATAAGGGTTGTGACAAGGTTACCGGTAAAGCTTGAATCAATATAAATTAAAAGGGTATCCGATTTGTTTGGTAAAATGTAATTACTTAATAATAAATTACCGGATTTCCAGCCCGCAAGAATTAATTTGTTGGTTTGTGGACTGAAGGAAAACTTTCGGAAAAACAAGGTATCGTTTCCAGAATTCAGTACAGGAAGTTCAATTGCTGGGGCCCTACATTGAAAATCACTTTCTATTGCTGAATCAATGTTAATGATGGGAGACACAGAATAAACACGAATCGTTAGTATTTGAAATGTATCGCAAGGCGAAAAGCGAACTCTATATGATATCACTTGCCAACCAGTATCTTTTGGGGTAACTTCGAAATTTAGGACATTATCTCGAGATGGATTGAGTTGCAGCGGTAGATTGGTTAAAAACTTGAAAATCGGATTATCGACTACCGGAACAACAGAAGAAACAAATTCCCCTTCTGTTGAAACGGCAATTTTTGCCGTAATAGGATAAGTCAAACCACATTTGGCTCTATTTAAAACAACAATTGTATCGAGCAATTTTGCACTCGACTGAATGGCACTACCCGTAATTGGAATAATGATTGGAGATTGGAAAGGATATTGAACTGTTAATGTCCCATTCTTAATTCCGGTTGTTTTTGGCACAAAAGCCACAATAATCCGAATCGAATCGCAAGATTGTATAAATCCCGATAAGCCTGGACTAACAATTTCGAACTCATTTGTGGGCGAATTTAGCGACAAAGCAATTGTTACATCATTGAAATTATAATTTTTTAACCAGATAGTGTCGTATTTTCTAAAACCGACGCAAAACTCTCCAAAATTGATTGCATTTTTATTTGTAACACCCTTTGGATTGGATAACTTGTAAACGCCTTCGCCAACAACCCATCCATTGTTTTCGTCGATGAACCAAATGTCGTCTAAGTTGCCGGACTGAATTCCACAATTGCGCTTTTGCCAATTTATTCCACCATTTGAAGTGTAATATACCTCTGTCGAATAGCCACAAGCCCAACCTTTTTGAGAATCGATAAGAAAAGTGCCAAACATCGGTACACCAGTGCGAAAACTATTCCAAGTCGAACCATTGTTAGTTGTAAAACGCATACCACCATCGTTCCCACCTCCTGTACAAGTTGTTCCCGAATACGGAACCAAAAAAGAGGAACCTATATTTGTAATTTCTTCCTGCCACAATTCTGGTCCAGAAACAGAAAAAACTTGCCAAGTTCTTCCGCTATCTTGTGTTATCCAAATTCTGCCACTACTGCTTGCATAGCCCAATCCATTAGGATAAAGTATAGCATCTGTCATTCCCGAATTTGTTTCATTGCCAATAAATACAGACCAAGTCGTTCCACCATCGGTAGTTAACCAAAAATGTTGATAACGTCCGAAACAGCCATCTCCAACAAGTACACCATAATTTTCATTTAAAAAGTAGCAACCCCAGAAAGTTGTGGTATCTCTTGTTCCAACAGGTGTGATATCGAACCAACTTGCACCGCCATCAGTAGACTTAAATATTCCATCCACACCAGAGACATAACCTACCAATCGAGTTGGGAAATGAACGCTTTCGAGATGGTAAGCATTAACGGTGGAACCACGCCAAGTGTTTCCTCCATCAGTGGTTCGAATAACCATTCCATTAAAACCACAAATCCACCCAAAATTAGGGTCGGATGGAAGAAAATAAACATCAAGCCAGTAGTTATTTGCATATGGTTGCGGGATATTAACAATTTTCTGCCAATATTGTGAAAAAAGAAAACCAGTCGAAAACAGCAATAGAAGACAAAAAACAAATACTTTATTTAAAAATTTCTGCATCTGCAATAGCCAAAAGTCAAAATGTAATTTAATAAATTTCAAAAGAAATCAAATACTTTCGAATATTTCAATATATGAAAAATATCGCTGGCTCGAAATTTTCCCTTTCATTAATGCGGTCTTAACTGCACAATTTGGTTCGTGGGTATGCGAGCAAGGCTGGAACTTGCATCGTTGAAAGTATGTCTCGAATTCTCGAAAATAGAAAGGCAGTTCCTCCCGCGATATTCCATAAAGGTCGAACTCACGAAAACCAGGTGAGTCTATAATCACAGTTTTTGCATCAAGATTTAAATAATTGCAAGAAGTAGTTGTGTGTTTGCCTCTCAAATTTTTTGCAAGCTGCCCAACTTTTTGAATTTCTTTACCGAAAAGAGCATTCACAAGAGTTGACTTTCCAACACCAGATACACCGATAAACAATGTTTCTTTGTTCTTTATTATTTCATAAACTTTATCTATCCCATAAGATTTAATTGCGGAAATGTACAAAACTTTGTAGCCAATATGTTCATAAACTTCGAATTCTTTTCGAATATTTTCATAATTGGCAATATCCATCTTGTTGACACAAATTATTGCGTCGAGATTGCCAAACTCGCTGGCAACAAGAATCCTATCGAGCATACGCAAATTGTAAGGGGGATTATTCGCGCTAAGTAAAATCAGCACTTGGTCCATATTCGAAGCTAAAATATCCTCTTTATTGCCAGAAATTGATTTTCGCATTAGAAATGTTTTTCTTTCCTCGACTTTGACAATCCTGGCAAGTGATAAACCGTCGGCTTTCTGGATCGATATACTAAATTCACACCTGTCCCCAACAGTGACGAGCGTTTTATGGGGATGACCAACTTCCAATGAACCAGAAACTACACATTTATAAAATTTTTCCTCTTGTTCTTCAATATCTTTAACAATGTAGAAACGAGCTTTCGTTGTCACAACAATTCCTTTGTGAATAACACCGGAAGCCGATTTCCGATTTTTTAAAAGAATTCTTTTTTTAGATTTTCCAGTTGATTCTAAATTTAGATAGTCAAAATCCTCGCCACAATTTTCAAACTCTTCCATAAAATTGTAAAAATTGATATTGTGATTAAATATAAAATTACAAAATGTGTGTAAAAAATTTCACACTGACAAATATTTTTAACAATTATGTTTGTTTTTTACATTTTTTATCGTAATTTTGTAATAGTTATGAAAAATAAGGAAAAAATATGTCCAAATTTAATTGGAAACTCCGCGGGGAACCACAAGATTCGATTGTTAAAAATCTTGTGGATTCTTTTAAAATTCCGCGAGGGCTAGCAAAAGTCCTTGCAGCAAGAGGTATCGATACTGTCAAAAAAGTCAACGATTTCTTCAACCCCTCTCTTGAAAATCTATATGACCCTTTTCTCTTAAAAGATATGGATAAAGCTGTCGATAGAATCCTTTTAGCAATTAAAAACAAGGAGCTTATATGTATCCACGGAGATTACGACGTTGACGGAACGACAAGCACATCGATGTTGATAGAATTTTTGCAAAGCTTCGGGGGCAAAGTCATCTACCATATTCCCGACCGCTTCCAAGAAGGTTATGGCATTATCCCCCGGACTGTTAAACAAGTCCACGATTTAGGCGCAAGTCTCATCATTACCGTCGATGTTGGTATCACAAGTGTAGACGCTGTTAAGTTTGCGAATGAAATCGGAATCGACACAATTATATGCGACCACCATGAACCCGGCCCCGAATTACCACCTGCTTACGCAATTCTCGATCCATTGTTGCCCGATTGCATATATCCTTTCAAGCATCTTGCCGCTTGTGGTGTTGTTTTCAAATTAATACAGGCTTTATCAATTTCTCTAAATTGTAAAGAAGAGGCATATAAATATCTTGACTATGTTGCGATCGCTTCTGCTGCCGATATGGTTCCTCTTGTCGACGAAAACAGAATCCTATCCTACTTTGGTTTGAAATTGCTCAACGAGAAACCCCGTCCAGGAATAAAAGGTCTTTTGTATTGCACTAATCTTAAGCCTGGAAATCTCACAACTTATAATATTATTTATTCTTTGGCACCACTTATCAATGCAGCGGGGCGGCTTGGCGACGCAATGCGATCTGTGGAAATGATGATACAGCAGGACGAAATTGCTGCATTTCAAATGGCTCAACAACTTGAACAAGACAATAGAATGCGCCGATATTACGACGAGAAAACTTTCGAAGAAGCAATTCCTATGGCTGAATCATTCCTTGCAGAAAAGGAAAGAAGATGTCTGGTTTTGCATAAAGAAGATTGGCATGCTGGGGTTGTTGGCATTGTGGCATCCAGACTCGTCGACAAATATCATCTACCAACAATCTTGCTTACCACTATGTACAATCTTGCTAAAGGTTCTGCAAGAAGCATAATAAATTTCGATATCCATTCTGCTTTGAAGGAATGTGGCTATCTCCTTGAAGAATTTGGCGGACACAAACACGCTGCTGGCTTATCACTCAAACTTGAAAACCTTCCTTTTTTTATTGAATGTTTCGACCAGATTGCACACAAATATATCACTCCCGAGATGTTAACTCCAGAACTTGTCATAGACGCAGAAATAAATCTTTCGGAGCTGTCACCAAAATTCTTTCAATACTTACAAAAATTCGCACCCTTTGGATTTGAAAACACTAAACCAGTTTTTCTGGCAAAGGGGATCTACTCCAAAAATGGATTGAAAATGTTCGGGGCAAACAACTTC
The DNA here is from genome assembly GCA_039793965.1 of Kapaibacterium sp. (SeqCode). Classification (GTDB taxonomy): domain Bacteria; phylum Bacteroidota; class Ignavibacteria; order Kapaibacteriales; family UBA2268; genus Naka2016. Next base: position 363,302 of record JBAMMD010000029.1, on the reverse strand, counting down.
CGTTTTCGTGCTGTCCAACCTATAAACGTCAATGGTGGCAATTTGTTCTTCGAAATCGACGCTGTTGGCCAAAATCTTGGTGAAAAAATAAAACATATCAATAGCGACAAACCCTTTTCAATTGCTTTTATCTTGGAGGAAGTTACTGCTGGAAATCAAACCCAATACCAACTTCGTGTTAAAGACGTAATACCCGATTTTTAATATGCTCGATGATATTTATTTTTTCACGGAACTTTCCGCCAACTTAAAGAAATTTAAGCAAGATTCAAATCCAAACCAATTAATAAAAGACTTAAAATCCCTATTCTATGAATTCATCTTCTTTTTCCTTCAAAACCAAAAGCAGTTTTTCCCATCAAACTTTGCAAGAATAATCTTTATTATCAACAATTTTAATCCAGAAGATGAAATCAAAGAGAAGCTTTTGTTTTCCCATTCTTTTTTATCGAAAAATCAAAAAAACAATTTAGAAAAAACTCAATATGAAGAAATTATTTACATTTTGGCTGATTTATTTGCATATTTCTTGAAAAAACCAAAACCTATTGAATTAACTTATCCCGAAAGCTATCAATTTAACTCATTTGAAAAATTTTTCAAAAATTATCCTGGTAAAAACCAGATAGTCAACTTACGAAAACTCATTGTCGATTCATCGAATCAAGATGAAAGCATAATACTCTGTTACGACGATGTACGAAAAATCTCAATTGATTGCAAATATAAATGGCAAGAAATTCCAAAAGTTGTTGAAAAAGGAACAATCTTGAACTGCTTTGGACTTGTTCAACTCGACGAATTGAAATTTGCTACTTCTGAACAAACTCTAATTATTATCGAACCCGATTATTTATATGATATCACCGACATTTCACAATGTTTTACTCAAACTGGTAGCAATGCTTATTTGTATTTTCTGAATAAATTTTCACCAAAACAAACGACCTATTACACTTTCCTTGGTAACATCGTAAATCAAATACTGGACATCCTTTTATCGGAAAATGTTAGCTCGTACGAAGATATTATTCATAAAGCTTTCGAAAAAAAAATCCTTTCTTATTTAGTACTTAAACAAAAGGACCCAAATTTTGAAAAAAACATTTACACCGACGCAGAGTTGCATTATCAAACTTTACGCAATGTGGTTGAAACGATTAGGAAATTTTCTTTTCAAATCGAGCCAACCTTTTTCTCCGCCGATTATGGAATTATTGGAAGAATGGATGTTCTTTTGGAGAGCAAGCTTGACTCTAATTGGAAAACAATCATCGAGTTGAAATCTGGAAATCCACCAACAAACCATATAAATATTTCTCTTTCCAATCAAAAAAAATATCCAATACCAATGTGGATTTCACATTATGCTCAAACGATAGGATATAACTTACTTTTAGATTCTGCTGTCCCAAACCGTAAAGGATCCTCGATGATTCTTTATTCCAAGGATAGCAAAAAACCTTTGCGGGAGGCTATAAGTACAATCGAATTGAAAAGGGAATTTGTCAGAACACGAAATTGGATATTTCTCCTTGAATCTCAATTAGCAAAAGGTAGATTCACCGTTCTGAAAACATTAACGAAAATTTTAGATAAAGAAAACGGAAGTTACTTTCAATTTAAAAATTATTTCGAGATATTAAATAGTGTACCCCCAGAACTTAGAGCTTTAATTGAAGAAAACATAAAATTTATTATCAACGAAAATATTGTCTCCAAAGTTGGAGAACTCAACAATGCAAACCAAACCACACAATCATCGCTTTGGAATGTTTCAATGGAAGATAAAGAAGAATTTGAAACAACCCTTGTCGATTTAAAAATCAACTTCGAAAAATCGGATTTACCATGCGGCTATCTTTTCTTTGAGACAAAGGAAAACACATCCACTATTTGCTCGCTTCGTCGCGGGGATCCAGTAGTTATCTACCATCCGGGACAAATCCAAAATCCTTACTCCTTCCAACTATTCAAAGCCGCAATCAAACAAATTGAACCAGAATTTCTCGTTGTTACTCTCAGAAATAAATTTTCCGACTTAGACAAATTCAAACCCGCAGATGGCTGGATTTTAGAACAAGATTTTATAGAATCTACCACAAGGTATCTGTTCCAATCTCTTTTTAACTTTCTCCTTATTGAAAAAGATAAAAGTGAATTTCTTCTTGGAAAAAAGCCAGCTAAAAAACATCTCGATTGTGAAATTGAAATTCAAGCTGAATTTTATTCCGAAGTTATCAAAAACGCAATAGAATACTACCCATACTATTTGGTAATTGGTCCACCGGGAACTGGAAAAACCAGATTTGTTGTTAAAGAACTTATAAAATATTACCTTTTCAAGACAAATAAAAAAATTTTGGTTTGTACATACACAAACCGAGCCGTCGACGAGATTGCCGATGTCTTGGTGAAAGAAAACTGCGAAGATTATTTTATACGAATTGGAAATAAAGAATCATCGGACTTCACAAGTAATATGCTTTCGTACCTTTCCGAGCAACTTCTTCCAGAAATTCTCGAAGAAAGACTTATCAACTGTCGCATTTTTATTGGCACTGCATATTCCTTTTTAACAAACCCGGAAATTTTCGAATTGAATAAATTTAACATTGCTATAATCGACGAAGCTTCGCAATTGCTTTTTCCTCACATTGCCGGTATAATCGCCCAAGTCGAAAAGTTCATTCTTATTGGCGATGAAAAGCAACTTCCCGCGGTTATACTTCAAGATAAGTCCTTGACTAAAGCACAAAGTAATTATCTGAAAGAATTAGGTTACGAGGATCTATCCATTTCCTACTTCGAATTCCTTTTGCACCAATGCCGAAAAAATGGTTGGACAGAATCGATTTCCATTCTCGACCAGCAATCTCGAATGCATCCAGAAGTCCTTTCCCCAGTCAATTCATTCTTTTATCAAGGAGTAATTAAAACTAACCCTAATCGAGTCGAAAATAAACAAATATCACAATTGATTTTTTTTATTCAAAGAGAATTAGGAACAAACAACGATAAAAGAGTAATTTTTGTTGATACTAGGAGCGAAAAAAACAAAAAGTCGAATCTTGCCCAAGCAAATCTAATCGCAAAGATAATAAACGAATGCTTCCAACAATTTTCAGAAAATATCAGCAATGAAACTTTTGGGGTTATTTCTCCTTTTCGCATACAAAATGCAGAAATTTATTCACGACTCCACCCTGAAATTAGAAAATTGGTTACTATTGATACAATCGAAAGATTTCAGGGCTCGGAAAGAGATATTATCTTTCTTTCTTTGCCCTTTAATCGATTGTCGGAAATCTCTCTTTCCTCGAACATCATTAAATTGGCTGATGGGAAATCGATTGATAGAAAATTAAATGTTGCACTCACAAGGGCAAAAGAATTGCTTGTGATTCTTGGAAATTATGAACTTCTTTCGCACAGTATCTTCTACAGAGATTTTCTGATTAAATTTTTCGATAACACAAATTTAATTAGATATCAAATCGAATAATTTTTTTAATTTGTTTTTTTCGTTTAGCTTTAATGAAGCAAATTTTTTTAACATCCCTCTTACTTATCGCTTTGATTGCCTGTCGGCAACAAAGTACCACATTCGAAGAAAAATTTTCAATTCATACAGTCACGAAGTATTTAGTAAACAATGATGATAAGATCATACGAAGAGTATATTACAGAGAATTGGATAAAAATCAAAATACAATCCTTGAAATATTCTATAATGATGACGGAAGCAAAATTATTCATACAAAAAATTTTATTGGGGACAGGGAGGCAATAGAAATTATCCAATATTATAATTCGCAGAATATTTTGGATTCACAAAATACCAATGTCATTTACTTCAACTTAAGTAGAAAAATCGATAGAACACTTCTACTTGATAGTCACGGCGATACATCCAGAATTGTCCAGTTCTTCTACGACTCCCAAGGGAATTTGACTTTGCAGCAAGAATTCATTAAAAGGCTTAATTATAGCCTAAAAACCGAAATTAATTATGAGTACCTACCCAATGGCAACCTCTCGAAAATTGTTTTAATCAATAATATTGAACCAAAGAAAAAAATAATTGAAGTGTTTACCTATCAAATCGAAAATCAATGTATTTCGAAGCTCGTTCTCGATGAAACAAATTCAACTAAAGAGATCGTGAATTATAAATACAATTCATTAGGTCTTATCGTCGAGGAAGTCCACAATTTTCCCTCGGGAAATCTGGAAAAATACAAGTACTTTTATACTTTCTATTAGCTAAGCTGCTCTTTGCCAACCCTTTCAACCTTTACATCCAAATATGAATTTTCAATTTTTTTCTTAATGATATCCACAATTGTATTGTCTCTTACCTTTAAGTAAAATCGCCAGAAATAATTGTTTGGTGTTGTTTCCTGCTTACTTGCTGATACAATCATACAATCGTCTCTTCCTTGTAGCACTTGTGTCATCAAATCAAGAATAAATTGGTTGTTACTTGCCGAGAATTTCAGCCCTATGTCAAAATCTGGTTGATTAACATAATCCCACCGGAATTCTATTTTTCTCATCGCAAAACCCGCCACTTGATACTTCATCCATTTACAATCTACACGGTGTACAATAACTGTGTTGTCGGACAAGTAAGCCACAACTGAATCGCCACGAACAGGCAAACAACAATCTGCCATTTCTATTTTGTGGACATTTGGGTCGAGATTTCTTCTTTTCTCTGATATTTCCACAACTTTTTTCAAAATTGGGTAATTGTTCAACATTTTTTCATCGATTTTCAAATCATTTTCCTTCAAGAAATGAATGAAAAAATCGACAGCGTTTCTTAATTCTACCGACTTACCTAATTCGATGTAGAATTCTCTTGAATTTGAAAAGTTGAAAAACTTTAAACACAAATTTAGGAGTTTAACTTTGTTTGACAACAAATCAACTTCGTCTAAAAGCTTTTCAAAGAATTTATTTCCTTCTCTATATTGTTTTCGTATTTTTTGGGTAAAATATTTCAATATTGCATTCTTTGCTTTGCTTGTAACAACTTTATTAAGCCAAGTCAATTCTGGTTCGAGGTTACTTGCTGTAATGATTTCAACAACATCCCCGTTTTGCAATTGTGTAAAAAGATTGCTTGTGCGACCATTAACTTTTGCCCCAGCACATCGGTTCCCAACATCAGTGTGAATGTAATATGCAAAATCGAGCACAGTTGCATTTTTAGGCAAAATTTTTATCTCGTGTGTTGGAGTAAAAACATAAATCTCATTACTAAAAATATCGTATTTAAAACTTTCCAATAATTTTTCGACTGGAACTTCTTCTTTATTTGCAAGCATTCTTCTGATTTCTTGGATCCATTGCTCAATTTGCTGGTCGTCGAAAACAGAATCTACTGAAACCAATCCCGATTTGTAGCGATAGTGGGCTGCTATTCCTCTTTCAGCAATAAGATGCATATTCAATGTTCGAACTTGCACTTCAACTTTCTGCTCATCTTTTCCAATAAAAGCACAATGAATCGATTTGTAACCATTTGGTTTAGGATTTCGGATATAATCTTTATATGTCTCGGGAATATACTTGTAGATGTTTTTTATTTCGTTCATCACCTTCTCGCATATTGATTCATCCTCGGTATCCAATATGATCCTTATACCAATAATGTCATAAAGTTCATCAACTGGTTTTCCACGAAGCAAAGTTTTATTATAAATCGAATATATATGTTTAACTCTGCCATGGACTTCGAAATATATATTATTATCTTTCAATACTGGTAAATTTTGTAACATTTGAATTATCGGGGCGGAAAACTTCCGCAGATATTCATCGCATTCGCGTTTAGTCATCTTCAATTTTCTAACAATGCGGTCGTAGTTCGATTTGTCCAAAACACGAAAAGCCATATCCTCGAGTTCACTTTTTATAGCATAAAATCCAAAACGATGTGCAAGCGGGACATAAACCTGGAATGTATCTTCTGCAAATTTTTGTTGGGTTTCCCCTCGAAGGTAGGAAATGGTTTTCATATCAATAAAACGATCGGCAATTTTGATAAAAATTATTCTAACATCAGTGGTCAATGCAAGAATAAGCCTTCGAAAATACTCAATATCATTAAGATTCCTTCGCTCAAGACTTGTAATTCTATGAACATTATCCACAATCTGTGCAATTATTTCTCCAAATTCTGATTCGATGTCATTAATGTCGAACATTTCGTTTTTCCCAATAACATCGTGAAGAAGTGCCGAAGCTATTAATTCATCATTATACATTATGTTTTCAACAAGGAACGAAGCGACTTCTAATGGATGGGTGTAAAACTGCTCACCCGACTTTCGAAATAAATTTCGGTTTACTTCAACATTGAATTCGTAGGCTTTATGGAGTAGAGAAATATTTACATTTGAACTGAATTGCTTACAAAATTCAATAAATGCTTGAAAGTCGGCTGCTTCGCCAACCCCATACTTGGGTGGTTTTAATTTTTTAATTTCTTTAACGGGATATAACAACATATAAATCCATAAACGATTTTACGGTTGAGCAAAATAAAAAAATAAAAATAAGAATCTTTTTGCTATTTAAAAAAAATTTGCGAATTTTGTATTTTGGTTTTCTTCGGGGCGTAGCGCAGGTGGCTAGCGCGTCTGTTTTGGGAGCAGAAGGTCGCAGGTTCAAGTCCTGCCGCCCCGACCATTTCGATTAGAACTTCCGTGTTTATCTTGCATTAAATATTTCTGATATTCAATGCTGTATTTCAAGCGAGATTCAAGTTTGCTCAAAACTTGATATGCCTCGTTAATTTCATAGAAAATTTCTTTCGCTTGTGAATTGGCACCCGTGGCGTCTGGATGGTAAATTTTTGCCAGTTGATAAAAAGCCCTCTTGATTTCTTCCGGTGTTGCTGTTCTTTTCACGCCCAAAATTTTATAATAATCCTTCATAACCAAACAACCGTTTTTACCGATAGCTATTTAATAAAAAAATAAAAAACGAAATAAGTATTTACACGGATACACTTGCCACAATATCTATTTCCGTATCTGGCGGCAATTCAGTATAACTAATTACGCTTATCATCGGGAATTGAGTTCGAACCATACGATAGAAATAGGGTCTTATCTGCGCCGAGCAAATAACAAGCGGTAAATACCCCATCAGAGAAATCTCATCTATTGCTTTTGATAGCGATTCTTGAATTTTTTTGATTGTTTCAACAGAAAGTCCAAGAGTTTGCATAGATGTTGCTTGAACATTTGTCTGAAGCACATTGGAAATCATTTGTTCAATCTCGGGACTTAATGCAATGCAATGAATTACACCATTTTGGTCTTGATACAATCTTTTTATTGTTTCGGAAAGATTGTGCCGTACATATTCTGTCAATACATCCACATTTTTAGTTACCTTATAATATTCAAGAAGCGATTCGAGGATTATGGGCAAATCCTTAATTGGAATACCTTCTTTCAGAAGATTTTGTAAAACTTTTTGGATTACTGAAAGAGGAAGATTTTCTGGAGTTATTTCTTCTACAAGCGCTGGATAATCTTGTTGCAAATTATCAATCAATTTCTTCACCTCTTGTCGGGTAAGTAATTTATCAGCATTTCGTTTCAAAAGTTCAGTTAAATGTGTTATCAAAACTGTCGAAGCTTCGACCACAGAATAACCAAGAAGTTCGGCATTCTCTCTTTCAGCATAAGAAATCCAAACAGCAGGAAGCCCAAAAACAGGCTCGGTTACATGTATTCCAGAAATCTCCTTTGTTGCAGTACCTGGATTCATAGCCAGAAGCATACCGGGTTGTAAAGTATTCCTGCCTACCTCGTTCCCGCGAATTTTTATCACATATTCCTCTGGCTCAAGATTAAGATTGTCGCGCACACGAACAGGAGGCAAAACTATCCCTAATTCGAGTGCAAGTTGCTTTCTAACATTCATTATCCTACGGAAAACATCACCCCCCTGGGTTTCATCGACCAAAGGAATTAGATTATATCCAAGTTCAAGCTCAACTGGATCAACTTTTAATAATTCTTCGATAGGTGTTTCTTCAACTTTAGGAGGAACTTCGGTTTGAACCAATTCACGCCGCAGTTTTTCTTCTTCTTCTTTTTTAATTTGCCTGTATCTTAAGAAAGCAATAGCACCAGTCAACATACTCAGCAAGAGGAATGGTAGAGTTGGAAATCCCGGTACAAAAGCCATAACGAGCATAGCAAAGGATGCAAGCGAGATTGCTGTTGGCTTTCCCCCTATTTGCTTACCTAATTCAATGTCGAGTTTATCGGCAGAAGCAGAACGAGTAACCACAAAACCAGCAGAAACCGAAATCAAAAGGGATGGAATTTGGGAAACCAATCCATCTCCAATGGTTAAAATAGTGTAAGTTGACAAGGCATCTGTAATCGACATTCCCCGCTGAGCAACACCAATAGCAAACCCACCGAGAATATTAACAAATGTAATAACAATGCCTGCGATAGCATCACCACGAATAAACTTTGCGGCACCATCCATTGCACCATAAAAATCCGCTTCCTTTGTAAGGTTTTGCCTACGAATTCTCGCCTCTTGCTCGTCGATATAACCAGCATTAAGGTCTGCATCGATGCTCATCTGTTTACCAGGCAAAGCATCAAGAGTGAAGCGTGCAGCAACCTCCGCAATTCGCGAAGAACCTTTTATTATCACTATGAAATTGATCACCATTAGGATGATAAAAATTATAATCCCGACGATATAGTTGCCCCGGATAACAAAAGTACCAAACGATTGTATTATCTCGCCTGCATAACCTTCGGTTAATATTAATCGAGTAGTTGCAACATTCAATCCAAGCCTGAACAAGGTCGTTACAAGCAAGACCGTCGGAAAAGAAGAAAATTCGAGTGGATTTCTCAAATAAAGGGAAACAAGGAGGATTAAAACAGCAAGCGACAAATTCAAAGATATAAGCAAATCCATCAAGATTGGCGGCAATGGGAGGATAAGTAATCCAATGATAACCAGAATCCCAAGCGCCAAAAAAACATCCTTATTGTTCAATAAATAGATTAAGCCCCTCCCGGCAATATTATTACCAATATTCCTTCTAATGATGTCTTCTGCTTTCCCCATTTAATCCAATTCTAATTATTTTTCGATTTGTTTAAATAGTATACATAAGCAAGTACTTGTGCAACAGCTTTAAACAAGAACTCTGGAATTTCTTCTTCGACATCCACAGAAAAGTATAATGCTTGGGCAAGAGGTGGTTCCTCTACAATGGGTATTCCCTTTGCTTCAGCAATTTCACGAATTTTAAGAGCAAGAAAATCAACACCTTTTGCAACAACAACTGGCGCACTCATTTTATATGGTTTGTACTCGAGTGCTACGGCAAAGTGGGTCGGGTTTGTAACAACCACATCTGCTCTTTTCTCAAGATTCTTAAGTATAATCTTTCTTATCCTTTGTCTCATTAATCCTCTAATTCTCGATTTAACCATAGGGTCGCCTTCGGATTGTCGTGCTTCCTCTTTTACTTCTTCCTTGGTCATCTTCAAATCTTCTTTATACCTATATTTCTGATACATCATATCCCCAAAAGCAATAAGAGCATAAATTGCGCCTACTTTTGCAATTAGTTCAAATGTAACCGTAACCATAATCTTTGGAATTTCCCAAACTGGCTTTTCGATAAGACTTAAATCCCAGTAAATATGCTTTTTCAAAACAGAATAAGCAATCCAACCCAAAACGAGAAGTTTCATTATACTCTTCACCAATTCAAAATATGCTCGTCCAGAAAAAAGAATTCGCTTTAAACCACCAAGTGGATTGAAAATTGTCCGAAAATTAAGCCCTTTTGTAAATTTTTTTGTTGCGATATGAAAACCAACTTGTGCAATTTCCGAAACTAACACAAGAAAATACATCAATATTAGCAAAGGCAAAATGGTCTGTGCAATAAACAGAACCGAATTTGTAAATATTCTCACAATCTCCTGGGTAGTGATTTGTTGGTGAAAAGAAGTGGTAATGGAATTTTCAAAAAAACTACGAAGATTTCTAACAATAACATTTATATAAAGAAGAGTTAGAAAACCACCCAGTATAATCATCACCGTATTGGTGATGTCGATGCTTTTTGCGACCTGACCTCGCTGTCTGGCTTCGGTTATTCTCCGACTAGTCGCTGGTTCTGTCTTTTCTCTTCCTTCCGGAGTCTCTGCCATATCCTTTAACCAATAGTCATCAAAATATTTAGGGTTTGTTTTTGAAAAATTTCCAAAAATTGTTTGGAAGCGAAAACAAAAAAAGAAATTGCAAGGAAAAACACTAACAAAGCAACAAATATTTTTATTTGAAAACTTATAATAAAAATGTTGGTTTGTGGAGCCATTCTTGCAAGCATTGCAAGCGAAATATTGACTAAAAACGTTGCAACAAAAATTGGGGCTGATATCTTCAGAGCAATTATAGTGACATTTGTAAAAAATTTTGCAAGTTCACCCATCGTTGCCATAGTTAAATTGCCCATACCAATTGGTATTTTTACGTAACTCAAATATAATGCTTCGAAAATCTGATGGTGACCGTTTAGAAAAAGGAACAAAAGCAACACCAGCATCTCCATAAATTGTCCAAAAAGCGAAGGAGGGGACCCCATAAAGGAAAAAAGCGTTGCAGCCTGAAACCCAAGTTCAAAATCGATGATTCCACCTCCGAACTGCATTCCCCAAAACACAAGGTTGAAGGCAAATCCAATCAACATCCCAACAATAAACTCTTTATTTAAGATAAACACTAAAGACCAAAGATCAAGATCGAAATTTGCATTAACTTTTAAAGTAGTTGAAGTAATAAACGAGATCACCAAAGCAAGAAAGACTTTAAGCATCACCGGTAGAGCTTGTAAACGAAGTAATGGAGAAAGCAAAAAAATCCCAGAAACTCTCGCAAAAACAAGCAAAACGAGTATCAACTTCTCTATGTACAACTCCAAAATTCCATCAAACAGTTCCATTATTTCAGCATCGTAATCATATTAAAAACTTGGATTGTAAAAAACTTAAGTTTTTGAACAATGAACGGAACAAGTAAAACTACGGTGACAAATACCGCTATTATTTTGGGAACGAAGGTCAAAGTTTGCTCGGAAATTGTTGTTGCAGCCTGAAATATTGAAATCACCAACCCTACTATTAACGACACAAGAAGCATCGGTCCGCTTATGAGAAGAACATAGTAAAATGCATCGCGAGCTAAATTTAAAATCATTTGGTCAGTCATATCACACCTATGTTGTTAACAAGCCTTTTAATAATGAATCAACAACTAAATACCAACCATCAACAAGGACAAACAAGAGAATTTTCAAAGGCAAAGAAATAAGTTGTGGTGGAAGAAGAAACATACCCAACGACATTAACACACTTGCAATTATCATATCCAGCACAAGGAATGGTACAAATAGAAGAAAACCAATTTGAAAAGCAATTCTCAACTCGCTTATAGTGTATGCCGGAATAATTGTCCATATAGAAAGTTCAGAAGGGTCGCGAGGTCTTGCCTTTCCAGACAATCGTAAAAAAAGCGCTAAGTCTTCCTCGCGTGTAAATTTTAGCATAAATTCTTTAAATGGATATACAATATTATCCATTGCTTGCTGTTGTGATATTTCTTCACGAATATATGGCTGGATACCTTCTCGATTTGCTCGGTCCAATACTGGTTGCATAACAAAGAAAGTTAAAAACAGGGCAAGGCTGACAATCAATTGATTTGGAGGTTGCATTTGTGTTCCAAGTGCTTGCCGAAGGAAATGGAGAACAACAACTATTCGAGTGAAACACGTCATCATAACGAGTATGGAAGGCGCCAGAGTCAGAACGGTCATCAAAAGAAGAATTTGCAAGCCGATTGATAAGTCGTTTTTCTTTTCAGCATTTCCAAAACTTATTGTAACTTGCGGTATCTGCAATCGAGTTCGACTTGGCTGTTGAACCGTTGGCTGTGCAAAAGAAACATTATTGCATAAAAAAACTATTAGCAACGAAACCCAGATTGCCTTGATATATTGTTTAATCCTTCTCAACTTTTGCTTATTTTAACCAAAAGAGAATCTTACAAGAAATATACCAATAGGATTGTTTTTTTAATTCTTTGATATATAGGAAATTCGCAGATGCTGGATAGTCAACGCTATTAATTGAGAAGATATTTAAGCAAAATTCTGGTTAAAATCCCACAAATGTATAATAATTTACAGTTTCGAAGTAAATCTTGCGAGAAGAGAAAGTGCTGCAACAACTGCTGTTTCGGAACGTAGCGGATATTCACATATTTTAACAACTTCAACTTTTTTTCTTCGCGAAAGAGTTTTAATTTCACTCTCTGCAAAACCTCCTTCTGGCCCAATCAAAATTAATATTGAGTTGAAATTATCTTGTAATTCGAAATTATTACCTTCGCGGTCGAAAACCAAAACTTTGTCATATTCATTGAATCTTTTCATTAAATCTATAAGATTTATCGGGGTGTGAATTTTAGGCAAAACGCTGCGGGAGGACTGTTTCATTGCTGCTATTCCCTTTTTCAAAAGTCTTTGTTCATCGACTTTGTTTTTCTGAGTGAATTTTGTTATTAAAGGGAAAAATTCCGAAATTCTGAATTCCACAGCCTTTTCAAAAGCAAATTCATATCGCTCCTTGTTATCGAGTATTCCAAGAGCAAGAGCAATTCTGGTATCAATTTCACCTAAATTTTCTACAAAATTAATCAGCTTCACAAGATAATAAGTCTTGGTAACATCCTTGACATACCCAAACGCCGAAAGACCTTTCCCGTTTACAATACAAATCCTATCGCTTTTTTGGATGCGGAAAGCTTTCAAATGTTTGAATTCCTCGCCAATGATGTAGATTTCGTTGTCTTTTGGTGAAAGTTTTTCGTAATAAAAGAATTCCATCATAGGTCTTTTATTTCCACTAGTTCAAACTTTTTGTATTTTGTTGCGAAAGTGAACTTCTTCTTCAAACTATAGTAAAACCAGTATTCAAGGACATTTCCATCTTTGTCAATAATTCTTTGAGTGTAAGAAGGTTTGCCGAAAAGAATGAATATTTTGCCTCGATCTGTTTTTGCGCCATCTGCTTCTGTAATAGTCTGAAAGTTTAAAAAGGCAAAATCGACACGACGGTAGTATTCGTCCATTGCTTCATTAAATAATGTTGAAGTATCAGTGTCGAATTTACGCCAAATTTCGAAAAACTCATTCCATTGCTGGTCGCGTTTCAATCCGAGCAAATGTTCATATGTCGTGTCAGTAATAATATAGTACATCAGTTCGATTGCATAATTTATGTTTTTTAACGACAACGGCGGGTTATCCCAAACTACCTTGAAATTATAATTAATCGTGTCATTTATATTCTCGAATTTTAATTTTAATTCATAATCTTGGAGATATGCCAAATGTTCTGGAAATTCAAGTAGATTGAAATATAAAGAAGGTTTTGACCCTGCAACAGCTTTTTGTTCATATTCAATGTAAACATCACCTCCATTTACAGATATAGAAAAAGGACTCGTTGAATAAAGTATAGGGTGAGATTTGAACTCAATTTCTTTTTGCCAACTTATTTGATTGGTTTTATTGGGAGAAGATTTTATTTTATAAGTAAAGTTTTCATTCCACGAACTAGCAAAGATTGGAATAATGATAACTTTGTCTTTGCGTCTAAAATCTAATGCGTTATTCAAGAGCGAAAGGACAAATCTATTTTTTAATTTGGTATCTTTTGATGCATAAATAGGATTGAAAACTATCATATTCCCAATTCTTCTGTAAGAAATGTCTGCTCGAATTGTTTTTATCTTTGTTTTTTCTAAATCAAACAAAGACACTTCTAGAACATAGTTTTGGAGGGGAACTATGGTTTGGGCAAAGTTTATATAATTTTTTATGCTAATCTGGTATTTTTCATTTGAAGGAATATAAATTGAATCCCTCAATGAAAGTGTTCTCTTAATTATCCCATTTTCATCGCGAAACACAAATTCTAAAAGAAAGCTTGCAAATAATTGATCATTGTCGTTTGCTTTTTGAAACGTCAAGTAATTTAAAGTAAACCTAAAAGGAATAAATACATCAATGGAATCGCCAGAAGAGGAGGCAAAATAAATTGGCTGGAAGTTGAAACTTTTTCTATAGTCATCTAAATAGTTAACATCAAAATCTGGCTGAGAACTAGCGGTCACCGTGATCAATAACAAAAAAAAGAAAGAACAAAACTTTTCCATAAAATACATCCTATAAATTGTTTTCTAATATAAAATCTCGGAGAATAATGGCAGCAGAAATTAGATCTTTATTTTCTTTGTTGCGTCTTTCCTTTTTCTTTTTCCCGAGTTCAAGCATTAATCTTGCAGCTCGTATAGTCGAAAAAGACTCGTCATACTTGATGATTGGGAGTTCGGTTTTTTGGCGGAGATTCTCTACGAAACGATCTATTTCTTTTGTAACTTCAGTTTCCTTGCCATCGTTTCTATATGGATAACCAACAATAAGAGCCGAAATGCGTTCATTATTGAGAAATTCTAAAAACTCTTCCCAGAATTTTTTGGATGTATAATTGAAAATCTTGTATGGAGAGACGGAAATATGTAATTCATCGCAAACAGCAACTCCAAGACGTTTGAACCCAAAATCCAAAGAAGCCAGTTTTTTCCCTTTTAATTCCTCCAATCCCATAAACTAAACAACCTTACTTCTTAATGTTTTTTACTCTTCGTTGTTCCCCGGAAAATGGAATGACGAAAAGCAGTTCAGTTCCTTTTCCTTTTTCAGAGGAAACCTTTAGAGTGCCTCCGTGCAATTCGACCACATGCTGGATAATCATTGTTCCAATACCAGTACCTCCAGTAGTAAAATAGGGCTTCATAAATTTTTCCAGCATCGACTTATCCATACCTGGTCCGTTGTCTTTAATCGAGAAATAGGCATTACGAATATCTTTCCAGTTCTTAATAGTAATTTTACCCGGTTTCCCTTGAAAGGCTTTAATAGCATTTTCAATTGCATTTCGAATTGCACGCACCATCTTCGGTTTGTCGCAGTTAATCTCGAAATGCTGTAAGTCCAATTCAAATTCGACATTTGGGAACATTATATCGTCGAATTCTAATCGAGCTTCGAGGCACAAATCGAAGGCATCGACACTTTGGCGAACGATTTCCCCGCGTCCGACTGTAACAATGTCGCGCACTCTTTGCATAATCAATCCAACTTGGTGTATGATCTTCCTTCGCCGTTCGTCATTTTTGGTGGAACCGTCAACTTCAATTTGCTCTGCATTCAAACGAATCGTAGATAAATTTGTTTGCATATCGTGTGCAAGTTGTGCGAGATTGCTAAGTTTCTGTCGACCTAAAACTTCTGTAATATCGATCCCGGTAATAACCGCCCCTTTAAAAGTACCAGTAAAACTTTTCATTGGTATCAAAGTGAAAAGCCATTCGTAATCAGTTTTATTCTTTACAAAAGTTATTTTTTGCACAAAGGATTCTCGCAAGGAAATTACCTTTTCCACCAATTCATTTAAAGATTTCAAATGTTCAAGAGAACAATAATAACTGAAAATTCGTCTCAATGGAACGCTCTCTGTAATTCCAAGCATTTCCTTCCCGCTGTTGTTCGCTGTCAACAACCTTCCATATTTGTCGACTATAAACACAACCCCAGTGGTTGGCACTTCTATAAGCGCTTTCAACAATCTTCTCTGTTTATAATACATTCGTAAGATAAGAAGCAATATTAAAATAAGTGTCAAAGGAATTATGATATTGCCAAAATTATTTACAAATCGTGTTAAATACCATAATTTATGTTTTCTTTCTTCAAGCACCACCGAGGAAGTCCGCGAAGTTAGAACCAAATACTGGTCTACTTTTTCAATTTCTAAATTATCGGTAAAATATTCCCCAAAAGTTAGAAAATCCTTTGCAATGATTACCCCATCCAACCCAAGTTTAGTAATTCCATTATGGAACAGAACATAAATGAAGTCACCGAGGTAATAAACTCCATAAGGTTCAGAAAGTTCTCTCGGCAAACTTACAAACTCTTCCTTAACCTTGTTTCGTAACCCTTCGTAGGTAGCAATGGAAATGACGTAACCTTCGCCAATGTTGCGAAGTGCATAGATGAATTGGTGTTGCCTATTACTACGAATCGCTATATTCGAGGCTTTAGTTTCAACCCAAAATTTATTGACAATTCCTTGCTCGAAGCTGACCACTTGAAAAAGTGAACTATTGTAATACTTCGATGAAGATATTATAAGTATTTTGTCATCAATTTGACGAAGTGAAATGTTATCGCTTAAATCTATCTTGCATATAATTCTTTCATTCCCTAAGCTATCTACTACATATACAAAGCCATTTCCTTCCTCAAATTTAACAAGTGCAATGTTAAAATTATCATATTCAACGAAGCAAGCATTCAAAACATTTTTCGAAATTAAATCTGCTTGCAACTTTCCTTCTTTCATTCTCAGTAAATATAGATAGTCGTTAATTAAAATCAACACTTTTTCTCTATGGTCGCAGTTAATAAACTGGACTTTATCGAAAGTATAAAATCCATCCTCATTTGGTAGCTCGACGACAGATTCAACTTTCAATGACGTCGGGATAATTGAAGCAAATACTTTGTTCGATTCAGTAGACAAAATCAACAAACCCCCGAACCATTTGGACGAACCAACAATTGAAGGAGGAACTGAAGGTACTCCGAGAACACTGTCTCGTTTCACTCCTTTCCAGTAGAAAATAGATTCTGAAAATTCCCCAAAAGTCGGTTTGACAAAGAAGGACAAATATGAACCATTTTCTTTCACAATAAACAACCTTCCGCCGACGAGACTTTGCAGCAAATTGTAAGAAATAGGAAATGTATTGTCCGAATGCAAATGATTGGCACAAAAGAGCAAAAGGGGAAAAATTATTTTACTCAATTTGACATACACAGAATGCAGCAATGCCTTCTCCCCTCCCAATAAAACCCATCTTCTCGTTAGTTTTAGCTTTGATATTCACTTTGTTAATTTCCAAGCCACAAATATTGGCGATGTTTTGCCGGATTTGTTGTTTAAATTTTGAAATTTTTTTCAGTTCGTAAATAATTGTAATATCAATATTTACAATTCTTGCGTTCATCAAAGCAATCTTTTTTAAAACTTCTTCCAAAAGCAACCGACTGCTAATATTTTTATATCTTGGATCTGTATCTGGAAAATGCTCGCCTATGTCTCCCAGACCAAAGGCACCAAGAATAGCATCGATCAAAGAATGTAGAACAACATCACCATCGCTATGTGCAATTGCTCCAATCTCTTCATCGACTAAAATGCCACCTAGATATAATTTCCTGCCTTTATCTAATCTGTGAGAATCATAACCAAATCCAACCATAAATTTACCTAAAAATCTTCGTGTATCCAATTTAGTACATAAGATTGGAATCTTTTAGCCAAAGAAACTGCTTTTTCATAGTCATCGCTTTCTCCGATTATATGAAATTCTGGCTTTTCAAGGTCTGGATAAAGTAGCACTGAGTTCCCGTCTTTAAACAATTTTACTCCTTCGACCAACAATCGGTCATATCCTTCGGAAAATTCAAGCGCCCGACGGATAACTCGCCCTTTCAACTCCCAAGGGCATTCAACTGAGATAGAATGTTGAAACCGACGCGGCAATGTTTCGTCGAGCTGTTGCAATGTATATCCAGTTTTTGCAAGCATCTCAAGTATCTTCCCGATAGAATACATTCCGTCGCTTGCGAAAAGAAAATCAGTGAATATGTAATTCCCCCACACCCCACCAACGAATTTAACATCCTCGTCGCGAGTCGATTCCATCATTGCTGAATGGGAATTCTTTATTCTCACAACCTCTATTCCATACTCTTCTGCAATCTTTTCAATTTCGTTCGAAGCAGAAATGGTTATAGCAATTTTATATTTACCCCGCGTTTTGTTTGTTTCAAGGAAGAGCTTTGTAATTAAAGTTAACAATCTGGGCGGGGGATAAAGGACGCCACGACTGTCGATAACAAGAATCTTTTCTGCGCCCGGTTCAATTATAAATCCCAACTCATACCCAAGTGATTTCATAATCTTGCACGCTTCCGGACTTTCGATAACAACACCTTCTGTCATTGGTTTGTGTTTCATTGCGTCGACATAATCGTGCAAAGATAAAGTGTCTGCATTCAATTTCCCAAGAATTATAGGAAATATTGTCGAAGCTAACCCATAAGAATAATCCATTAATATTTTAAATTTTCTTTTTCTTATTGCTTCCACATCAAGAGAATCAAGATACCTGTTGATATATATTTCATTTGTTCTTTCTGGATAATACAGTTGACCAACTTCGCCGTAATGAACCCTTTTAATATCTTCGCCAAAGAAGTATCGTTCGATAGTTTTGGCTTTGGACATTCCTATATCTCGACCGTCGTTGCTGAAAATTATGATGTCAGTTTTATCGGGATTCCTTGGCGAACGCCGAACGTGCAATCCGCCAGAATACTTTCCTGTTCGTAGTTCTTGCCGGGTTTGAGGTATTGAAGTGGTCTGCAAGTCGTTAACATTGACCCCGACAGAAGCCAGCCCTGCAGTAATCGAGCGTTTAATAATTCTTGACACTTTATCGGGGTCCCGACTCGCAATAATGTTTGAATTTTTACCAAAAGTCATTCCTATTGCCATTCCAAGTTTTGCCCCAAATTCTGGATGAATTTCCAGATTCGACAAGCCCGAAATTCTTGCCCCAGTGAAAAGCTCTCGTTGCCACTTTTCTTCTTGTACCAAAGAACGGGTCAGCGTTGCCCCATCTTCAATATGTTTTAAGGGCCAGAGTTTGATATTGGGTGAAACCGTGACTTTATTTCCAATCGAACAGCCGACAGAAATAAATACATTTTCACCAATTGTAACTGATTCACCAATAGTACAATCGTAGCAAATAACATCATCGGTAAGTTCGGAAAACGAACCCACTTTGACATTGTCCCAAAGTATTACCCGCTTCATCCTAACACCTTTTCCAATCCGTACATTCGAACCAATTATACAATCTGTTAGTTCAGCAAACTCATCAATTATGGTATTGTTTCCAACAATTACGTTCCCGTTGAATTTTGCAGTTGGTGCAATTTTACAATTATCACCAAGGAAAACATTGTCCTTTTTTGTTCCTTTAACTGCAACTTTCACCAAACCCTTCAATGCATCCATTTGGGCATTTTGATATTCTTCGAGATTTCCAATGTCTTTCCAATATCCATTGGCAACAAAACCATACAAAGGCATTTTGTTTCTCAACATTAGCGGGAATAAATCCTTGCTGAAATCGAATTCAGCTTGGTATGGTACCATTTCTAAAACTTCTGGCTCCAAAATGTAAATTCCAGTGTTAATTGTATCAGAAAAAACCTCGCCCCAAGACGGTTTCTCGAGAAAGCGCAAAATTTTACCCTCTTTGTCGGTAATAACAATACCATATTGCAAAGGAATTTTAACACGAGTTAGAAGAATCGTTGCAAGAGAATTTTTAGCAAGATGAAAATCGATTGCTTCGCGAAGATCAAAATCAGTTAAGACATCACCACTAATCACAATAAATCTTTCATCGAGATGTTCGTAAGCATTTTTCACCGCCCCGGCGGTGCCATAATCCGCTGTTGCAAGAACATATTTCATATTAATATCAAACTCGCTGCCATCTTTGAAGTACTCTGTTATAACTTCTGGCTGAAAGTATAAGAGAGTAACTATATCACGAATTTGATATTTTTTTAACAAATTGACCACGTGTTCCATCATTGGAACATTCACAATTGGTACCATCGGTTTTGGAATTGTCATAGTCAAAGGTCGCAAACGCGTTCCAAAACCGCCAGCCATAATTACAGCCTTTTTCATATTTTTTTGCTTTTTGTGGTTCTTAAAATTTTAAAATAACAATTTTAAACTAAATTTTTGGTTAATTCGTTTGAAAAATTTGTTCCACAACAAATTTGAGGTGTTTATGAAAAATTTGACATTTTTTCTGGCTTCTCTAATTTTGTGTTTTTCAATCGCCCATTCACAAGTCCCTAATGTTCCCATTCCGCTAACTGTTGGACCGACGCCGACATACGTAAATGGATATTTTAGTTTCACGCACAATGATTACAGACTTATCGTTACCACTTTGGGCATCGACCAAAACTTTAATGGACAGGAAGATAGTGGAGATGTGAAACCAGCCCTTTACTTCATTTCTATAAATGATGTTATGAATGGAGACTTTTCTGGAAAAGTTCTTAAAGAACTTGATTTCGCTTCACTTCCATTTCCAACACGTATATATATTGACAATATTGGCAATAACGCATACGTTCCTAACAAACAAAAGATAGATAAGATTTTACTCGAAACAGGCGATATTATTGCTTCCTTTAATCCTTTTCAAAATGTACAAATTCCCAACGATGCATACATTACATCTGTAAATTATGCTAATGGTTATATCTTCATAAGTGTGCGAGGGGCGGATGGAACATTTAACCAATTTTACATCATCAAAGAAAATACAAATGAAATGGTCTTTGAAACTGCCACAGAACCAAACCCGCAACAATCCCTAATTGCTGGGAACTATTTATTCATTCTTTGTGAAGGCGTTTTTGGGAGCAACAATTCTAAACTTATGGTCTATAGAATTAAAGATTTTGACCAATGGGAAATTGAATTTGTCAATACTCTTGAACTGGGAGACACTGGTAACCATTTAGCACTTGCCGGAAGCGACAAATTGATAGTTACTATGAATGGCTCACACCAGATTCATATCATAAATATCCCCGATTTAACAATTGAAAAAACAATCGCAACCCCAACTTCTGGTTATGATGGACCTCGAGAAAGCGGAATAGTTGCGGGAAACACAATAGTTACCACTGCATACGATGGTAATCTACATATGTTCGATTTTAATGGAAAAAATTTAGGGAAAATAATTGTGGGTGACAAACTGGAAGGCATTTTTACCTATACATTTCCAAATCCAAATATGAACTTTAACATTGTTGCTGCAACTAGTCCTTTCGAAAAAAATTATTCAGCAAATGACAAAGTTTATCTATTTGTAAACTTTTCTGATGTTGAAGAATCAAATATCAATACTTTAAATATATACCCAAATCCAGCAAGCGAATTCATTGCTTTGAGTTTTGAATCCGACTTTCAATATCCAATAAATATCTCAATTATCGATAACTTTGGTCGAGTAGTTGCCGAATACAATTTCAATCTTGCTGGAAAAGATATTTCCATCCCGGCGAAAGATTTGCCTGTTGGTTCATATGTTGCACGAATCGTTGCAAATGGAAAAATTCTCAACTTACCATTCGTTATCGTTCGATAATGAAATTTCTGTTCTGGGCTTATTTATGCATTTCATTGTGGGGATTTATTGCTAATGCTGCAGACACTGTTGAAACAAAAATTACGACGGAAGTACTTGTTGAATCTAATAAGGAACAATTCTGGAAAGCAAAATCTCTTTCGTACGAAAGAGTGTTTATAGCCGATTCAAATAAATTTTTTTTCAACTCGACATCAGAGATATTGAGTTTTGTGCCGGGAATTTACATTCGAGATTTTGGTGGCATCGGAGGAATAAAAACAATTTCCTTGCGTGGCTTTGCATCCACCGATGTAGGTATTCTTCTTGATGGTTGCCGAATCAATAGCCAACAAAATGGAGTTGTCGATTTGAATCTTGTTCCTCTTGAGTTATTCGATGAAATCGGGCTTGTACGCGGCGGAGCTTCGTTCCAATATGGTAACAACTCAGCATCTGGATTGGTAAATTTTAGTTTCATTAACAACCCCGATAAAAACATTAAACTCTCTTTCGGTTCGTTCGAACAAATTAAATTTAGTGGTAATCTCCCTTTTCGACTAAATAATATTTACACCGGGAACTTAGGACTTTTCGCCTTCTCTTCCACAGGAGATTATCCATTCGAAATTTCCGAGTTCGGAAAATTGAGAAAAGTCCGACGAGAAAACAGTAAAGTTAAAACATTGTCAGTACTTTTAAACAATCAAATTGATTTTTCCAGAATTTACGGGAAAATTAACATTTTTTATACCTACTCAAATCGAGGCGTCCCGGGAGCTGTCGTTCAAAATTTAATTGAAAATAAGAATGCAAAGCTAATCGATAATTCCATTTTCTTTTCAACTAAAATTCTACCATATTCACTGGATACAAATATCCAAGTGCATTTTAAAACATTTTGGCAAAAAAATGAATACTACGACCCAAAAATAAACCTGTTACTGATAAGGAAAGAAACCGCCGAGTACAACAATTTAGATGTTGAATTTAAAATTCTTTTTCAGAGAAAAATATTCAATTTTCAAACTGCATCATACATCGAATGGAACATTGCAAACCTTTCTGGGGATTTTTTGCAGCCAACAGTAAACAAATTCGTACAAAGAAAAAATTTTGCTGTCGGTTTTGGTTTCGACAAACTATTATTAACTTCTCCACTACTGACCAATTTAGAGTTCAACATAAGATTCGACGCAATTTCAAAGATTAAACCAGTTTTAGTCTATTCTTTTGGATTAAGCATTGATGATTCAAGTACCAAATCTCGAGCTAATGTTAATTTCTCTAAAAATTTTCGTTTGCCAACTTTCAACGAATTGTATTTCCTAAACTATGGGAATCAAAATCTAAGGCCAGAAACAACTTTTGCTTTAAATGTCGAATTGTATAACCAACACTTTTCATTTTTCCAACCCAAATTGATGCTATTTTATTACTCTACAGATGATAAGATTATTTCAATTCCTAAGTCAACTGTGCAATGGACAGCGATGAATGTAGCTCGAACAATCAATACTGGCTTTGAAGTTAGTTTGTCCACCCAAACCCAATTTTTCAACCTATTATTTTCATATTCTTTTACAAAAGCAATCGACAAAACAACAGGCTCGCCTACAATTGGAAAACAATTAATCTACACTCCAACACACATTGCAAATTTTGTGTTAAACATTCCATTACCATACAAATTTTCTATAACATCGAAATCTCTTTACGTCGGCGATAGGTATGCCCTTCCAGATAATTCTACAAACTCCAAACTAAGTCGGTATCACTTATTTGATATTGCTATTAACAAAGAAATTTTTTTCGAAAATTACAATTTTTTTGTTAGTTTTGAAGTTTATAACATTTTAAACTTTGAATACGAAATTATACTTAATTATCCCATGCCTGGAAGAATTTTTATGTTTACACTTTCAACAAATTTCTAAAAATGAAGAACTATAACATTTTAATTGTCGAAGATGATTTCACATCATTACAAGTTATAAAAAAAATTCTCGAGAAAGAGAATTTTTCAGTAATACCTGTCGACAATGTCGATGATGCCTTCTCGATACTTGAAAGAGAAAAAATAGATTTGATAATTAGCGATTGGATGATGCCAAACATCGATGGTATTGAATTTCTTTTTCGCTTGAAAGCAACAACGGAAAATCCACCTCCAGTCATAATCGTCACTGCTTTAACCTCTGAAATGGCAAAAGATTATGCATTGCAATCTGGGGCAGCCGATTTCATTGATAAACCTATTAATATCGAAAGGCTTGTGAGTTCTATTTACAATATACTTGAGAAAAACAACAAGGAACAACTTAGAGATTTACCAAATTTTTCGCCTCCATTTATTCCTATTTGCTTTCTTTCGGGCAACGGCGGAACAAAAGTATTGACAGATATCCTTCACGCTTTAAATAATTTAAATGAAAATGTCGTTTTTGCTATCATTCAACAAGGTAACAAGTTTCTAATTGATTCAATTGCCCAGCAAATAACAATGGTTCTTTCGAAAGAGGTAATCATACCCGAACAAAACATTATCCCACGAAGTCGGAATGTCTACATCGCACCATACGACTTCCATATGTTCTTTAACAACAAATGGGAATTAGTTCTGGACAAAGGACCAAAAGAAAATTACCAAAGACCATCTGCTGAACCAATGTTTCGAAGTTTAGCAAACTTTTTCGGAGAATTTACCATAGTTGTGGTGTTGTCCGGGTTGGGAAGCGACGGCTATCAAGCTGCCCACCAGATTAAAGCCAAAGGTGGATACATTATTTGCCAAGACCCTTCAACTGCTATTGCCCCTTCGTTGCCAAAGAGTTTCATCACGCAAGAGCTTGCACCAATTGTGACAACCCCAGAAGAAATTCCTTTTGCCATTCAGAATCTGATTGAAAAAATAAAAATTGGTGCAAACAAAAAATATTGAAATATTGATATCATAATTTCGTTCATTTTAACATATTTTGTTCAATTATTTTTGGAGGTATTATGTTTAAACAGATTAAGTTCTTTTTTGCATTTTTGTTTGTTTCTCTTTTGTTCGTTTCGTCTTGTTCCGAGGACAACTCAACTTCAAACAATCCACCGCCAGCAAACCAATCCTATTTTCCAACAACAGTTGGTTCTTTCTGGAAATATTATGAATACGAAATCGACTCTCTGGGCGTGAAAGTTCCCAATTCCGACGACACTGTTACAACACAAGTCGTTGCTAATATGTCGATTCAGGGGAAAAATGCCGCTGTTTTTGTTTCAACCCAAAGCAAATCCCAAACTATCGATACTTCATTTTACGCATACGAAAATAACAAAGTTTACTCTTTCTTATCACTATTCAACAACGAATTCATACCAATTAAGGATGCGAATCAATGGGTGGTCGTTGCCGATTTTAATCAGTCGGATTGGATTATACTCAAAGACACAACGCTTGCAAATGTAGATTTACCTGATGTAGGTACAATGATACCAACTGTTGGTATTAGAGGAAGGGAAGGAAACACAACGACTCTTGTTGTCAAAGGCAAAAGCGTATCTGCGCAAGAATTCATCATCACTTTTTCGCTAAAAGTTAAATTACAGATACCCAACGTTCCACTGCCAATTAACTTAAACTTTGATGTTATTCAACACACTTGGTATGCACAAGGAATTGGAATCGTGAAATCTCGGCTTGACCCATTTAAAGTTGGTGCTGTTTTCTTCGAGCAGAATTTTAACGGTAACCAATCCGAGTTGATTGATTATCAAATAAAATAAACTTTTGAAATCTCGAAAAAAGTAAAAAGCCTCGAACAAACTTCGAGGCTTTTTATTATCCCAAAAAAGGAAATTAGGGAATATCAGCTCGAGCAGCAATGTTCATCAAAATCCCTTTTTCTTTATTGGTAATGTATCCATTCTTCATTAGCCAATTAGTAAGATGTGCTATACAACTTACAAAATCTCCATGATTTCGGGAATTGCGTATACATTCTTGAATCTTCTGATTTATCGTCGAACCATCAGGTAAACTTTTATTCTTAATACCTGAATCGTATACAGTACCATTTTTATCCACGATTACGATAGTTGTCGGTTCGGAACCAGGGGGCAAGACAATACTTGATATGTTTGGAGAGTTTACATCATTGCTTGATTGAGAAGTATTACAATTATAAAGTACAAGCGCTAAAGCAAAAAAAGCGAAATAAAAAATCCTTTTCATAAAAAACCATCATTATTTATTTAACAACAAAATATTAAACGAAACTAAGAAAAAATATTTTAAAATCTAAATATGTTTCGAAAACGTAATATTTTCAATAACAAAAGAATTAATATTCTTTGATTGGGATTTCACCTCTTAAAGCGAAGTAAACACCTTCCGTAAGGGCAAGCATTTCATCTTCGCCAGGATAGATATGAATTGGAGCAATAAAGTAAATACGCTCTTGTATCCATTTAACAAGCATTGCAGAATTTACCAAGCCACCGGTAATTAATATAGCATCGACATTGCCTTTCAAAACAGTACTTGCAGCGCCAATCTCTTTTGCAATTTGATATGCCATTGCTCGGTAAATAAGCTCGGCATAATCATCTCCACATGCAATACGCTCTTCGACTTCCACTGCATTGTTCGTTCCAAGATATGCAACAAGTCCTCCACGGCCAGTTATCATTCTTCTTACTTCTGTGTAAGTGTACTTCCCAGAGAAACACAACCGAGCAAGCTGTCCAACGGGTAGCGTACCCGAACGCTCGGGCGAAAAGGGACCTTCGCCATCAAGCCCATTATTTACATCAATAACGCGACCATTATGATGGACTCCAACAGTAATACCGCCACCCAAATGAACAACGATAAGATTTAGTTCTTCGTATTTCTTTTTCTGTTCTCTTGCGTAACGACGAGCTACTGCTTTTTGGTTCAATGCATGGAATATGCTAAGCCTTGGTAACTCGGGATGACCAGATATTCGAGCAATTTCGTCAAGTTCATCAACAACAACTGGGTCGACAATAAAAGAAGGCACATTGGGTCCAATCTCTTTGGCAATTTCAAAAGCAAGAACAGCACCAAGATTCGATGCATGTTCACCATAAATTTCATTTCGCAAATCTTCTAACATCTTCTGGTTTATTCGATATACGCCGCTTGGGATTGGACGAACCAGCCCCCCACGCCCGACAACCACATTCACTTCTTTCAAGTTTATCTTTGCTTTTGCAATAGCTTCGAGTATAACTTGCTTTCGAAATTCGTATTGATCGAAAATTCGGTCGAACTTTTTAAGTTCATCAACATTGTGACGAACGGTAATAGTAAAATCCTCATCAAGGTTTCTATAAAGCGCAATCTTGGTTGAAGTTGAACCAGGATTAATTGACAAGATATAATAATTCATATTCTCACCTAAGATTATAAAATATCTTTGTTTTGAAAATGCAACCAGAACTTTACAGTTGTTCCCTCTCCAACTTGGCTTGTAATAACCATTTTACCATCGTGTAATTCAACAAGCCGTCGGGCAATAACCAGCCCCATTCCAACCCCTTGTTGCTCATAAATATCCCTTTCAAATTGGGTAAGAGTAAAAATTGAATCTAATTTTTCGGGGCTGATTCCTCGTCCCTCGTCTGAAATTGAGAACCAAACCATATCGTTTTCTATTCCCGATGAAATTCGAATTATTTGACCCCTTACGGAAAATTTGAAAGCATTATCCAACAGCTCGTCGATTATTTTATAGAAACTGTCAGAAGAGATTTCAAGAGAAATATTATAAACAGCCTCCTCTATTATTACATCCTCCAGTCTTCCAAAATTTGTAGCTTTAAGAGAAGCAATGTCTTGAACAATAGCAAAAGGTTCATCCGTAAAATGTAGGCGCAGTTTCGACTTAAGTTCCGGGTTGTTTGCAAGAGCTTCGATTTTAGTGTATATCAAAAAGTTTTCGGCTATTTTGACCAACCGATTGGTAGATTTAACTATATCATTTGCTATTTCAAAAATATCATCTTTCGTTAAACTGTCGTACGAGGAAAGAATGAATTTTGCTAAACCCATAACTTCGTTAAGTACAGTTCTAAATTCATGGGGCAAAGCAAAAGAAATAGCACGTCCAACAGTTTCAACCTTTTCCTTAACCTGTTTTTTAAAAGTTTCAAGTTTTTTCCATTGCGTGTTCAAGGCTTCGACTAACTCCTGATGTGTAAACGGCTTGGTAATATAATCATCTGCACCTCGAATCATTCCTTCGCGTATGTTTTGCTTCTCCCCAAATGCAGTTAGAAAAACAAAAGGAATCGATTCAGTTTTGGGGTTAGCTCTTATTTTTTCCAACATCTGGTAACCATCGAGAACTGGCATTTGAACATCGCAAAGAATCAAATCGGGAATTACCTCCAATGCTTTCTGGTAACCCTCCTCGCCATTGGTAGCAGTATACACCTCGTAACCTTCGAGCATAAGCAAAACAGAAGTGCTCTCCAGAATGTAATCGCTATCGTCAACTACCAATATTTTCTTCATTTTCATTTCAAAAAAGAATATGCAAATTAAAAAATTTAGTTGTAAATTTGTGATGATTTAGTGGGTTTATTAATTTACTGTATTTAAATTGTGATTGTTTCAACACGAGGCGTAGTCGTTAATACATTTAATTATCGAGAAACAAGCAAAATCGTTGAAGTATTTACCGAAAGTGATGGAATTGTTGCATTGATAGCCAAGGGAATTCGCAAACAACTCAAACTTATTGGTATTCTTGAGCCTTTGAACATCATCTTTGTTTCTTTTTATAAAAAGAAGGAGCAAGAGCTTCATTTGCTTTCAAAAGTCGAAACAATCTCTTCAGGTCATAAAATTTTGCAATCTGAAAAAAAACTATTCGTTGGACTAACCATCATGAGCTTGATAAAAGAAACCCAAGGTCCCGAAATATCAAACAAATACTTGTTTAGCTTAACTGAAAAGTGTATCGAGGCTTTGAAAGACAATAAAATCAATCCTTTTGTGGTTTTAACCTTCTTCGTAGTTAAATTAACACAGGATTTAGGTTACGATATAATTGAAAAATTTGGAAAATGGAAAAATCAAAGTTTTAATTATTTATTTTTTGACAAAACCAGCGGGGAACTTAAAAAAGAAATCAATAAGGATTATCAACCAAAAATTAGTCGAAACACAATCGAATTGTTATATTTACTAAATAATATAGATTTCGATTCGCTTACAAAAATTCAAATTGTATCTTTGAACATTATTGAACTATTGACATTCATTGAGGCATATTTATCATATTATCTTGAAAAAAATATAAAAATTAGAACAATAGAAATATTCAAAAATGCTCTTTAACATAATTGTAACATTAATTTTTGTTTCTTTAAACGCTTTTTTCGTAGCCGCAGAATTTGCAATAGTCAAAGTTAGAAGCACTCAAATCGAAATCAAGGCTAAATCGGGCTCATTCTCGGCAAAAGTTGCGAAACACTTAATTTCTCATCTCAATGAATATCTCTCCGCCTGCCAATTAGGTATAACAATTGCCAGTCTTGGTCTTGGTTGGATTGGCGAGCCGGTTGTGTCGAAAATCATTCTTGCCACTTTTTCTTTTCTTGGCGTCGAACTTGCCCCAGCCACTGCACATAGAGTTGCCTTGCCAACTGCATTTATTCTCATTACAATATTACACATCGTTTTTGGAGAACTTGCGCCAAAATCCTTAGCTATTGTAAAAGCAGAGAAAACAACACTTTTAGTTGCAGTGCCCTTAAAAACTTTCTATCTTATATTCAAACCATTTATCTGGACTTTGAACGAAATGGCAAATCTTTCATTACGTTTGCTTGGAATAAACATTAGAGAAGTTTACGATACTCATACAGAAGATGAAATAAGAGAAATTTTAAAATTTAGCCAAAAATCGGGAACGATTGAACCCACAAAAGAAAAACTTTTACTAAATGTTTTCGATTTTACGCAAATAACGGTCAAACAGGTTATGGTGCCCCGAAACAAAATCGTCGCAATCGACAAAGCAATGACATTTGAAGAAATTCTCTACAAATTTCAAACGGAAGGCTACTCAAGGTTACCGGTTTATGATGCCTCCATAGATGATATTATAGGAATAATTTATGCTAAAGATTTCCTGCAAATTATCGCCCAAGAAAATAAACAGAATTTCAATATAGAGAAATTACTTAGAAAACCATTGTTTGTAAAAGAAGACCAGAAAATTCAAGACATTTTGAGACTTATGCAAAAAGATAAGGTTCATCTTGCAATTGTAATCGACGATTTTGGAGGAACTGCTGGCTTGATAACAATCGAAGATATACTCGAAGAATTGGTAGGCGAAATCCAAGATGAATTCGACGAGGAACAACCATTAATAAAGAAATTAAATGACAAAGAATACGAAATACTTGCTGAAACAACAATAGATGACATTAAAGACGCAATCAACATTGACCTTCCAAAATCAAAAGAATATGCATCCATCGGGGGATTGATATCATTTACGGCAGGTCGAATTCCACAACCAAAAGAAAGGTTCTTTTTCGACAAGTTTTACATAGAGGTCCTATCGGCAACCGAACGAAAAGTGAACAAAGTGAGATTGGTTCTAAAATAACTACTTTTCAAGGTGATATCTTTCAAGAGAGAATGTTTCGCCTAAGTAGAGTTTTCTCACATCTGGGTTCTGTGCTATTTCTTCTGCCGTTCCAGAACAAAATATTTTCCCATCTATCAAAATATAGGAACGGTCGGTAATCGTGAGAGTCTCGTGTACATTGTGGTCGGTAATCAAAACACCAATACCTTTATTTCTCAAGTTTATTATCATTTTCATAATGTCTTCGACAGCGAGTGGATCTATACCGGCAAATGGTTCGTCGAGTAGAATAAACTTTGGATTGGAGGCAAGACTCCGCGCAATTTCACATCGACGTCTTTCACCTCCGGAAAGCATATAACCTTTTTGCTTTCTTATATTCTGTAACCCAAACGATTCAAGAAGTTCTTCCAATCGGGCTTTGCGTTCCCTATCCGTCATTTTCTGAAGTTGAAGTATTGCTAAAATGTTGTTTTCAACAGTAAGTTTACGGAAAATCGAGGTTTCCTGTGGAAGATACGCAATACCTAACCTGGCTCGTTTATACATTGGTATATTTGTTATGTCGACACCGTCAAGATATACTTTTCCAAGATTTGGTCTAATCATCCCCACAATCATATAAAATGTGGTGGTTTTGCCAGCTCCATTTGGTCCGAGCAAGCCCACAACCTCTCCCTGATGTATATTTAAAGAAACACCCCGAACGACAATTCTGCGCTTGAACTTTTTTACTAAATCTTTTGTTTCAAGAAAAGCAAGTTTCATCTTCTTTGAAATTTCCCTACTGTTACGGTTAAATTTACGATCCTGTCACCCCTTTTGACTTTGAAAGTCAACTCATCACCGACATAAGAATCGAAAACAATCATCTGATAATCTTTTATTGAATTTACTTTTTCTCCGTTAATTTCAAGAATAATGTCTCCGGGTTCGAAACCTGCTTTCGATGCAGGTGAATTACGGTAAACTTCGGTAACAAGTAGTCCCTCGTCAAATTTAAGATATAACCTTTTAGCCTCGATTGAATTTGGCTCTATCAAAGTTATTCCAATATCCCAATTCCTTTTCATTTCAATATTGTTAGCTATTCTATCGAGAACTTTTTTTACTCTATTTATAGGAATAGCCCATCCAATTCCAATACTTCCCGCTCCTTGTCTGCTCGTTGCAGTAGAATAAATCATTGTATTAATTCCAATGACTTCGCCGAGAGAGTTTAGCAAAGGTCCACCAGAATTCCCCGAGCTAATCGCAGCATCGGTTTGGATCATCCCTTTGTAAATTCTGTTATCCTGTGTGATGTTTATCCCCTTGTTAGATACTACCCCAACAGTAACAGTTGGTTTCATATTCAAATCGAATAAACCAAATGGATTGCCCATAGCAATGACCCACTCGCCCACAATCACATCATCGGAATTCCCAAGCTTTAAGTACGGAAAATTATCGCCTTCTATCTTTAATAATGCCACATCGGTCAGCTCGTCGGCAGCAATAAGTTTTGCATCGTATTTTTTACCTTCTGTTGTGGTTACAATTATTTTCGATGCATTCCCAGCAACATGGTGATTTGTCAAAATATAGCCATCTGGTGAAATAATAAACCCCGAACCCAAACCTTGTACTTGATACCTTTCATAGAAATATTCTCGGGGTCTACGACCGAAGAAAAACTCCAAAAAAGGATCGACGAAAGGGTCGAAGGTTTGAACTGGCACATCAACGTATTGAATTACATTGATTCCTACAATCGCGGGCGAAGCTTTTGCAATTGCACGAGTTATGGCATTTTGTCTTGAATTGTAAAGTTCATTGGAAATTGAATCTCGATTCGATTCTTGACTCTCGTGGTAGATTTTTTTACCAACACTTGGTTTTTCGCCTTTTTTCTCTTGAGCCGAACAACCCGAACTCCCAACAAAAAACAAAAGAAATAGAGCAAAGATAATTATTTTAGTATTCATATTTTTTAAAAATAAAAATGTAAAAAATAAAAATGAATAAACGAACTATCACAAAAATCATTACGCAAAATAACAAAACCATCAAAATTGTAGATGTATTTCCTTTAATTTCTGTCGATAATTGTTTTACTTATTCCTTAGAAGCTAATTTGGAAGGACCTATTGTTGGTCTTCGTGTTTTAATACCATTCAAAAATAGGAAAGTAATCGGTATCGTATATAAAGAACATAACGAACCACTAACTTTCGAGGAATCCAAACTGAAAAAAATTATAAAAGTAATAGATGACAAGCCAATCATTTCTGATAAAATGATCCAACTTGCCCAATGGATAGCAAACTATTACATTACACCAATTGGTGAAGTGTTGAAAAATATAATTCCACCAAAACTTAAAATCGCTGAGAAAAGATATATTCAATTAACAGGTATTTCAGACTTTGAGAAACAGATACTATCAAAGGACGAAAAAAGAATTCTTGAATTTGTCGGCTGTCGAAAAAAACCTATCTCCATCGACATTCTAAAACGGAACGTCAAAACAAACCAACTCGAGAAGGCGCTTGAAATGCTTTTGCAAAAAGGCATTGTGAAAATAATTCGTAAGGGAAATAGCAAACTTCCCAAAATTGAAATTTTACATCTAAATCCACAATTATTTTCCAGCGATAGTTTTTTCGAAATTGAAAAAAATTTTAAAAGGAAACAAAGACAACTGCAAATTTTGCAAAGACTTTACGAAATTTTCAACTCCGGCGTAAAAACATTGACCTTTGAAGAGTTGAGAAAGGAATTCCCCATAACAACATTGAGGAAGATTGTTCAAGATCTTATTAAGTTAGGCTTTTTACACCTTGAACTAAAAGATGCAACTAATATTTCGTATAAATACACTACTTCATATAATTTCCCAAATGAATTGAATTTGCCATTAACAAGTGAACAAGAAAAAGCTCTAAATGAAATTTTCGTTGGATTGGAAATTTCGAAGTACAAGTCCTATCTTCTATTTGGAGTAACTGGAAGCGGCAAAACACTGATTTATATGCAATGTATTAAGAAATGTATCGAACAAGGCAAATCATCAATCATACTTGTTCCCGAAATTTCGCTTACTCCTCAACTAATTGAACGTTTCAACAACGCTTTCCCAAATCAAATTGCACTTCTTCATTCACGGCTTTCACCATCGGAACGGGTAAGAAATTGGCTTTCAATCTTAAACGGCGAGAAAAAAATCGTTATTGGTCCTCGTTCGGCAATATTTGCACCTTCTAAAAATCTTGGATTAATTATTATCGACGAAGAACACGAGCCAACTTACAAGCAAGATGAGCCCGTCCCGCGATACAACGCACGCGATGTGGCATTGATGAGGGGAAAAATTGAAAATGCCGTTGTTATACTGGGGAGTGCTACTCCATCAGTAAACACTTTCTATGCTTCAAAACTTGGTAAACACAAACTGCTGACTATCTCCCAGCGAGCCGACGGAGCTAAACTTCCAAACATTATCCTTGTTGATATGCTGGAAAAAAGAAGACAGAAAAAGACATTTAGCCAATTTTCCGACACACTCCTAAATAAAATTGTTGATAGACTAAATAAAAAAGAAGGGATTATTCTCTTCCAAAATAGAAGAGGCTTTGGCTTGTTTGTTGAATGTCGTTTCTGTGGCTATATTCCAAGATGTCCGGAATGCGAAGTTTCCCTCACCTACCACAAATTGGAACAAAAGCTAAAATGTCATTACTGCGGCTTCGAAAAAAAGTATGAGGCAACCTGTCCAAAATGTGGGAAGTCGCCAATGCTTATCCTTGGGTATGGTACTCAAAGAATCGAAGAAGAGTTAAAAACAATTTTAAATGAATTGGAATATTTCCCAAAAATCGAACGCTTCGATTTAGATGTTGTTCTGAAAAAGCCAGAAAAAAACGAAATATTACAAAAATTCTACTTCGGAGAAATCGATATCCTCGTTGGTACTCAACTTATTGCAAAAGGGTTAGATTTTGAAAGAGTTACTTTGGTAGGGATTCTTAATGCAGACCTTCAATTGAATATACCAGATTATACTGCAAACGAGAGGGCATTCCAATTATTTACTCAAGTTGCCGGACGTGCTGGCCGACGTTCTGAACTTCCCGGGGAAGTAATTATCCAGACTACAACTCCAAATTCCTACCCAATTGAAGCATTCGTAAACAACGATTATGAAACATTTTTCAAAAAAGAAATACATTATCGAAAAAAATTGAATTATCCACCTTTTGTTCGTCTGGTTTCCATTGAAATTCAATGGAAAAACGTTGAACTGAAACCAGAAATCCTTGATTTTTTGAAAAACTTTTTGGAAAATTTTAACGATGCAACGGTGCTTGGACCTGTTGTACCAATTATCCCTAAACAGCGCGGTTGGAACAGAAAAGTGTTCCTTTTAAAAATTAACCGAATGAGCGACCCAAATTTTAAAAAAACCTCTATGTCATTAAAAAAACTTTATATAGATTTCCATAAAAAATATCAAAGCAGGTTCCACAAATTAATCATCGATGTTGATGCACAATTTTTTCTAATTTAATTTTTTTATCTTTGAATTTATGAAAGCATTTGTAACATTAATTTCGATTGTATTGTTGTTGGCAACTCTTGATAGTTGTACATCTCGTGTGCAAACTCGTTTCAATCCGAAAATTCCTAAAAAGTTGTCTTCAAGTGATTCAAATCGTACCGAAATTATTATCGACCAAACTCCGCCGAAAGAAATCGTCACAATCCCACAAACAACCACAAAAACACTTGATTTTGACACATTAGTAATCGATTTAACACAACACGAAACCATACCCTCGGAAATAAGCCGAGGGAACGAACTTTTTGCAAACAAAGACTACAAAAGCGCTATACAAGTTTTTAATTCATACATCAACAGAATTTCCAAGCCAGATTATTTCTTTTGGTATGCTCGTTTTCGTATTGCAATGTGTTTCTACGAAATGAAACAAATTGATATGTGTTTGAACGAGCTTGTTGATTTATACCACTCTGAAGATATCGATAATAAGATAAAAGAGGTGGTGGTTTATAACATTGGCAAAATTTTTTGTGAAACAGAAAATACAGAACAAGCTCGATTCTATTTCAACCTACTTGCCAAAGAATTCCCAAATTCAAAATATCTGTCTGTCGAAAACTGCAAATAACCGCAAACTTGTCAAAAAAATTATTACATCAATTTCATTCGAAATTCTACAATTATTTCATTCTTTTTGTTACTTTTTTTGCATTCTTTCATAATAAATTTGTTTGGAAATGGGAGGATTGAAAATGAAAAAGCTTCTATTTAGTTGGCTGTTTATTTTGTTCATTGTCCAAATAGTTTTTTCTCAAATCCCACGGAATTATTTTATCAAAAACATTGGACAATGGAGAAGCGATATTAGATATGCTTTATTTAGCAATAACTTAACTCTTTTTGCGACGAACAACGCCCTTTTTTTCGATTACTTTACAATTGCAAACGAAAATTCCCAAGTCATTAAAAGCGGGAATGTTGTCAAGTTTCAAATCGATAATGCTAATTTTAACAACTTTATCGAAATTGGAGAATCATCATGGCAACTTAATTTCTTCTACGGCAATAATCCTTCAAAATGGTATAAAAACATCCGAGGAGTTGAAAAAATTATTATTTCGAATATCCTCCCAAATGTAGACCTTAGATTATCTGTTGGTTCAGAACCAAGATACGATTTTATTGTACGTGCTGGTGGAGATCCACGAAATATCAAAATTAAAATCGAAGGTGCCACAATTGTTGAATGCTCGCAAGAAGAAATCGTTTTAAAAACTTCATTTGGAAAATTAATACATCGAAATTTGTTTGTTTACCAGATGAGCGAAAATACTATCCAAAAGGTTGAGGCATCGTTCCATTTTGTCGACCAAAATACTTTCGCCTTCTCAATACAAAACTTCGACAAGCAAAAAGATTTGATAATCGACCCACTTGTTCTAAGTACACTAATTGGTGGATCAGGCACAGATGAAATAGTCGATATTGCCGAAACCGAGCCAGGGACAATTATAGTCACTGGTTGGACAGAATCGTTTAACTTCCCAACCAAACCCGGCTCTTACTCAAACACTTATTCTGGAGGGAAAGATATCTTTATTTCAAAATTCAACATCAAAGGTTCTGCGAGAGAACTTGTATATTCAACTTTTCTTGGAGGTGCCGAAAACGATGTCCCAGTAAATGTACTAGTTGACCAAAACAAAAATATCTACATTGGTGCAACTACCAATTCCAGTGATTTGCCCCTTGTAAACTCACTTTCTAAATCATCTTACGGACAAAGCGACGCTTACATTTGCAAATTTAATCCCGATTGCAATGAAATTATCTTTTCAACATATTTTGGTGGAAGTAAGGACGATATTTTAACTTCCGCAAAATTAGCAAATGACAATGGAATATTCCTGACTGGCTACACAAATTCCAATAATTTACCAGTCAC
This sequence comes from Kapaibacterium sp. (SeqCode), assembly GCA_039793965.1. Classification (GTDB taxonomy): domain Bacteria; phylum Bacteroidota; class Ignavibacteria; order Kapaibacteriales; family UBA2268; genus Naka2016. The sequence continues at coordinate 326,737 of JBAMMD010000029.1, read as the reverse complement.
TGGGGGCGCATACCAAAATAATCTTAAAGGGAAAAACGATATCTTTTTCGCAAAAATCTCGAACACAGGACAAACCGTACGAACTTGCACTTATATTGGTGGCAACGAGGACGACTTTTCTTATACTATGTGTGTCACTCCTTCTGAATATGTATACATTGGCGGTGCAACAAAATCCTCGGACTTTCCCGTATACCCGGTAAAAGTGTGGTATTCCGGTTCCTACGAATATGTTTTTGAATCGCCTTTCGATAGAACCTACAACGGAAATTTTGATGGCGTTGTTATAAAAATTTTCGGCACAAGTGGTGCTGTTGAATACATTTCATTTTTTGGTGGCTTTGCAGATGACTTTGTTACTGCTGTTGGATATTTCGGTACTGATGAGAAGGTTGTTTTTGCAGGTAAAACTTTCAAAGAACCTTCGACGACTACATTCCCATTAACTCAAAATGCTTATCAAAATTCAATAAAAGGTCAGGAAGAAGCCTTTGTGGCTTCTTTGTCCAATATAAATATCACATCACAATATGGATGGACATACAAAAGCCAGGATTTAGTATTTTCCACATTTCTTGGTGGGAGCGGAACAGATGTTCCAACAGCAATTACTTTTAATAATAACACAAAAACTTTTTATATTGTTGGATATACAACTTCAACCAATTTTCCAATTGTCAACAATCCTTCTGGTAAGAAGTTGCTTAAAAATGACATTTTCTTTGTGTCTTTGCTGAACGATGGGAGTAGCATTCAATACAGCAATATTTTAGGTGGGAACGGCGACGATTTCCCAACAGCCATTTGTCTTAACTACAATGGAGATTATTATATTGTTGGGCGGACAACTTCCTCTAACTTTCCCATTGTAAATCCAATTGATGGTTTAAATGGGGGCACACTGCCCGATGCTTTCATCTTGAAAAATGTAGATGCAAACCTTAGGATTGAATCTCCTTATGGGGGTGAGGAATTTTGCCCGGGTAAAAATCTCACAATCAAATGGTATGTCGAGGGAATGGCAATTCCCGACTCGTTCAATGTTGAAATCTATCCAGAAAGTCTTAATCAATGGCAAATGGTCGCCCCCAATATAAAAGGATTGTCCACAACAATCACGCTTCCAACCAACATTACCGGGAATGTATGGATTCGCGTATCACATCCCCGAGGTTTAATTGCTTCAATCCAGAGTCCAGTTGTTGTTCTAGAGCCTCCAAAATTATTATCTTTCAACCCAGATCAGGACTCTTTCGAACTTTGCGAAGGCGATTCGATTAACTTCGCTGTGCAAGCCACTGGCTCGAAATTAAATTATCAATGGTTTCACGATGGCAAATCAATATCGAATGCAAATGATACAGTGCTATGGTTAAAAAATTTACAAATTTCAAATTCAGGGAAATATAAAGTGGTGATATCTGGAACTTGTCCCCCCTCTGTTGAAAGTAAAGAAGTATCTATCAGCATCGTACCAAAAACGCAAATCATCTGTCAATCAAATGATACAACAGTGAAAATTGGCAATAAACTTTCGCTTTATATTCAAAGCAAGGGACAAAATCTCAAATATCAATGGTTCAAAAATGACATTAAACTACTTGGGGAAACCAAGAATACATTTGAAATCACATCTGTATCGCGTTTTGACGAGGGAACTTATTACTGCATTGTTGCAGGAACTTGCGGTAGCGATACCTCAAATAAAATCACTGTATTAATCGACACGAACATTGCACAGGTTAACAAATTTGAACCAATCAATGAAATTGATGTCAAAGTTATAGATAATACACTTAATATTAAAATTCCTCGACTCCAAGGAAATATTAATGCTTCAATATTCATATATAATATTCTTGGCGCAAATGTATTCTTCGAAAACCTTGTTGCAGATGGCTCTCAAAATGAATTCAGATATGATATTTCTTTTCTACCATCGGGACCATATCTTTTAAACATACGCATCGGAGAGTTAAACAAAAACGAGGTTTTCATTAAATATTAATAAAGACCGAAAGTATATTTGCCCGCAAATAGAAATATTTGCGAATTGTTTTATTTTTGTCTTTTTTGAAAATGTATATGTTTAAACTTATTTTCGACACCAAATTCGATTGTATAATTGCTTTGAATTCAAAATTACCATCAATGGGCTTTTTCGTTAAGTATTTTAATACAACCCCCCTTATTGGCGCCGATGGCGGAGCAGTAAGATTGTTTGAACTTGGTATTATCTGCGACTTTGTAGTAGGAGACCTCGATACCTTTGGCAAATCAAAAATTGAACATTTTTTTAAGAAAGACCAAATAATTTTAAATCCTGACCAAGAAATCAATGATTTCGAAAAAGCAATAGTTTTTGCAATTCAAAAGAATTTTAAAAATATTTTAATAGTCGGTTTCCACGGCGGAGAGCTCGAACATACACTTAACAATTGGAGCATTTTGAAAAAATTCTATAATAAAGTTAATCTTTGCATTTTCGAAAACGGAAGATATGCAATCCCACTTGATTGCGATTGCACAATCGAATCAAAAATAGGCGAAATGATTTCAATTATTCCACAACCAAGGGCGAGACTAATTACACAAAACTTGCAATGGAATTTAAACGACGAAGTTCTAGAATTAGGTGTTAAAGAAGGTGCGCGCAACATTGCAACGAGCAGTTCTTTTTCGATTAAAATTTTGGAAGGTTCTTTGCTTTTGTTTATTGATGCTCGGTTGCCTTTTTGCTACTGCAAGAAAAAAATTAGTGGACCCGATGAGACTCGAACTCACGACCTCTAGAGTGCGATTCTAGCGCTCTCCCAACTGAGCTACGGGCCCACTAAAACACAAAATTACAAAAATTTTAGCAAAGTTATGCCAATTTTGGTTCCAAAATTACAACTGGAATAATCATTTCTTCCAAAGATATACCCCCGTGTTGAAAACTATCTTTATATCTCTGCAAGTAATAATGGTAATCTGTCGGATAGACAAAGTAATAATCCTCCTTGGCAATTATGTTGTTTACTGAAATAGATATTTTCGGAAGTTTAAGCTCTGTTAAATCTGGGACCTGCATTGCATAACGAGGTTCACATTTTACATTCTTGCCAAATTTATAGCGTAAAGAAGTCGATGTTTCTCTGTCGCCCAAAACTTTCACACCCCGCATACATCTAATTGAACCATGGTCTGTGGTAAGTACTATTTTCACATTTGGATAGCCTGCCAAAACTTGTAGCATTCCCAAAAGACTTGAATGGCTAAACCACGAACGCGTTAAAGATCGATATGCCGACTCGTTTGGAGCAATTTCCTTTAAAATCGCATAATCAGAACGAGAATGGGCAATCATATCAACCGAATTGACAACAACAGCGGCCAATTGGTTCTTCGTGTATTTATGGATCTCCCCTTCTATTTTCTTTCCAAATTCAGTCTCATGAATCTTGATATATACAATTGGAGTTTCCAAATTGATTTTCTTTCGGTTCAACTGCTCAGTTAAAAGTTCTTTTTCGAAAGCATTTTGCTTGTGGTCCTCTGTATTCAATTCCCCGACCCAGTATTGAGGATAATACTTTTGTATATCGTATGGAAAAAGCCCAGAAAAAATAGAATTTCTTGCATAGGGAGTTGCAGTTGGCAATATCGACAAATAATATTCTTTTTGAATTTTATAATACTGCCGCAAAATTTCCTCCATAATGAGCCACTGGTCTAATCGGAGGCAATCGATAACAAAGAAAAATAGCGAGGTTTTTGAGTTAATATTCGGTATAACATACTTTTCAACAATATCCGGGGAAAGGGTTGGACGTTCTTCTTTGTTTTGCGTATTAATAATGTCTTTATAATTTTTTTCAATGAAATTAGAAAAAACGACATTTGACTCGCGGAAAATATCACGCAAGGAATCATCGAATCCCATAGAAGGATATTTGTCCAATTCTAACGACCAATTCACAAGTTTTAAGTAAATTTCCACCCAATCATTCCACTCCAGGGATCCGTTTAGCAAAGAACGAATATTCGTAGTGTCTGCAAGAAAGTTCTGAATCAGTTTTTCTTGACTGATTCGCTCTGATTCAAGATATCTTTTACAAATTGCAAGAATTTGAGCTGGATTGACAGGCTTGGTCAAATAGTCATCTATCTTTCTGCCAATTGCTTCTTCCATCAATGTTTCTGCTTCGTTTTTTGTCACCATAACTACTGGCAGATAAGGGTTGATTTCTTTTATTGCAACAAGAGTATCGAGTCCACTCATCCCCAGCATCATTTCATCGAGAAAAATCAAGTCGTAACTATTTGTTCGGACCATCTCAAGCCCGTCCTCTCCACTTGTTGCAGTGTCGACTTCATATCCTTTTTGATTTAACAAAATCAAATGAGGTCGAAGTAGTTCAATTTCATCGTCAATCCAAAGGATTCTTCCTTTAAGCTTATTCATTTTCCCCTCAAAAATCGAACAAAAGCGTAAAAGTTACCAATTTTTCGGTATTTTTATTAACTTGCATACTTTAAAGAATATTTGTTTAAAAATTTATTGTTTATTACATTGTCTTTAATTATTTTACAGTTGAATTAAAATTGGTAAGTTACAATGAATTTCCAAAAATTCACATTACGTTCGCAGGAAGCAGTTCAAAATGCACAAGAAATTGCATTAAATTACAATCATCAAACACTCGAGCCCATACACCTTTTTTCAGCTTTAGTCCAAGACGAGGAAGGTCTTGTCGTTGAGATTCTTAAAAAGTTGGAAGTCAACATACCCCGATTAAGAATTAAAGTTAATGAACTATTAGAAACTTTGCCAAAAGTGTCGGGATTTGCTGGAAATTTGTATTTAAGCCCAACTTTGAACGAAGTTTTCGACGCTGCGTTTAAAGAAGCAAAACAGATGCACGATGAATATGTTAGTGTCGAACATCTCCTGCTTGCGCTATTGTCGGTTCGCTCGAATGTTTCAGAATTGCTGAAATCCAATAATGTCAACAAAGACGATATCCTAAAAATCTTAAAAGAAATTCGCGGTGGACATCGTGTCACGGACCAAAGTCCCGAGGAAAAATACCAAGCGTTGCGAAAATATGGTCGAATACTTAACGACGAAGTTCGCGAAGGAAAATTGGACCCAGTCATAGGTCGAGAAGAAGAAATTCGAAGAGTTTTGCAAGTTCTTTCTCGGCGAACCAAAAACAATCCAGTATTAATAGGCGAACCCGGTGTCGGCAAAACGGCTATTGTTGAAGGGATAGCACAAATGATAGTCTCGGGCGATGTACCCGATAATCTAAGGAACAAGATAATAGTAATGCTCGATATGGGCGCACTTGTTGCTGGAACACAATTTCGCGGACAATTCGAAGAACGACTTAAAGCAGTCATAAAGGAAGTTACCGAAAGCGACGGTCAAATTGTACTTTTCATCGACGAGATTCACACATTGATTGGTGCAGGCGCAACACAGGGAAGTATGGACGCCGCAAACATTTTGAAACCAGCTCTTGCGCGCGGTGAGCTCCGTTGTATCGGTGCGACTACTCTTGATGAATATCAAAAGTACATCGAAAAAGACCCTGCGCTTGAACGTCGTTTCCAAAAAGTTTTTGTCGACGAGCCCACCGTCGAAGAGACTATTTCAATACTTCGAGGGTTGAAGGAAAAATATGAAGTCCACCACGGAGTTAAAATTTCCGATGCTGCAATCGTTGCTGCAGCGGAACTCTCCAATCGCTACATTACAGACAGATTTCTACCCGATAAAGCAATTGATTTAATCGACGAAGCAGCAAGTAAAATTAAGCTCGAAATAGAGTCGATGCCGGAGGAACTTGATTCTATTGAACGTAAGATTCGGCAACTTGAAATCGAAAGAGAGGCTCTTATTCGTGAACTAAAAAACAAAGGAGTTGACCTTTAATGGAAGAATTCTTTATTCCTTTCTGCCTTGTTGAAAAAAGTGAATCCACAAAAAATTCCTTAAAAAAAGTAATCGAAAGAATTTTTCGCAAGTCCCCAATTTTTACCGTCAACGACGGTAAAGAATGTTGGGATTTGGTCCAAAAATACAACGATTTGATGGTTATTGTTGCAAATTACCTCGAAGACCAGTATGTAACTGAACAACTTGTAAAAAATATTCGCGAAGCGGAAGATACAAAAATCAGAAACATTTTTATCATTTTTATTACTGCAAATTCTAATGCAGAATTGAATTTCAAGGCACTCCAAGTAGGCGCCGACGACTTTATCAACAAACCTTTTTTAATCGACGAAGTCATTGCCAAATTCCAAAACGCTTATAGAACAATGTATCTATATAAAACAATCGAATTCCACACCAAAACAATAGAGGAATTGAAAGAAGAACTTCGCAAAGACACTTTAAGAATGCGTGATCTATTGTATCTTTTCGAATGCTTACGTATCCCCGACGGGGCTGAAAGAATTGCTCGCGTTACTGAAATCGCACTCTGGATAGCAAACGAATACAGTCCTGATGACGATAAATTGCAAAATCTTGTCAAAGATGCAGCTAAACTTTGCTTTATTGGTCGTCTCCATTTACCAGAGAGAAACATCGCAGAAATCCCAACTCAAAATGGTTACTTGAAAAACGAAAAAATGGAAAAAATTCCAGTTTTTACAAAAGAAATTTTCTCATTTTTTCGTTCCTACGAGGATGTAGCTGATGTAGTCGTTCACATTTATGAAAACTACGACGGAAGCGGACTACCAGATAAATTAGAAAAAGGAAATATTCCTCTTGCCTCGCGGATTCTTCGTGTGGTTCTTGACTACGACGACTACTTTCAGCAGAAAAAGTTCGAAACCAATAAAATCGTCTCTATGATGGAATCGGAATCTCGAAGAGTTTACGATTTTCGTATCGTGGTTTTGCTCGACCAATACCTTGCCTATAGAGCTTCTACTTTAAAAGTTCCAACCGAGAGACCGATTGAACTCGACGAACTCAAGGAAGGAATGACGCTTGCACGAAATATTGTCACAGACTCTGGGCTTAAGATTGCTGTGGCAGGAACTTTATTGAATGCTGAAGCAGTCGAAAGAATACAAACTATAGCAAAAACCGATAAAATTATTGGCAAAATTTACATAAAAATACAATGATAGTCCTAACCAAAATTGATGGTCAAAGAATTGTCATTAATGCCGAGGAAATTGAAACTGTTGAAATAGGACAGAATTCCGTAATCTCGTTAAAAAGCGGAAGGAAATATCTCGTAAAAGAAAATTACAATGAAATTATTCATTTGGTCATTGAATATAAACAAAAGTTACACCACGCATCGCCTAAAATTGATGATAAAAAAGATTAAATGTGTCTCTATTATTGTTTTTACTCTTCTAATCGCATTCTCAAATCTCCATTCACAAATTGTGTCTTTATTCCCGAGCGATACAATAGCCACAAATAATCACTTCTATCAAATTTTCGACAAGCAATTCAACATTCATCGTTTTTTCAATTCCTTGTTCTTTTCGAAAAATTTTAATAAAACTATCCTAAGCATTAATAATGAATACGAAGGATTTCTCATCCTTTCAAATGAAGATTCAAAAAAGGACGCTGAAAGATTTAATTTTTTTCTTTCCCAAAATTTGTTCTCTTATTTCCAAATATTTGGGGAAACAAATTACTATCTCAACTCCGATTCCAAAACTATCGGCTTGAACGAAGCAGAAAGGCAAAACGGAAATTTGGGAATTTCCTTTAACGCTGGCTCCTCTTTCAAAACTTTTGTTTCTTATGGTATTGAAAAAAACAAACAAGTTACAATCACCCAACAAGGACCAAGATTCAGTTTAGTAACCAAATTGGATAAAATAAACTTTTCAACAATTAATTTAAGATCTAACTTATCAGTTGAAAAAGTCCTATTGAAGGACGGAAGGCAAAATTCAAATATTTCTTTTCAAACACAGATAAACGGGCTTTTCGATGAACAAAATACATTGTTTCTCGGTTTCGATTATCAAAGTTTCCGACGCGACTACATTGTTTTCCCGATTTACACAAATAATTTTTTCGAGTCCAGATTTGAAAACAAGATTTTCCCGAGTTTCAATTTAACCTACAATCTTTTCAACCAAACCTTTCTTTCATTTTCTGGCCAAATTTATTCTTATAAAATATCAAGATATTACAATCTTTTTGACCCAACAAACCAGTATACAGCAACCGAACGAACATTGTACGAACAATCGCTCGATTTAAACTTTGAGATTTTCTCGCAATCACCAATTTTTTCTCCAAGGTTGGGATTCTACTATTTTTTTCGAAATGAGGAAAATGTTATCAACAAAAGATTCTTCATAGATAATCAAACTTTCAACCAGCTTTCGACAACTGAAAACCAGAAAAACAATTCTCAAACTCGATTGAAAATATTTTATAATATTATCCTTAAGCCAAACACAAACAATCTAACAGCACTTTTCGGAAACATAAGTATTTTGCGCTACGATACTCCTTCGCAACTAAACGACGACGACCGCGACGAATTTCAGTTCTTTTCCACTCTTTCTTCAACACAAAAAATTTCGAATTATTATTCATTGACCGTTTCCCTCGATTTACAATTTTATCATCTTGTATTTTTAAAATCTACTCGAAGTTCATTGAACAACTGGAATAGAATTCTCAGGTTGGGAATTAGTTCTAATTATCAAACTGATATCATCTTGTGGAAACCAACATTCGAGATTTTTTCTAATTATCTTGTGTATGATTACGAAACATCCAACATTCAAAGTTATGCATTTAGACAATTCCTTTATCGAGATTCACTGACAATTAGCATTTCCAAATCTTTGACATTGGCGAATTTCGTTGTATACAAATATTCAGAACGAGGTACCTTGTTTTGGAAAGACTTTGCAATGACGAAAGAAACAGAAATCGAGGAAATTTTTACGAAAACAATGTTTTTCTATCTTTACAATTCACGAATAAATTTTGGAATTGGTGCAAGAATCTACAACATCACACAAACTCCTGTTGGTAAAAGTAATTTCTCTGAAGGCTATTATTATTACTCATTCTCGCCAGAAACAGAAATAAAGTTTTTTTTAGGAAAAAATAATGTAATATTTTTGCAAGGTTGGTATGAGTTAAAATTCGGGAACTATAAAATTGTTGGCAAAAATCCAAATTTTATGATTATGACAAGGGTAAATTTGTAATGAGTAATAACACAATTGAAATAGTTAAAACTTTTAAAACAGATAAAAAAATTTTGACCGAAATCGAATCAATCCTAAAATCGATTCAATTTCAATTTCCATTTGGAGACGACAAATTCCATAATATGCTCATCGCTACTACCGAAGCCATAATCAACGCAATCCAACATGGCAATAAATATGACCCCTCAAAACAAGTAACTTTGAAAATTTTTGGAAGAAAAGATTTGGTGCAAATTATAGTTCAGGACGAAGGAGAGGGTTTCGACCCCACAATAATTCCCGACCCACGAACACCAGATAATCTTTTAAAAGAACGAGGAAGAGGCATCTTTCTCATCCGAGAACTTTCCAACTCAACTAAAATCATTACCGGAAAAAGTGGAACAACAGTAATAATGGAATTTTACCTGTAAAATACTATGGATAAATATATCCCAGAATTGATTTATGAACTTCAAAATTTTGCATATCCTTTTACTATTCTTTCTGGTACATTCGGCACCGGCAAGTCCGAAATTGTCCTTGAATCAATTAATAGGCTTGTTAATTCCCAAAATGAACTTCATATTGCAATTTATTTTAACCTTTCAAATTGCCACCATTTCCACCAACTTCCCGAATCTCTTAATGTTATAACAAATCTTAAAGTTGCCAATCTAATTTTCGAGGAAATTTCTTTCTTTACCAAAAGATATTTGAATATAATAGACTTTTTCAATACAGAGCATCCTGCATATGCAAAGTTTTTCTACGATGCCTACAGATTTCGAGATTATTTCGAAACCGACTATCTCAACGATGCCCCCTTCCTTTCTCTAAAGGAATTTTCTGAGAAAATCAATTCACTTCTTGAAAAAAATATTGACAAGAGAATATTATTAAGAATGTTCAATGTCCTGTCCGAGGCACTTATTTATTCATTGTTCCAAATTTCGCAACAAAACGAACTTAAAGATAAATTAAAAGTTGCAATTGTAGTCGACAATTACGAACAAGGTTCAGGAATAGTCGACCATTGGATTGTTAATCATTTATACAAGACATTTGAATACAAAAAATTTGGCGATTTCGAGTCCTATGAAATTGCAGAAGACTTTAAAAAATTTTCACCAAAAGACTTTTTCGATTTTAAATTTTTGTTGGTAACTCGCCACCCTTACACTTTTAAAAAAATATTAAACTCTGAGCCAGAAAAAAAAATGAGGCACTTACGTATTGATATGCTTTCCGGTGAAGAATTTCAAAGATTCATCCAGCAATATAACTGTACAATGCCACCTCAGGAAATCTATTCCATTACTTTTGGTATCCCTTTCGCAATCGATTACCTTTGCAAAACTATGAATTGCCAATTAAATGAGGATAACAAAAGTAATTATTTTAAAGCCATTTTTGACAAAATAGCACAAGGAATCAATACACAGTTGCTCGAAACGCTTCGACTATTGTCAGTGTTCGACTATTTTACTCTCGAGACAGTCCGATGCATTCCGGAAAATTATCCTGTTTATGAAAAAGTATTTAAATACTTATCTGATAACAATGAAATTACAAACAGAATAGAAAATGGAGTTGAATCTTACCAAATTAATCCTCACTATAAATATTTTATTTACAATAACTTATTAATAAACGAACCTAAAAAATACGAGCATTTTATATCAATATTTTCAAAATTTCAATCTGGATTTGAAATTTTAAATAAGTTCAACTACGAGGAAAGGAAAATAATCAGAAATCTTGCATATTTAAAGGCATTCGATACGGGCGAAACTTTGAGATTGTTTTTTCAAGAGGACTATCCAGTTGTAGGAAAATTCGTCGAAGAAAATACAAGACTTTTTTCAAGCATTGACACAGATACCTACAGTTTGCCGGATGAAATCAGGAACAAAATTCTCGAGTTCAACCAGGCTGTCGACAACGAACGATATTTTCAAAAAGTTGATTTTATTAAAACAGTAGTTAAAACAAAAATCGAGGAAGTTCAAGCAAAAGTAAACGAGTTTAAAAGTAGGAAAGAGCAAATTGCAGAGCGGATCAAAAGAATTCAGTATATAAAATCAAAGTTGAACGAAGAAATCCAGAATATCCAAAGGAAAATTGTTTCGACAGAGAACTATTTGATTGATTTAAATACAAAGAAATATAGCACAAGCGGAAAATTCACATGGTTACCTTTCACCATGCTTGCATTAGCATCGATAATTGCATTTGTGATTGGGAACAATATCTTATATATATTTAGCGAAGCTATCAACGAAGATTCTATTTCTGGGCTTGGTACAGCATTTAAAATCCTATCCATATTGCTTTTTGGTATACTTCTTTATGTTTTGATAGACCACTTTGGTTCGAAAGAAAGGAAACAACTTATTCAAAGAGCCGAGGAGTTCATTATCGAAGAAGAGGAAAAGCTCCACGAGCTTAAAGAATGTTTAAATTTATACAAACAAACATTAAAAGAATATGAAGAAGACTTGAATAATTATTTGAGAGAAACCCAGAAGATTGACGTTGAAATTGAAGTTTTTGAGAAAACAGCCAAAATTTTACAATTAAATGCAACATAGACTAATACAAAACCGAAACAGTGATTAAAAAAAAATCTTTTCAAACTATTTGTTAATTTTTTTTAATTTTTTTCAATAATTTAGAGATTTTGCATTTTAATATTTACATTTGTAGTACAAATCGCGAGGCTATATGGGGTTGTTTAGTTATTTGCGTTCAACAATTTTAAGCAAAGTGGTTATGGCAATTACTGGAGCAATTTTGGTGCTCTATGTAATTGTTCATACTGCTGGAAATCTTTTGATTTATTTTGGAAGGGACACATTGAACGCTTACTCTGCGTTTCTGCATAGTCTTGGTCCCATCCTATGGATTATAAGAGTCATCCTAATTGTCTCCGCACTTCTGCACATAATTACCTCAATCAAATTGAAGTTTGAGAACTGGGGAGCGAAGCCTACAAAATACGCTGTCAAGAATTATCTTAAAGCAAAATTTACTTCAAGAACGATGATTTGGACTGGTATTATGATTCTCGCTTTCGTAGTTTACCATCTTTTACACTTCACAATTCGTGTTACAAATCACCAGCATTACTACCCCGAATTCTACCAGCAACACAACGCCGTTAGTTCTGTCATTTTAGAGCGTTTCGATGTGTACAGGATGGTTGTGATGGGGTTTCAAAATCCCTTGATTTCTTTTGTATACATCGTTGGAGTTATAATTGTTGGATTCCATTTAGACCATGCTATCCAGAGTATGTTCCAAACATTGGGCTACAATCAAAAGCATTACTTTTCAACGCTACAAAAATGTAGCACATCGCTTGCAATAATCATTGTTTTATGTTTAATTTCAATTCCTATATCGGTTTTGTTAGGTTTGGTTGGAGGTGGAATATGATACTCGATGGCAAAGTACCTTCTGGACATATAACAGAAAAATGGGATAAACACCGCTTTGAGATGAAATTGGTAAGCCCAGCTAACAAACGAAAATACAAAATTCTTGTCGTTGGAACCGGACTGGCTGGCGCCTCTGCTGCTGCTTCTCTTGCTGAATTGGGTTATCAAGTCGAAGTCTTCACCTACCAGGATAGTCCTCGCCGAGCACATAGCATTGCAGCACAAGGCGGTATTAATGCAGCAAAGAACTACCCCAACGATGGCGATAGCATCTGGAGGTTGTTCTACGACACAGTGAAAGGCGGAGATTTTCGTGCACGCGAAGCAAATGTTTACCGGCTGGCACAAGTTAGCAATAACATAATCGACCAATGTGTAGCCCAAGGTGTACCGTTTGCACGGGAATATGGTGGATATCTTGCCAATCGTTCTTTTGGCGGTGCTCAACTTTCGAGAACATTTTATGCAAGAGGTCAAACTGGACAACAACTCCTACTTGGCGCCTACTCTGCATTAATGCGACAGGTTGGTTTGAAGAATATCGTGCTTCACACTCGAACTGAGATGCTTGATTTAGTAGTAGTCGATGGTGTTGCAAGAGGTATTGTAACCAGAAATTTACTCAATGGCAAGATTGAATCCTGGGTCGGAGACGCTGTTGTATTAGCAACCGGAGGGTATTCGAATGTTTTCTTTCTTTCGACAAATGCACAAGCTTGCAATGTAACTGCGACATATCGCGCATATAAACGCGGAGCTTTCTTTGCAAATCCTTGTTTTACTCAAATACATCCAACATGTATTCCTCAAAGTGGGGAGCATCAATCCAAATTAACTTTAATGAGTGAATCATTACGAAACGATGGAAGGGTTTGGGTGCCAAAGAACCCTGGCGACAAACGAAAACCTACCGAAATCCCCGAAGATGAACGAGATTATTATCTTGAAAGAATGTATCCCAGTTATGGCAATCTTGCGCCCCGCGACATTGCTTCCCGCGCTGCCAAGCGAGTTTGCGACGAAGGCCGCGGAGTTGGACCAACTGGCAACGCTGTTTATCTTGATTTCTCTGATGCAATCAAAAGACTTGGGAAAAAAGTTATCGAGGAACGCTATGGAAACCTTTTCGAAATGTATGAAAGGATAACTGGGGATAATCCCTATGAAACACCGATGATGATTTATCCAGCACCCCACTATACTATGGGGGGTTTATGGGTCGACTACAACCTAATGAGCAATATTCCAGGCCTTCATGTGATTGGCGAAGCAAACTTCTCAGACCACGGAGCAAATCGTTTGGGAGCCAGCGCACTAATGCAAGGACTTGCCGACGGCTATTTCATCCTTCCTTATACAATTGGGCATTACTTTGCAACTACAAAGTTGGAGAAAATTACCACAGACCATCCAGAATTCAAAAAATGCGAAGAAGAAGTGCAAGAGAGAATCAAAAAATTAATGTCTATAAATGGGAAAAAGACACCTACACAATTCCATCGCGAACTTGGCAAAATAATGTGGGACTATGTTGGAATGTCCAGAAACGAACAAGGTTTGAAAACAGCATTGGAATTGGTACCAAAACTTCGTGAGGAATTCTGGAACAATCTTACAATGGTTGGCGAAGAAGGCGATCTTAACATTGTTCTTGAAAAAGCCTTGCGAGTTGCCGATTTTCTTGAGTTTGCAGAATTGATGATTTGGGATGCCCTCGAAAGAGACGAATCATGTGGTGGTCATTTTCGCAAAGAGCATCAATATCCAGACGGCGAAGCCAAACGAAATGATGAAAAATTCTGCCATGTCGCTGCTTGGGAATATACTGGGGTCGGTTCCAAACCAATACGCCATATAGAACCACTTGTATTCGAGTATGTGCCATTAACTGTAAGGAGTTACAAATAATGAAAGTAACATTACATATATGGAGGCAAAAAAATGCAAACGAGAAAGGACATTTTGAAACATATCAACTCGAGAATGTAATCGAAGATATGTCCTTTCTTGAAATGCTTGATGTATTAAATGAAAAACTAATACACGAGGGAAAGGAACCCGTAGCATTCGATCATGACTGTCGTGAAGGTATATGTGGTGCTTGCTCTTTGACTATCAATGGAATACCGCATGGACCTGAGAAAGCAACGACTACTTGCCAACTCCATATGCGAAAATTTAATGATGGCGACGAAATCTGGATTGAACCTTTCCGTGCCAAAGCATTCCCCGTAATTAAAGACTTGATAGTCGACCGCTCTGCTTTCGATAGAATTATTCAAGCTGGGGGTTTCATCAGTGTCAATACTGGCCAAGCTCCCGAAGCAAATTCTATCCTTGTTCCCAAGCAAAATGCTGAAAATGCAATGGACGCTGCACAATGTATTGGTTGTGGGGCTTGTGTTGCTGCCTGCCCGAATAGCGCAGCGATGCTATTTGTAGCTGCAAAAGTTGCTCATTTTGCTTATCTACCACAGGGACAACCCGAGCGAAAACTTCGAGTTCTGAAAATGGTCGAGCAAATGCAAAAAGAAGGCTTTGGAAATTGCAGTAACTATTATGAATGTGAAGCAGTTTGTCCAAAGCAAATTTCAGTTCGTTTCATTGCTCTAATGAACCGCGACTATTTAAAAGCCTCCTGCTCCGAGGATAAATTGGAACTTGTTGAAAAAGAGTGAAATATTCGCAAAGAAAGAGTACTCTCCTTATGGCGAGGGTACTCTTTTTTAATTTTAAATCATAATTTTGTTCTATGGACATTGTAAGTAATTTGGAAAACTTTTTAAAATTTATTAAAGAAAATTACGGGGATATTTTTTTCTCACAATTTTCTTATTCTTCGAGTTCAAATGCAAGTCTTATTCGCGAGAAGACCGAATCCACATATTCCTCAAGTATTGCACATTCGATTGATATTTTTTCACTCGAAAATAATTGGTATGATTCTAAAAGTCTGGAAGAATTGGAAAACAAAATAAATAAATGCACAAAATGTGAACTTGCAAAGACACGTACGAAATTTGTTTTCGGCACTGGTAACCCCACTGCCGAAATTATGTTCATCGGCGAGGCACCGGGCGCCGACGAAGACCTTCAAGGCTTGCCATTTGTCGGTCGCGCTGGACAACTTTTGACCAAACTTCTAAAAACAGTTGGGATCGATAGAAACGATGTTTACATCTGCAATATACTGAAATGCAGACCCCCAAACAATCGCAAACCTTTACCTTCAGAAATTGAAATGTGCAAGCCATATTTATTGAAACAAATTGAGCTAATTCAACCCAAAGTCATCATTGCTCTTGGAGCAACCGCTATCGAAGGCCTGTTCAACATAAAGAAAAAAATGGGAGATTTGCGCGGCAACATTATCTACTTCAATAAAATACCAGTTATTGTTACATACCATCCAGCCGCACTTCTTAGAAATCCCAGTTGGGAAAAAGACTTTATCGAAGACATAAAAATCCTACATCAAAAATTTCCACAAGTATTAAAAAGGATACAGAAATGAACATTGCTGTGTTTTTGGGAGGACTCTCCACAGAAAGAGATATTTCTATTAAAAGCGGAACTGCTGTTTTTAAAGCTTTGAAAGAATTGGGTCATAACCCAATCATCGTCGACCCAGCTCTTGGCAAAGATGGCTTTTTTTTCGATATTGAAGATATCAAAAAGCTTCCAAGATTCTCCGAACTCGACAAAGAAAAGTTTTCACCAAAAAAATACTTAGAAGCAATCAATTTCGCAACTTTAGACGACGTTGAGTTCGCTTTTGTTGTACTCCACGGTAAATTTGGCGAAGATGGCACTATACAAACACTCCTTGAATTCAAAGGAATTCCATACTCCGGAAGTGGTCCAAAAGCCAGCGCAATCGGCTTAGATAAAAATCTATCAAAAATTCTTTTTACTGCTGCTGGAATTCCGACACCAAAATGGACAATTGTTCGAGCAACTGAAACAGACAACTTCGAACTTTGCAATGATTTGCGCAACGAATTTGGGAAACAATTGGTAATTAAACCAAATGACCAAGGTTCAACGGTCGGGACAACCATAGTTTTCGATGGAAATCTTGATGAGATACACAATGGACTGAAAAATGCAAGCAAATACTCCGACATCGTAATAATCGAAGAATATATTGCAGGCAAAGAAATTACAGTTGGTATCGTCGAAAGCAAAGCTTTACCTATCATCGAAATTGTACCTGAAAGCGGATTTTATGATTTCGAGCATAAATATACCAAAGGCAAAAGTGAATATATTTGTCCTGCTGAATTACCAGATGATGTAACAGAGTTTGTCCAAGATTTGGCTTTATCAGCTTTCCATATTTTAGGATGCAAAGGATTTGCAAGAGTAGATTTCCGACTTAACGAGGATTTTCAACCTTTTGTTCTTGAAATAAATACTATTCCCGGTTTCACCGAGACTTCACTCGTTCCTATGGCAGCACTCACACTTGGGATCGATTTCCCCACACTTTGCCAAAAAATAATCGACGAAAGCTTAAAGTAATTAATATCAAACAATTGTATACAGAACCAAAATTTATCAACTTTCGTTCAAGGTCTTCTTTCAAAAAAATATTATAAATTGCAATTTTTTGAGTCTGATTTTCGGAGTAAATCAATGAGCATACTTGTCAACAAGCGCACAAAAGCAATAGTGCAAGGAGTCACCGGTTCGGAAGGCACTTTCCACACAGCACAAATGATCGATTATGGTACGAAAATCGTCGGTGGTGTCACTCCTGGCAAAGGTGGATTGAAGTACAAAGGAAACGACGCCTATCCATTTCAAAAGGAAGTGCCAATTTTCAATACCGTCCGCGAAGCAGTTGAATCAACAAAACCCGATGCAACAGTGATCTTTGTTCCGCCACATCTTGCAGCCGACGCCATTCTTGAAGCAATCGAAGCTGAAATTCGCCTTATTGTCACTATTACCGAAGGAATTCCCGTAAGTGATATGGTCAAAGTCTATTCTGCTTTGAAAGCCTCCAAATCTCGAATGATTGGTCCAAATTGTCCCGGAATCATTACACCTGGGGAATGTAAATTGGGTATTATTCCGGGTTTCATCCATAATCCCGGTACTGTCGGAGTTGTTTCTCGAAGTGGGACCCTAACCTACGAAGCTGTTAAACAGATAACAGACATCGGACTTGGCCAGAGCACTTGTATTGGAATTGGAGGTGACCCTATAATAGGAACAACTTTTGTCGATGTTATCGAACTATTCAACAAAGATCCAAAGACCGAAATAATTATGATGATTGGCGAGATTGGTGGAACAGCAGAGGAAGAAGCCGCAGAGTACATAAGAAAATATGTCAAAAAGCCAGTCGTAGCTTTTATTGCTGGAAGAACTGCGCCCCCTGGACGAAGGATGGGTCACGCTGGAGCAATCATTTCCGGAGGTAAAGGAACCGCGAAAGAGAAAATCGAAACGCTTCAATCTGCTGGCGTTACAGTCGTTCAATCACCTGCCGATATTGGAAAAACTATTCTTGAAGTTTACAACAAAAAGGTCAAAAAGAAAAAATAAAAACAATTAGAGGAGAGAAATGTTACAAAGAACACTGGCAATCATTAAACCCGATTCTGTTGAAAAGCGTGTTATTGGTGAAATAATCCGAAGAATCGAAGAAGCAGGCTTCAAAATACTTGCAATGAAATACACTCGCTTGAACGAAAAACAAGCAATGGCTTTCTACGAAATTCACAAGGATAAGCCTTTTTATTTCGACCTCGTAAAATATATGACAAGCGGACCAATTGTTGCAATTGCCCTTGAAAAGGGAAATGCAGTCGAAGATTTTAGGAAACTGATTGGAAGCACCGATCCCGCAAAAGCCGAGGAAGGAACAATTCGCAAGCTTTATGGTACAAACATTGAAAGAAATGCTATTCATGGTTCAGATTCTCCCGAAAATGGTGAAAAGGAAGTCCTGTTCTTCTTTTCTAAAAGCGAATTAGTATACAACAGTTGAAACCTTTTTTAAAATTATGTGTCTTTAATAAATTCGAACTGAAAAATTTGAAAAAGTGTTGAAAAAATATTCAAAATTAACGGAAACAACAGTCGAGCAAAATCCTTTTTGGGCTTATAAAATCGACGACTATCTCCTCCCCAATGGTAAAATAGAAAAATATTACTATGCTCATACCCCTGGTTCAACAATGATTATCCCTTGTTTCGAAAACAAATTCGTATTTACATTGCAATACAGATATTTAAATCAGAAACAAAGCATTGAATTCCCGGGCGGGGGCGCAAAACCAGAACTTTCACCTTTGGAAAATGCAAAGAAAGAACTATTGGAGGAAACTGGTTTCAAGGCTAACAGCATTGAACCAATTGGATTTTTCAATCCTTGCAATGGCTTGACCGATGAAATTTGCTATGTCTTTTTTGCAAAGGACCTTATTCAAAAAGAACAACGCCTTGACGATTCTGAAGAAATTGATATATTATTCCTTTCGGAACAAGAAATAATTCACAAAATTAAAAGTGGTGAAATATGGGATGGAATGACACTTGCAAGTTGGTGTTTATTCAAATCACTGCATTTATTATACTAATTACCAGTGCATTTTCCCAAGAGAAGGGAGCCATCGGGGAAGCCAAACTTCCCCCCGCATATTCATTAAAAGCAAAATTCAAAGTGCAAGTTTACTACAATTATGTTCTTTCAGACACAACCATCGCAAAAAGAATCTATTCTGATAGTACTATTAGGGAATATACGAGAATAGTTAACTACTATCTTACGCTATATCAACCAGATTCTCCAAAGGAAGGCTTTTCCAAAGTTGAGATTTCGATTGATTCGCTTCGATATAAATTTATAGAAGGTAACAAAGTCATTGAATTCACAAACATTGAAACAGCCCAACCTTCGGTATTTAAATTCGACGATTTTCAAACCTATAGTATTCCAATGAGTATGCAATTTGACATTATCTATTCTCCGTATGGAGAGGTTGCCAAAATTGAAGGCGAAAGACTAATTGAGAAGCGAAATTATGTTGAACAACTCAAATCAACAATTCCTGATTCTATTTGGTATTACAATTGGAAGGATGGACTAAGCGACCAAAGATTGAAGCAAATTGGCGATGTTATTAAAATAACTTATCCCATTAATCCAGTCTATCGCGATTCTCTTTGGTCATCACCCATTGAATTGCAAATAGATGGATTGCAAATTATCGACACTGCTGAGCTCAAAGCCGTTGGTTTTATGAACAACAAGTATTCTATCATAGGAAAATTCAAAAATCCACATTCCATCTGGAAAAAAACTAAATTTTACGATGTTAAATCGATTTCATTGCCATACAAAGTAACCAATGCTTACGGAGATTTGGCTCAAACTCTTTCTGCAACGGGACTGGTACACGATTTTGATATACGATTGAATCTAACATTAGAAGTGGGAAACCCTACAATTTTCTCTGAACATTTGAAAAAAATTTTGCATTGGGAAATGGTAAATAGTTATAGATTTAAATAATTTTTCTATTTTAGTATCTTCAAAACAAGTCAAAAATTAACCAGCTCTTTGAAACCAATTTTAAAATATGTTTAATTGTCTTTGTTATTGTTCCACAATAAGGAGGTTTTATGAAAAAGCATCATTATTTAACAATTTTATTAACCCTAATGCTTTCTTTCCTAATTTTTAGTCCTAAGGCGTTCTCGCTTACTTATACCGTCTATCCAAGTAATAGCCCTGGACAATATGCATATAGTAGCAACACACTAACCGAATTAGGATGGACTTCTTTTACAGTTTCGCAAACCGGTGTGATTGCCAATGGTGTTACTGTCAATTTTACATGGACAACCGATACGTGGTACACCGAAGGGAGTATCTGGCTCCAATCCCCATCCGGCACAGTTGCTGAAGTAGGAAACAGTTTAACAGGCGGCGACTATTCGGTAAGCTTATCAGATTTCAACGGCGAAACATTAAATGGCACCTGGTACCTTTGGATTGAAGATTCTTATGGCGACGGTGGACACCAAGCAACAAACATTTCGGTTGTATTTGACTACAGTGCTGGTTCGAATATGACCTACCAGTCGTCCAATTGTTACCAAATCACAGACCCTACTGGTAAAGGCATGACAAATCAGGTAATACTTCGTATCGAAGTTGTGATGAGCGGAACAAATAACCCACTATCTGCTACTTCCTTTAGTTTCAGTACAACTGGTACAACAAACACTTCCGACATTTCAAACGCAAAGCTCTATTACACAGGTACAAGCAGTTCGTTTAACACAAACAACCAGTTTGGTTCAACAGTGAACAATCCAAGTGGAAATTTTACTATAACTGGAAGTCAACAACTTTCGAACGGAACGAATTATTTTTGGCTAACATACGATATTTCTAATACAGCAACAATAGGTAATGTCGTTGATGCAGCTTGCAATAGTATTACAATTGGCGGTTCTGCTCGAACTCCTTCGACAACCTCCCCAAGCGGAAACAGACCGATCACTGCTCTCAAAGTTTACTGCGAATCATTCGAAGGCAGTTCCTTCCCCCCAACTGGTTGGCAAAATATTAAAGTTGCAGGAACTGATACAAGAGTTTGGGAAAGTGTTACTTCTGGTACCAGCCCCACTTGTTCACCGCATTCCGGCTCTTATATGTTGCGATACAATTCGTATTCTATTCCATCGGGTAATTCTGCTGCGCTTATTACGCCAATTATTGATTGGTCACAAAGAGGAAGTTATACTCCAAAAGTTCGCTTCTGGATGTATCGCGACCCGGGTTATTCATCCAATACACAAGAGGGAGTAACCGTTTATGTAAATACTTCTGCTTCAGTGACCGGAGCAACCCAATTAGGTTTCGTCTCACGATATTATTCAACTGCAGGCTGGTACTACTTTGAATATGATATTCCTTCATCCTTCAATGGTTCAACAAATTATATCATTTTCCTTGCATATAGCCAATATGGTAATAATATCTTTGTGGATGATATTTGCTACGACGCTTATCCTGCAGTAATGACTTACCAATCTTCTACTACCTCGCAGATTACAGGTCCAGTCGGCATTGGATTTGCAAATCAACCTATTATTAGGCTCGAAGTAACAACAACGGGAGCAAACGACCCACTTACTCTTTCGAGCATTACTTTCAACACGACTGGAACAACAAGTACAAGCGATATTGCCTCGGCAAAAGTTTTCTACACAGGTACCTCCACGACATTCTCCACTGCAACACAATTTGGTTCGACTGTCAACAACCCCAGCGGGACATTTACAATTTCTGGTTCGCAAACACTTTCTTCTGGTACAAACTACTTCTGGTTAGTTTACGATATCTCCAGCACTGCAACCAACGGCAATTTTGTTGATGCCCAGTGTACTTCCTTCCAAATTGGCACAAACACCTATACGCCCTCGGTAACAAATCCTGCCGGAGCGAGGGAAATCCGCGGTCCGAGATGTGGAACCTACACAGTTGGCACTGGACAGTACTATCAAACTCTCACCGAGGCTTTCTACGACATTAACAACTTTGGAATGTCTTGTGATGTCAATCTTTTGATAATGACCGACATTAATGAAACCGGGACAACACCACCTACATTGAATCAATGGACCGAGTATGGTGGTAGTGGCTATAAATTAACAATAAAGCCAAGCGGCGGCAGTAGAACAATTAGCGGAAGTTTCGCATCAAGCGCTGTAATAGTATTAAATGGTGCCGACAGAGTAACAATTGATGGTAGCATCGGAGGAACTGGAAGGTACTTAACCATAAGAAACGATGCTACTTCTGCAACAACTGGTGCAGTTGTGTGGTTAAGCTCTCTCGGGACAAATGCTGGATGCTCCAATGTTACCATCAAAAATTGTAACATCATTGGTATTGGCAACAATTATACATCTCCATCTCAAACATCAAGTATGGGAATTTATATTGCCGGCAACACAATTTCATCTTCTGGGTCTGGTGCCGACAATGATTACGTAAGAATTGAAAACAATGTCGTGAAAAGATGTTACTATGGCATCTATGCTGCTGGAATTTCTGGTGGAAATTTAGATAGCTTGAAAATCTTGAACAATATCATTGGAGGAGATGTCTCAACCGATTATGTCGGATATCGGGGAATTTACATCTACCAATATGCCCAAGGTGTTGAGATAAGTGGTAACACTATTTATAATATAAAAAGAACCGATGGAACAAATCTCGCCGGTATTGAACTCAACACATACTGCACAGATGCGAAAATCGTTGGTAACCAAATTTACGGCATATACCAAGAAGCCTCTGGCGGCTGGGGCGCATACGGAATAAATATCAACTCTTCTACTGGAAATTCCAACATTCTTATAGCAAATAATATGATTTCCGACTTGCACACGATGAACTATAGCTCGACGAGTACAACATACAATCCATTTGGAATTAGAATTGCCGGTGGAACGAACTTTAAAATTTACCACAACACTGTAAATCTATATGGAAATCAAGCAAATGTTGGAACCTCTGCGAGTATGAGTGCTTGTATATTGTTTACAACCACATCAATTACTGGTACAGATTTAAGAAACAATATTTTTGTTAATAGTCTTGGAAGTTCAGTCTCCGGAAGCAAGATGTATGCGATTTATGTACCGTCTGGTTTCACTTTCTCCACAATCAACTATAATGATTATTACGTGTCTGGTTCATACGGAGTTCTTGGCTACTATGGAGCAGACAAGACTACCCTTGCCGATTGGAGAACCTCCTCCGGCGGTGATGGCAATTCCATTAATGTTCAACCGGTATTTATAGGAAACGATAACTTACATTTGACTGGCTCTGCCGTTGGCGACAACAGATTCCTCGCTCCAGCAATAAGCACGATAACCACTGACTTTGACAAGGAAACACGAAGGACAAGTTCCGTGCATATTGGTTGCGACGAGGTTAGACCCATTCTTTCTAGCTCGCCAATTACTTTTTCACCACTACAAAGCATTTATTGTAAGGACGGTTCTGTTGTCCTAACCACATCGGCTTCGGTAACTGGATTTGGTGATGGCATCGCTCGCTCGATCCCAACTCCTAACTTCTCCTATCAATGGTTTAAAAATTCCATTGCAATTAATGGCGCAACTAATCAGAGCTTAACATTTTCTTCGCTTTTGCAATCCGATTCAGCATTATACAATTGCACCATTTCTTTCGTTGGCGAAAGTGTGTCTACACCTCAAGCCCTTCTAAAAGTTGAATCACCAATTGAGATTATTTCACACCCCCAAAACACTTCGATATGTGCAGATTTGAATCCAGTTATAAATCTTTCAGTAAATTCTACTGGAACGATAACCGGATGGCAATGGCAAAAGCGTGACCCAATCAATACCAATCTTTGGGTGGATATTCCAGGTGCAACAGGTCCTAATTTATTCCAAAATATTGTCGACCCACAATCAGCCTCTGGTTTCTATCGGGTCGTGGTTCTTGGACCGGGCAACTGCGGGCCCAGCAAGGTTTACTCCAATCCTGCATTTGTTGATGTTACTGAAACAGTTAAAAATAATATAGTTACTTGCGATAAAGACCCGGCAAATATATGCGAAACTGACGATTTCAATTTAACCACAACAGCCACTGGCACTATTACTGGTTATAAATGGCAAAAATTAGTTGGCGGCAATTGGGTAGATCTTGATTTGGATAAATTCCCGACTGCTCGACAAAGAACGCTTTCCTTCCACCTTGCAGACCCCTCTATGAGTGGCAAATACCGTGTGCTTGTTTATGGTTCAGATGCTTGTTATCCAGATGGACAACCAGTACCTTCGAGTGAAATCGACATTACAGTTTGGCCTTTGTTCAAAATTGTTGAACAGCCAACTCCGCAATCTGCCTGCCCAGGAAATGAAATTATGATTTATGTGGTGACCGAGGGTGTTGTTCTGCGTCATCAATGGCAAAAAGATGGGGTTGATATTACAGACAACCCAACTGCACAATCACCTGTCCTCGTGTTCAATAACATCAAATTCGAAAATTCTGGCGTCTACCGATGCAAACTCACAATACAAGACTGCCGTGGCGTTGTAGATGTCTTTTCTAATGAAGTTTTAGTCTATGTCCATCCAGCAACGAGAATCACTCGAACAAACAAAGTACAAACAGTTAAACTCGGCGATGTTGCAACGTTTGATTTTGATGCTCAAGTTGAAACCTTCTCATCAGGGACTGTGGAAATCCAATGGTATCGAGGAAATCAACCACTTGTTGACAATGATAGAATCTCTGGTGCAAAGTCAAATTATTTGACAATTCGCGATGTTAAAGCCTCCGATGTTGGTGCCGACTACTGGGTTGTTGTTGGCGGTCTGTGCGGTTACGATACTGCTGTTGGATTTACTTTGAATACCCCAACAATTGACATTACAACACAACCAACAAATGTTTCAGCCTGCGAGGGTCAAACAGTCGAATTCAATGTCGAAGCAACATTTACTGGTGGTAATAATTTAACCTATCAATGGAGAAAAGACGGCATCGAACTTACCGATAACAATAGAATAAGCGGTTCAAATTCGTCCAAGCTTACCATTGCCAACATTTCGCTCAACGATGCAGGCAATTACGACGTCGTTATAACAAACCATCCAACTGGATTCCAGGCAACTTCCTCGCCAGCACAATTGATTGTAAAGATGAAACCAACCATTACACAGCAACCGCCAGCAACCGTCAATCTTAACACTGGCGAGACATTGATACTTTCTACCGAAGCGGACGGAACAGAACCTATGACATATCAATGGTATAAGGATGGCAACCCAATCGATGGCGCAAATCAACCCACATACGAAAAAGCAAACGTTACAAATGAGGATGCCGGTACATACTATTGCAAAGTCAGTAATGAATGTGGCGAAGTTAAAACCAATAATACTATCGTCGTTGTTACTTTGAAACAAGTGGCTGGACTTACGGAAACAGTCGATGGGATAACTCTTGAACAAAGTGTTCCTAACCCCGCATCCGGAATCGTTTCAATCTCATTTACTTTGCCGGAAAAGGGAATTGTTTCACTTGAACTTTTGGACATTTATGGCCACAAAGTTGTTACACTCTTCAATGGTTTGGCTTCAGAAGGCACAACCTCAATTTCGTTCGATGCAGAAACCCTTAACTTGACAAGTGGAACATACTTGTACAGACTCCGTTTCAACGGGAGGGAAATCACTCGGATTATGGTGGTCGTTAGATAATCGATTTGTTGAAAACAAAAGGGGCTGTTCAACAAGTGAACAGCCCTTTTTATTTTAGAAAAGCTTCAACAATTGAGTATGTTGCATTGAAACAGAAGCGAGGAAAATCTTGTCGGCGCGGCCAGATTTGAACTGGCGACCCCTACTACCCCAAAGTAGTGCGCTACCAGGCTGCGCTACGCGCCGTCGATTGCAAAATTAAGAAAGTTCAAATAAATATCCAAAAATATAAAAGACAAAGCAACTTGTGTATTCGCCGTTTTTTCGATTACATAAAAATTCGTAATTTTGTATTTGTAAACAAGATAAGGATCGAAGATGTCTGGTCACAGCAAATGGGCAAATATCAAACATAAGAAAGCAGCAAAAGACGCAAAACGAGGTAAATTATTCACAAGGCTTGCTAAAGAAATAACTATTGCTGCACGCGAAGGCGGTGGTGACCCCGAGGCAAATCCACGATTAAGGCTTGCAATACAGAACGCAAGAGCTGAAAATATGCCGATGGAAAACATAAAAAGAGCCATACAACGAGGTACTGGTGAAATTCAAGGCGAGAATTACGAAGAAGTAATTTACGAAGGCTATGCTCCACTTGGTGTTGCCGTCATTCTCGAAGCCATCACTGATAATAGAAATAGGACTTATCCCTTAATACGCTCAGAGATGAATAAATTAGGCGGAAGCATTGGTGAACCTGGTTCTGTTATGTGGAATTTCGAACGAAAAGGCGTCATTTATATAGACCCAGAAGGAAGAACAGAAGACCAAATGCTTGAGGCAATTCTCGAAGCAGGTTGCGAGGATATGGAATTTGACCCAGAACGGACAAGAATTATTTGTGCTTTCGAGGATATGGTCTTTTGCCAAAGGTATTTCGAAGAGAGAAAATACAAAATTCTCGAATCGAAATTTGAATATCTACCTAAAACGACGGTAAAAATCGACAACGTCGAAACTGCAAGGAAGGTTTTAAAATTTTTCGATACTCTCGAAGAACTCGACGATGTTCAAAATGTTTATGGCAATTATGAATTTACTGATGAGGTAATTGAACAACTCGAGAAAGAACAAAACTAATGACAATCATTGGCATTGATCCCGGTTCGGTAAGTTGCGGCTTTGGAATAATTGAATTTTCCAATTATCAACTTTCGTTAGTCGATACCGGGCTTATCAAACCGAAATCCCAAATATCTAATTCAACATTCATCGACAGGCTTAAATATTTATATGATGCTATCAGTAAGGTTATAAGAAATTATGATATAGACGAGACTGCTGTTGAAACACAATTCTACCATAACAATGCCCAATCATTAATGAAACTTACCCAAGCCCGGACTTCTGTCGAACTTGCCGCCTTGAATTTAAACATCCCTGTTTTCGAGTATAGCCCGCGGGAAATTAAACTTTCGGTAACTGGAAGAGGAAATGCTACGAAGAAAAGTGTAAGTTTTATGGTCGCCTCAATTTTAAACATAAACTTAAATCAAACAAGCACTGATATTTCCGATGCTCTTGCCGTTGCACTTTGCCACATTTTTAAAAAGAAGGGACAGAACGCAACAAAAAACTCCCCCCGAAATTGGAGGGAGTTCATTGAATTAAATCCCGAGAGAATTATTAATCTTTAACCTACTTTTGTAATTGCTCCCAAGATTCGACAGGTGTTTTAATAATCACTTGTACTGTTCTATTATAGAACCTTCCTTCTGGTAATGAATTATCATACAAAGGTTCATCTTCGCCAACGCCACGCTTAATTATAACTCCAACTTTACCCTTGGTTTGTTGCATAATCCCATTATACACAGTTGTTGCCCTTCGTTCAGATAGACCTTGGTTATGTTCATATAAACCGACAACATCCGTGTGTCCAACAACTTCAACATAAGAGGTTGGAAGAACACGATTATATACATATTCTCGCATTATTCTCTCGTTGACAGGTCCTGCATCAGAACGATCGAATGGGAACAAAATCAAGCTATACCTTTCGATTGTACTGTCTTTGGCGCCTTTCTGTATATCCACTTTCTTCTGCTCGGTCGACACTTGCATCACAGGTATTACTATGGGGTCGGACGCACACTCCTTATCGTTTTTTGTAGTTATAATTAATTGGGCAGTGAATGGTACTTCATCTTTTGGATATTCGCCTTCGGAATCTTTCCAATCCCATTTATACTTCTGTTCTGTCAAACCAATATCTTTTAAGACATTCCATTCTTTTCCGCCACGCTTAATTTCAATCCGGCGAGCTTTGACAAGTTCATCTTCAATCCCATTTTTCAAAGTAAAATGCATTGTCTCGGGTTGGGGAAAAGTCTTGGGATCTTTGTCAAACACAGGCTTCATAATATTCCAATCACTCGAAATAATTTCCACTCGTCGATTTTCTACAATACCAAGCGAATCATTCAAATTCGAAACTACAGCAGGTTGGTTGCGGACTGTGATTTTCATTCGCTTTTCGTCGATGCCCCAAATATCGCGCAAGTATCGAAAGACTGCTTCGGCTCGCTCCTTTGAAAGGTTGGGTCTTTTCTCTTCGGGTGTTTTGCCGTCATTGCAACCAACAATTTCAATTTTTGCTTCCGGATGCTTATTTAAACGATAGCCATAGATATTAAGAATATGATAATACTTTTCAAGGGTTCCTCCTCGAATTGTTGTGTCTGTAAATGCCTTTTTAAACCTATCGTCGGGTGATTTGAACAAGATATACCTATCGGGGATTTTTGAAGAACCAGCATCAAAAAACACATAGTTCAGCAAAGGATAAAGGTCCCATGTCTGGAATTGCTCCATCACAAGACCACGGAAGTTTGCAATCTCTGGTTTTATGGTTTTGTTTTCGGACACATACTTAGCTTCTTCAATCTCCGTACCAATTGTGGGTCTTTGACCCAAAGGTATAACAACATTTATAACATCAGCATACTTTTTTGCCTCCTCTGGATCGGTAGTAGGTCTCGGTTTATCAACACGAACTATTTTTGTCATCTTACCATATTTGGGATTTTCCGCTGTAATCTCCAGATTCACAAACATTATTGAATCGCGAGGGTCGCCGTAATCAGTATTTGAAACAACAAAGTCGTTTTCAACTTTCGGTGGCTTTAATGTATCGACCACAACCCTATTGATAATTGGACTTTTAATCCTAACAACTGCCGGAATATTCTCGCCACTACATTCGTCGATAACAGTGGTTTTAACAATTACAGCACGAAAATAGGAAGGAACAAAAGCCATAAAAATATCGAAATCCCCTTGGTAGCCGGGAATATCTTTCCGACGAGAGGAAAAGTAAATCACATCACCAGAGGCAGGCAATGTTATAAATTGATCATCTTGTGGCGTATTCAATGGTGCTCCGAGATTCTCGGGTTTCGACCAAGTTTTTGTCACTGGGTCATAACGGGTTACATAAAAGTCAAGACCTCCAAGGTTTGGCTGGTGCCCTTTCGATGAAAAAAACAAAGTGGTGTTGTCCGCAGCAATAAAAGGACCTGCGTCCTGTAATGGAGTATTTATTTCGGTTAAGTTCTTTGCAGGTAGCCATTCTTCAGTCTCAGGGTCAAAATCAGAATACCAGATATCCATATTATCCCATTTCTCGTTGTTACCATCAGAATTTGGTCCGGGACGAGTAGAGACAAAATATAATCTACTTTGGTCGGGTGCGATAGAAGGCTGAGCATCAAAATATTTCGAATTGACATTTGGTCCAAGGTTGTATGGTCTACTCCATTTGTCACCCTGGATTGTTGTCTTATATATATCGCAATCCCCCAATCCATCTGGTCTACTACAAGCAGTAAAATAAAGGGTTTGTCCATCGGCAGCAATCGAAGCAACCCCTTCGTTCTCGGGAGTGTTCACTCCTTGATATCCCCAAATTGTAGTAGTATCGATATTGAATGGTTTGAAAAATATGGTATCCAACCGGTCGTTCTTTTTTGTTGCCCAGAAATCGTGACTGGGTTTATTTGTCTTTGGATTAATCTTACTGCCAGGACGATTTGAAACAAAGTAGAGGGTTTTACCGTCTGCACTAACTGTCGGAGCATAGTCTAATCCCCTCCAATTTACCACGGGACCAAGATTAATTATTCGTATTTTGGACTTGTCAAGAATTTGAGGTTGGTCTTGCGTGGGTTTTTGTGGACTCTGTGGTGAATCTGGACCATTGGTCGCCTCGATAACAACCCCGTAAAGATAGTACCCCGAATCGTCTGCAACTGGATCGGAATTTTTAGTTTTGTCCGCCGCAAAGGAAAAGTCAATGAACACATAAGCAAAAAGAACAAAAATCAATGCATTTAAATACCTCATTGCACTCCCTTTATTAACAAACATCAAAATATTCGAAAAATAAAATTTAAAAATAATTAATTAATTTTATATACAAAAAGAAAACTGATAAAAAATAAAATTATTGATAAACACAATAAAGAAGTGTAAATAAAACTACAATTCTTTTGTAGCAAAAAAAACTACAATTTTCTTGTTATTGAACTTTTAGAAGGAATTGATCAATGTAGAAAGACAAAAAATCGCTGGCTTAAATCAGCAAATAATATTAATTAATTTATTTGGGACGAAAATAACTTTCTTAATTTCCTTATTATTAATATATTTTTGAACATTTGATTCATTGGTTGCAAGTTTGAAAACTTCTTCTTGTGGAGTGTCTATTGTGACGTAAATCCTGCTGCGAATTTTGCTATTAACTTGTACGACAATTTCAACTTCTTTTTTAATGGCTTTTTCTTCATCAAATTCTGGAAATCTTTGCAAGAAAATTGATTCATTGTTGCCCAATTTATTCCAAATTTCCTCTGAAATGTGAGGTGCAAAAGGGGCAAGACAAAGAATAAATTTTTCGACTGCTTCTCGAGGTATCTCCTCATACTTGTAAAATTCATTTAGAAAAATCATCATTTGCGCAATTGCTGTATTGAACCGTAGATTTTCAATATCTTCGGCAACCTTCTTAATTGTTGAATGCACAATGTATTCTTGCTCGGAATTAAGTGGAATATCCTTGATTTTTCTTTTAATTTCACCATTTTCATCAACAAAAAGTCTCCAGACTCTGTTAAGAAATCGATTTATTCCTTCAATTCCTGTAGTCGACCATGGTTTAGAATCTTGCAAAGGACCAAGGAACATTTCAAACATTCGCAATGAATCAGCACCATAGGTTTTAACAATGTCATCTGGATTGATAACGTTTCCGAGCGATTTCGACATTTTCCGCCCATCCTCGCCAAGGATTAAACCTTGATGAAATAGTTTATGGAACGGCTCTGGAGTGGAAACATAGCCATAATCAAACAAAACTTTGTGCCAAAATCGAGCATAAAGAAGGTGGAGGACCGCGTGTTCAGCCCCGCCCACATACAAATCCACTCCACGGGGCTGCATCCAGTATCGTTCTTTCTCTGGGTCGCAGAAAAATTCGTCGTTGTGTGGGTCTATGTATCGAAGATAATACCAACAAGAACCAGCCCATTGCGGCATTGTATTTGTTTCGTAACGACCTCGTTTCCCAGTTTTTTTATCGATAAAATTCACCCAACTTTCAACATTTGCCAGCGGAGATTCACCTGTTCCACTTGGCTTAAATTCATTTATTTCCGGCAACAACAAAGGCAATTCGTCAAGGTCTAATGCCCTTTTGGTACCATCCTCGAAAAAGATAATGGGAATAGGTTCACCCCAGTATCTTTGACGTGAAAACAACCAATCACGCAATTTAAATTGTACTTTTCTTTGCCCGATCTTCTTATCTTCTAACCAATTAATGATGCGCTCTTTTGCCTCGTTGGTTGGCAACCCATCGAGCGAAACTTCTCCGTTCGAGGAATTGATATTTACTCCATCTTCAACAAATGCAGATTCATTAATATCCCATTCGCCATCGATTGGTTTTACTACTTGAAGAATTGGGAGATTGTATTTCTTTGCAAATTCGAAATCCCTCGCGTCGTGCCCCGGAACAGCCATAATTGCACCGGTTCCATAGTGCAAAAGCACATAATCAGCAATCCAAATGGGAATTTTTTGTTTTGTTGCAGGATTTATTGCAAATGAACCAGTTGGCACCCCGGTTTTTTCCTTACTCAAATCCGTTCTTTCCAAGTCCGTTTTTAATGCTGATTCACGAATGTAATTGTCAACCATCTTTTTATTTTCCGGAACAGTAATTAATGGAACTAATGGATGTTCAGGAGCAAGGACCATATAAGTTGCTCCAAATAAGGTGTCGGGCCTCGTTGTAAATACCATAATACTTTCATTATGACCGAATATGTCAAATTTAATCAATGCACCTTCGCTCCGACCAATCCAGTTTTTCTGCATCTCTTTTGTAGAAAAGGGCCAATCAACAAGTTCAAGGTCGTCGAGCAACCTTTGAGCATATTTAGTTATTCGAATCATCCATTGTCGCATTGGTTTTCGTTCGACGGTATAGCCTTTTTCGCGCCATTCGTCGACCTCTTCATTTGCAAGCACAGTTCCAAGTTCCTCGCACCAATTTACTGGTATCATTGCAATATATGCTAGTCGGTGTTGGTCTCGATATTGCTCGATTTCAAGCGGATCTTTTAAACTCTCTGGTATTGGAAGTTCCTCAATGGGTCTTGCGCGTTGCTGTTCTTCATCGAACCAAGAATTGTAAATTTTTATAAACATCCATTGAGTCCACTTGAAATATTTAGGGTCGGTTGTATTTATTTCTCTCGACCAATCGTAGGCAAGACCCAACATCTTCAATTGGTTTCGAAAAATTTGTATGTTGCGTTCTGTTGCAATCCTTGGATGTATTCCAGTTACCATCGAATATCTCTCGGTCGGCAAGCCAAAGGCATCGAAACCCATCGGATGGAGAACATTGTATCCTTTCATTTTTTTGTAGCGAGCAATAATATCAGTGGCTGTATATCCTTCGGGATGACCTATGTGTAGACCAGCACCGCTGGGATATGGAAACATATCGAGCACATAAAACTTTGGCTTTGAATAATCTTCTACAGTTTTAAATATTTCTTTCGCTTCCCAATAAGATTGCCATTTTTTTTCGATTTCAGCAAATGGATAACTTGACATCTCGGCTTCAACGATAAACAAAAGTACAAAATTACTAATTTTGCAAAAGTTAAATTTTAAGAAAAAATCTTGAAAATTTAAAAATAATTTTAAAAGTCACTTGTCTTATTAATTTGTATGGAACAAACATAAAGTAACATATCGAGCATTTATCTACTTCTTAGTAATTTTGACTTTTTAAGAGGATTTGATGAAGAGCGTTTTGAGCTTTGTCCTCCAATTTTTGTTGGTATTTTCAATTTCTTATTCAGCCTTTGGATTCAATACAACCTACACAATCGAGGAAAACGCTACATTCTTGAAGATCAAAGTCCATCCCAAATTCACCTCTGTCGACACATTGTTTGTTGAAAACAATAAATATCTACTACCCCAATTCGACGAACCCGTCTCCCTTGAAAACATTAATAATCAACCATTTCTTATTTTCACAAAACTTATCGCTGTGCCAGACTCCAATGCCTTTCAACTTATTACTGCTTCGTCCAATGATTTTTACGAGTTGGAAGGAAAACTGCCCGACGAGGGGATCTTAAACACTGCGTACAATTTTACAAACCAAAGGTCTTCGTTCGAAAACATTCATATTGGTAATAATTGGGCATTTATCCAATACCATGGCATTGCTCGGAACCTCCCAATAGCCCATTTGAACATTATTTTTGCAAAAAATTCCGATGAAAAGAACAGAATATTGATCCCAAAGGAAATAACCATCGAGATTTCTTTTCTGCCGGTCATTAGAAATCTTTTTAAAACTGAAATTTTTCTTGATGTAATAAATACAAAGCAAGCACAAAATTGGGCCATCGACTTTGTTCCAGTAAACCAAGTAAAAGAAAAATTTGATAAGTCACTTTCTACCAATAATACCTTTGTCAAAATCAAAGTTGATAAGGAAGGAATATACAAAATCGATGCATCGATGCTTGCCTCGATTGGCATCTACATCTCGCCACAATTGATTAACACAATCAAATTGTACGGCAATAACGGAAAGCCTTTGCAAGAGCCACCCAATGACCCACCAACCAAATTCTTCAATCAAATTCCAATTATTGTTAGGACAAAGCCCGATGGAGAATTAGATTATATACTTTTTTATGCAATTGGCTCGAAAGGCTTTGAATACGTTAAGGGGAAATTTAGAAATTACCAAAATCCATATTCTAATTCGAACTACTATCTACTTGGATGGGATGGAGAAGAAGGACTTAGACTCCAACCAGCAGAAGAACCAAATGATTGCGCTCAACCAATAATTCCTCAGTTTTATAACGAAAGAATCCTATACAGAGAAGAAATAGCTAATCCATTCAACAGTGGTTCGGGAAAAATCTGGTTTGGTGCGAGTATTTTTCCGAGATTTTTCACCAACCTACTACCAGATTTGTATAGAAATGGAACTATCCTCTATCGTTTCTATGTGGCACAGAACTACTCCGACCAAGTCAATAATTTGTATGGCCAATTCACCTTTTACGAGGGACAAAACAAACTTGGGGAAGTTTACATTCCTCGGTGTGTTACATACGAAGAAGCAAAAGCAAGAGAATTTGAAGCAACTTTACCTGCAAATCAGATACCTTCAGACAGCCGAAGCTACCTTCGCATAGAATATCAAAGTCCAATTGGTTCTTCGAGCAGTGCCACACCCTTTTTCAACTGGTACGAAATCCATTTTCCACGACAATTCAAGGCAATCGACAAATCGCTTGGATTTTTTACCGAGCCAAACTCGATCGGTTGCTATGAATACCAAATAACTGGTTTTGAAGGTGAAACAATTGGATTGGACGTTTCCGACCCAACCAGCCCCAAACAACTAATCAATCGTTCAGTTGTTCTCAATACTTTTACTTTCAGAACTTCCCTTGATTCCTCCAATGTTAAAAGATTTTTCCTCTCATCGAACTTTTTAAAGCCAGAAATTGAAAAAATCGAACTTAAGATGCTCACGGCAAACCCTTTAAATGCAGAGGTTATTGTAATTACTCATAAATCACTATTGAACAGCGCAAATTTGTATAAAGATTTCCGGGAAAAAACGACAAAGTACAAAGTTGCGGTCATCAATGTAGAAGATATTTACAATGAATATGCCTACGGTTTGCCAGACCCAATGGCAATCAGATACTTCCTTGCAGATGCCATTAGAAATTGGAAGACAAAGCCAATTTACGTTGTTCTTTGGGGCGATGGCCATTTCGATTTCCGTGGAATTTCTACTAAAAGAACTAATTATATACCAGCATTCCAAGCCGCAGACGATTATAATTCATTTTTTTCTACGATTAGTTACACAAGCGATGACTTTTATGCTTTCCTTGTAGGAAACGACTGGGCTATCGATGTTGCAATTGCAAGAGTACCTATTTATGATGACCAAACTGGTTTAATTTATTTAGAAAAGTTGAACAATTACGAATTTCAATCTGATAAGACAAAATGGAGATGCACTGCACTTTTTTGTGCCGACGATAGTCCACAATCCAGGAATAGTTATGATGGGAATCTCCATACGAATGATTCCGAGACAATAGCCAATTCTTTTGTCCCCAAAGATATATTTATAAAAAAAATCTATCTACCAGAATATCCAACTGAAAACATTCCGGGCGGTCGGCGAAAGCCATTAGCCACAGCAGACCTCGTTAAAGTAATAAATGATGGCACACTACTTGTCAATTGGCTTGGGCATGGTAATCCACGCGTTTGGGCACACGAGGAACTTTTCGACAGAGACCAAACAATTTCATTGCTTTCCAACAAAAACAAGTTATTTATTGGAATAGCTGCTACTTGCGACTTTGGAAGATTTGATATGACTGAAATTAAGAGCGGGACAGAAGAGTTGCTTTTCTATCGTAAAGGTGGGGCTATTGCCTACATTTCTGCGACAAGAGCAGTATATACAACAGACAACAAAATTTTCAACCAAAATATAGTTGGACAAATCTTCACTCCAAGTCTAAACGGTCGATATAAAACTCTTGGAGAAGCATACTTTAATGTAAAGCAAGTTTCCATTGGAGATAACCATAGGAAATATATATTATTTGGAGACCCACTCATAACTCCAATCTTGCCAGAAAATTGGGTCACTTTAACAAAAATCAACAACATTGATTTGAAAAAAGTCCCCAAAGACAGCGTTCTCTACATCAAAGCATACTCCGTTTTAAAAATCCAAGGGGAAATCCACGACCCCAAAGATTCAACTCTTCTTTCTAATTTCAATGGAACTGTTGAGGTAGTTATCAATGATGTAGGCTACACCAAAACTGTTATAGATATTGACAACACTCAACACCACATTTACAAAGATGGGGGTATCATTTTCAAAGGGGTTTTAAAAGTAGAAAATGGAAAATTCGATGGTGACTTCTACTTGACAGACGAAGTAAGTTTCCTGAATGGCAATATTACAATAAGATTTTTCGCAAAAGACACAATTAACAATTTTTTCGCAAAGGGTATTGAACAGCGATTGAGAATTTCTGGGGTCGATACCACAACCACTTTTGTGGATGTTGAACCACCAATCGTTTCCATTTTCATTGACGATACAACTTTTATCTCTGGCGACCTTGTTAGCAACCCACCAACACTTATTGTTCGACTATATGACAACACTGCAATCAGTACGACCGGAGTTGGAATTGGTCATTCAATAGAAGCTTGGATTGATGATAATCCTGAATCTATTGATTTAACAAACGATTACGAAAGCGTTCCAGAAAATCCACGGCTTGGGTTTATAAGAAAACTTCTGCCACCATTACAACCCGGCACACACAGAATTAAAGTTCGGGCTTGGGACATCTTTAACAACTTTTCAACTAATTCAGTTGAATTTCAAATATCCGATCCGGATGCCGGAATTATTCTTACAAACCCATTAGTCAAACCACAACCAGCCTCAAATTCAATCACTTTTTATGTTCAACATAACATAAATGTTCCTTACGATGTCCGACTTGAAATTTTCAACAACATTGGACAAAAAATATTTGAATCCACTTTCGATTTCAACAGATTAAGGTCCTTTGAAATTCCCTATGACTGTACAGATAACTCTGGGAATCAAATCCCTAGCGGAGTCTATTTCTACAAATTATTTGTAGCAACTTCAAGCAAAAATGCACATATCATAGGTAAATTTGCAATTGTTAGATAATTTTTTCGTTTATAAATTTGTTTTGGAGGTTAAGTATGAACATTAAAAAAGTTAAACTGGGAATTGTTGCCCTAATTATTACTTGTGTGGCAAGTATCTCATTGTACTCGCAAGCTGGCGGAGCTTCGGTTCTATTTATCTCAATCCCACCCGATGCCCGAGCAAGCGGTATGGGTGAAGTTGGCACTGCCATTGCAGATGATATTAATGCAATTTATTGGAATCCCGGTGGATTAGGTTTTCTTCGTTATGTACAAAAAGGGTTCGACCCCGAGGATGTTGTTCCTTTCCGTCAAATCTCTCTTTCCTTCTCGAAATGGTTGCCAATGTTTAACGCCGACCTGTATTATAGTTATGGGACTGTCGGACAATTCTTCGAATCACTCGATGGAACTTTAACCTTCAACTTTATTTTTATGCATCTTGGTGAATTCACACGAACAGATATCAATGGAAATGCTCTCGGAAAGTTCCGTTCCAATGAGTTTTCCGTCGGGGTTGCCTATGGCACAGAAGTTGCCAAAGACCTTGGTATTGGTGTTCAACTACGATACATCCAATCAAACTTGGCTCCTGCAAGCGCTCTTTCTGGTGGCGATGCGGGCATAGGAAGAACAGCATCTTTCGATTTAGGAATTTTGTGGAAACCCAAAGAACTTAATCTTTTTGGCACCGACATTGGAAACATCTTCTCAATTGGATTAAATTTGCAGAATGTTGGTCCGAAAATCACATATAGAAAAGAATCCGATCCTATTCCTACAACACTTCGCATTGGTACCGCATTTAATATACTCAAAGATGAATACAACGACTTGAAATTTGCAGTGGATATTTCTAAACTTCTTGTCTACCGAACAGAATTATCCAGCGACCCGGTTCCAAAATCCTTTATCACTGCGTGGAGAAATCCTGGTGTTGAGCTTGCTTTTGGTGCAGAATATTGGTACGAGAATTTAATCGCATTAAGAGCAGGCTACTTCACTGAACCCTCTGCACTTGGAAATAGAAAATATTGGAACTTCGGTGCAGGTTTACGCTACGACATCTTTCGTTTAGATTTCAGTTTTATCAATCCAGTCGAAGAAAATCATCCGCTTGCCAACACAATGCGTTTTACTTTGTTAATCGATTGGAAGTAAAAGCTCAAAAAAAATGCAAAGAGCCTCGAAACATCGAGGCTCTTTTTATTTTAAACTTAAATCCCTTCAAGATTAAAATACATACATAAAAGCAATTTGACCTCGAATATTAGTAACTCCTTTGGTATCTTCTACTTTGCCTTTATTATTATTATTTGGTTTTCCATAATTTGCTTGCATCAGCTCAATTTCGCCAGAAATTTTCACTTTACCAAATGTAAATTGAACTCTGGGCGAAACTCTAATTAGATCGGCAACATCCTCTCCCCTGCCAAAGAACACTTGGTAGTTTTCCTTTGTTCCCAAATTCTTAGAATAGCCACCGAAAAGCCCAAATTCTACATCTTTTCCGTAAGATAGGTCTGCCCAGCAACTCAAGTTTTTGTTCGGTGTATATTCCCATTTATCATTCGAAGTATTTTTAGCTGCATAACCTCCAAGCATAATCATTTCTGGAAGGTTTTCTCCCAAAACACCCTCGGCTTTGAAAGAAAAGTTGCCAGAAGCAAGTTTCAAAAAGCCAATAAAAGATACGCCTTCGACAATCTCATCAGTTGAAAAATTTCCAGATGTTTTAATTCTTGGAGCAAGCCGTTTATAATCAACCCCTCCGCCAACGAGAGAATTTCCGAACAAGTTGACTTGAACTTGTGCATTAAGATTCGGTATTACTGCATTTCTTAAATAGATTGTGGAATTTCCATCTGGACCGGGGCTCTGAAAATCGCGTTGAGTTGAGGCGGTTAATATCAACTTTACTGGGTTGAATTTAGTTGTCAAACGCAATTGTGGTGACCGAATAAATGGCTGGAACGGTGCTCCAGTATTAAATCCGACCACTCCTGGGTAACACTCCACAACGAACATTGGATGCCAATATTGACCAGCGAGAAACTCAAAATGCTCCCAGATGAATTTCAAAAATGCGTGACGTAAGCGAAGTGTATTAATCGTTGCATCTGTTGAACCGAAAAATTCTGTCTCGAAGTAAGCCATCGATTTTGCACCGAGCACATCGGGACCGGTTATAGTACCTGCAAGGCGAGTTTGAATTGAAAGAATGTTGAAGTTAGGTTTTGCGTTGATGTCCTTCCCCGCATTGTCCAAACTATCTTTCTTAGGGGTAATCGAAAAGTGCCCTTCGCGAAGTTGATCGATTTGCCTCGAATCGTAGAGAACGTCTGTTTTGACATAACCAGACCATTTCAAAGAAACCGCATCGGAAGTTTGTGAAAAAGCAAATACTGGTGAAATAATTGTGAAAAGAACATAGAAAGCAAGAAGACGTTTCATCAACCCTCCTAAATTTTTGAAACAAATGAATTAATGTAATTGATAATTGAAGTAAGGGGAATTGATTGAATTCCCGGATCACCCTTTTCTGCTCGAACAACAATACAATTTGAATTGTTAGGATGGAATTTTCGAAAAAAGTCGTCTAATCCACTGTAGAATGCAAGAGTTGGTTTTAAATATGCTGTCGCTATATGAACAATTGAAGTATCGGGTGTGATTACTGCGCTCGAATTCTCAATTAGAGGGAACACATCGGTTATTTTCCGAGAGAAAAACAAATTAAGATGATTGTATTTCCCTTTTAAATTCAAAGCCTTTTCGGTATCTTTCACATCGAAAGTTAAAACAACCGGTAGAAAGAAATCAGTTTGAGCAAAAATTTGCGAAAGTGTTTCTATGCTAAAAGTTTTTCTTGGATGGCTTGCTGAAATATTAAAGACAATGTAATTGTTTCGTGCAAGCCCATTTTCATTAAGAAAATGAACGAAATAATTTAGACTATCGGATGAGTAATACAATTCGGGTCGTGGAATGGTATCAAATTCAAAAGTAATTCCAAGCGACTCGAATGCGCGAAAAACTCTTTGTGTATAATGTAATTCAGCATTCTTTCTCTCGTCGGGAATCAAAATATCGAAGATCTTTTTCCTGAAGTTCATTCCAATTTTCGTCTTTGCGCGCACCAATCGAGCAATTATACAACTCTCAGTGGAATAGTGGTCTTTGGGGTCAATATAATAATCGAATTTATTTGTCCAAAAATATATGAAATTCGAAATTAGTTTATGAGGCAATTTGTTCCAAATAATTATTCTATCCACCATCGGATGGTGCTTGATTATTATATGATTTCTATTGCCAGCAATGAATGTAATTTCGCTTTTTGGATAATGTTTTTTAATCATAGAAATAATCGGAGTTGCAAGAATCATATCCCCAAATGTACCTAACAGCAATATACAAATCTTCATTCACTCGCCTACTAATTCCACAAATCGTTGGAAGGCAAATTCTGGAGACACGTCTGAATATGATTCTCGTCTCGAAATTATGGCTTTGAATTTCGTATAAATTGGAAACCAGGGCATCCCAAACTTGTCGCTAATAAAAGAATAAAAAACCAACACAGGTATCTTGAAAGCAGAAGCAAGATGGACTACAGAAGTATCGGGCGTAATTAAATAATCACAACTTGAAACCATTGCAACAAATGCGTCGAAATCGTTGGTAAAAGGTGCAACATAAATATTGTTACGTGTTGAAAGAAATGAAATTAGGTTTTTGTAATTGGGTGTTGCGAATACAATAATTTCAAAGTCATATTTTTGATTAATCAAATTAATAAGTTCTGCAAGATTCTCAACTCCCCAAAATTTTGATTTGGACGAACCGGCAACCACAACCCCCACTCGAATTTTATTTTTAAGTGGAAGTAAGTTTCCACTTATGGAAGGATATTCTAAAGTCTTGTCAACCTTGTCTGGTTCAATTCCAAAAGGCCGAAGTAGTGCACAAATTCTCTCGACAATATGTTTTTCCATTTTGTCTGGTATTGCAACAACAAAGGAATATACATTTCGATTTTCCTTATCGAAACCAAGCGAAAACCTTGGTTTAACTAAATTGATTATGATACTGGAAGTAAACGATGCATTATCAAAAGGGTCTATTACAAGTTCGTAATTTCTTCTTTTTATTCGATGAATAACTTTTATTCTTTCCAAAGGATTTTTGGGAAAAAGAATAATATCATCAATGTATTTTTGGATACAGCTTTTAGCAACAATATTCCGATAGCTTAATAAAATGTCGATCTTTTTTGTAGGGAAATATTGTCTTAAAGTTCTAAGAAAAGGCACAGAAACAAGTAAGTCTCCAATTCGGTCTTGACGCAAAAGTAATATCTTATTTGCACTGATAACCTCAGAACAAATTCCATTTACTTCAACTACTTTTTGGGGGAAATTCTTTTTGAAAATAAAATCTTTTAATAAAAACTTGAATTTACCTTCTAATCCTTTAAGAAATTCATTCAAAATCTTAGTATTAAGTTTATTTACTTGTTCTTTTTATTTTGT
Source organism: Kapaibacterium sp. (SeqCode) (assembly GCA_039793965.1). GTDB lineage: Bacteria > Bacteroidota > Ignavibacteria > Kapaibacteriales > UBA2268 > Naka2016. The sequence goes on along the minus strand of JBAMMD010000029.1, from coordinate 285,000 downwards.
TCTGATTTGTGTTCCTTGCACTTTGGATCGTCCTTCTTGTCTTTGCAATCATTATCTTTATGCTCTTGCAAATTATATTCTTTGTTTCCCTCGTAAATCTTTGCATCATAGCCAACTTTATTCAATGCAGAAATCAATTTTTCAATGTTTGTTTTCTCGTCGTCAAATTTAACGAAGGCAACTTTGGATGGTAAATCAAGCGACGCTTCTTGAACACCATCGACCTTTTTCAATGCTTTTTCAATTTTTGTTTTACATCCTTCGCAATGAGCATTGGTGATGAGTTATACTTCGCTAACTTTTGCAAAAAGGAGAAATGGAAGCAAAAGTGAGACCGCAACAACAAAAACATTTCTTAAGATAGCCCTTTCCATATTAATTAAAATGTTTGTGAAACAAAATACAAAATTATAAAAAATTTGATTTGAATTTATTGTTGTTGTATCAAAAATAAAACTTTTTCCAATACTTTGTCTTTGATTAACCCCTCTTTGTAATTTTTGATGGTAACAGGAATGTTTGGTACTATTCCTTTTCCATAGATTTCTTCTCCACTTCCATCATAAACTTTGAACAAACCAAAGAAAAGCGTTACCCCACCGGGGAAAATTTTAGAAACCATTTCCATCGGATTTCCGGCTGTCCGAGAGCCAACAAGTTGACCAATACGATTTCGTTTTGCAATGTCAGCAATCACTTCGCCAATGCCAACCGTGCGTTCGTCGACAAGAAAGTAAACTCCTTTTGGATCAAACAGAGATTTCCCTTCGATTTTACACTTGATTGTATTCCAAGAAATTTTCTGCATAAAAGGTAAAGTAAACACAGGCAATTTCCAAGTATTGTAAGAAAAAACTTTATCGGTAAATAAGCTTAAAAATTGCTCGCTTGCCAACACAATTCCTCGCAAATCGAAAACAAAGTATCCACCAAACTTAAGCGTATCGAGGATATCCTTGAGCTCTTTGTCAGCGATCCGAGTTAAATCGAGGTATAAAATCTCATTTCCAAGAAAAGCTAATCTTTCGGGCCTTTCTTCAACCAAATAGTTAGAAAGATAACTTTTAGAATACTTTTCGGTTAGAACACTACCATCTGATTTCTTGACAGTAATATCAATGGTATCCCAGTCAGAAATTAGACGAATGTACGCCAAGGCTTTCAAATTCTTCCATATTTCAGAAGAATATGAGATATATTTCGAGACTGAATCAACCATTTCTTTCACTGTTTTGTTGTTGATCTTCATGACTTCGTCGCCAACTTCGATTTTCGAATTAGAATCTTCAACCTTTGAAATAAATAATTTGTTTTCAATATATTTCCAGAGAAATGGAAAGCCAAACTCCGTCGAAATATCCTTATGAATAACTCTTGCCATATCATCTTTGACAAATGCAACCAAGGTTTCGAGCACACTAAAGTATTCCCTTTTCCTTTCTGCACGCAAAGTGTTTACAATCAGTTGTTCCAATAAAGAATCGCGATTGACACTTTTGTCAAAATAATAGCCGAAATGGCTCAAAAAATTCCAAATATCGATTAGTATTGCTAATTGTGAAATCTTATCGGAGATTTCATAATGGCAATCGGATTCTGAAAATTTTTCTTCATTGATGTGGTACTTTTCAAAAGTCGAAACAGACACACAAATTGGAATTTCGAGCGTGGAATTATCACTTAAAGTGACTTTAACTTTCTCATTCGGCGAGGGTAAATAGACTCTGCTTTCTCTATCTGAATAAAGGTGCAGAGATCTTTCCCCGCTTCGGGCATTTTGCTTCGATACAAAAGCAAAGTAACCATTTTGAGCAGATACATCGAGTAACCTCCAATTGAAAACCAACAAAGAATCACGAGAACTCTCAAAACTACTGTTTTGTAGTAAATTTTCATCTTTTTCATTGACAACTCCAAAAAAAGCATCGTCAACATTGACGTCTCCCTCGCCAACAAGAATTATTGCTGGTTTAGCAAACACTGACTGATCAGGTACTTTCCCGTTCAACTCGATTTTTGTCCAAGTCTTTTTACTAATTTTTTGAAATTCTTTGAACAAATAACCTATCTGCTTATTATTTGCATCGTCAAATCTAATCGCAAGAACAATTCTCGAAGAATAACCATTTAGTTCCCCCATAGCATAAGCAGAAAAGACAAAATTTGTTCCAGCAAGCCTTTGAACGTTAACAACTTGTTGGACAATTCCTTGATACTTTCGAATTGGGTTAAGGATATTAATTTTTGAAGAAAAGATAAAAGGATGCTGTTTCTCGCTTGGGAATCCATAATGTACCCAGCAAAGGTAGCCATTGGAGTCGAATTGTGTATCAGAATTAATATCTGGCTGTAAAAAATCATTAAAAATGTTTTTCAATTTTTCAGAAATAGTTTGATCTCGGTTTTCAACCACATATTTTAATGAATTATATAGAAAACAATCCCAGATGAAATTCGCATTTGCAAGAGGATTGAAATAACGAACAATCCCATACACCTTTGCAAAATCAACTAAATCTTTCGTGGTTTTAATGTCGATTTCAAATTGTTTGGTCTTTGGTTCACTACTGGAAATGATTTCGAGAGAAGCACTATCAATCCAAGCTTTTCCGTTCCCGAAAAGCAGCAATCCAAAATTTATTGCATCGGCGTTTGGATCTATGACGCCACGAATTTCTCTAACTTCCCATTGACGTAAAACCATCGGCTGGTTTGGTAAATATTCAAAAAAACCCGACTCTTCGTCGTTCCCAAAGCGTTCACGCAACCAAATATGGGCACTCCCTTTTGGGCTATGGATTTCGGCACGAATGTAGGCACGAAATTTAACCATTTTCCCACGATATGGCTTTGCATCTATACTTTGCATAACAGAGCCATAAGTCCCATCTTTATAATCACCTTCTCGAAAAAGCTCGAGGCAAAATCTCCCACTTTTTGGTTCTTCATCACTCAAATAGGCTTGATATCCCAATTTTTCGGCATAAGATGGAACAAACCAACCCTTTGGCAATTTACCTTTTTCTCCAATTTCAAAGTCCAGATTGTATGGAATTGGCAAAGGTTGGGTTAACACCTGAAACGAAGCGTAAAACCATAATATAATTAAAACTTGAGTTTTCATTTTACACAAACTGTTTTAATATTTACAAATTCCCTTATGCCAAAAACAGACAATTCACGTCCATAGCCAGATTCTTTCACACCACCAAATGGGAGCCGAGGGTCTGATTTCACGAAATCGTTCACGAAACAACATCCCGCTTGCAATTTGGTTCTCGCAATTTCAATACCCTTTTCGATATCAGAAGTAAAAATTGCCGCACCGAGCCCAAAATTAGAGTGATTAGCAAGCTCTATCGCATTTTCCTCATCATCGGCGCATATAATTGCGGCGACAGGTCCAAATGTCTCTTCAGAAAAGACTGGGCTATCTATGTTCTTTACAATAATCACTGTTGGGAGGTAGTAATATCCTTTTTGGTTAGGCATTTCTCCTCCATACAATAAATCATCTCCAGAGGCAATACTTCTTCGAACTTGACTATCAAGGTCCAGTCGCAAATCCTCGCGAGCCAAGGGCCCAAGGTCAATATTTTCGTCGAGCGGAGACCCCACTGTTTTTCGCTTAAATCCAGCTACAAATCTTTCGACAAATTCCTCAAAGATCGGCTTCTCGACAATAAATCTTTTGGCAGCAATGCAACTTTGCCCATTGTTTATTAATCGGGCAGTCACACAAGTTTCAACTGCTTTTTCAATATCTGCATCTCGAAGAACAACGTATGGGTCGCTCCCGCCCAGTTCCAAAACTGTCTTTTTCAAGTTCCATCCAGAAATTTTTGCAACTTCCCTTCCAACTGGAGTACTCCCAGTAAGAGTAACAGCCTTGACCTCTGGGTTCTCAATCACTTGTGCAACTTTGTTTGAGGAAATCACCAAATTTTGGAAGACCCCTTCGGGCAACCCAGCTTCCAACATTGAATTTTCAATCTCAATAGCACAACCCATTGTGTTCCTTGAATGCTTCAGCAAAGCTGTATTTCCAGCAACAAGATTAGGGGCTGCAAAGCGAAAAACCTGCCAAAATGGGAAATTCCAAGGCATAATTGCAAGGATTGGTCCTAATGGTTGAAAAGTAACAAAACTTCTTTGCCATTCCGTTTTAATTTCGATCTCGCTCAATTGTTCTTCGGCATTTTCCGCATAATAACGGCAAACCCATGCACACTTCTCAATCTCAGCGATAGACTGTTTGATTGGTTTACCCATTTCAAGTGTTATCAATCGTGCAAGTCGGTCCTTGTTCTTTAAAAGTACTTCGTTCAATTTCAACAGAAACTCACATCTTTTTGCAACCGAAATAGTCGACCAATTTTTAAAACTTCTTGCCGAAAGCAAAATTTTCTTCTGGATCTCGCTCTCTGTCAATTCTTCGTATTCGTCTAAAACTTCTTCTGTTGCTGGATTAAAAGTCACTATTTTCCCCATTTCCACTTCTCCATTTATTGACATTTCAAAATTAGTATTTAAATTAGTTTTTTAGACTAATTTAAATAAATATTATGATAGTTGAGAACGCAAATAAACTTTTAATAATACAATTTCTAATTTCGACTGCTTTTCTTTTATTTTCTTGTGCAAATGTTAAACCTCCAAGTGGAGGTCCCCCCGACAGAACACCACCCAAAGTTGTAGAATTCTTTCCAGCCAACTATGCAAGAAACTTCAGCGGGAAAGAAATTTACATCAAATTTAATAAATGGGTGGAACGAAATAGTGTCGTTAACAATATTTTCTTAAATCCAGCAGAAAAATATGAAATTAAATGGAGCGGAAAGAAAATGTACATTCTTTTCCCGAATAATCTTCCAACCAACACAACTTTTAATTTATTATTGGGAACAAATTTCACTGACATTGATGGAAACAAACCAGAACAGCCTTTTAATCTTGTTTTTTCCACCGGAGATAAAATCGATAGTGGACGAATTGTTGGAAAAGTGCCACAAAGCAAAGAACAAAATATTTTTATTTATTCCATACCCACAAAAGAACTAAACGATACAATGTTCGATATAAACAAAACATTCCACTACCGTACACAACCAGATGTCAATGGAAATTTTTCCTTCGAAGCATTACGTTACGATTCGTACATAGTAGTTGCTTTCATCGACAAAAACAACAACAAGGAATTTGACTTTGGCTCCGAAAGTTTCGGCGTTGCTTCCGACAGCGTGTACGCTTCTATACAAGTTTCAGATACGATCTCTTTACTTTTTGCTCCACCGATCGACAAGACTTCCCCAGTCATCACAAATGCTTTTGCTTTAAATCAACATACAATCAAAATTATTTTCAGTGAGCCAATTCGAACAATTCCAATACGCAGTATGCCATTTATTGTTTCTGATACCAGCACGCTGTATGAATTTCAACCAAATTCTTATTTTATTGACAAAAACGACCCCAAAGAAATAAAATTGTTCTTCAAAGATACAATTCCGGAATCTATACTTTCCTTGAAAATCCTCAATCCAGAAATTTTTACGGACACAGCGGGAAACCAGCTCCTTTTTGAAAAGCCCCTACTACTGCGTGGTTCAAAGCTAAAAGATGAACTTTCTCCCCAAATCATACAAAATCAGATATTTCTCAACACAGTCAATGATACAATTGAAATATGTTTTTCTAAGCCTATAGATACAACAAAAACAAAACTTGCTATCCGAAGTATAAACACAGAACAAAATGACACAACTCGAGCCAAATACGATTTCTCATCTACTCACACAATCCATATCGATATTCCAAACATAAAATGGCGGAGTCTTTACAATCTTGTAATTCAATCGGATACAATTTACGATTACCTCGGTAAAATCTACACTAACTTTAGTGCTTCACTTCAGGTAAAAGTTGGAGAAGAGCCAAGGCTTGGAAGTTTGAAAGGAAAACTTATTGCTCGTTTAGATACAAATTTTGGTGAGCCAATAGTGATGGCTATTGGAAGCGAAATGATTTTTTACAGTAAGGTAAGCAGCAACGATTTCACATTCGATAATATCCCAGAAGGTGAATACACACTCGTTGCTTTTTACGACAAAAATAGAAACGGAAAGTATGACTTTGGGAGTTTAAGACCTTTTGCATTTTCAGAAAAAATCATTAAGATTTCAAAGAGAATTTCTATACGGAAGGGTTGGACAATAGAAGAAATGAGGTTTTGAAGATGGAAAATAGCATAATTAAACAATATATAGAAGAAAGATTAGCACGACTGCGCCAAGACTATGCTCGCAATCTTGAACTTGTTTGCCAAAGCTTCGATAATGAGGCAATCCACGACTTACGAGTATCAATGAGAAGAATCCAAGCTCTTTCATCATATATCGATGAGATATGCAGTGAAAATGTTTCATTGGGCTTGACAGAAGAACTCAAACTTAGAATAAAAAGATTCAATAAGTTGCGCGATGTACAAGTTCAAATAGATTTTTTAATAAAAAATTTAAATAAATTCACCGAGACAATTGACTTTCTTTTTTATCTTAAAAAGAGAGAAAAAAAGCAAGTTAAAAAGTTAAAATCAATAATACAATTACCGGATTTCAGTTTAAATGGAGATTTATTTTTCTATCATCTCAAAATTCAAAAATTAGCCTGTTTGACTTCGTTGGATAAAAAAATCATCGCTGAAAATGCGCTCAGCTCATTAAACGAGGTAAAAAGGGCAACTGATGAAATAATAAAAGGGGATTTTCGCACATACCACAAAGTTCGCCTGAAAATCAAAAAATTTCGATACATTATCGAAACAATTGAAAAAATAATCGATAGCCCCAAAGACAAGTTGAAAGAAATTCAAGCACTTCAAACTATACTTGGTGAAATACAGGATTTTTCTGTGCTTTTGACAATGATAGAGCAATTTTGCTTAAAGAAAAATATCGAACTGACAAATTTTGTTAACTTTATGAAATTTATTACACAAAAAAGAACCGTCAAGGAACAAGAATTTTGGAAAAATATCAACGTTATCGATTTTTGGGATAACTTTTTAATAACTTTTTTGTAAATTCCTATTTGGCTTAAAAAGTGGTTTTTATGCAAAAGATTGATTTACCTTACAATATTTTTATGGCTATTAAAGGGAAATTGCAACAAACATTAGCAAATGAAAAAAACTTTATCTCTAATGCAAGTAATTTCGCTTCGCTAATCTTCCACCATTTTGATGCTGTTAGCTGGGCTGGATTCTATTTCATATCAAACAACCACCTCGTTATTGGTCCATTTCAAGGGAAAATGGCTTGCGTTCGCATTCCAATTTCCGAGGGGGTTTGTGGTTCTGCCGCCAGAAATAAAAGAACAATCATTGTTCCCGATGTGCATAAATTCCCTGGATACATCCCCTGCGACCCAACAGCCAATTCGGAAATGGTCGTCCCTATAACATTCAATGATAAAGTGATAGGCGTATTCGACCTCGATAGTCCAATCTATAATAGATTTACAAAAATGGAAGCCGAATTTATCTCGCAATTGCTCGATGTTTTACTGCAAAATTCATTAATTGATCCTTTGCTAAAATATTATGAAACTGTTGGTTAGCCTTTTTGTTTTCTTTTCCATTCAAAATCTTCTCGCACAAATTTATATTAATGAAATCTTCCCAGCTCCAGAACCGAGCCAATCCGAATGGATTGAACTTTACAACCCAAATGAAAACATAATTCAACTTTCGGGATTGTACCTCACAAGTCGAGGAAAAAGTATATTTATCAAAGACACTATTAATTTCGGTCCCAACTCTTTTGTTGTATTTGCAAAAGATACAATAGGTTTTTTAAAGCATCTTCGTTGCAATTTTTTTATAGCTAATCTACCCACTCTTCACAACGACTGGGATGCTATCACAATAAGAACAAGTGATTCTCTTCTCGTCGATAGTGTTTTCTACAATAGTTCACTTGTTAGAAAAGGATTTTCTATCGAAAGAATCGATTACAGCGAGCCAGGATACAACCTTTCCAATTTGACTATTTGTTCAGATAGCAATCAACACACTATTTGTCGGGAAAATAGCAAAAAAATTGAAAATTTCAAGCTTCTTCAAGACCTTGAATTTGCTGATGGAAACGGTGTACTCACTTTGATCAATGCTGGTAAAAATGACTTGAAAACAATTGGGATAAGCGCAAATGTAATTTTTAGGGTTGAAAATCTTGAAAAGGATATAGATATTTTTTCATACAATTTACCAGTTCTGAAACGAAAAGATTCTATTAAACTTGAAATTCCACTCAAAGGATTTATTTTAGAAACCAATGCAGATTTAATTATTAAATTGATTATTCAAATTATTTACGATTTCTCGGATTCGAAAGTAAAAAAAGAAATTGTTTTCCCACTCGGAATACCTCGACCTTTTCGGAATCTCTTGGTCAATGAATTTCTCTTTGATGTTTTCACAGGTTGTGGAGAATTTATAGAATTGACAAACACTTCAAACGATACTCTTTCTCTTCGCAACTGGAAAATTGTAAACAGTTCGAACAAAACCATTGTTTTCGATGTACTATCAAATGTTTTGAATATTCCCCCAAATGGATATTTCGTCGTTTTCTGGGATTCAACTTTCTTCAATTGTTTCGAAGAACTAAAAAGTAAAAATTACTTTTACTTTAGTGCATCCAATTTTGCACTGCGAAACACTGGGGATAAGATCTTGCTAATAAATCCTATAGGAATTGTGCAAGACTCATTAACATTTTTTCCCCAATGGCACAAAGGTAAACTTACGAGCTACAAGCAAAAAAGCCTTGAGAAGATGATACCCACGACTAATTCGTTTGCTGCTGAGAACTGGTTCACTTGTGTCGACCCCCGAGGAGCAACTCCGGGAGAATTAAATAGTGTTTCATTCGAAAAAGAAGAGAAAATTTCAATTGAAATCGAACCGAACCCATTTTCACCGACGTCGAGTGTAAATTCAACGACGAGAATTACATATAAATTACCATACACACAAGCCCGGATAAACTTAAAAATCTTCGACCTTTCCGGAACAGAAATTTATACCCTGGCAAACAACCTTATTTCGCCATCCTCGGGTGAATTTTTTTGGAATGGCGATACTGATTTTGGAATAAAAGCTAAAGCTGGTGGTTACGTTATTTTATTGGAAGCAATTGATATTTTATCGGGGAAAACAATAACTGCAAAAAGTACAATTGCGGTTGGATGGTAATTTCAATTTTCTATGTTCTTTTGGGCAGGTTTTTGTTGGAATTTTTGTTCGCTTTCTTTTTCGGCAATATCCGCATTTATTTCACGAGTTATGTTGGTCAATTCAGATTGAATTTGGGCTTGGGCTTGTTTAATCTTTCGAACACCTTTATTTATAATACGAGATATTTCGGGAATCTTCTCGGGCCCGAAAAGCAAGATGATTAAAAGGATAATCAGAAGGAGCTCTCCACCCCCAATGTCAAACATATTTACTCGGATTTTTTATCGCTTTGCTTTTGAATATTCAACTCGTTTGTATCATCTGTTGTTGCCTTTTTAAATTCCTTTATACCTTGCCCCAAACCGCGCATTAATTCTGGAATCTTTCTACCTCCAAAAATTAGAAGGATAATAATCCCAATAAGAATTAATTCTTGCACACCTAATCCAAACATATCCACCTCCACTTAAATTTTCAAAAAATTTATTATAGATTCGAAAATAAGGGCACCATCGGTACCACCAAGAATCGGGTCGCAATATCTTTCCGGATGTGGCATCATCCCAAGAACATTCCTCCCCCGATTAACTATTCCTGCAATATTTTTCAAAGAACCATTCGGATTTGAAGCTTCATTTACATTGCCTTCAGCATCACAATATTGAAAAACAATTCGGTCTTCGTCTTCGAGCTCTTTCAATATGTCATCCCCTGCAAAATAATTTCCTTCGAAATGGGCAATAGGAATACGCAAAACTTTACCCTGCTCGAGTAACGAGGTAAATGGTGTATTATTGTTGACAACTTTAATATGAACATCCTTGCAAATAAATCTTAATGAGGTATTTTTCAACAATGCTCCGGGAAGCAACCCACTTTCAGTTAGAATTTGAAACCCATTACAAATGCCAATAACAAGCCCGCCCTTTTGTGCAAACCGAAAAACTTCACTAACTATTGGCGAGAAACGTGCAATTGCTCCGGCACGCAGATAATCCCCAAAAGAAAATCCTCCCGGAAGAACCACACATTTTATATCATCTGGTATGCTTGTATCTTTGTGCCAAAGAAACTCGACTTCAAAACCAAGATTGTGCTTTAAAGCAAAATAGGCATCGTGGTCGCAATTAGAGCCAGGAAATACAACAACTCCAAACTTCATACATTGCCTTCGAAAATTGTTACTTCCAATGCGTAGGTCTCAATATTTGGGTTATACAATAACTTATCCGCAGCGGAATTGGCAATTTCTTTTGCTTTTTCTAACGAGTCTGCATCGACGTTGAAGGTGATATACTTTCCTATCCTAACATCTGTAATGTTTTCAAATCCAAGCGTTTTCAAAGCATTCTCTACTGTTTTTCCTTGAACATCGAGAATTCCCTTTTTCAACATAACTTTAACTTTTGCAATATAATTAGCCATACAATCTCATCTCCTTCAAATTCTATCTTTTTGAAAATCTTATATAATAATGACGAACAAAGCTGCCAATAATATAAAAAACAAAAAAAGGGAAAATGAACAAACCACTTGTGGCAAAGGACAAAACAATCGCAATCAAGAAAAAAATTGTTACAAAAGGATGCTCACGAATGTACCTTAGATTTGGTCTTGGAGCATTCATAAACTTTACAGTAGAAACCATTGACAATGATGCCACAAAAGTAACTATGAAAATCAAGTATTCTTTTACTTCGGGGGTTAAAAAATCGGTGTTATGATAAAAAAGCAAATAAGAAAGAATAAAAAAAGCAGAGGAAGGTATAGCCATCCCAGTAAAGTACTTTTTGTCCTGAAAGACATTGGTTTGAATGTTGAATCGAGCAAGACGAAGAACACCACAAATCAAAGGAAGTGCTGAAATCAACAATCCCAAATCACCATATTGATAGAAATAGATCTTATATAGCATAAACGAAGGTACAACTCCAAAAGAAACAGCATCGGAGAGCGAATCCAGTTGAACGCCGAGTTCACTTGCACTTTTGACAAGACGTGCTGTGATCCCATCGACCATATCGAAAAGGCCAGCAAACAGAACGAACAACCCAGCAAGAATATAATTTTCTTTGGCAACATAAGTTAAAGCAACGAAACCAGAAAACAAATTTGCAAGCGTTAAAGAATTTGGAACTATAGAACGAGTAATTCGTAACATATAAAATTTTAAATGTTTGTAAAATTATACTCTTTTTGCAAACGAGCAATTATAGTCTCCCCGCCGCGAACTCTTTGTCCCACTTTAACGAAAATTCGCGTGTTAACGGGAAGAAGAACATCCATTCTTGAACCAAATTTCATCATTCCTATTTTGTCGCCGGCGTCGACTCTGTCCCCTTTCTTCAAAGTGCATACAACGCGACGAGCAAGAATGCCAGCAATTTGCTTGAAAGCAACAACACCAAATTCGTTTTTGATCCCAACTAAAGTGTGTTCGTTCGCCTCCGAGGCTTTGGGATGGTAAGCAACGAGATATTTACCAGGAAAATATTCCACATAGATAACCTCGCCGCTCACTGGTGAACGATTCACATGAACATCGAGAGCACTTAGGAAAATGCTAATTTGTTTAGCCTTTTGAGCAAGTATCTTAAACTCGTCGATTTCCTTTATTTCGACTATTTTCCCATCGGCTGGAGCAAGAATTATCGACCCATCTTCAATTGCAAGCAAAGGAACATTACGCTTGGGGTCACGAAAAAACCAAAAAGAAAAAAACACAAGGAAAACACCAATAAGGAAAAATACTAAATGTAAAAGGAAAGAAATCGTAATTAGAAAAGGTAAAATAATTAAAAACAATCCAAGAAAAACACCAAAGAGAAAATTGTCAATCCCATATTTTGTAATCTTTATCATAAGAGATTTAAATGTTTATTAAAAATGCAATATTTTTCAAACCAATTTCATAATTTGTAAAACTTGAATTTTAAAATTAAAAAAATTTGTTTGAATCATTATAAAGGAGTTGTCTTATGAAGTTTACAGTCTCATTAAAAGAATTGAGCCAGGCATTGCAAAAAGTGACTCCTGCATTGCCAAAAAAATCCACATTGCCAGTTTTAGAACATTTCTATTTTATACTTGAAGGCGACCAACTCAAGATTGTTGCCTCGGACCAAAAGATCACAATTATGCACCAAATTGTTGTAAGCCCAAGCGAAGACGGAAAAATCCTCGTCCCCGGCAAAAGAATTTCAGACATCATCCGTGCTTTGGAAAACGTCGAAGAATTTACTTTTATTTCCGACGAAGATACCTTCAACATCACAATTAAAACCCAATTTGGCAAGTATTCAATGAAAGGCCTCGATCCGCTTGAATACCTTACACTTCCGGAACTTTTTCATTCCGAAAAGCCAAATATAACAGAAATAGTTAGCCCCATTGATGAAGAAACCAAGCGAAAAGCAGCCTTGATTTCAATGAAAGATATAACTTGGGCAGCCGAGCGTACCTATTTTTGTGTTTCTACAGACGACTTCAAGCCCGCAATGACCGGAGTTTTATTTCAATTTCAAGCCGAAAGAATTAATTTTGTATCGACAGATGGATATAGGCTTGTCCGAGCTTCAGTGTTTTCAAACGAACACAACGTCTTCCCCGAGAATCTCACAGTAATAATTCCAGCTCGAACGGTAGAACTACTTCGTAAAATCGACGATGATGTTATAATTTCTTTTATCGAACAAAATGAAAAAATCACACATACTCGATTCGATATTGGTAATACTGTTATTATTACAAGAATAATTGATGAAAGTTTTCCAAAATATGAAAACGTTATTCCCAAAGAAAATCCATATCTTTTGAAAGTTAACAAAAAAGAGATTGTTCCAGCGTTGCGCCGAGTTAGCCTATTTGCAAGTGCAATTCAAAAACTTGTTAAATTCGAGATTTCCTCGGACTCGCTAACTTTAACATCCGAAGATGCTGATGTCGGCACACAAGCCACAGAAACAATACCTTGCGAGTTCAATGGTGAAAACTATATCATTGGTTTCAATTTTGAGTTGTTTCTCGAAGCACTCCAAAATATAGAAGTCGACGAGGACAACGATACCGTCTACATCGAAATGTCTGCTCAAAACAAGCCTGCAGTATTCAAACCAAAACCCAACGACGAAAGACTGCTTATGCTTTTGATGCCTATGAAAATTTAATTTATGCACTTAAAATATGTAATACTTGAAAACATACGAAATCACAAAAAAACCGAACTACATTTTGAACCTGGTCTAAATATATTTTTCGGGGCAAATGGCTCGGGTAAAACAAGCATACTCGAGGCAATTTCTATAGCCTCTTTCTCAAAAAGTTTTATAACAAACTTCGACCAGCAAATCGTAAGTCATTCTCGAAAATACTATTCGGTTGAAATCGGGGCAGTAACTGAAAATCAAATCCCATTTACAATTAATGTAATCTACCAAATCAACAAAGGGAAAGAAATACGCGACTCTTCTGGTCAAATCTTATCCAGTGTTGAACTGATTGGGAAAATTCCTCTCGTTGTCCTTTACCCAGAAATGAAAAAAATCATTTTTGGTCCACCTTCCTCCAGACGCGAATTTGTCGACAAGATAATTTCACAAATCGATAGGATTTACCTTCAAAAATTAATTGAATATAGGAGAATTCTCAAACAAAGGAATAAACTTCTTTTCGAAATATACAGTGGAGACCATAGTCAAATAGGAGTGCTTTCCGTTTGGAACAATCGTTTAATTGAAGCCGCTTCGTATATTCTAAAGCAGAGATGGATTTTCACTAAAAGTTTTTCTACCCTTTTCCAAAAAAGTTTCGAGATGGTTACTAATGGTAAAGAAATCTCTTCATTCAATTTCAGTCCTTTCGGATTCGACAGTGTTTCGCATAGTGTTTTTCTACAAAACCCCGAAAGAAGTCAAATCATTTCTTCTCTTGAGCAAATACTCGAAGAATACCACCGGCGAGAAATCGAACGAGGTACGACTCTTTTTGGACCGCACAAAGACGACTTTGAAATAACTTTAAACGATATGCCAGCCAAAGAAATTGCTTCTCAAGGGCAAAGCAAATCTTTGGTAATTGCTTTAAAATATGCTGAAATCAAATATTTGCAAAATCTGTTGGGGACAACTCCAATTGTTCTATTTGATGACATTTTTTCAGAACTCGACTTTAATCGCGTGACCCAAGTTCTTGATATGATGAATAACCTTAAGGTACAATTGTTTTTGACTTTGACCGAACTCGACAAAATTAAAAATATTATTTCTAATTTTGAAACTTATGGGATTTTCAAAGTGGAAAATGGAAGTGTTGAAAAAGTGAATAATATTTAACTAAAAAGGTGTTTTATGAAGAAAGAAACAAAAAGAATTCTGGTAACAGGTGCTTGTGGTCAAATTGGTTCCGAGTTAACATTATCTTTACGAAAAATTTATGGAAACGACAATGTTGTTGCTGCTGACCTTGTCGAGCCCTCCAAAGGAAGCCCTATTGAAAATGGCATTTTTGTGAAATTGGACGTTACAGACTTTAATGCATTTGACCAAATCGTAAAAAAACACTATATCGATACTATCGTCCACCTTGCTGCAATCCTTTCTGCAAAGGGAGAAACCAACCCGATGGTGTGCTGGAATGTCAATATTAGTGGAACACTAAATGCTTTCAATCTTGGGGTAAAATACGAAATGGCAAAAATATTTGTTCCAAGTTCCATTGCAGTGTGGGGTCCTGGTACACCCAAAATTGCACCACAAGACGGAATTTTAAAGCCAAAAACAATGTATGGTTTGACAAAGGTAACAATCGAATTGCTTGGCGATTACTATTTCAACAAATATGGGCTCGATTGTCGAGGGGTGCGTTACCCGGGAATAATTTCATCGGAGACACCACCGGGAGGGGGTACAACAGACTACGCAGTTGAAATCTTCTATAAAGCAGTCAAAGGTGAAAAATTTATTTGCTTTGTCAACGAACATACTCGTCTACCAATGATGTATATGCCCGATTGTTTGAATGCTGCTATCCAATTGTTAAACGCCCCAGTGGAAAATTTGACACACCGCTGCGATTATAATGTTGGGGCTATGAGTTTCGATGTGAAGTCTCTTGCAGATGAAATTCGTAAGTATTATCCAAAGTTCGAAATAGAATACCGACCAGATTATCGTCAAGAAATTGCAGATTCCTGGCCCGACGACGTCGACGATTCTTGTGCACGAAGAGATTGGGGTTGGCAACCTGAATATGATTTAGCTAAAATGGTTCAGGATATGATTGAGAAATTAAGGAGCAAACTTCTCTAAAAGATTAAAAAATTTCGGTTTGCAAATATAGTTTTTATTTGCAATTTTGTAAATTTTTATTAAATATTTCTGAATAATTGAGGTAAAATATGGGGTTAACAAAAAGGCCTTTTGCCGAACCTTACAAAATTAAAGTAGTAGAGCCCGTAAAAGCAACTTCTCGCGAATACCGACTTGAAAAAATCAAGGAGGCTGGTTACAACACTTTTTTGTTACGTTCGGAAGATGTTTACATCGACCTGCTGACCGATAGCGGAACAAATGCAATGAGCGACTACCAATGGGCTGGGATTATGCTTGGCGACGAAGCCTATGCTGGGTCGAAGAACTTCTACTATCTTGAAGACAATGTACGCAAATTCTACGGTTATAAGTATGTTGTTCCAACCCATCAAGGACGCGGTGCCGAACATCTTCTTTCTCGAACATTAATCAAACAAGGCGATTTCATACCTGGCAATATGTACTTTACAACCACACGTTTGCACCAAGAACTTGCTGGCGGTACTTTTGTAGACGTAATAATCGACGAGGCACACGACCCAACAGCCTGGCATCCCTTCAAAGGTAACGTAGACTTACAAAAATTTGAAGATCTAATCAAAAAAGTTGGGCCGGGAAAAATTCCTTACATAACAGTGGGAGCGCCCGTGAATATGGCTGGTGGCCAACCAGTTTCTATGGAAAACATCAAAGCAGTCAACCAACTCGCCCACAAATACGGAATCAAAGTTGTTCTCGACGCAACGCGTGCGGTGGAAAATGCATATTTCATTCAACAACGAGAGCCGGGCTACCAGAATAAGAATATTGCCGATATTCTTAAAGAATTTTGTTCCTACACTGATGCTTGCACAATGAGTGGGAAAAAGGACCTCTATGTTAACATAGGAGGTTTTGTTGCTTGCAACGACCCAGACCTTTTCGATGAACTTCGTAATCTTGTAGTTGTTTACGAAGGGCTCCATACATATGGTGGTTTGGCTGGCCGCGATTTAGAAGCAATGGCTCGCGGCATCGAAGAAGCGGTCAAAGATGAAAATATCGCTTTTAGAGTTAAACAAGTAGAATATCTCGGCAACTTACTACTCGAAGAGGATATCCCGATTGTTGTACCCATTGGTGGTCATGCTGTTTTCCTGGATGCAAAACGATTTTATCCACATATACCCCAAAATGAATTTCCAGCACAACGATTAGCAGCCGATCTTTATATTGAATCTGGAGTTCGAGCTATGGAACGAGGCATCGTATCAGCGGGAAGAAACAAAGTCACTGGCGACCATAACTACCCGAAATTAGAATTGGTTCGTCTGACAATACCACGGCGAGTTTATACACAATCCCATCTCGATGTTGTTGCTTGGTCGGTATATGAACTTTACAAGCAACGGGACAAAGCCAAGGGTTTGCGTATGGTTTTTGAACCAAAATATCTACGATTTTTCCAGGCTAGATTTGAACCGATTGAATAAGTTTTTAGTAATCTCTCCCCCTCTTCAAAATTACAGTAAGAGGGGGTGGATTTTTAAATTTACACAAAATTCAAATAATTCACCTAATTTTGTTTTCATATAAGTAGTATATCCAGTGGAGAATGTTTTAATTGTTGGGGCTGGGAAAAGTGGCATTGCAAGCGCTTTGCTTGCAAAAAGACAAAGAGTAAAACATATTTTCGTGACAGAGAAAGGTCCAGAAGAAAATTTCTCTCTTGCTAAAAGTATTTTAGACAAAAACGAAATAGAAGCCGAATTTGGAAAACATTCCTTTGAAAGGCTCGATGACTTCGATTTAATTGTTGTGTCTCCCGGGATACCACCCGACGCAGAAATCATTGTGGAAGCCGAAAAACGAAACAAAAAAATTATAAGTGAAATTGAGTTCGCATTTCGCTTTTGCAAAAGTCCCATTATCGGGGTTACTGGAACAAATGGAAAAACTACAACGACGGCTCTCATTGAATTCATTTTGAAAACAGCAGGTAAAAAGGTTGTTGCCGCGGGCAATATTGGTTCTCCTTTTAGTGACATTGTCGATAGAATCGACAACGAAACAATTGTCGTGCTCGAACTAAGCAGTTACCAACTTGATAGGATAGAAACCTTTAAACCAGAAGTTGCAATCATTTTAAATATAACACCAGACCATTTAAAATATCATAAAACATTTGCTAACTACCGAGCTGCAAAATTCAAAATTTTCATAAACCAAAAAGAAAATGATTTATTAATTTTGAATTTTGATGATAAGGAAACATCATTAGCGAAATTGCAAGCGGGGGGAAAAGTCGCTTTTTTTGGTCTGTCACCAGTAGATTTTGGTGCATATCTAAAAAGCGACGAAATTTGCTTGCGATTTCCAGAAACTACTAACGAGGAGGTAGTTATGAAATCGGGGGATATTAAAATTCCAGGCATCCACAACATATACAATTCTCTTGCAAGCATTGTTGCTGCTCGCTTCTTTGAAGTTCATAACGAACAAATTCGCAATGCTTTGATGAATTTCCAAGGTGTCGAACATCGTCTTGAGTTTGTCAGAGAATTCGAGAATGTTTCATACATTAACGATTCGAAAGCAACCAATGTGGATTCAACTTATTATGCCCTTTGCAGTTACAACCGTCCAATCATCTGGATAGCAGGCGGACGAAGCGACAACAATGATTATCAATTTCTTGACGATGTTGTTGAAAAAAATGTCAAAGCAATAATTGCAATCGGCGAAGCAAAAGGCGAGATATTCACACATTTTTGTACAATGAAACGCTGCTTTTTGGAAGATACGCTCGAAGATGCAGTCCACAGAGCAAGGGAAATTGCCGAGCCGGGGGATATTGTCTTGCTGTCTCCAGCCTGCAAGTCTTTCGATATGTTTAAGAATTTTGAACACCGTGGAAAAGTATTTAAAGAAATTGTAAATAGTTTGAAGTGATTAGACTCGCTATCCCCAAAAATGAAATTTACAATCCCTTGTTCGAAGGGTGTGAAAATTATTGTAAGACTAATAATATTAAGTATTATAAGTTATCTGAAACAGAATGTGCAGACTTTCTTTTGCGTAATCTTGTCGATGCTGCTTTTCTTTCGCCTCTTGGATATGGCAAAGGAGTAAAAGTTGCGGATTTTCGTATAATACCGGGTCCAATTCTGGTTGCAGAAGACTATACCGGACTTGCTACAATATATTTTAAAAAAGGATTGGAAAAAGTTAGTTCAATACAATCGAATTCACCAGACGATTTCATAATACTTATTGCACAATTGCTTTTAAAAGAAAAATTTGGGATTGATTTAAAAGTTGAACCATCCAAGGGGTCTAAAAGTGAAATTCTTTCTTCATATGACTCGGCTGTCCTTTGGGGAAGCGAAAAAGGGGATGATGTTGCTCTCGATGTTAGCGAAGAATGGTTCGACCTCGTCGAAGAGCCTTTACCTTTGGGCTTCTGGGTATGTCGAGCCGAAAGTTATCCCCCCAATATTAAAGAAATTGTAACAAAAATTGCATCTCTTTCTCTTCCCGAGAAAGTTGAAGTCGAAGAACAAGCCGAAGTTGAGAAAAATTATTATAGGAGAAAAGGGCAAATATATTGGAAATGGTCACCAGAATTAGAATCTTCTATTGAAACTGTTTTATTATTCCTTTATTTACACCAGATCCTTAATGAAATTCCAGCAGTGAAAATACTCGATAGAGATTAAATCTACGAAACTGAAATTATCCCTATGAACAAATTTAAATTTAAGTAATTAACTTTAAAATCATTCTCATTGAAAAGTTAAGATTAAAAGTTTAATAAAAAAAACCGGGAACCAATTATGATTTCCGGTTTCGTAAGAAAATTGTGTTTATTTTGCAACTGCTTCTTGAATCAATTGGAGATAATCATTGTATCTTCTTCTTGTACGATTTTTCCAACTTCCTTTGTGAAAAGCATATGAAGCAAGAAGAGGGAAAGCAAGAGTTGCCTCGGCAAAAACCATCTGTTCATAAGTCGTTTCGACTTTGCCCCACGAACTTGCCTCTTTCAATGTGGACCCACTCAGACCACCATCCCTTTCGTCTGCAACAGTTATCTGAATTGCATACTTATGCATTGGTGCTTCGACACCAAGAATATCGCAAGCAACAACCACATCTTGCGTAAAGTTCTTTGGCACACCACCACCAATCATAAGAATCCCTGTTTCAACCGCTTTTATTTTTATCTTAGTCAGCTCAAGAAAATCTTTGACCGAGTCAATCGAAACAGAAGGTCCATTGCTATGATATTGATGATAGACAAGACCAAATCCCGCGGAGCAATCTGAAAATGCTGGAACAAATATCGGAACACCAAATTCATAGGCAGAACGAACAACAGAATCTTCACCTTTGTTGTTTTCGACAAGATACTTACCCATCTCGACAATAAATTCTCTGGAACTATAGGGACGCGGCTCGATTTTCGAGGCTATTTCGGCTATTGTCATATCGCACACTCGAAGTTCTTCTTCGTCAATATATGTGTCGTAAATCCTATCTATCATTAATTCACGAAGTTCATTGTCATCTACAAATGGGGAACCTTGATAATGTTTGAATCCCAAAGCTTCGAAGAAATCTTGGTCGACTATTATTGCACCAGTAGAAACAATAACATCGACCATATTGTTGCGAATCATATCAACGACGGCTTTTTTCAAACCTGCGCTAAAAAGCGAACCGGCAAGGGTAAGTATTACTGTGCAATTTTGGTCGGAAAGCATCATATCATAAATTTTCGAGGCGCGATGTAAATTTTTTGCTTGGAATGCCATTTTGCCAAATGCTTCAACTAAATCTACTGTATTATGTTTGGTTATATCAAAATGTTCGACAATTTTGTCTCGACGCAAATAATCTTCTTTCTTCATATTAATCTCCTTTTTTATTTAACTTTTTTGAATATTCTTTTAAAAATCTTATCTCTTCGGGCGAAAGAGATTCCTTCCCTTTCTCAATTATTTTATCTAATATGTGATTCAATGTTTCTTCGGTGTAAGGAAGATTTACTCGGGGTTCTTCTTTGTTTGCACTCGTAGAGCTTAAATGTTCATTTAAATTCGATTTGGGAACAAAATCGTCGATGTCGTCTTCCGACTCGAACTCTTCGAGTTTCTTGCGAAATGAGACAAAATCACGATATCGTTGCTGAAGCAATTCTAATGCAAAGGAACGATTTTGCAAGTAAGCAAGCGAGCCCATAAAGATACCACCAAGAGCAAATGAAAAAGAGTTGACAAGTATATTCCTTTCGTATATGTAAGAATCGAGCATTGCAGCCATAAGCCAGAAAAAAATCACAAAGGCTGTTTGCACCATACTTCTAAAAGGAAGAGTCTCGTATTGACCAACAATTCTAAAATAAATCAAAAAGTACAATGTAATTAAGTAGAAAGAAAGACCCTCGGTTCCAACAAGATAAAAATTTTCTTTTCCAAAAAGAGCTGTAGTAAAGAAACCTTGTAAAAAAACAAAAATAAATAATGAAAACAAATAATAGTTTTTTCGAAAACAATTTTCAACCCTTGGACCCAAAACCCAAAAAGTATATGCAAACAAGAAAGCTTCGGCAATAGAAAGTGAAACCAAAGGAAATGTAAACAAACGCCAAACTTGTATGTCGAAGATAACAAGTTTTGGATTTAATGCAAAAAGTTCAAATGCCTTTTCATTACCAATAAAGTACAAAACAATATGAGAGATAAGAAATGCAATCAGAAAAATCCTTGAAATAGAAAACGACTTATAACGAAACTCCATTCCCATTTTTCAACTTTTCAATAAGATTGTCTACAAAAGTAATATCCAAATTTTCGAAGTAATCTTCGTTTATTGCAATCATCGGAGCCCCGCCACAAGCCCCCATACATTCTACCTCTTCTATTGAAAACAGACCGTCGGGGGTAACTTCTCCATTACCAATTCCGAGTTTTTCGCATAAATGATGATAAATCTCCTCACCACCACGAAGCAAACACGAAACATTCGTGCATACCTGAATGTGATATTTACCCATAGGTTTTTTAAAGTACATTGTGTAGAAGCTAACAACTCCGTCGACATGCGACGGGGGCAAATCGAGCAGCTTGGCAACATATTCGACTACTTCTTTACTAATCCATCCAAACTTTTTTTGTGCCAGCCAAAGAACACCCATAAGGGCTGCTTGTGAATGTGGATACCGGGATTTGATTTCTTCTACCTTCTTTAGTTCCTGCTCGTCAAACATAATTTCCATAATAAAAAACATTTAAAAAACAAAATTACCAATTTTTATTCAAACTACTTTTGCAAATGGTCTAATAAATAACAAAATTGAAAGCCAATGCTTCAAAGTTATTGCAAGTTTATGTAGGTTCGAAACCTTTATTTCTCGCTCGAAAACCTTGAATTTGGAAAGCTCGATTTTTTCGAGCAAACGAAAATAAATCTCGTCCATTACCTCGGCAGGAAACATTGTTATTCTTTCGTCGGGATGCAATAGAGAGCGTGCCTTGTAGAAGTATTCTCTTGCCCTTCTTGTTTCAAATTGCATAAGTTCTACAAAATTGTCATTATATATTTCGGAAATTAGGTCGGTTTCCGAATACTCAAACTTTTGCAAATCTTCAAGGGGCAAATAAATATAACCCCTGTCTTTGTCTTTCTTAATATCGCGCAAGATATTTGTCAATTGTAGTGCATAGCCCAAATTAATTGCGTAGTTTCTGGTTTCAACATATTTGTAGCCAAAAATCTCAATTGCAATCAAACCAACCACACTTGCCACACTATAGCAATAGTCCTTCAATTCTTGAAATGTAGCATAACGCCTTTGAAACAAATCCCGACGGCACCCATCGATAAGAGTTACAATGTATTGTTTGGGAATTGAAAATCGTTTAATTGCAAAGTATAATGGATAAAAAATTGGGCTTGGAATTGAATCACTATAAAGTTCGTCAACCACAGCCAACCAGAACTTCAATCTTTTATCCTTTTGAAGGATAGCTCGCTCGGAAAAGTCGCCATAATCTACAATCGAATCAATATATGAAAACAAAGAATAAATTGTATTTATTGCAATTCGCTCTTCTTTTGGTAAAATTGAAAAAGCAAGTTTAAAATTGGATGGTTTAACTTTAGGCGGTTCGACTCTTTCAAACAGAGCAAGTTGTTCTACACTCAAATGTTCCATTTTTAAATAAAAGAGTTAACAAATATAATAATAAAATCAAAAAAATTCAATTTAGGCCTTTTGAAAAGAAGATTTGCCCCCGATTTCTCTTCTTTGCCTAAAATCCTAATCCCAGCCAATACTGTGGCATTAATTTCGATACGTAGTCTACTATTTTTTAAAAGCCAAACAAGCTTCCAACCATCGATGAAATATTCACGCGTTTTTTCTAAAATTTCCTTTAAGCAAATTTCTACCTTGATTCTATTTGAAAGATCGAATATCGATGATATTTCTAAATTAAACCTATCAAGCAGATTTTGTGGAATATAGATACGATCCCTCTTTAAATCAAGACTCAAATCCTGCCAAAAATTAACCAATTGCAAACCAGTACAAATTTGGTTCGAAAAAACGATTGTTCTATCGTTGTACTCATTGAAAATTCTTAAGACAAGCTCTCCTATTGGATTGGCAGAAAAAGAACAATAATATTCAAGGTCGGACCAATTTTGCGGCTGGCTGAAATTCACATCCATTTTAAATGCATTCAATAAGCGCAAAAACGGTTCTAAAGGTAGTTCTTTCTTTTCTATTGTATCTTTAAGCGCATAGAAAATCGGATTTGAAACAGCAGAGTAATTATGTAAGGCAAGCAAGTTTTTTTCAATTGTTTCGAGCGCATCCATTCTTTCAGACTTTGTTAAAGGAAGCGCCAAAGAATCGGCAATATCGTCTGCAAATCGAGCAAAGGTGTATATGCTATAGATAAATCTTCGATCTTCCTTTGGAATCAAAAAAGAAGCAACGGGAAAGTTCTCATAATGCTTTTTTGCCATTTTTTTACAAAATTTGTAAGAATCCCAAAGACTTATATTTTCAAATATTTTTGAATTTAAATCCAACAATGCAAAAAAATTTTCAAAATGAAAATTTGCAAATTTCATTTTCTTGAGTTAAATTGCCTTTGTTTTAACTTGCAATTTAATTAAATTATAAAGATTATGAAAAAAGTACTAATAGTTGATGATTCTATGATTTCACGGCGAATGATTCGCCAGTTGATTTCTAAATGGAATTTCGAGGTCGACGAGGCAAAAAACGGAAGCGAAGCACTCGATAAAATTCGTTCAAACCAATATGACTTTGTATTTCTCGACTTGCTTATGCCCGATATTAACGGAATCGAGGTTCTCGAGAAACTTAGAAAAGAACACAATGAAACAAGAATCGTTGTTATTTCTGCAGATATCCAAGAAACCACCAAAACACGATGCAAAGAACTTGGTGCCTTTTCCTTCCTGAATAAACCACCGAAAGAATCTGAACTGGATAATGTTATTCAACAGCTGATGTAAAAATGAAATTCAGCCAAGAACAACTCGACGTCGTACAGGAAATGATTAATATTGGAGTTGGGCAAGCCGCAAACTTGCTCAATTCAATTTCTGGCAAGCATGTCCAACTATTTGTACCAAACGTCAAAGTTTTAAATCTCGAACAACTCACTCATGAATTGATTGACCTGGGTTTTGAGCAAGGACTTTCTTGTGTTTCTTTGTTATTCTCTGGTATGATTATTGGGAGTTCCAAACTGATTTTCTCGACCGAACAAGCTTCAAAATTAGTTCGAGCATTTACAAATTCTGCACTCGACGAATCCGACTTTGACGAAATTCAAGCAGAAACCCTTTCCGAAATTGGAAATATAGTTCTGAACTCACTTATGGGATCGTTTGCAAATCTTTTGAAAACAACATTAAACTACTCAATCCCACTTTATGTTACCGGGAACATCGACCAAATCCTTTCTTCCGACGTTCACATACAAAACAAAGGCTTAATACTCTATGCCAGAACCCATTTCCAAATAGAATATTTAGAAGTCAAAGGTGATTTTATTCTTTTTATTGATATCGATACCACCCCTTTGTTAATAGAATCAATAAACAAATTCATTGAAAAAGGCGGTTTTTTCAATTAACATTATGGACGAGAAATACCAACAATTCACATTATTCAACGCAATACCAATTGGGATTTGCATTATCAACAATAATTTCGAAATCGTTTTCTGGAACAAGCAATTAGAAATATGGACTAATATTCTAGCGAAAGACATATTTAATAAGAAACTTACCGATGTTTTCCCAAATTTGAATAACTCCAAATATATTGTACCAATAACTTCCGTGTTGAACGGAGGTCCTCCAGTTGTTTTTTCAACACAATTGCATAAAAGCTTTTTCCCTTCCTTTTTGCCAGATATGCAGCCAAGACTTTTACATACCACCGTAAGCCATTGGAAATGTGTGTTAACCGGTGAAATTTTTGGGATAATATCTGTCGAAGATTATACATACCTTTCCTACCGCATTAAAGAACACAAGCGAATGCGCGACGAAGCTCTGAAAGAAGTTGAAATGAGAAAGAAAGTGGAAGAAGAACTCCGTCAATCTGAACAGAAATTGAGGGAACTCAATGCTACAAAAGACAAGTTTTTCTCTATTATTGCTCATGATTTGAAGAACCCAATTGGCGCCTTTAAAAATGTGCTTGAATTGTTATATGAAAATTTCAACGATTTCACAAAAGAAGAAATTCTTGAATTTATTGAACCACTCAAAGAAAGCTCTACTCAGCTTTTCAGTCTTTTGGAAAATCTACTTCTTTGGTCGAGGGCTCAAACAGGACGCATCCAGATAGAACCCATTGAGTTTGACATCGTAGACTTAATCCGACAAAATATAAATTTGCTCCAACTTCAAGCAGCAAATAAACAAATCAAAATTGAAATGGATGTCCCAGAAAGAATCTTTGTGCTTGCCGATATCAATTCTATCACAACGGTACTTCGAAATTTAATTAGCAATGCTATAAAATTTACTCAACCCAATGGAAAAATTGTTGTTTCGGCAACGTCAAAAAATAATTTTGCGGAAGTTTGCGTCGAGGACACTGGAGTTGGAATGTCGAAGGAAACAATGGAAAAATTATTTAGAATTGATGTTCACCATACATCGCTTGGAACTGCAAATGAAAAAGGAACTGGTTTGGGATTGATTGTTTGCAAAGAATTTGTCGAAGCAAATGGCGGACAAATTTGGGTCGAAAGCAAAGAGGGGAAAGGAAGCAAATTCTATTTTACAATACCCTTGGCTCAAATCAACTGAAACTTTAAGCTCTATTAATCGTACATATAATTTTAAAAGGGAGGTAATTATGAGTAAAGTTCTTTCTATCCTCGTTCTAATATTCATTACAGCACTTTATCAGAAATCCCTCACACAAGAAACTAAAGACACAATTGAAACTAAAAGTTCAAGCGAAATTATCGGAACCCCTCTCAAAAAATACCATTTTTTGAATTTTAAACAATTTAAGCATCCTTCTATCACCGTTTTTTCTGGATTGAATTATCCTTCATTTTCAAAATTATCTCCGAATGCTAAATTCAATACTCAAAACTTTGCATCAATACATCTCGGAACTACAAAAATTAAACTTAAAGAACTCAAAGATGGGAGAAAAGTAACCGAGATTTTAAAAAGTGGTTTGTTCATTGGAAATTACTCTTCGAAATGGAAAGTCAAAGGAAATGAAAATATTGATGCTACAATGTGGCGTTTTGGAATTGATTTCAGTGACGATGGATATGGTTACAAGTTAGGATCAAAGAACTTTTTGTTTTTCACACACGGGAATTCATTTATTTGGTCGAAATTCGACGTAACCGACTTATCAAAATTTCAACAGCCCGATAGTATGCGATATGCCACGTTTTCAGAGCAATTCAGATTTGGTACTTCATACCAAAGCGGTTTGTCCTTGATATTACTCGACAAAATATCTGTCGACTTACGCTACGAACGCTCAATTGTCTTTCCAGGTCATAAATTTTGGTATTGGACGGGCAGTTGGTTCATTGAAGGTATCGGTCAATTTTTACTCGATCAATTCATCCGAGAAATTGTTTTCTCCAGTCCATATTCTGCGCCAATTGTAAATGCTGTTCTCAAAGGTGCGCTCTCCTATGGAATTTATGAATTGCGAAAGGATAAAATGAATTGGCCATTCAACACTGAACCCCCATTGTTTAATGACAATTTTAAAATTGGTTTAACATTTATTTTTTAGGTAGTGATATATGAAAATGAAATTTCTTGTTGCAGGGGCAACTGGCAGCATTGGTTCAAAATTTGTTCAATTCCTTCATTCCAATGGTCAGGAAGTATACACTCTTACACGCAACCCCGAGAAAGCACAAAAGTTGTTTCCATTTGCAATTGGCAACTTCCATTGGAAAGACAATTGGGATAGTGTACTTCCTCAAACAAGCGCAATTTTAAATCTTTCAGGTGCTTCAATTGGTAAAAGGTGGACCAAAAAATACAAGCAAGAAATCTACGAAAGCCGAATCGTAACAACTCGGGAAATTGTCGGTAAATTAAATAACTTTACACAAAACTCGATAACTTTTTTCAGTACATCTGCAATTGGCTACTATCCCGATTCTGGTGAGGAAATCGTAGACGAGGAGACCAAAGCCGGTGAAAGTTTCCTTGCAAAAGTTTGTGTGGAATGGGAAAACGAGGCATATAAATTAAAATCTCCCCATCGACTCGTGGTCGGAAGGTTTGGAGTTGTACTTAAAAAAGACGACCTTGCCTTGCAAAGAATTCTTCTTTCCTATAGGTTTGGCTTCGGAGTGGTAATTGGAACTGGGGAACAGTGGTTTTCGTGGATTCATATCGAAGATTTACTGAACTTGCTTTACACAAGTATAACAAATGAAAAATTCGAAGGAATTTACAATTTTGTTTCACCGAATCCAGTAAAATTCCGAGAATTTATCCGTGAAATTGGCAAGATTCTTAACAAACCTTTTATGCTTTCGGTTCCAGATTATTTGATAAAACTTGCTTTCGGAGAGCAATCGCAAGTTCTTCTTGCCTCCCAAAGAGTCATTCCCAAAAAATTGTTGGACATTGGCTACCAATTCAAATATTCAGAAATAGAAAAGGCATTGCTGGATATCATTGGTTAAGAAGGTCGGGTCGACGATTTTTCGTCTTCTCTAATGCTTGTTCAAATCGCCACTCGGCTATTTTTTTGTGGTCCCCACTCAAAAGCACATCGGGAACTTTCATACCACGGAATTCTGCCGGTTTAGTGTAAATAGGAGGTTCTAATAGCCCTTCTTGAAATGAATCTTCAAAAATAGATTGCGGATCGCCAAGAACACCAGGTATCAGTCGTATGATTGAATCCACAACAAGCATAGTAGGTAGTTCGCCCCCAGTTAGAATGAAATCCCCAATGGAAATTTCACGAGTGACCAAAGTATCACGAATCCGCTGATCAACTCCTTTATAATGGCCACAAAGAAAGATGAGATTCCTTTTCAATGAAAGTTCATTCGCAATACTTTGGTTATATAAAACCCCATCAGCAGTCAAATAAATAACTTCGTCGTAATTGCGCTTGCTCTTCAATTCCTCGATGCATTTAAACACTGGCTCGCATTGAATAACCATTCCAGAACCACCGCCATATGGTGTATCATCAATATGACCAAATTTATCTGATGAATATTTGTGAAGATTGTGCACCTCGATCTTCACAAACCCTTTTTCCTGCGCAATCCTTACAATGCTGGTTTTCAAGAATGAATCAAAAATCTCGGGGACAACCGAAACAATATCTATTCGCATCTTCTCCATACTAATTCAAGCAATCATTCAATCAAACCATCGATTAATTCAACGAAAATTGTTTTTTTCTCATGGTCAATTTTTTTAACAAATAATTCTATAAAAGGTAAAAAGAATTCGCCATTAGGGGTTTCAACTAAAATTAAGTCATTTCCTGGATTTGGTATTATTTCAATTGCTGTCCCAATCGGCTCTCCTGTCTTACAGTTCAAAACTTTATAGCCCATTTCAAGTGAATAATCTTTGGAATTTGATGATATTTCAAATTCATTGTCCGCAATAAAAATTGCTTTTTCGATTAATCTCTTTGCCTTGTCAATATTATCGACTTCTTTTAGTTTTAAGTAGTTATATTTTGAAGTTGTAATCTTGTAATTGTCAATAGTATATTCCTCTGAGTATTTCAATGAATAGCCTATTTTAACCTTTGTGTTGGTTTTGGGTATGATGTTATCTTCGACGGCAACTTTAACTGTACCATCCAATCCTTTCAACCCAACAATTGTTCCAAGCAGAATATATTCCATTATTTTTCAAGGAATTCTGTTCTTTTATAGTTACGATTAACAAATTCAATCATTGTAATTGCAATAAACCCCGCAAAGTTAAAATCGCGCAAGAGGTATTGCTGGAATGTCGTTTGTGAAACTAAAAGAATCACTAATATCATAAATGCTGATAAAACATAAGGTTGAAGATAGTGCTTTTTCGTCAAAAGTATAAGACGAAAAGAGCGTACAAAATAGAAAATAAAAAACGAAATATAAAAGAGCGACAAAGGTATTCCCGCTCGAAATGGTAAAGATGTAAAACCATTGTGGATAAATTGCTGTTTGATTGTTTGCACTCTTATTGGTTCTCGAAAACGTATTGATTTAGCAAAACCATTTCCCCCAAGTGGATATTCGGCAATTCCTTTCAGAACAACTGGATACTCTGCTAAACGACTTTGAAGCGATTTATCTTTTTTCCCTTTGGTTGCGGAGAGAAAACGCTGCTCAATTAATCGTGTCACTATTTGATAATTGCTACCGAAAGCAAAATAAATTACCCCGATTGTTGCAATAGAGACAACTCCATAAAAGAAAATAAAACGCATACGTTCCTTCCACCCATAATAAATGAAAAGAATTATTGTACCAAGAACGGCTACAATCCAGAAGGTTCTACTAACAGTTATAATCAAAGCAATCAAAGATGCAGCAGAAACAGCAAAAAGCAGAACTCTCAACCAAAAATTTTTCCTCGTGACAAAAAGTACTATCGACGTAAAATATG
This sequence comes from Kapaibacterium sp. (SeqCode), assembly GCA_039793965.1. Lineage (GTDB taxonomy): Bacteria > Bacteroidota > Ignavibacteria > Kapaibacteriales > UBA2268 > Naka2016. Next base: position 255,285 of record JBAMMD010000029.1, on the reverse strand, counting down.
CCGATGTAAAGATTATGTGATTTATTTTTTCCTTAACGGTTAACCCCATTAACTCATAAGCGTACGCAGCTGTGCCAAGAATTGTCTCTTTATAGTTATAAACAATATAAATTATAGACGAAATTGCAGCCACCATCGCACAAGCTAACAAAATAATCAAGTCGCTTTCTTTTTTGATATACTCTCTTATTGGGAAATACATCAAAATGAAAAGCAAGATTGTAACTTCGCGCAGCCAGCGAATAAAGTCTACATCATTTAAAACAGCTATTATCGCGTTAAAAGGCAAGAATACAACAAAAAAAATTATGAACAAATCTCCATAATTTTCAATTACTAATTTCCTTTCGATAATCATTTTATAAAAAAGGAAGTAAAAGATTCCAGGAATTATCAAAATCGCAATAAGAATTTCCAGAAATGCTGCCTCATCTTCTTTCCCTTTGTAGATAAGGAACACTGTAAACAAAAGAGTTGAAAAGTAAATCCAAACTTTAGGATATCTTAAAAAAATCACAACCAGCGGAAAGATGGTAACAATGCCAAGAAGATACAACTCGAAGCCCTTTGACAGAGAAAACGCAAGAACTGGCAAGAAAATAATTAATAAAATTATTGTAAAGAAAATAGGCTTTGTTTTAATTTCCAATTGAAGATTCATCCCTTTGATTCTTTGCCTCTCGAATAAAATTAGAAATTGCATCGACAACAAAAAGTACAAATGAAATCAAGAATATCGAGCCCAGAAACGAACCAATAACAATCAAAGAACGTTTTGGTTTCGACTTCTGGTCGGGGGGCACAGCTTTATCCAATACGATTAAATATTGCATTTGTCTGTGTTCATTCAAACGATTTTCTTCAAGATAAGGCAAAAGAAACGATTTCACTTTCGTATATGTCTCGATTTCGGCATAAAGCCTCAAAAATTCACCACCAACTTTAGTTAGTCTTTTTAATGGAAAATTCCCAACATAGCCAGGTTTGTTTTCAAACTCGAGCAACTTCTGGTTTAGACTTTGGAGAATATTTCTTTGAGAAGAGGTTAATGGGTCATTCTCTCCATATTTCGATTTATAGAGCTCATAAAGAATTTCCTGAGAAATTTTGTTTGCTTTTAAATCAACATAACTTGAACTAATAGCTTTAGATTGTTCTTCGGGCGAAAAAATTAAATTCCTTTGTGAAAACTGTTGAAGAGAATCCATTAGCATATTGATTAAAGTATCGATACTCGCAATTCTATTTTCAAGATATTTCCGATTGTAGGATGCTTCAGTTTGAACAATTTTTTGTGCGACAAAATTTGCTATACTTACATAGTCATTTGCAACATTTGCCGCCCGAATGGGGTCTTCGTCTGTAAAGTAGATAACATAATTTCCTTCGGGTTCAAGAGTTACTTCAAGATTTTCTTCAAACCTTTCTCTCAATTTTGTCATTTTACTTTTGGGAATATTATAAACAGTATCGAATCTATATTTACTTATTAAACTATCCTTTACTGCACGGCTGTCTAAGATGACAAGGAAAGAATACATCCCATCGGTTTTTCCACCCAACTTTGCCAGCCCGATGTCTTTGAGTGTGGAACTTAAGCCACCAATCAGTGACTCCATTGATGAGGCAGTGGTCTTTGGCGGAACAGCATTAACTTTTGCAGTGTATTGATTGGGTAAAAGCAATGAGAAAATAAGAGAAGCCAATGTTACGACAAAAACAAAACTAATAATTAACCATTTAAATTTCAACAACAACAAGAATGCTCGTTTCCCAACATCTTCCCTTGCTTCATTCATATTTCCTATTTCCACTATTTTTTCAACAACAAAGGACTTTCAAGGTATGGGGGCTTTGGAAAATCCGCCTCCAACGGCTTTAATTCTGCATCCTCGAACAACAAGTCGGGGACAATTATAGACGCTCCCACCCAACCACTAAACCCAAAAGACGACGAAATTACTTGCGTTAGAATATTTTGGACATATGGTTTGTTGCCAACCAGAATAATATCTTTAAATGTTTGAGGAGTAATTCCTTTAAGTTCAACACCCCGAATCAATTCTTCTCTTCCATCGGGGAAAACCTTATATGCTTCCACAACAGGTATAACGTTTTGATCCGAAGAAAACTTAAATTCAATCGGAGAGATTAAAGGAAACACAGTTGATAGAATGTTCTGATTCATTATTTTTCTTACAATTATGCCATAGGGAAGGTCTCGCTGCTTACACAATTGTATCAATTTTTGCTTAAGTTCGTTATATGACTTTGAATACTTTTTATCTGCAATAATTTCCAAATTTCCAAACATTGGAGAACCTTCGCGGTCGTTTCCATTTGAAGCTAAGATTCTTTTGATTGGAGTTCGATTTGATAGAAGTGTTTTAAGATATCCTTTATCAACAAGTTTTAAGTTTTCAGCTGGAACACCCTCGTCATCAACTTTAAAATAGCCAAGCAACGGGACCCCAAAAAACTCTTTTTTTAGTGGAAGCGAATTCACCGAAAGAAATTCTGGCAAAACCCTACCTCCGATTTTGGTCTGAAAAGCTGAAAATCGAGAAAACTGCTGGACGCCTTGCTCACTAAGCAAACTTCTTTGTGCTACAAGATTAGGGGCAAAAATCTGGGCAAAAAGTTCCCCAGCTGCTTGTCCAGTGAACAATATTGGTCCCGAATACGAATCGTCGAGCGAGCTCGCCTTTTGCATCCGTGTTAAATTATCACATACCAATCGAATTGCCTTGGCAAGGGAATCTTCGTCGGGCAACTCAGCTGGACTTGTAGAATAAGCAGAATAAAAGTTGTTCAAAGGCATTCCGTCGGAAATCTGCAAAGAACCAGCAGTTTCGAAACCAGTAAACAAGTCGGGTTTGATATATTCAGTGCCCTCGCTATTTACGTAGTAAGAGATTTCTTGAATGCTTTCAAAAGAAACTGTGGAATTGAAAATATTTGGATATTCACGGTAAATAGCTGAGAGTTTTTCAAGCATTCTGCAAACTTTAGGAAAATCGACATCTTCTGGAAGCAAACTTGTGTCGATGTATTTATTTGGATTGGCATATGCAAAGTCTGGAATTGTATCTTTAATGATTCTATTTTTGAGAACAGCGATCTTTTTTGAATAGGTCTTTGCAGAATTTTTATATGCAAGGTCTGTTGCAAGCCAAAATTCTCTTCGAAGTGTATAATAATCAAAGTCGATTGGAATGGAACGTCCGGAACTTCCCTCTTCGAAACCGCCAAGGAAAAAACTGAATGAAAGGTCCATAAAGTTTGTATTGTCGAGTTTATAATCACCTACGCGAACCTTCACATTCAAAGTGGCTCTTTTTGTCTGCGAAGAGTCGACAATTGAACCAAGAAACGCACTGGCGCGTGCACTGGTTGTTAACTTCAACGAATACTCTATAAAATAGGGTCGAGGCAATGTTTCAATGAAAAGACTATCCATCGAGCGCTTCAATTCTTCGCGCATAGCCTGTAATATTTCTTTATGACTTATAGAAAACCCACCATAAGTTGTGAAAATAATTACAAGCAGAGTTGTTGAAACATATTTTAATTTTTTCATACTTTTTCTCACTCTAATTTTCAACATATTTTTCTGGCGAAAACATTTTTAAAAATTCAAGAACTTGGCGAGGGGATTTCACCCCAATCAACAATTTTTTATTAGACACCAATTCCAATTGTAACCCATATTTACCACTGATTATATAGGCAACTCCATTCCTTTTCACACTATAACGAATTCCCCAACCACCATATTCAAATATTGGATTGTACTTCCTTATTGTATAATTCTTAATCTCGGAGAAAGGAATAAAACGAAATTTCCTATGGAAAGGGAAAAAACGAAAAACAATACCTTTCGAATTGACGCCAAACTCCAATTTTAAAGAAAGAAACAAATAAATTACAAAAAAAGAAAGTAAAAAGACGACAAAACTGCTTAAATAAAACTTTGTTATTTCTTTTGTAAAAGCGGAAGTTTCAAAGCGAGAGTATAATATATAAAATAAAAAAGCAAAAGAACTTATTGGTATTATTCCAACAAAAAGAATAATTAAAGCAGCAATATACTTGTTTATCCGTTGTTTTTCAAAATATTCTGTATTGGATGCATCCATATTTGCTACGGAGATGATAAAATTGGGGGTTTTTCCTCGGATTTTTCTTTCTTTTGCACTTCGATTTTCGAAACAAGAATACTTGGCGAAACAGCAGAAACGGGTACACCTCCCGACTCGGCGCCACAAATACCATTGAACACTCCAATGTCGTTTGATGTTGCTATTATATTCGAAAAAGTTGTCAAAGGTGTTCCGATCAAATCCACACCGCGAACCATTTCCTCGGGGCGCCCATCGACATACACTTTATAGACAAGAATTGGCAAGACATTGAAAGCATTGGGTATTGTTCGACCCGTAAATGTAAATCCTCCTTCGACAACTTCAAAAATAAGTCCATAGTCTTTGCCTTGCTTCTTGCATTCTTCTATCAACATTTCCTTGAGACTATCGAAAGGAACGCTTTTCGAGGATTCAACTATAAGATTCGACTGTCGTGCAACAGCACGATAACCATAACTTTTCCGACCGTGACCGTTTGAATTTGGAAAGTTTTCGATTGGAGACCGTGACATTATAAAACTTTTGAAAATACCGTTCTCGACAGATACAACTCTTTGACCTTCGACACCTTCGTTATCATATTTGTAATAGCCCGAAAGTTTTGTACCTCCAATTTCCTTCTTAGTAGGATCGAAAACCACATTGATAAAGTCTGGTAATATTTTTTTGTTTAAAAAGGACTTAAAGGTTTGCGAAGAGCGAGGGTCTTTTTGTCGATGTCCTTCGACCCGATGACCAAAGATTTCATGGAAAAATACTCCCGAGGCTTCTCCTTTCAAAATAGCAGGTCCGGAATATGTTTCCATCAAGGGCGCTTCTTTGAGTTTCTTTAACTTTGATATTAATTCAGAAAGAGATCGTTTAAGTGAATCTTCGCTGGGCAGTTCGTCCTCGGCAAAACCAAAGTAATTTTTGTATAAATATAAAACCATTCCGTCGTCAGCTTTTGTTCGAACAAAAATATTTACTCGAAACCTTGGCTCGTTCAAAGCAAATTGAGTTCCTTCGGAATTCACTAAAATGCGATAAACATTTTCATAAGAGAATGAGATTCTGCCTTCGAGCAGCCACTTGTTTTCCCGGAAAATATTGGAAATACGATTGAAAATACTTTCCCATTTATTAATATCAACTTGGAGAGTTTTACGGCTTTCAAGGTATTTTACAGGAGACTCGCGCGAAAAATCTGCTGAAGTATCTTCTTCGCGAACCTTCAATGCTTTGTTTGAAAGCACATTCTGGTACTGTTTCGCTGCTTCTTTATATGCCCGTTCAGTTGCGTTCCAGACAGACGTACGAATTGCAACTTCGTTATCGGACAATGGTAACTTGACACTTTGATACGACGAGAGCGAAAAACCACTTCTCTCGGTCCTATGCGTATTGTCGAGTTTATAATCACCTACTCTTATATCAACATCCAAATAGCGAGCTCGAGAAGTGTTTTTACCAAGAGTTTTGCCAAAGGAATTTGTGACTCCGCCAGACTCGATATCAAAAACTTCATAACACAAGTAATAAGGGGGGAATTGTTGTGTTTTCAATTTTTCCATAAAGCGATTCAGCTCGCTTTTTAGAGAATTGACAATAATCTCCTCATTTTGTGAAACCAGTTTCTGAGCAAAAACAAGAGTAAAAAACACAATCCAAATGAATTTGTATTTTCTCATACTTCAACCTTATTTTCAAGAATTATTTTATTTTTAATTTTCAACTCATCGTCTAACTCATAAACATAGGGAACACCAGTAGGTATGTTCAATTCAAGTACCTCCTCTTTCGAAAGATTTTCAAGGAACATCACCAATGCACGCAAAGAATTTCCATGGGCAGAAATCAAAACATTTTTCCCTTGCCTCAATAATGGTTCTATCTTTTGGTGGTAATAGGGAAGAACTCTATTTTGAGTATCTTTTAAAGATTCGCCCCCAGGGGGAGCAACGTCATAACTTCGACGCCAGATTTTCAATTGGTCGAACCCATACTTTTCGCCAATTTCTGTTTTATTCATTCCTTGTAAATCGCCATAATGTCTTTCGTTCAAAGCTTGGTCTTTTTCGTATGGCATTCCGTTTAACCCAAGTTCCTCGAGGATTATTTCGGTTGTTCGAATTGCTCGTTTCAAAGCAGAGGTAAAAACAGCATCGATCCGATATCCTTGTTTTTTTAGAATTTTTCCAGCTTGATGTGCTTCCTCGACACCTCTTGGGGATAGATCGATGTCTACCCAACCAGTGAAGCGATTTTGTAAATTCCATTCGGATTCGCCGTGTCGCACCAAAATTAAAAGTGGCATAGTTCAACTTTCAATTTATTAAACATAATTACCTTTTTTTTGGCAATATTCAATCAAAACTCCTTTTGTTGATTTTGGATGGATAAATGCAATCTCCATATTATGTGCACCTTCCACAGGTTCTTCGTTGATTAAAGTAATCCCTTGGTTTTTTAGCCTGTCCAATTCGTTTCGGATGTTATCCACTTCAAAAGCTATATGATGAATTCCCTCACCACGTTTCTCAAGAAACTTCGATATGGGAGAATCTTCTTCCGTAGGAGCAGTTAGTTCGATTAATACATCTCCAATTATGAAAGAAGCAATTCTCACTTTTTGGTTTTCAACAGTCTCTATATGAAATTCTTTAACATTAAATAATCTTTTGAATAAATCGATACTTTCTTCGAGATTTGAAACAGCAATTCCTATATGATTAATCTTTTTTACCATTGATTATATTTCATTTTGAATAAAAAATTTTTCAAGATTTTTCAATTCTTCGTAGGTGTTGATACCCAAAACCTCCGTAGAACTTTTTATGAAAAAAGCGCCAACTCTTTTTTGATCGGCAGTATACATTTCGACAATATCCGTAAGATAATATTCACTCTGAGCGTTTTCGTTCTTTAACTTCCTCAAGTAGTCAAAAAGGTCTTTGGTTTTGACAATGTAAATTCCAGAATTGATTTCATCAATAAGCTGTTCCCCAAATTTCAAATCCTTTTGTTCGACAATCCTAAGCAATTCCCCATTTGTATCCCTAACAATTCTACCATAGCCAGTTGGATTCTCCAATTTGGTAGAAATCAAGGACAAGTCGTAATTACCTTGCTTGTGGAATTCTATAAATTTCAATAAAGTTTCAAATGAGATTAGTGGAACGTCCCCAGAAAGAATCAGAAGGTTGTCGATTCCCTTTTCCAAAACAGGTTCAAGTTGTAAAATTGCATGCCCGGTGCCAAGTTGCTCTTTTTGTTCAACTATCACAATGTTGTTGAGGTTATAATTTTGATTGATGAAATCAATAACTGCTTCCTTCTTGAATCCGACAACGACATAAACTTTGAATGGATTAATTCTAAAAGCAGTTTCAAGAACATAACCAAGAAGTGGCTTGCCAAGAAAATCGACTAACACTTTTGGTTTGTCAACGGAATTCATTCTTTTGCCTTTGCCAGCGGCAAGAATTGCAATTCCAAGCACCGCTAATTCCTCTTTCCAATAATCTTGTTTGGCACTGTTCTATCTGTAATCTCGACAATGGAATTATTATCGTCTAAAAGTACAATCAAAGGCTTATAGTTGTTCAACTCTTCTTCGCTATAAATTCCATAACTAATGATTATTACTTCGTCCCCGATAGCACCTTTGCGCGCAGCAGCTCCGTTCAAACAAAATTCCCGGCTTCCTCTTTTGCCGGGTATCACATAAGTATCGAACCGTTCACCATTGTTAATATTCACCACAGAGACCTTTTCGTATGGTAAAATATTTGCTGCTTCAAGCAATTCCTCGTCGATGGTAAAACTACCCTCGTAATACAAATTTGCATCTGTAATCCTTGCCCTATGAATCTTTGATTTCAACAATTCCCTTTGCATATTCAGATTAAACTTAATAATTGTAAAGACACGAAAGAAATAAAAATATTGAACTCAAAACTATTTTCTTTGGATTTCTTGCTTGAAAATAAAAATCTTAAAATCCCCTTTGCTTGTTTTAAATCCGCAAGGCATTCCTTCCGTCGTAAAGTCAAAAGCAATGTTGCCATCCTTGTCTATGGCAATAATTCCACCAGTAGCGCCCATCTCCTTTATTTCTTTTAATACATACTCAACAGCCTTTTGTAATGGAAATTTAGAAAACTCCATCAAAGCCGAGACTTGATATGCAGCATTCTGACGAATAAAAAACTCCCCCCATCCAGTACAAGAAACGCCGCATGTTGAATTCTTCGCATAGGTTCCAGCACCAATTATCGGAGAATCGCCAACTCGACCAACCATTTTGTTCGCCATTCCACCAGTTGATGTCGCAGCTGCAATGTTGCCATTTTGATCAATTGCAACTGCACCAACAGTACCTTTTCGTTCCTTTTCTTTTCTGGTTTTATATTCTTCCAATTTTTCTGGTGTAATAAGCGAATCGGGATTGACTCTTTTCAAATTGAACTTGTCTATCAACTTTTCGATGCCTTCACCAGCAAACAGCACGTGGGGAGTCCGTTCCATTACGAGCCGGGCAAGAGTAATTGGATTTGGGAAATCCCGAACTCCAGCGACAGCTCCGGCTTTCAAGGTTTTACCTTCCATTATCGAAGCATCCATTTCCACAAATCCAGCCTCGTTAAGTACAGATCCTTTCCCAGCGTTGAAAAGCGGGGAGTCTTCAAGTATTCGGACTGCTGTTTCGACTGCATCGACAGAAGTGCCTCCTTGCTCGAGAACTGCAAAACCTTTTTCAACAGCATCGGCAAGAACTTCCTTTATTTTTTGGTTATCAACTGTGTCATTCTTGTAACCGCCAGCACCACCGTGAACAATAATTGCAAATGGTTTTGCAGATTGAACAGAATATGATAGAACCAAAAGCATCAAAATGCAAACCGGAAGTAACAATCCCCTCATCTCTCCCCTCTTTTAATTTTAACAAAACTTTTAATCTGTTCTGAATATTTTCCATTTGGGAACTTGTTTTGATATTCCTTAGCAATTTCTTCTAAATCCAAAAATAAACCTTTGTCCCTATAAATATTAATTTTTAACCACATTGCGTCTTCTGCGTAATCAGAGTCTGGATAATCCTCGATAACTACATCGAGGTAAATCAAAGCCGATTTTGGACTTCCCCATTTATAATAGAGCATTGCAGTAAAAAAATATCTATAGGCAAGTTTATTTCGCAACTCTTTCAAATAATTGTTTGCAATGACTGAAAGCGAATCGCCAGGATAGGTATTTTGAAATTCCATAAAATAATCAATTGCTTTCGAAGTGTACTCCTGATCTCGGTCGAACGATGGGGATAAATTATAGTAGCTTAAAGCTGTCTTGAACAAAGCTTCCTTACAGTATTCACTATTCGGATAAGCACGCCTTAAAGAAGAAAAGTGAAAGGCTGCCATAATGTAATCGCCTTTGTCAAAACTGATTAAGCCAAGATAATATTGGGCATCGTCGGCATAACGACTGGCTGGATACTGTAATTTTAGAAGGTCGAAGTACTTTTCCGCTTCTTCATATTTTTTCTTTTCGTATTCTTTCTTTGCTAAAGCAAACAAATCGTCGGCAGAGCTTATTTCTTCTTTTTTTGTTGTCGAACAACTAAAAACAATTAAAGAAACCAAAAACAAAAAACATAAAAAAGTAATAAAGAACCAAGTTTTTTTCATAAAGTAAAAAAAGTTAAGTTTGTAAGTTGCAAAATTAATCTATTATCTTCAATTATTGGTTATGACAGAAGAATATCTTGTGTTCGATATTGAAACAACACCTCTCGATTGGGAAAGTTTTTCCGAGTCGCAAAAAGAATATCTTTTGCGCAATCTTTCGAGCGAAGAGGAAATTCAAAAACGAATGGCCGAATTTGGACTTTCTCCCTTTACTGCACAAATTATTTGCATCGGTTTGATTTTCGTCGAAGTTGAAAACGACGAAGAAACTATTTTAAAGCCAGTAGCATATGCTGTGGACAATTCTTTCAACGATAATGAGGAGAAAATTGAAACGGTAGAAGACATCGAAATCCACATTGTTACCGAAAGGAAAGCAATCGAAACATTTTGGCGAATCCTTGGAAAGTATCCAGACATTCATTTGATTACATTTAATGGCAGGAACTTCGATTGCCCTTTCATAACGCTTCGCTCTGCAATTTTGGAAACGAAACCAACAAGAAATTTGATGGAAGGTACAAAATTCAATTATAAATTCCATACCGACCTGCTCGACGAATTAACATTCTACCAACCAACATTCTATTTTTCTGCCACAAAAAGATTTAATCTTGACTTCTACACAAGGACCTTTGGAATCGAGTCTCCAAAATCATTTGGAATTGATGGCTCCAATGTTAGTGAGTATTTTAAAGGAGGCAAACTTGTCGATATTGCTCTCTATTGCATAAGAGATGTGAAGTCCACCTGGCAACTGTTCAAAAAATTGAAAAAGTATTTGTTTTTATAGGTGGTCACCAAAACAAATATCATCTTTATTTTACTTTTGTAAGCAAGAAATGTCTTTTTCCCTTTGGTGTAAGAATATGAACAAAGTAATTACCAGAACTCAAACCTTTTAAACCTAAATTTCGTTCGATAGTCCAAGGAATTTCTTTATTATAAGAAAATTTATTAATTATCCTGCCCGTGTAGTCATAAACAGTAACTTCAATCGGTTGAAGTTCAAGGAATGAAACACGAAGAGTAAAATCTTCTAAGCTTGGATTTGGATAAATTGTAATTTCAATCGAATCAAGCTCCTTTGGATAATTTGGTCGATCTGCCAAACCCAGTTTATAGGCTAAACTATCTGCAAATATTGATGTTCGGCGCAGTTCGAATATATTATTCCCAGCAAAAAGCGCAAAAGAAGCTACAGCAATTGAATCTTTATCAACCTTAATAGGTCCTTGGGAAATTATCATCGATGCGTCGGTTGCCCTTGTCGATTTTCTCTTAATTCCACCTGTGAGCATATACCATTTTTCAGATTTTGTGAAACCATCGTAAATACCAAGACTGTCTTCGCCAAGACCATCGTTGTCTATCGCATAAAAATTTACCAGATTTTTGCCCAAAGGCTTTATGCCAACAAAAAAAAGAGTATCTATATCTCTATTGTAAGCATACCCGAAATTATAATCAAGATCGAAAATGCAAAAGTCATTTTGCCCCGAAATCCCTATGTCCCAATCAAAGAATAAACCTATGAAAAGAGAATCCAAGTTCAAAGAAGTATTATTTTTTACTTTGTAATTTACAAATATCAAGTTTGAATCACTCTGCCCAATAGGTTGATAAACAATAGAATTAATAAATAAATCACTTCTAAAAAGACTATCGGGTTGTGTTTTGAAAGAACATCTACCAATAAAAACATTCCGCTCTTTGTCGAAAGATATTGAAATTATGCTGTCTACGATGAAATTATTACTTTGTCGACTTTGGTTCGAACTTCTAACAACATCGTAAATATGGGCTTTATCGTATGCAACGAGCATACCTCCTTCGAATAAAACATTTGGTTTGTATTTCCAAACAAAACCAACTCCTTGCTTATTTTGCGGGTAATCATTAAATCCTATATTCCCTCGACTATTAAATGTGACTTTCAAATTATTGAAAGCCATAGTTCGAAAAGTTGGATTTACTTGTATTTCGAAAAAGAACCGGGAAATATACCCAAGGGAATCGTAAACATCAATTGGAATTTTAAGGGAAAAATCAAGTGGTAAACTTGCGGCGAGGACAAATACAATTGAGTCGGTTGTCTCAATCGATTTAAATTTTGGAACATCGCCCACCCAAAGATCTGACTTTATAACTGAACTAAAATAAGAGACTAAATTGGGTAGATTCAAGTAAACATTATGTAAATCCGACATAACATTTTTCATCCGGAAGAAAACTTTCAAAGTATCGTTGGGCAAAAACAAGCTATCGCCGTCGTAATCGATGACTCGGTAGGATAATAAAATAATTGAGCGGATAGTGTCAGGATTACAATTTAATGCTTTAAAAGCATTTACTCTACCAAAACCAATTAATCCTTGGAAGGTGGGATTTAACGAATCAATATTATCAGATTGTTTTTTAACTAATTCATAGATTTGTTCATAAGTTAAAAATGGAAATTTCTTGCGAGCAAGAGCAACGACAGCCGATGCTATTGGCGAAGCCATTGAAGTTCCATCCCAAGCTGCATAGGTGTTACCAGGTGTTGTAGACATAATTTTAACTCCAGGAGCCGAGACACCAACGCGTGCGCTGAAATTTGAAAAGCCAGCCTTAACATCGTTCGAGTCGACAGCGGCTACTGAAAGTACTCCCTCGAGTGATGCAGGAGCAAAGTCGGAATATTTACCATCATTACCTGCAGCAGCAACTACACACGCCCCCAATGAATTAACAGCACGAATCACATCATTTTCAAGTGATGAACCAGCCTCGCTACCCCAAGAACAATTAATAACTTTCGCTCCCATTACCCCAGCATAGAGAATTCCTTCGTATCCTTTTGTTATAAAGGTATTAAATGGTTCATCCGAAGCCGACTTGACGGGTAGTATCTTTACACCAGGTACTAATCCAGCAATTCCAATTTGATTATTTTGCATCGCTCCTATAATACCGCTAACGTGTGTTCCATGTCCATTCCCCGGACGTGGATTGTTGTCCGGATTGTTTCCATTACTTCCCGCGAAATCCCAGCCAACAAAATCATCGACAAAACCATTGCCGTCGTCGTCTACACCATTGCTTGATTTATCTCGTCCGAGCGAATCCAAACCAATTTCGCCGGGATTAACAAAAATATTCTGATTCAAATCCTCGTGGTCAATGTCGACACCAGTATCGACAATTCCAACAACTATCGAATCACTATTGTCATCAATTAATTGCCAAGCTTCGATAGCCTGGATCTTTCGAAAATAATATTGACTTTCTGCCAGTGGGTCATCGGGCAAAGAAGTAATTCTATGAATAAAATATGGTTCAACGTATTCAAATAAATCAAGATTCTCGAGTTTCTTCGATGCAACAAGCGGATCCATAGCGTTAGAAAATTTAATAGTGTAAATCCTCTTTAATCCATCTAAAGGACCTGCGTCGTTCTTTCGAAAAAATGTAGCATATTTTCTTAATCCAAAATCTATCAATTTATGGTTAAAAGTGGGCTCAAAATTGAAATTTCCTAAAAGTTTGTTTAAAATATTTATTAAATTAGAATCGTTCGTTGTAAATTTTTTTGTAAAGTAATCTTCTTTAAACTTTACAACAAGAGTCGAGGGCAAGAATTCTTGCGAGCTCAAAGCTGTCGATAAAATCCCAAATAACAGAACGGCAAACCAAAATTTCATAATCCAGTCAAAAAATAAAAATTAAAATTAAAACAATTAATCAACTTTATTATCCGAATATCTTTACTAATTTTGTATTTTAATCTTAGGTGAAATATGGGAGACAAAATGTATAAGTTTGTAGAGAATTCCGACCCAGAAGTCTTCAATGCATTAATTAACGAATACAAAAGACAAAATGAGAAAATTGAATTAATTGCAAGTGAAAACTTTGTTTCTCCAGCAGTATTAGAGGCTCAAGGCTCTGTCCTTACAAACAAATATGCCGAAGGTTATCCCGGAGCCAGATATTATGGTGGTTGTGAATGGGTCGATGTTGCAGAGAATCTCGCACGCGACCGAGCCAAAAAACTTTTTGGAGCTGAATATGCAAACGTACAACCACATAGCGGAAGTAGCGCAAATATGGCAGTATACTTTTCTTTCTTGAAACCTGGCGATACGGTTCTGGGTATGAGCCTGGCACACGGGGGACATCTCACCCACGGTTCACCTGTTAACTTCTCGGGCAGACTTTTCAATTTTGTTCCTTATGAACTGCACCCAGAAACCGGACGAATCGACTTGAATATGGTCGAAGACCTTGCAAAGAAACATAAACCCAAAATGATAACAGTTGGTGCATCCTCCTACCCCCGTGAAATTGATTACAAAGCTTTTCGAGAAATTGCCGACAAAGTTGGAGCTTTTCTTTTTGCCGATATTGCACACCCAGCCGGTATTATTGCCAAAGGATACTTACAGAGTCCTATACCATATTGTCACATTGTTTCCAGCACTACTCACAAAACATTGCGAGGTCCCCGCGGTGGTTTAATTCTCATTGGAAGAGATTATGATAATCCCTTCGGCATTGTAGCACCAAAATCGGGACGCACAAAAAAAATGAGTGAAGTTGTTGATTCTTGGGTTATGCCTGGAATACAAGGTGGACCTTTAATGCACGTTATAGCAGCAAAAGCAGTTGCGTTCGGCGAAGCATTAACACCGGGTTTCGACGAGTACATCCAACAAGTTTTGAAAAATGCAAAAGCGCTTGCCAATGCGTTAATCGAAAAGGGTTACAATCTTGTAAGCGGTGGTACCGACAACCATTTGATGCTTATTGATTTGCGGAATAAAGGTGTCACCGGTAAGCAAGCCGAAACCGCTTTGGATAAAGCTGGAATTACTGTTAATAAGAATGCGGTGCCTTTCGACACCCAACCTCCTCTGATTACATCCGGGATAAGAATTGGCACACCCGCAATGACCACTCGTGGAATGATCGAAAACGATATGGAAAAAGTCGCAGAACTTATCGATAGAGTAATTTCAAATATCGACAAAGAAGATGTGATTAATCAAGTCAAAAAAGAAGTACTGGATTTCACCAGCAACTTCCCATTGTTTCATCCACGTTGGTTGAATTTTGAGACAACCAATAAATAACTACAAAGGGAAACAAGAAGCTATTTCGATTCCTTTTGTTCTCCCTTTGCAGTATTAATTTTGAAAGGAGCATATAGCGGGCAAAAACCAATAATCCCAGTGATCAAAAATATTAATGCAATAATTCCAAATATGATTGCCCCAACCCCAGTAAGCTGTCGAAAAAGTATAAGCAAACCGAGAACAATTGCGAGAATTATTCGAAGTGTGCGGTCGAAAGAACCCATATTTAATTTCATAAGTCCTCCACTTTATTGCTGAAAAAACTCGAACAAAATTAATAAAAAAATTAATATTATCTAATTTTTATTCAATTTTTCTAAAAGTTGAATTCGTTGCAATAAATCTGGCGCGTTATATCCCATCGACATTGCTTTTCTATAAAATTGCAAAGCATTGGTTACATCATTTTTAAGTTCGAACGATTCGGCAAGATAAAGAACAACATCAACTTGTCCAGAATCGAGTCTTAAAGCTGAAAGAAAATCTGAAATGGCGCTATCGTATTCTTTTTTTTCTAAATAACACAAGCCCCTATTAACATAAGTATTAACATATTGGGGATTTGTTTGAATAGCACGAGTAAAATCAATAATTGCATTATCAAGCTTTTTCAAATCGTAGTAGATATTCCCACGATTGTAATAACCAAAGTAATAATTGCTATCCAAAACAATAGATTTCGTATAATCTTCGAGAGCAGAGTAAAGTTCGCCCCGTTGCTCAAACATCATTCCTCTGCCCAAATAAACGTGAGGAATTCGTTCCGGATACTTTTTAATGCAATCATCCCAAAGTGTGTATTCATTTTCCCATTTAACAATTTCATTTCGATTTATAATGAAAAAAAACAAAGGTAAAACCATAACAATTACATATTGATACTTAGTAATATATTTCTCATAAAGAAACGCAAAGAAAAATGAAAAGCCGAAAAGAGAGATATAAATATATCGATCGGCAACAGTTGACCAATATTGAAAATAATAGGACACAAGATTGGAAAGGGGTAAATATCCAACGATAAAGAAAAGAAAGGCAAACCAATATTGTTTTTTAAATTTCAAAAAATAGCCAAGAAATAATGAAATTAAAGTTACAAGAAGTGGATAAAAATAGATTATGTTATTTTTTAAAAAATGAAATGTTATCCCATAACCAGGCGAAAGATTAATTGGAAGAGCAGTTTTTTGTAGGTAAAAACCAATCGAGTTCAACCAAAGCAATGGCCGAAAATAATATGGTATATCGATCTCAACAACTTTTGTAGTTTCGCCCCTGATCGAAATAAATATGAATGGCACAACCAAAACTAAGAAAAACCAATTTCGCTTAAAAACATCGAAAATTTTAGTGTCTTTTTTAATAAACCAATCGATAAGCAATAGCAAAAACGGGAAAACAACACCACTTGGTTTCGACAAAATCGATAATAAAATTAAGAAACCTACAGCAACATTTTTTACTACTACATTTCTTTCGAAATACAAATAGACAAGCAAAGCAGTAAAACCAAAAAAAGCAGAAAGCAAACCTCGAGCTTCGGATATCCACGCGACAGCTTCTATTTGTATCGGATGCAATGAATAAATCATTGCCCCAAATAAGGCTCCAAGGTTTGAATTTAGAAATCTTCTTAGTAAAAAAAGGAGAATAATTGAATTCAGTATATGAATAATAAGATTAAATAAATGGAATGGGTACGGATAAAACGTTCCGTTTGCGTTTCCACCAAAAAACGAAACAACAGACCAGAAGAAATAGGTAACGGGAATATACATTTTATCTTTTTTTGGCACAAAGTGTTCGCCACACTTCTCAAAAGGTTTATCGGAAGGTATGTTGTTTGAGTTAATATAAAGTGGTTTGTCATCCCAGACGAAATCAAATTTTAGAACAGGAAAATAAAAAATAAAATTAGTGACAATGAGAATTACCGCAGAGAGTAAAATACCAATTAATGCTCTTTTTGAAATCATTAATTATAAGTCATAAAAAAGCTAAATATTAAATATCGAGATAATTTTCAAGTTCCCACTCAGTAACTTGAATTTTAAATTCGTTCCATTCGCGCTCTTTTATGCGAACATATCTTCGGAAAAGAACATCCCCAAAAGTCCTTCTCGTCAATTCACTTTGTTTGAAATATTGGATTGCTTCGAACAAGGATGAAGGCAGGGTTTCGATGTTAAACTCTTTAAGTTTAACATCATCAAAATGGTACAAATCTTCCTCGACTGGTTCCGGAGGTGTCAAATTGGAGGTAACACCATCCAGTCCGGCAGCAAGCATTAAAGAAAATGCCAGATAGGGATTTGCAGCTGGGTCGGGACATCGCAATTCAATCCTTGCAGATTCTTTTTTGTCTTCGAACCATTTGGGTATGCGAATCAATGCCGAGCGGTTTATGCGTGCCCAGGAAATATACACTGGAGCTTCGTAGCCAGCAACCAATCTCTTGTAAGAATTTACAGTAGGACAAAGAACAGCGCAAATTTCCTTAATATGACTTAGTTGTCCAGCAACAAATGAATAGGCAATACTGGAAAGATTGTACCTATCGTTGGAGTCATAAAAAGCATTTCTTTGAGCTTTTATATCAAAGAGGCTTTGATGAACATGCATTCCAGAACCGTTTATTCCGAGAATTGGTTTGGGCATAAATGAGGCTATTAAATTATATCTTTGAGCAATTGCTTTGACGGTTGCACGAAGTGTGAGCAATTTGTCAGCAGTTGTCAAAGCATCACCATATCGGAAATCAACTTCGAATTGTCCAGTTGCTACCTCGTGATGAGTCGCTTCGACATCTATTCCGAAAAATTCAAGATTTCGAGTAATATCGCGCATTATCTGCTGTGCAAACTCTCCAGCAAGGTCAAAATATCCTCGATTATCTAATGGTTTAATTCCATTTTCGTTTTTTGTGAAAAGAAAGAATTCTACTTCCGGACCAAGCATAAACTGATAACCCAAGTTTTTGGCTTCGTCAATTGTTCTTTTTAGTATATATCTTGGGTCGGCTTCGAAAGGAGTGCCGTCGGGTTTATAAATATCACAAATAAATCGCGCTGTTTTCTCCTCGCCGTTCGAAAGCCAAGGAATAATGGCATAAGTAGAAATGTCGGGCTTTAAATATAAATCGCTTTCATGTATGCGCGCAAATCCTTCGATCGAAGAACCATCGAACCAAGTTCCATATCGCAAAGAGTCTTCAATCCGGGTAACTGGTATTGTCACTTCTTTCAACGTTCCCAAAATGTCTGCAAATTGAAGGTTAACAAATGTTACCTTGTCCTCGCGTAGTTTTTTGATAATATTTTCCATAATTCTCTAAATAAAAAAAACAAAAATAAGTAAATTAATTAATTTTAGAGGGTTGAAAATTGAAAGGTAGATATCTATTCTTCTTCTTCTTCTACTTTTTCATATCGGTCGAAAACTATAGTTGTATTTGGAAGATTTTGAATTAAACTTGCAATTTCAGCAAAAGGAATTTGATTGCCTCTTAAATCAATAAGTTGAAGATTATTCATAGAAAGAAGTTCAATTGGAATATTTTTTAACCGATTATAAGACAGGTCGATATATTTAAGATTTGCGACAGTTGGAACATCAATTTGAATAGTTGAAATATTATTGTTACTAAGGTCAAGATATTCCAGTGAGGGCATTTCACGAAGCATCGTCTCGGAAAGCCTATTGTTTGAAAGAACCAAAATTTTCAAATTCTGTTTACCATAGAGTTCTGCTGGGAGCTTGTTTAAATTCCCACTTTCTGCGACAAATCCAACGATATCTTTGGGCAAATTTAGGAAACCAGTGATGTTTGTATAACTCAGATTTACAATTTTATTGTCTTTATTGTCTATTGAATATTCTTTTGAAATATCATTTTGCAATTTGTTTTTTTTGGCTTTTTGGACTAATTCAAAAGATGCCTTTTGCGATCCCTCGAACTTACTTTTGATTAATTCTTTGAACTTTGAATTTGCATCGAGATAATATTTCTCGGCAAAGTCGTAATTTCCCATCTGAAAGTAAATATGTCCAAGTGTTTCGTCGGCAACAGCACCCCAGTATTTAGCCTCCCAACTATTGAATTTGGAAAGAGCCCTCTTTGCTTCGTCGACTTGTTGGCTTGCAAGGTCGTATTTTTCGAGCCAAACATTTGTATTAGCCAATTTCAAAAGTCTTTTGGCATAATCTAAATTTTGTCCAAACATAATTGTGATGTAAGAAAAAAGGAAAACTATTATTGCAAACTTCTTCATCTTTACCTCCTAAAATGAATTCAAGATATTGAATTTCAATCCAAGATAGAATCCCGGAACAAACGGTTTACCCAAACTCAAGCTGTTATATCTCAACTCGTCCAAATATTTAAATAATTTGCCACCAATAACAATTCCAATTGGCACTCGCTTGCTAAATCCCCCAAGTATGGTATAAATAACAATCGAATAACCTTTGTAATCATTCTGAAAGCCAAAAGGTACTTGTTCTTTGGAAAAAGCAAGCATATACCCAGAGCCGATTCCCAATTGCCAGTAAAACGAATTCGCATTCAATATTTTTGATAAGTTGAAAGCTATCGATACATTAAAATTCCATATATCATCTTTATATTTGAATTGAACTTGATTTTCAATTTCTGGAAACTTTACAAGATTTGTTAAATAAATATACGAGGTTTCAAAATTCAAATAAGCAGAGCCATTGTCGATACTCAACAAGCGAAGCGATAAATCGAAAGAAGGAGCAAGATACGATGTTAGATTTAAATTGTCATAAAACATTTGAACTGCGCTAACACCAAAAGACATTAAAGATTGATATTTTGTGCGTTCAAGTTGAGAATACAATTCAAAGTCATTATTGTATTCGCAATCAATTAACTTCATACTCAAACTTCGTATTAAAGAATCTTTTAAATCTACTAAAGCCTTGAACTCTGATTCAACTCGCAAACTATCGTTTTCAATTTTTAACATTCGATTTTCCCACAGAAGTTTGTCCACTTGCTTTCGCAGGTTTGTTATCCTTCGTTCCTCCGGTAATCCCAAGACTTTGTTATAAAGTTCTTTTGAAAGATTTGCAAACCTTTTCAACTCTTGCAAATCTTGGTTCACAATGGCATCGTAGCCCAGCAGCGGAACTAAGCCACTTGTGTCCAGTTGTGCTTCGAGAAGCTTTGCCCGAACATAGTAATCTACAAGCAATTCGAAGTATTTCCGCTCGTCGGTAACGAAATTGCGCAAGTTTTTTGGTAATTCAGGTACAGAAACTATTGGCAATAAGGAAAATCCTTTGGAAGTAATAATTGTAAGAAGAAGCGAGAGAACTAAAGCAAACTTTTTCATATAAACCTCAACTTTTTGTTTCAAATGCAGGATAGGAATCCGCCGTCGATAGGAATACTTGTCCCATTAATATAACCAGCCTTCTCGCTTGCAAGGAACACAGCAAGTGAAGCAATTTCTTCGGGTTTCGCAAAACGGCGAGCAGGAATTTTGTGCAAAATCTGGTTGGCTTCCTCTTCAAATGTCTTACCTTTCTCCTTAGATCTTTGCTGTAAGAGAGAAATGAGTCGTTCGGTTAATGTGTAACCGGGGAGAATATTATTAACAGTGATTCCAAACTGAGCAAGTTCTTTGGAAAGGGTTTTCGCCCAACTGCCCATCGCACCTCGAATTGTATTCGAAACCCCGAGATTTTCAATTGGCTCTCGCATTCCTACCGACACCACATTTATTATCCTACCAAATTTATTTTCAATCATTTTGGGTACTAAAAGCGTAATCAATTTTTGTGCCGATAGGATATGCTGGCGAAAGGCAAAACCCAGTTGCTCAATGTTGGAAGTGAAAAGTTGCCCTGGTGGAGGTCCTCCAGTATTGTTTACAAGTATATGAATCTCACCAATTTTCTCAAGACTCTCGGTGACTTTAGTTTCTAACAAAGTAATATTTGAAACATCGCAGGCAATATAATAATGTTCTTGGTTTGTCTTCGAGGATAGCTCAGTAACAATTCTTTGCAGTTTTTGCTCATTACGAGCAAGTACGATTACATTAGCACCAGAGAATGCAAACTGCTTTGCAATTGCTTCACCAATTCCTTGTGAAGCACCACAAACAAGCGCAATTCTTCCGCTTAAATCAATTTCCATAAAATAAAAAAGGCTACCTCTATTTGGTAGCCTTAGTTAATGTTGTTAACCTTCTATCTTTTCGCTATTACTCGTATCTTCCTCTTTCAGTTCAAGTTCGATTGTTCCTTCGGGGGTATTATCTTCTGAAACAGTTTCGGAGTTAAGTTCATTCTTTTCTTCAACTTTTTGTTCTCCAGTAGCAGTAGTCAGAACCAATTCATCTTTAGGATCGGAAGGTGGAATTGTATAACTTGTTACAAGCGAAGGATAGAGAGCACTGGAAATATGTTCATCTGGTTGAGTTTTGGTTTCAATACCTTCATAATCTGCGGCTTCCGATGCATCGAAATAGCTTCTTGTTGTGTCGATAACCACTTTGTCCGCATTTGGAACGGGATGTTCAGCATTATAAGCATCAATTGCAGCCTGATCCATTGTTCTTAAAGCTTCGACTGCTGAAAGAACAATTTTTTTCGATTCTTTTTCAAATTCAACAACTCGGAGCGGAAGTCTGTCGCCAATTTTAAAATAATCAATTATAACCCGAACCGGGGCAAAAGACAATTGAGAAACTGGAACAAAACCATCAACGCCATCGGGAAGTTCAACTATGACTCCTTTTTCGATAATGCGCTCAATTTTCCCTTCGGTAATTGTTCCAACTTTATATTTTTGCTCGAAATAATCCCACGGGTCCTCTTGAATTTGCTTATGCCCAAGTGCAATCCTTCTTTGTTCCTTATCGACAGCAAGAACCACCACCTCGAGTTCTTCACCCTTTTTGACAAATTCGCCAGGATGTCGTATCTTCTTTGTCCAAGACAAATCACTAATATGTATTAATCCATCTACACCAGGTTCCAACTCAACAAAAACACCAAAGTTGGTAATATTTCGGACAACGCCACGATGGCGAGAGCCAACGGGATACTTTTGTGCAAGTTCTTCCCACGGGTCGGGTTCAAGTTGTTTCATTCCAAGCGCCAGTTTTCGTTCTTCTTTATCTATGTTCAAAACAACTGCTTCAACAATTTGCCCCAATGAAACAACTTGGGAAGGATGTTTAACGTGTTGAGTCCAAGACATCTCGCTGATATGAATTAACCCTTCGATACCTTTTTCAATTTCAATGAATGCACCATAATCAGTAAGGCTAACTACTTTGCCACGCACTTTGGTACCTTTTTCATACTTATCGCCAATCGAATCCCAAGGATGTGGTGTTAATTGCTTCATTCCGAGAGAAATTCTCTTTTTATCTGGGTCGAAGTCGAGCACAACAACTTTGACTTTTTGGTCGAGTTGGACAACCTCGCTTGGATGTGTAACCCTACCCCAGGACAAATCTGTGATGTGAACAAGTCCGTCGACCCCACCAAGGTCCACAAAAACACCAAAATCGGCAATTGCTTTGACAACGCCTTCGAGCACCAATCCTTTCTCGAGTTTTGCAAGGAGGGCATCGCGTTGGTCCTTTAGTTGTTCTTCGAGTATGACTTTATGACTTACCACAACATTTTCATTTGGATGGTTTACTTTTACGATTTTAACATCGAGGGTTTTTCCAACCCAAGAATCAAAATCGCGGACCGGGCGAATATCTATTTGAGAACCCGGGAGAAAGGCTTCGACACCAAGTAAGTCGACAACCATTCCACCTTTGATTCTTCTTAAAATTCTAACTGGAACTACTTCCTGGTTTTCGTAAATTCTATTAATTTCCTGCCAAATCCTCATAAAATCTGCTCGTTTTCGGGACAGCAGTACTCTTCCTTGGCTATCCTCCAAAGCTTCAACAAAAACATCAATTTGGTCTCCAACATTTAAAGTTTCCGAGTTCAAAAGTTCACTTCTTGGTATAACACCAACGCTTTTGAAGCCCAAATCAACAAAAACTTCGTCTTTTGTTATATCGACAATCTTCCCGCGAACTAATTGTCCTTCCTTGATCTCTTTAAAGTTTCTTGATATCATCTCAGCAAAAGTTTTCTCGTCGATTTCAAGGTTATTGAAATTCATTTCGAGCAAATTCCCTGGAACATTGACTTTGGCAGGTGTTTTCATCGAAACTTCAAACTGGGAGGACTCGCCTACTTTAAAATTATCTACTTGACTAATTACACTGTCTGTCATTAAGCAACCTCCGTAATTTTAAATTCATATTTGTTAAACATAATAATTATAGAATTGCAAATTAATAAAATCAAACAACATAACCAAAAACAGATTTGGTTTAAAGCAAATTTTTCTAAATTTATGCCAAATTCTGAGTTACCTTTTTTTCAAAATCGGAAAAGAAATCTTTTCATTACCTTGTAAAATAACGACATAATACACTGCCGACGGAAAGTTTTCGAAATTTAACTCTACAAAGTATTTTATGCCGTCGAATTTCATTTTTGGTTGAAAAACTTTCTTCCCAAGAAAGTCGTAAATCATTACATTCAAATGATTTCTAAACTCCATCTTTGGGATTATTTCAATTTTAACATCAGTTTCGAAAGGATTGGGATAGGCGATAAGTTCAAAAGATTTTTCTTGCACATTCGAGTTATCTCCCAATGTCAAAGGAGTCTTTGCAACTGGAAGTTTCCGAATTCTAATCCCTGTTGCATTAAAAATTGCATTACAAAGTGCAGGACTTACCGACGGAAAACCTACCTCTCCCATTCCAGAAGGACGGTCTGATGTTGTTAATATCTCGATGTCGAAATCGGGGACTTCATCCATTCGCAACCATCGAAAATTGTGAAAGCCAGATTGCTGAATTTGTCCATCTTGAATTGTAATTTCAGCATACAATGCAGTCGAAAGCGCATCTATCGCTGCACCTCGTATTTGGTTCTTGATATTTTCGGTATTAATAGGAAAGCCAGGGTCCACAACCGCATAAATTTTCTGAACTTTTAAAAAGCCTTCCTCGGAAACAGAAACTTCGACAACGTGGGCAATGTAGGCACCGTAACCCACAAAAGCAGCAATTCCCCTCCCCCAGCCTTTTGGCAAACCACCACCCCAATTGGCATTTTCAGCAACTCGTGAAAGCAC
The DNA here is from genome assembly GCA_039793965.1 of Kapaibacterium sp. (SeqCode). Taxonomy (GTDB): domain Bacteria; phylum Bacteroidota; class Ignavibacteria; order Kapaibacteriales; family UBA2268; genus Naka2016. Next base: position 231,152 of record JBAMMD010000029.1, on the reverse strand, counting down.
TCTTTTCAAACGCTGGTCATTCGTAAGTTCATACCTATATTGGAACGGATCTCTACCAGCTAGATATGCTAACTCGTCTACAGCAGATTCCATTGCAAAATTGTTTTGTGAATAGGCAACAGAACGCCATGCTCCTTCGTTAATTCCAAACCAAATAGATTCATTTGAATTTTGTACATCCGGTATATCATAGTGGGGCGAAAGGGGTAAAGAGTTACTTTGCCAAACAATCTTATGACGCAAGCCTGTGGGTTTCCCATCTTTGTCGATGCCAGCCCTAATTCCGTGTACACTTGCGGGTCTATAATAATCGAACTTTATATCATCAGATTTGGTGAAGAAGAACAAAACTGGACAGCCACATAATTTTGAAATTTTTGCTGCTATAACTATATAATCTGCTTCGAGTCGTCGACCAAAGCCACCACCTGAATTCAATACAAACACTTTAACATTTTCTTTTGGTATTTGCAATGCCGATGCTACTCTAATCCTTGCAACTTGGGGATTTTGCGTTCCAGCATAAATTTCACATTTACCTTCTTTGTAATTTGCAAAAGCATTCATCGGCTCCATTGTACTATGAGCAAGAAAAGGTACTTCGTAAACAACTTGTATCTCTTTGACTGTATTTTTAGGTAGTTCTTTTAAATTGACAATCGATTTTCTAAATCTTTCAAAAATTTGGTCGGTCGAAAGTTGAGCGTTCGGTCCCGGATCCCATTGTACTTTTAGTAAGTCCCTTGCTTTCAATGCAACCCAGGAATTATCGGCAACAACTGCAATGCCTTCTGAAATTTGATATACTCCCACAACTCCATTTACTTTTAAAGCATCTGTTGCATCAAAATTGATCAAGCTCCCACCAATATATGGACATCGAAGCAAAACAGCATATTTCATTCCCGGTACACGATAATCGAAGCCATAAATAATTTTTCCTTTGACAATGTTCGGTTCTTCAAGATTCTTTGTTGGTTTTCCAAGAATCTTGAATTCGGCAACGGACTTTAATTTCACTTGATTTACTGGAGGCACAGGTAATCCAATTGCTGTGTCAATTAATTCGCCATAAGATAGTTTCCTTGCCCCGTTTTTTTCGAAAACAAAACTATTCTCAGTATAACAATTTTCTGGGTCGATGCCCCAAATCTTTGCCGCAGCCTGTATCAACATCAGTCGGGCTTGGGCTCCAGCCTGCCTCAATGGAGTCCAAAACTCCCGAACACTTGTGCTACCCCCTGTAAGTTGGTCACCATATTTCTCGTCTCCTTCTGCATTAACAGCGACAACTTTGCTCCAGTCTGCATCCAACTCCTCGGCAACAATCATAGCAAATGTCGTTTTAACACCTTGCCCAATTTCGCTCCGTGCAACTGTGACCACAACAAAATTATCTTTTGTAATTTCCACCCATACACTTGGGGTAAAACTCATTACTTTATTTTCTTTCCCATAAATAACAAGTTCTGATAATGCTTTGTTCACACTGGGAAAACCCGATAAGATTCCTGCGAAAGTCAAGGCAGAACCAAAAATAAATCTTCTTCTTGATTCTATGAATTGCTCTTCCATTCTTCTACTCCTTTGTGGCAAATAAAATAGCTTCGCGAATTTTGTTGTAAGTTCCACATCTGCAAATATGTTCCGACATTTCACGATTAATCTCCTCAACGCTTGGCTTCGGATTTTTCGAAACCAAGTAATATGCTCGTATTATTTGCCCCGGCATACAATATCCACATTGGCTAACACTAAGTTCGACCCATGCCCTTTGCAACGGATGTTCGCCATTTTCGGAAATCCCTTCGATTGTTGTAACCTTCTTTCCTTCTACATAACTTACAGGAATGACACAAGATTGCTCGGGAATACCATCGATTAGTACTGTACAAGCTTTGCAAACACCGATTCCACAACCATACTTCGTACCAGTTAAATTCAAAATGTCTCTTAACACCCAAAGTAAAGGCATTTCTGGCTCAACCTCGATTTGGTAATCCTTGTTATTAACCTTTATTGTCATATTTCAAATCAAATATTTACAAGAGCAAAGTTAATCATTTTCTTAAAAAAAAAGGGCGATTTCTCGCCCTTCGAAGAGTGCTTGAAAAAATGATTAATGAATAAGTGGTTTCTTGATTTTAAACAAATCTTCAATTGCGCGCTCGTAAATTTCTTTCGGCATTGCGCCAACAGCAATTCTTGGTTCATCATCGACAGGAATGAAGAGAACTGTTGGTATCGAGCGAATTCCAAACATCGCAGCCAGTTCTTGCTCTTCGTCTGTATTGATTTTATAAAAATCGATTAAACCTTGATATTCCTTGTCAAGTTCTTCAAGAATCGGGGAAACTGCTTTGCAAGGGGCACACCAATCGGCATAGAAATCGATGATTGCAGGTTTTGCACCTTTGAAAACCCATTGGTCATTATTTTCGTAGTCGAAAACTTTCTCGACAAATGTCTCTTTTGATAATGCCTCCATAAAATCTCCTAATTGAAAAAAAACAAAATGAACTCGAAAATATAAACGACTAGTTATATTTTTTATTTCAAAAACTGAAATTACAACTTAAACAATTTTTTTAATTTTGACAATTATTTTTTGGAAAAAATGAAAATTGGTATCGTTGGTCTACCTTATTCTGGTAAAACGACATTTTTTGAATCCTTGAGCACAGCAGAACACGATGAAAAAGATTCTGCAAAAGGGAAATCTAATACTTCGATTATAAAAGTGCCCGATGCAAGGCTCGATTTTCTGACTGAGATTTTCAATCCGAAAAGAAAAGTAAATGCAACTATTGAAGTCGACGATTTTATGGGTAGCTCCAACCCCGAAATTCTTACTTACAATTCCAAATTTGCAATAGCGACAAAAAACTACGACGCATTCATTCTAATTGTGCGTGGATTCGATGACCCTTCGATTCCACATATTAAAGAGTCTATTGATATCGAAAGAGACATTAATATATTTCTCGAAGACACAACCATTTTCGACCTCTCATTTATTGAAAATCGTTTAGAAAAATTGGAAAAAGAGCTGGTTCGAACAAAAAACAAAGAAGAACTGATTAAAACAAAAGACATTCTACAAAAATGGAACGATGCTTTGCTTTCTGGAATTCCACTTCGTGAATTAGACAAAACAAAAGATGAAGAAATTTTGCAAAAAAATTACCAGATGATTACAATGAAACCGTTGATAATTGCAGTGAATCTTTCAGAAAGCAACATTGAACAATCCGAAAGTATAATCGAACATTTGAGACTCAAATTCCCCGGTAAAAACATACGCATAGAACCCTTTTTTGCAAAAACCGAATTTGAGCTTTCTCGATTAAACGAAGAGGAACGAAAAGAATTTATGGATAATTTTGGACTTAAAGAATCCGCTCTATCGCGTTTGCTTCGAAGTGCCTACGACTTGCTTGGATTGCAATCATTTTTTACAGTTGGCGAGGACGAGTGCCGTGCGTGGACGATTCGCAAAGGTATGAAGGCACAGGAAGCTGCTGGAGTTATTCACACTGATTTTTATAACAAATTTATTCGTGCAGAAGTTGTACACTTCGAGGATTTCGTCAAATACGGTTCCTTGGCAAAATGCAAGGAAAAAGGTGTTTTCCGCCTCGAGGGCAAAGATTATGTTGTCCAAGATGGCGATATTATGCACATTCGCCACAATTAATTTTTCTTTTCGACAAGCAAACTCACACTTTTTCGCTTGCCGTGAACAACATTCTTTGGAATAAATTCTCGAGCTGGTTTCACTCGTTTCTCAAATTCTTCTCGGAACTTACTTAAAAACCCTTTTACGGGCCAGGCAGCAGCGTCACCAAGAGCACAAATTGTGTTACCCTCGATGTTTGATGCAACAGAATAGAGCAAATCCAAATCTTTCGTCGTTGCATCGCCCTCGTAGATTCTTTTGAGCAGCTTCTCCATCCAACCACAACCTTCACGACAAGGCGTACATTGCCCGCAAGATTCGTGATGGTAGAAATGCGCTATCCTATATGTCACTTTGACAATGTCCGTGTCTTCGTCCATCACAATAATTCCACCAGTCCCAATGTGTGTACCAAATTTCTGAAGAGATTCCTCATCCATAAGCGCAAGCTCGGCTTCTTTGGCTGTCAGTGGTGGCATTGAAGAGCCTCCGGGTATTACCGCTTTAAGAGATTTATTCTTCCAAACTCCACCACAATGCTCGTAAATAATTTCCTTCAAAGGAGTACCGGTTGGCAATTCATAGACTCCTGGCTTATTAATATGCCCACTCACTCCAAAAAGCAGAGTTCCAGGATGTTTGGGTGCGCCTATTTTCGCATACTCATCCCCGCCAATTTTAATTATTTGCGGTACAGCAGCGATTGTCTCAACATTATTAATCGTTGTGGGATATCCCCACAAACCTTTTTGGGCTGGGAAAGGTGGTTTGAATCTTGGATAGCCACGGAAACCTTCGATTGAATTCATCAAGGCTGTTTCTTCGCCACAGATGTACGCGCCAGCACCTTTGTGTATAAAGATATCGAGCCAATAATCATTACCAAATGTTTCTTGCATCCTTTTTCCAACAAAACCACGTTGGTAGGCGACGTCCAAAGCATTTTGCATTAGGTTAATCCATTTGTGATATTCCCCACGAATGTAAATATAAGCAGTACGTATACCCATCGCATAGCCAGCAATCAAAATCCCTTCTATCAGTTGGAAAGGATTGAACTCGAAAATTTGCCTATCTTTAAAAGAACCAGGCTCGGATTCATCACCATTTACACATAGAAACTTGGGTATGTCCTTCGATTTTGGCATAAAGGACCATTTTAACCCAGTTGGAAAACAAGCACCACCTCTACCACGTAGCCCCGATTTTTTAACTTCGTTGATTACATCGTTCGGTGACATTTGCAAAGCTTTTCGATAGGCTTCAAATCCGCCGTTAGCAATGTATACATCGACATTGCTCAGGTTTGGTATATCGGGCAAAAGCAATTTGGGATACCTTTCCATTTTCAAACCCAAAAAAAACTAAATTACAAAATGAAATTAAAACTATGCATACACTAACTTCAAAGAGAACCAAATTATTTATAGTTTACCAAGCAAGATTTAATTGAATCACCATAACGAACTAACACAAAAAGTTTTTGAGATGGGCTAATTACCAACGGAAACTGATATTCAGATTCACCTTTTGGTATGTTGAATATTGTTTTCGAAAATAAACATCTACCTAACAAATCGTAGACATAAATTTTGGCATCGACATTCTCCACTTCAGAAAAAACTTTAACTTCGAGGTTATTTTCTCGGATGAACGCAGTAAATTCTGGAAGAGTCTCGGGCGAAATTAACCTAAAATCGACCATACAAACGCTGTCGATAATTATTTTCCCATTTTCGAGAACTACATCTAAACTTTGCTCTCCGAATACTTTCACATTGCTAATCTTCAAGTCGACATACTTCTGTTCGCCAATCAGCACCATTCCTTGTAGATATGCAAATATGCCTTCGGATATGTCTTGATTTTTTGTGTTTAAACTACAGTGAATAAGGTTGTTCATATAGTCGATCTGTGACTGAACTGTGAAAGAGCCAGAATAGACAGTCGAGATATTAAAAATTCGATGATTATAGCTTAGATCAAATGCTATTGAATCGATAGTTTTCAAACTTGTGCCCTCCATTGAAAATTGTATTGGAACAATTGCAACAGTGGAAGGTTTAAATCTATATTCCTTGATGAACAATGTTAATTTTTTTGGCAAAGGTGTTTTCCCTCGTCCTTTCAAGACAATTCTAACAACCGAATCGCAAGGGAAACCAATTTTTATAAAAGCATCGGATACGAAATAACCTTCGGCATTTGGATGAAAAACAATTTCGAAACTAATACTATCATTATTTTTCATTGTTTGTCGAGTAAATATTTTGGGTTGAATATCAAAATTTAAACTATCTGTTATTTGTGATTTCTCTACAACTACCAAAGTATCGCCAATGTTAGAAACAACCAGTTTTTTGCTCGAAGATTTCCCAATTTCAACATCACCAAAATCAATTGTATCTGTACTAAAAATCAATTGACTTCGGACATATTCTCCTTTGAACCAAACTTTATATTCATTGTTACAAGGAGCTAAAATGAATGTCACCATCCCTTCGTAAAGTCCATTTCGAGTTGGTTCAAACAAAAATTCCAAGGTACTGCCATCATTCAACGAAGAATCTTTTGCAATCAATACCTTAATGGGTCCAGTCGTTTTAACTTCCTTAATTTTAGTCATGCCAAGACTATCGCCTACAACCTGAACAGTTAGTGTCTTTGAAAATTGATTATCATTATCGCAGGTGTAAATCTTTCCAAAATCAATGGTATCTTGATTGAAGGTAACTAAAAATCCTTTTTTAAAATAATTTATCTCCAACGAGTCCATTATATTGCAAGGCTCAATTGTAAAGAAAATTTTTGTCTTTCCTAAGCCAATATTATTTGGTTTCAAATCGAAGGAAATTAGAATCGTATCGTTAGCATTAAGAGATAAGTTTGCGTTGTAAATCTTTATAATATCACTTTCAGGAACGATTTTTACATTCAAACCTAAAAAAGATTTATTTACAATCGAGATGGTAAGTGTGGTTGAGTTCTCACACTCCCCGAGAATAACATTGTCTTGAAAGTTTTTGTTTATGCTATATTCAACATTTGCAATTACACCTTTAACAGGTATTTGTAGTGAATCGACAATTCCTGAATATTTATAAACTATTTTCAAAGTACCGGAATAAAAGCCAGAACCAGTGTTTCGCAATTTTACTTTAAATCTAATATTATCATTACCAACCAAATTCAACGGTAGCATAGGTTCTAAAATTTCAAAAGGAGAGGAAATATCTGCGCGCAGAAGTTGTACCTCCTCATCGGAGTCGTTAACCAAACTAAAATCATTGTTAATTGCGACATTATCACAGATGGGAACAACACCAAAATTCAACGTATCTAAGTTGTAAATAAGAACAGTTTTTGCCTTGGTTCCTTCGAAAGAAACAGTATCGTAAAGCTTACAATTCTTTTGCAAAATCATCTGAGATAGGTAGACGCCAGATTTCAATGGCTTAAATCTTACCAAAAGTTGAACTTCGCTATTTGGTGGTATATTAATTGGCAAATTCGGAGATATCAATTCAAACGAAGTAAGAGAAAATGTGATATTATCTACCCTGATTGTATCTTTGCCAAGATTTCTTAAAATGATTATTGTATCTCGATAAATTTGGTTCTTATCCACAAACAACTTTACAAAGCTTGGAACAATTTGCAATCTCAAATCCAAATACCTGACGGTAACATTCGGAGTCTTGGCGAAACAAATTTCGTTGTCGGCACCGAAATAATAAACTCCACTTAAGGAAACGCTCCATTCAGACTTGCTGGCTTCTTCGACAAGTTGATTATCTTTGTATAACTTATATTTGAACCAGCCAAGGAGTTTGAAATCAACTTTTTCGCTCGGACATAGCACGAGAGTCGTATCTTTGGTTATTTCTTTGCCATTAGCATATAATATCAATTTAGGATAATTAACAACATTTATTGTGACTGGTTCAGAAGTTGCGGAGCAACCCAGAGTATCTTGAATCTCGACTTTATATTCACCAGAAGAAAGAACAATCAAACTATCAACGCCTTCACCAATTGAATTTCCATTGGCATACCATCTGAAAACAACTTGACCAACTCTATTCGATTCTTTCACCTTGAGAACAACGGTATCGCCTTCGCAAACTTTGTTCGAACCTTTTGCAATAAACAAAACAGGCTTGGGAGGAATATTTTTCTCCACTTCGACCTGTGCAAAACTACTTTCATTATATGCAACGCCTCGTGCTGAATATTCATCGGTGTCTTCGCGAAAATCGTCTCTTCGGTAGCGAAATGCGTAAATTCTATAAACATAACGAACACCACACTGAAGTGAAAATCTATCAACAAATCTTGTTGCTTGGGAATAGTTAACCAACCCTACAACCACACCAGAACCAAGATTGTCGCCAACATTGTATATACGGCTATCGACTGGCTGTTGAGCACTTCCAAGAAGCTCGTATGAAATCCGAACAATTAAATATCCATTCACACTATCTTGAGGATAAGGGTCATTGATTGGATTCCAAGTCAAAATAACGCTGTCGCGAAAAACTTTCGCACTAGCCGTAGGCGAATTCCACTTTGGCTCTCGCAAACTTCTCCAGAACAACTGATTCTGATTGACAAACCCTGCACGATTGTTGGGCTTCCCTTTTGTAACAAAATCTGATGATTGGTCAGTTTCTTCCCTCCTCGTATCGAAACCTTTGTTGTATGCTGAAAGTGTCCTTCCGGGACAAACACGCACAGTAACGCCGCCACGTGGAATGCTACCAACATAAGCAACTTTAGGTTGAGGCAAATTCACCCAATCCCCTTCGGCAGCGGGCAGATGGGCAAGAGCATGAATATGGTTGTCGTTTTGGTCGATTATCTGCAAAATATCGCTCTCTTGTGCAATATTTAATGCTTTCTGGTACCATTCGGGTCCAACAATACAACTAAAGCATCTTTTCTCGAAATATGTTTCATTCTCTGCGTCTATCTCTATGTAACCATCGCGTTTATCAACATCCACGCTTTGGTATGGTGAATATCTGTGGTTGATGACAATTATTGTCCCTGCACGCAAGTTCCTCCATAAAGGATGATTTTTGAAACGAATACCTCCCGTCCATTGCGATGGCGGCGGTGTTGACCCAGCATTATCCCGGAGAGTAAACCCAACAAGGTTTGTGTTGTCTTCGATCACAAGCAACTCTGTCCACTCGCCCAATGGGTCGCCAGTTACATTGTTGTATTCGCTTATAACAACAACTTGTGAAAAAAGATTTATAGATAAGAAACATAGAATAATTATTGTAAAAAAAGTTTTCATCTTTATACCAAAAAAAAACAAAATTACCTAATGAAAGTTAAAAAATGATGAACTTACTTAGTATACTGTAATCGTAGACTAACTAATCTAGTCGGAGCAAGATTTCCTACCATTTCGACATAATAATAATCGAAAAGATTTTGAACACTAAGATTAACAGTAAAAGGAAGTTTAAAATGCATAAGGTCGAAATTCAAATTGACATCTACTACATAAATTGGCACAATGGCATCATAATCTTTAACTTGCAAACTCAACATATCGTCCAACCTTTGGATTTTACTTATGTATCGAAAGTCGAATGTAAAAGAAAGAAACCTATATGGTAAAGTTACAGATGAAATTAAAGTATACTTCGAACGATATTTAAGTATTTTATTCTCTCGCAAATCTTTCGGGTCAAGATAGGTGAATCCGACAAAAAAGGGAATTTGATTAAACAAATTAGTTTTAAACGAGATTTCAAAACCGAGAATCCTTGCCTTTGAAATATTCTCGAAGCGTATTAATGGTTTAGCCTGAATAATTTTATAACTTGGCTCAATTAAATCATTGAAATATGAATAGAAAAGTGAGAAGTCAACAAGAAAAGGTATTATAAATCTTTTAAATTCACACAATGCACCAAATTCAGTAGACCAAGAATACTCGGACCTCAAATCGTAATTTGGAACAACTTCGAACCCACTATACTTTATCGTTGCAAAACGCTCGGCAAGCGACGGGGAACGGAATCCACGACCAATTGAGAAACGAATACTGTTGCTTTCCGATAATAAATAGTTTAAGCCAAATTTAGGAGAAAATTCAAGATATTGTTTCGAGGAATCAGACTTTTCAACATCAAACCTTCCACCAATTGTTATGGTCGAATTATAAAATTTACTAAATTCAACTTGGCTAAACAAAGAAAATAGATTTTGCTTGTGTTTCCCATAAATGTTCGATTCAACCCAATTCCTTTGGTAATTTACCCCATATGACACCAAAGTATTATCGCCAAAGTGGGTATTTAATTGAAGTTCATTATTAAAAGAAAATGCCTTGCTTTGTCGATATTCGGGATTTTTAGGGTTCAACTTATTGTCCAATGATGTATAATATAAAGATGATTTAAAATCAGCAAAAGTTTGCGTCGATACAATAAACTTGTGAAGAAATGAAACATTCCCCTTATCTGAAACGAGATATCTCGACAAATCCGTACCTGTTGGCGGTTGTGTTGCACTATCAAGACTATTCCAATAGACCCAATCATTTCTTTTATCGGAACTAAAAAAAACCAAAAGTGTTGCTTTTCCGTAATTTTTGAGTTCCTTTGTAATCTTTCCAAAGATATTAAATCGCGTGCTTTTATCAAATTGTCTATAACTTTCGTCTTTGACAAAATTTCCACTTAAAAGCAATTTAAATAATCCAAAATTCTCAGATAAAAAACCTTCAATAACAGATTTTGTAGTGAGCTTGTCCGTATAAATCCATTGTTTATACTTTGGTTTGGTATAAATCCCGCTTTGCAATTTTATGGAATAGGAAACATTTTCGCCCGGTTCTTTGGTAATTACATTAATCACACCACCAATAGCACTCGACCCATACAGACTGGAACCTGCACCTTTGACAATCTCGACATTTGCTATTGCTTCGGGCGGAACAATGTCATATTTTGCATCGGCATTGTCACCAGAAAGCATAGGTACTCCATCAATCAGGTAAGAGACCCTTGAACCAACACCAAAAGAAAATCCAGAAGAACCGCGAATATTGATATTGTCTTTATTCACAACTACCCCAGAGACAAATCTCAAAGCCTCGTCCAAACGGACATAATTTTTGCGAGAAAATATTTCCTGCCCGACAAAAGCAACACTAACAGGAACCTCTTGTACAGTTTGCAATTTTTTAGAAGCGGAAACAACTAACTCGTTTGTCTCAATCAGTCTGGGCAACATATAAAAGACAAGTGTATCTCTCGAAGGAACATAAACAGTTGATCTGCTTGTTTGGTAGCCAACATAGGATACAATCAAAGTGTATTTCCCTTTTGGCACTTTCGATAAAACAAACTTTCCGTCTTTGTTCGTCAACGAGCCAAAGTTTGTACCTTCCAACCGGATTGTGGCACCAACAAGAGGTTTTCGACTGGTCGAATCGAATACAAAACCCACGAGTTCATACGCAAATAATTTCGAACCTATACAGAAAAGGACCAGAAAGCATAGAATATATGACTTCATACTTATTCAAACGGTTGTTTAGGTAAGTTGTTAAAATCAATCAAAATATCAATATCTTTTAGCACAATTCCTTTGGGTACAATTATCTTTTTCGGCTTCCTTTCAAATGTCATTTCTTCGGAATAGACACCAATCACCCTCCACTGGAGAATTGTTCCATAGCGCAGTGCGGCGACAAGATAGTTAATCTCCGCTGGTGGTTTTTCAATTTTCAAGATATAAGGGATAGTATCAAGGAAACGAGCCAAGGTATCAGAAATAAATGCATTTCCAGACAAGATTTCATTCAACAGATCTTGAGGTGGATATTCTCTAAATCCAACAACGCGGAGTTCAAGGGCAGAATCCGGTGGAGGCCATCTCCCCGACAAAACTATCAACTTTCCTTGAATGAATGACTCAGTCGTAGGGTCGAGTCCCTCCTGGCAAGATAATAGTAGCAAAAAAACAAGAATAAAGAATTTTCTCATTTCACAATTGCAAACTTTTTTAATGAAGATTTTACCATTTGCCCATCTTGTTCTTTAACAACTCGAAAATAATATATACCAGGCGAAAAATTATGTTGAAACACGGGTAAACTTAAAGAGACACCACCTTGCCAGCCGTTATTTTCGATTTCTAACATCTTCGAAAAAGTCTTATCGAAAACTTCTATCCTCGTCCATCGAGGTATATTGGCAAAAGTAATTTCACTTGATGTATTAAGATTTAAAGGATTTGGATAAACAAATGCGTTTTCAATTTCCCTCGCCTCTTTTGTTATATTAATCGAATTGTAAGGAGGCTGAACATACCGGCTAGAATCGCTATTGAATATCTTGCCAAGTATAAGATAGACATCTTTGCCAATTGAGTAAATATTTGGACTTGTGCTTACTTTAATTCTTATAACACTTTCAGTTGGCATCGATATATCCTCGATATTGCCAAAAGGAGTAATTGAATAGTTTAACAAATTAAGTACGGAATTTCTATCGAGTTTATCTGGGAAAATAATATCAAAAGAATAGTTGTCGATAAATTCAAGTTTTTGAAAGACAAGCAAGGAATCTTTTCGTGTCTCATCTTTTATATCAAAACTTATATTAGTTGGAAATGTATAATTGCCCCAATAGTCTCTAAATTTACTGACATTCAATGTGTATTCTCCACTCTCAAGCATTTCAAAAGTTGTTAGCAATAGAGAAGTATCGTTTGCAAATTCGATAGTTTTAAATGGTATTTCTAAGTTATTATAATATTTGAGTTTTATTTCTTTATTTGGTAAATTGATTTTTGAAATCTTTCCTTTAAATGATAATATCAATTGATTTCGGTTAACAACTTTAATATCAAAAGGTTCTGTTCTTGTTGTATCATAAATTTGTATCTCGTCAGAATATTTACTCGGAAGAAAACTTAAGCTTGTATCAAATGCCTGAACAAGAAAATATCTTGTACCAGAAAGAAAGTTCCTTGGGAAAGACACAAAATTGGTTTCCGTCGTTGAGTTAATGTAAAGTGTATTGGTAACCTTGTCTATTTCGAAAACTTTGTAAAGATTGGCATTTTCTACTCTATCCCATCTTAAATAAATTGTATCATTAATATCAATCCAACCATCAACATTTAAAGGTACGGAAAGAGATTCTGGTTGAATCTCATAGAAAAGAGTTGCAAACCATTGAGATACACCGAATTCCTTCAATCCATTTCCATCAAAATCATCAACAACTACAGAGTTTGAATAAACAAATGGCAACCAAAAAATTGGAGAATAATTATACTTCTTTTCATCATATTTCAGAATGTAAAGGTTTGGGAAAAGTGTTAGAAACAACTCGTCGCCATCAACATTATCAATTTGTGCACTTGTAATTCCATTTCTATAAAAGATTCCTTGTGGAGTTGCTCCCGTCCGAGCACCCCAAAAGCTTGCTTTCTCTTCGAGTAAATACGAATTTGCACCGATACTTTTTACTTGATATAATTTCCAGATAGTTGAATACTCATAACTAAAACCATCTGTCAAAACATTTTCTCCTCCAATGAAAGTAAGAATTTTATTCATTGAACCAGGAACTTTGGCAACACAAGATGATATGGTAAATGGGTTGAGATTCATCTTTTGTTTGAATTCCAAAGAAAAGACAAATTTCTGGGGGTCAAATTGATATATTAATAAATAACCCTGCGTTGTAAAAAAAGCAAATTCAAGGAACCCATCGAGGTCAAGATCAAGAATTTGAAGGCTGGGTCGTGTACCAATCGAACCAAGGGTGTCTGGTGGTGTCAAAGTTGCAACAACCTCAAAATTTCCTTTATTTTTAAAAACAATAATTGAAAAGTCGTTATTGCAAATAACCTCGTCTATTCCGTCTCCATCGATATCATAAAACATTGAAGCCCACAGAGTTTCTTCTGGCTTGCTTTGATATATTATAGTATCGAACATTCGAATTCTGGGTTCAAATATTTTCGTCTGTCCAAAACTTGTTGTCAGAACTTCGTCGAGTTCATTCCCATTGGAATTCCCAATATCCACGGGTATAAAAGGTAAGGGATAATTTACCATATTCATAAATGAACCACCTCTAAATTCATAATAAGCCAGGTCTTTCCATTCCAAATCATTATATGGATTTATTAACAAGCCTTTTTTATTAAACTGCCTTAAATTTAAAACTTTACTGAAAATATACGATGTTGGAAGCGGGGTATATTTTTGTTTGAATGTATATTGTTTGAATTCAAAAAAATTGCTTAATTGGAGTGTATCGAAATATTTTTGTCCCACGGAAGTTTTATGTTCAACTACAATGAAAAAGTCATTAGAATTTTCCCCCCTAAACTGGAACTTGATTGGTATGTAGTGCTGTTTATTATAAAGATTGTCAGAAAAACTTGCAAGGTATTCATTCCGAGAAAAAAGCTTTACGTTACAATAAGTTGGCACTTTTGCTTTTGAAATATATATTGGAAGATTGCCTGTTTCGTAGATAGTGTTAATGACTTTGCTTATGCTAAAATCTAACGATGAATCAGTTGATACCACAGCAAAATTTCGAACAACAGTATTTCGATTTCCATTGTTCAACATTATATTAAGTCGAATTGCATAGTATCCAATGTCAAGATCCTCAATGTCGATTTTCAAAGTATCTTGTAGATTTTGCTCTTTTGTTTCATTTTTCAATTTTTTCAGAAAAACGGTATCTTCTTTAAACAACTCGATCTCGAAACTATTGAAAAAAGGAGAGTAAATGCTATAAATAAGATTTATTGTTTTCACATACTTTTTGTCGATTTCTTGATGTTCAATTGGGGATAAAATCTCAAAACGAGTTGAGCCAACAAAATTAATTGCAGAGCCAGCATCGACAATTCCTTGGTTAAAGTTCCGTTTATCTTTCAGCAGAGGTTTCGAAGTAGACTTCAAGATTGCACGTACATCTTCAACAGTTAAATCTTTTCGCTGTTGTAACAATAACGCAACTACCCCAGAAACAATTGGTGCAGAAAAAGATGTGCCAGCCATAAACTGATAATCATTATTAATTGTTGTTGTCAGTATTTCATAACCAGGTGCAAAAATATCAATTCGAGGTCCATAGTTACTGCTTTTTCCAATAGTGCCTAAAGTTGTTGTTGCACCAACAGACAAGACTTCGGGATAATCTGAAGGATAGTGTTCGACTATTTTGCCATCATTCCCAGCAGAAGCCACCAATATGCACCCTTGCGAATACGCAAATCGAATTGCATCGTGAAGCAATTTCGAATCGAAATGCGTTCCAAAAGACAAATTGATTACCTTAACATTGTTCAACGCAGCATAAATAATTGCAGAGGCAATATCTTTAACATCGGCGTTACCCGTCACATCAAAAGCACGAAGAACCACAATCTTTGATTCGGGTGCAACACCAACAATTCCAGTATCATTAATACCAGCAGCAATAACCCCAGCAACCATTGTTCCGTGGCCAAGTTCGTCGTTTGGTAAAGGGTCGGGTTGAGAACTATCGCCAAAATTACCCACCGCTTGGTCGACAAAATCATATCCAATTACATCGTCAACAAAGCCATTCCCGTCATCATCAATGCCATTTAAGTCTCCCGAAATCCCGTTTATATATGTAGTATCAGGCCAAGGTTCAAATGTGCCATCCCCATTTATGTCTTCCTTTGGATTTATCCAAATTCTATTTTTAAATTCTTTGTTATAAAAATCAAGTCCAGTGTCGACAATACCAATTAGAACGTTTTGCCCTGTAGCAACTTTCCAAGCATTCCAAATATTTATTGCATCAAGATACCATTGCTTTTTGACAAGATTATCTCTTATGTTTATATTCTCAATTGAAACTTTGTAATTTGGCTCGAAGTATTCAATATCGGGGGAGCTTATAATTTGCAAGAACTTGCTTTCTTGTGCTGTGCTATCTAATATAATCAATGAGTATTTGGGAAGTTCTTCCAAAAAATTCCTCGAACGTTGTGGGATTTGTTGTTCTTTTCCCTGCAGAAACTTTTCCACAGATTTTACAATTGATAAATCCTTTTGACGAAAATTTAAGGATTGAGAGTACAACTCTGTAAATACTTTTTTCTTCTCAACAGTCTTAAATTTTACAATAAAAGACTCATAAGAAGAAAAGGATTCCAAAGGGATAAAAAACAGAAGAACGAATACAAATTTTTGCAAGTTTTTCTCTTAAAAATAACCCGAATTTTATAATACGAATTAAATTATTTTATATTAATTTGTTTA
>JBAMMD010000029.1:87217-215075 GCA_039793965.1 Kapaibacterium sp. (SeqCode) | reverse complement strand
TTTTTGCTTGCTTCTTGCCAGAAATCAGAAAGTCCAAACTCTCTTTCTGGCGACCCCAAAACTGAATTTACAAATGTTGGCGATACGACGGAAGTTTCGATGAACTTGACGAGCCTTGGATTCCCGGGCAAAACTATTTTCTTTAATGCCGTGGTCAAAAGCAACAACAATGGAATAGTTACTACTTCAGGAAAACTCACAATTGATACTGCTTTTACCCACAAAATCGATACTATAATTGGTACTGCAAAATTACCCAAGGAGATTAAAGCAGCAATAATGGAAAAGTTTATCCGCTCTTTCAACGCCATTATCGATTCAAGCGACAAGAATAACATCAAAATTCAATTCGAAATCAAATCCAAAGTTACAACCGAAGGAATTCAAGACTTCCACCATAGCGAGGGTGATTTGTCGAAACCATTTACACTTGTTAAATATAATGCCAAAGTCGGAGACAAATACGAATTCACCGATAAGGATGGAAACAAATTTGTCCGTGAGGTCACACAAAGATCGACCACAGACGACTTCCCCGTTGGTTTCTGGCTGATTAAAGTTATTGTAGTCGAAGAAACATTAGAAGAAGGACCTTTCAAGGACTTATTCGGAAAAATCACATACTACACAAACCACAAATTTGGTCTTGTAGCAGTTGAATATGAAAAGGACGGCAAGAAATATCGAATTGGAGTTTGGCCACCGAACCTATAATTCGATACTTTTTTCATCCTTTTTAACTTTGTTCCAAATTTCATCCATTTCGGAAAGTGTCATTTCCGAAATCGACTTGTTATTGCTCTTTGCAAATTCTTCGATGGTTTGAAACCGTCGTATAAATTTATTGTTTGTTTTCTGCAATGCAATTTCTGGACTTATTCCAAGGAATCGGCCAAAGTTAACCAATGCAAAAAGTAAATCACCAAACTCTTCTTCAATCCTTGTCTGTGATCGATTTTCTGACACAACTTGCTTCAACTCGTTCAACTCTTCAATAACTTTTTCCCACACTTGTTCCTTTTTTTCCCAATCGAAGCCAACGCGAGAGGCTTTGTGTTGTATCCTTTCGGCACGCAAAAGTGAGGGTAGATTTATAGGTACACCTTCCAAAACCGAATTTTTACCTTCCTTTTGTTTCAGTTCCTCCCAATTTTTGAGTACTTCTTCTTCGCCACTTACCTCAACAGATGCAAAAACATGCGGATGTCGGTAAACCAATTTCTCTTGTATTATCACTAATACATCCAACAACGAAAATGCCCCTCGTTCTTCTGCCATCACGCTATGCATTACTATATGCAAGAACAAATCTCCCAACTCTTCCTTGAATCCTTTATCGTTTTTTTCCTCAATCGCCGAGATTGTTTCATATGCTTCTTCTATCAGCAATGGGGCAATACTTTCATTCGTTTGCTTTCGATCCCAAGGACAATTTTCCCGAAGTATTTTCACAATTTCAACAAAGTTAAGAAACTGGTCGCATAAATTTTCGGGATTATTAGGTCTTGGAACTTCGACTTTCCCATTATTCATAACAAAGCTCTTGCATTAATCGTACAAAAGATATTATTGATTAAGTTTATTAAAAATTATTGTAAAAAACTTTTATAAATTTTTATGAACGATTGTAGCTGTGGCTTGGGCTGTCGGAGTAACAAGAATATCTTGCACCATCACGTGTTCAGGTAAAGTCACACAAAAGAGAATAATATTTGCAATATCCATCCCAGTCAATGGTTTATAACCGAGATATACTTGCTTAGCTCGTTCAGTATCTCCGTGGAAGCGAACCTTGGAAAATTCAGTTTCGACCAAGCCCGGGTCAACGTTAGTTATCCGAATATTAGTCCCATTGAAGTCAATAATCATTGCCTCTGAAAGAGCTTTTACAGCATATTTTGTAGCACAATAAACATTACCACGTGGATAAACCGCCCTACCTGCAAGCGACGCTATATTAACAATATGACCCGAATTTTTTTGAATAAAAATTGGCGCAACCAATTTAGTTACATAAAGCAATCCCTTGATGTTTGTATCTATCATTTCGTCCCAATCTTGAACATTTCCTTCGTAAATCTTCTCGAGCCCACGAGCCAAACCAGCATTGTTAACTAAAATTGAAATATCACGAAATTCTTCCGGAATTCGAGAAAATTCGTCTTGAAGTCTTTGATAATCCCTAAGGTCGACACCAAGTGGAAAAGAATTGGTATTGAATTCTCTTTTCAATTCATTTGCGAGAGAATGCAAGCGTTCAACTCGCCGAGCAAGAAGAATAAGCTTTGCACCGTGTTCAGCAAATAAACGAGCAGTTGCTTCGCCAATTCCAGATGAAGCACCAGTAATCAATGCAACCTTCCCATCAAGTTGTTTCTCCATCCTTTTCACTTAATTTATTTTCAATAATTTCCACTATTTGCTTATGAATGTTTTCAATCGAATCGGCTCCATTGATTATATAAGTACGATAATTATAACGTTTGGCAAGTTCACGGAAACCATCCATAACACGGCTCAAAAAATCTCTGTTCTCGCTTTCAAATCTATCTGCCGATTTAACTTCCATCCTTTGAAACATTGCATCAAGAGAAATATCTAAAAAAAATGTTAAGTCTGGTTCCAAGCCTTCGGAGGCATAATAATTACACTTTTCAATAAAATCGATTGGCAATTGGCGACCATACCCTTGGTAAGCTATCGTCGAATCCCAAAATCTATCGCAAATTACGAGGGTTCCCTGTTGCAACAAAGGCTTGATGACTTTAGAGACAATTTCGCTGCGAGCTGCCTCGAAAAGGAAAAGTTCCGAGAACGGGTTTAATTGGTTTTCGGGTTCAAGAAGAATAGAGCGTATTTTTTCCGAAACTTCTGTCCCACCGGGTTCGCGTAATGTGACAACCCGATATCCTTTTTTCATAAGATATTCGGAAAGAAGTTGGACTTGCGTGCTTTTACCAGCTAAATCAATACCTTCGAAAGTTATAAACATTGTCATTCTTCCCTACCTTCTATGACAACTACAAACTCGCCCTTTAAAATCGCCTCTTTTGAATTTATAAAAGAGACAAGTTCGCAAATTTTCCCACGAATAAATTCCTCATTCATTTTTGTAATTTCACGACACAGACAAATCTTCCTATTCGGCTCTACCATTTTAGCAAAGTCGTTTATAAATTTCCTAATGGTATGACTTGCTACATAAACAACCGAGGTAATCGTTTCGTTCGCAATGGTTTCGAGAAACTTTTTTACTCCTTTTTTCTTTGGAGGAAATCCAAAGAACTTAAACATATTTGTTGGAAGTCCACTCGCAATAAGGGCGGGAACAAATGCTGTCGCCCCAGGTAATGGTACAATCCTAACTCCAGTTTCGATGCAAGCTTGAACAAGTTTGTAACCCGGGTCTGAAATCAACGGAGTCCCTGCCTCGGAAATCAAAGCCACATTGTATCCTTTGTTCAATTTCTGTAAAATCAATTCAGTTTTTATTTTCTCTACTGAATCGTAGTAACTGATTAAATCTTTCTTTGGCAATCCAAGTAATTTCAAAAGTTTACCACAAGTGCGAGTATCTTCAGTAGCGATAAAGTTTACTTCTTTCAAAATATCAAGTGCTCGCAATGTGATATCTTTTAAATTTCCAATTGGGGTTGGGACAATATATAAAACTCCCTTTTCACTATTAATACTATTCATCTGTTTTTCTCAACTTAGAAAAAAAATCCTTTAGCAATTGCGAACTTTCCTCCTCAAGAACACCACCAATGACTTCAATTTTATGATTTAATGCGCTATGGGAAAGAATATTTATAACCGAACCGCCAGCACCACTTTTAGGATCTTTTGCCGCAAAAACAACTGTTTTAACTCTTGCTAAAACCAAAGCCCCTGCACACATTGGACAGGGTTCTAATGTTGTAAAAACTGTGCTGCCAAGCAAATGTTTGTAACCCACTTTTTTAAAAGCTTCCGACAAAGCCAATAGCTCGGCGTGCCGAGTGGCATCTTTTCGTTTTTCAACTTCATTGTGTGCTCGTGCAATTATTTTACCATCTTTAACAATAACAGCGCCAACGGGGACATCTTCACTTTCGAAGGACTTCCTTGCTTCTTTTAAAGCAATTTTCATAAAATATTCATAATCCATAATCTATGTAAAAAATAGAATTAGCAAAATTAATTATTTTCAATCATTTTACTTACTTTCTCGTCTTTATTCTTTTTGGTTGGGTTATGTTCCAAGGCAAAATAGAAATTAGAAATGGCTATATAGTCTCGTTGTCACCGAAAGAAAAAACGTTGAGGATAAAAGTCGATGGACAAGAAATAAATTATGAAAATGCTTTTGCCTGCGTTGGCTTCACAGACTCCCATCTTCATCTGCTCATTGGTGGTGAATTTCTTTCGATGCCAGATTTAACAAATGCAACTTCCGAAGAGCATTGCTTGGAGATTCTCAAACAAAAACCATTTTTCCGAGGGAATTGGCTCTTTGGCCGTGGCTGGAATCAAGAAAATTGGAAAAAGAAAGAATTTCCAACAAAAGTTTCTCTCGACAAAGAATTTCCCAATCTACCGGTTTGCTTGATTCGTCAAGACGGGCATTGTTTGTGGCTAAACTCAAAAGCATTGGAAATCTGTAACATCGGTCGGGAAACAATAGAACCAAAAAGCGGAAAAATCCTCAAAGATGAATCTGGCAATCCAACCGGTATTTTAATCGACAATGCAATAGAGCTTGTCCGACCATTTCTACCAGATTACACAAAAGAACAGTATTTTCAATTTCTTCAACAAAGCATCTCATATCTTGCCAAATTTGGTATTACAACAGTTCACGATATGGATGTGGACCCGAAATTAATTGAACTCTATCAAGATTTTTTTTCGAGCAACTTTAACAAAATTAATATAAGAATTTTCCTTTCTGGAAGTAAGTTTGAAACAGCACAAATTAAAACAAAATCTTATGAAACTGAACATTTAAAAATCGTTGGATTAAAATATTATATGGATGGTGCGCTTGGCTCCTACGGGGCTTTGCTATTTGAACCCTATTCCGACAAAGGCGAAACAAATGGACTGCAACTACTCGACGAAAAGGAATTGAGGCAAGCATTCAAATGCGCAGCGGAAAACGACTTGGGGATTGCCATCCACGCGATTGGAGACAAAGCAACCCATCTTATTCTTAAAACATATAAAAAGTACCTCTCTTCGAATAACATCAAACCAAAATTTTTTCGTATTGAACATTGTCAACTTGTACAAAACGAAGACATTCCACTTTTCAAGGAACTTGGAATCTATGCTTCTATCCAACCAATTCATTTTATTGCTGATTACGATATGGCAGAAAAAAGGATTGGCAATCGAACCCATTTTGCTTATCCTTGGAAAACTTTTCTTCAAAACTTTGTGCCTCTTTGTAGCGGTTCGGACTTCCCTATTGAAAATCCGGATCCGATACGAGGAATTTATAGTTTTGTAAATCGTGAAAAGATTGATTACAAAAATATTTATGGCAACGAGCAAATCACACTCCACGAGGCTTTAGAAAGTTACATAATATCGCCTGCCTATTCTATTGGAGAAGAACCCGATAAAATCGAAGTGGGAAGCCCAGCCAACCTAACAATTTTGAACAAAAACCTATTGGAAATTGAATTAGACGATTTGGACGAAATCGAAGTTTTTGCAACAATTTGTCAGGGCAAAATTATTTACCAGAAATAATGTAACTTTTTGAATATTCAAACTGTAACCTGAACAATTTTGCATACAAACCACCAGCTTGCAGAAGCTCGGTGTGCCTGCCAACTTCTTTAATTCGACCTTTATGCAATACGATTATCCTATCTGCTTTTTGAATTGTTGAAAATCTGTGGGCAATGACGATGGAAGTTCTGCCAGAAATTAATTTATAGGTGGACTTCACAATTTGCTTTTCAAGTTCAGGGTCGATATTTGAAGTTGCCTCGTCAAGAATCAAAATTTCGGGATTACGAATTAAAGCGCGAGTTAAGGCAATTAATTGCTTTTGTCCAGCAGAAAGTGTTATTCCCTTCTCTATAACATTTGTATCGAACTTTTCGGGTAACCTGTCGATAAACTCAAGTGAACCAATTTCTTTTGCAGCTCCGACAATTTCATCATAACCAAGGGAATCACTTCCGAGAGAAAGATTGTCAATGATTTTTCTTGAAAAAAGAAAAACATCTTGGCTTACAAAGGCAATTTTCTTTCGCAGCGACTCTAAATTGTAGTCGTTTATGTTTATACCATCGATGAGAATTTCACCATTCGAAACATCATAAAAGCGACAAAGCAAGTTGACTATGGTTGATTTGCCAGCACCCGTATGCCCGACAAGAGCAATTGTTTCGCCTTTGTTAATTTTGAACGAGACATTGTGCAGAACTTCATTTTCGCCATCGTATGAAAAAGAAACATTTCGAAATTCAATGGAATCTTTCAAGGAATCAAAAACAACATTTCCGCTTTTTGTTTCGATATTGGCTGGAGTATCCAGAATCTGGAAAATCCTTTCGGAAGATGCCATCGCATTTTGCAGATTTGAAAATTTTTCAGAAAGATCTCGTATAGGTCTGTAAAACATTTCTGCATATTGGATGAAGGCAAAAAAAGTACCAATAGTCATTGTCTTTGAAAGTATATTTTCAGCAGTAAACCAAATGATTAAGCCCAAAGAAATTGCACTAAGCAACTCGATCGTCGGGAAAAAGAGTGCGAAATAGCTGATTGTTTGCACCCACAGGGCTTTGTTTTCCTTGTTAATTATATCAAATTTCTCATTGAATTGACCCTCTCGATTGAATATCTTAATAGTTAAGATTCCAGCAATGAATTCGTTGATAAACGAATTTAAACTGGCAACATTTTTTCTTATTAGACGAAAAATTTTTCGAACTTTGTTCCTGAAAAGCATTGTAACAAAAATCAATACTGGTAGGACCGAAAGAGTTAGCAATGTTAATTGAATATTCAAATAAAACATAAAGGCAATTATCGAGAAAATAAGTACCAAATCGGTAATTATCGTTATCAAACCACCAGAAAGAATGTCGGAGATAGTTTCAATGTCGTTGGTAACTCTTGTCACAAGCCTACCAACTGTATTTTTATCGAAAAAAGAAATATCCAATTTCAGTAAATGCTGGAAGACTCGATTTCTTAAATTATGTATAGCACCCTGCCCAAGCCATTTCATTAAATAATTTGCTAAAAATTGAAAAGCTGAATGCAAGAGCAGAACAGTAAATATCGCAAACACAAAGAGCAAAAAACCATTTGCATCGGTATTCATAACATATTTGTCAATTGCAATTTTGGAAAGATAGGGACGAATGGGTCCAAAAACAGTAGTCAAAAGCATTAAGAACAAGGCGAAATAGAAATACCGAATGTATGGCTTTATAAAAGCAAACAACCGTTTGACTAATCTCCAATCAAACTCTTTATAATCTATTTCCTCGGTCGAAAACTTTGACATTGTTTGGAAATCTACTTATTAATAAATCAACGAGATGCAAAAAATCATTAAACGAAAGTTCCTCGGCTCTTTTGGAAACAAAAAAAGACAAGTTTGGGTCGTTACCACAAGTATCAACATTTAAGCCCAATCTTTTGAAAAGGGAATTTGAAATCATTTTTCGCCTCTGGTTAAAAGCAAGTTTGACAATTTCTTTGAAAATCGGATATCTTTCGTCGCTCAAAAATTCATTTTTAAACTCAATCGAAATCACAGAGGAAAAAACTTTTGGTGCTGGGAAAAAACATCGGGGCGAAACGTCGAAAAGTTTTCTTGCATTTGCGAAAGTTTGAATCAGAACGGAAAGAATAGAAAAATCTTTTGTGCCGGGGATTGCAACTATCCTATTTGCTACTTCGCGCTGGACCATCATAATCGCTTTCTTATAAAATTGCCTTCTATCAAGCAACTTAAAAAGAATCGGGCTCGAAAGACTATACGGAATATTGCCAAGAAGAAATATCTTTTGGCCAAACTCGTTTACCCAATGTTCCTCATCAAAAAGAAGGAAATCGCCGCAAAGAATTTCGAAAAATATGTTTTTGTTTTTTTCCTTAAATTCGTTTAGCAAAGGAATTAGATTCTTATCAACTTCAATCCCAACATAAAAAATACTACATTCAATAAGGAATTTGGTCAAAGCTCCTTTGCCTGGTCCAATTTCCAAAACGAAATCGCCAGGTTGAATTCCGGAACTTTCAACAATTTTTCGAGCAATATTACTATCAATCAAAAAATTTTGTCCCAGTGATTTTTTTGGAAAAACCTTCGATTCATTCATTATTTAAAGTACTAAACATTCGAAAAAGTCTTTCATAAATTTCATCCATTGACTGAGATATAACTTTCGTATCGGAAATTACTGAAATGAACGAAGTGTCGCCATTCCAACGCGGGATAACATGGAAATGGATGTGTTCCGGCAAGCCTGCCCCGGCTACTCGTCCAATATTTATTCCAACGTTAAACCCGTGGGGTTTCAAAGCAATCTGAAGAACTTTTATGCTGAAACGAACAGTTGAAATCAAATCGAGAAGTTCAGAGGAATCCAAAGAATCGAGAGTATCGGTATGCTTTTTCGGGGAAACAAGCAAGTGGCCTGCGTTGTAAGGGAACTTATTCATCAAGACAATCGAATGGCTTGTACGATAGACAACCAGCCTTTCTTTTGCTTCGTTTGTCTTCTCATTTGCTTCGCAAACAAAACAGACGTTATTTTGTTCATCAGAAAATGATTCAATATACTTTGTTCTCCAAGGTGACCACAGGATTTCCATAGTTAAACCATAGATTCAACAAAAGAAAAAAACGCTTACACAAAGACGTGCAAGCGTTTAGAATATTTAAAAACATACGTTATAAAGTAAAGCGAATATCAACTCCAGCCTGAATTGAACTAACTTTCCAAGATTCAACATTATTAACGTTAGTAACTCCAAGGTTGTAATATATGCCGGGAATGATGTCAATTTTTGTTCCGGTGATAATTTCGTAAGCAACACCGAATTTCAAGGCAAAACGAATAGAATTTTCTTTAACACCTTGATTTTGGGGAGTAGGTCTTGCAGGCGGTCCATCCCACGAAACAATAGTTCTATCGTTATTTTCATAACGAACAATTCTTGGGTCGTTAACATTCCGTTTGAATTTAACATTTGCTGGTTCAATTAATTCCATTTTTTGGAGTAAATGTGATTTTAGAACGTAATCAAAAGACGGTCCACCGCTGATTACTAAACCATAAGCGATATTGAACTTATACATTGCCTCGACAGTTAGCAAATTATATGTAACATCAAGGGTATGCCTTGTAGATGAATATACAGTTGTAAATCCACCTTTCCCATCATCGACTAAAGAGGGGTAGGTGTCTCCTTCTTTTGTAAATGATGAAGGCATCGAACTATAAAGAATTCTTGCCACTACCGAATGTTTCGAGGTTATCCCGCCAAGTATTTGCTCATAGAAACCACCAATAAAAAAACCATTCGATGCACCATTTGTAAAGAACGGACAAAGTGGGTCATCGGCAAACGAAGCAAGATTCGCAGAATGAATTGAACGATTGAACCCAGCAACAGGACCAAGATAAATTGCAGCACTTCCTTTACCTGGACCTAATGGTGTCGGACCTTCTTCCTCTACCTGGGCAAAAACAGTTGAAAACAACAAAAAAATAAATCCAAAAAGAATAGAATAAAATTTCATATAGCACCTACTTTAATTTTATTACCATAATTTGTTTAAGTTCATTTTTAAAATATAAATTTACAAAATAAATTCCATTTTCAAAATATGAAAAATTTATCTTTTTCTTATTCATACCCTCATCAACATCAATTAATACTTTATCCAAAACAATATTTCCTAAATTATCAAAAATTTCTATTCCGACAAAATCTTTTTTCTTGGATTCGATTTCTAAATTTAATTCATTTTCGATGGGGATTGGATAAAATTTTAACACCAAAGCGTTTTCTATAAGTTCAATATCACGGAATGGATAAACACAAAATGGTTCAAAAGATACATTCAAAGCAGCATTTGTCCCAGCATAACAAAAATTATCGAGTACTTCGGCAGAAAATTCAACTTTTAAACTATTTGTCAAATAAGTTTGGAAAGGTATTTGAACCTCCCACTTTGTTCTTTCTTCTTCAATAGAGACATCCTTGCAAAAAACTTCTACCGTCGACCCGCGAAAAACATATTGAGTTGGCAAAGTCCAACTTCGACGTGAATCGTTGAATTTCACTACAATCGGTGTTTCTATAAATGAAATCTGATAAGGATTCCCAGCCTTAAGAACCAAATTTAAGTCGAAAGGTATTTGCGATTGTTCTTGGAATTCGCCAGAGACAACAATTTCTTCTTTTTCGCCAATTTTAAGTATCTTGGGTGTTACAAGAGAAACAGATTGTTGCATCTTAGAAAATTCGATTTCAATTTCCTTTGTTAGCACACTGTCAGCATTCGCATCATAAAAAATCCAGATTCTTACTTTGGCTGTACCACTGCTCATTGGAATCAAATCGAACGAACCGGCTACTTTTTCTCCGGGGCGAAGTTCTTTGCCTGTAAGGTTTGTATCAGCGTTTTTTACCACAAAGTTTGAAAATTCGAATTTTGTTCCAGTAATTGGGAAAGAGATGTTGCCTTTGTTTTCAACAAAAAAGTTAACATTTACGTAATTGCAAGTAAACTTGGGTTGCGAGTAATTAACTAAAAGGTTCGCATTTAAAGTGTCGCGACTCCGGGCAAAACCCTTGACATTAATTACAGAGATTAGAAATGTATCTGCCGATGTTGCATCAGAAAGTGCCATCAAAAGCATCTCATGTTTGCCAATTGTTGATGGATGAAAAATAATCGGAATAGTTAAGTCTTCCCCAGGAGCCAAATGTAAGTTTTGAAGCGAAACATTATCCAAATCGAAAGAGTTTATATCGCCAGAAAACGGTTTTATCTCTTTAATGAATAAAGTATCAGTTCCCTTTGATGATAAAAGTGTAAAATCCTTAATAGCAAAATCATTAACAAAAATTGTATCGAACACGACATCGTATGTTTCAATTTTGGGCAACACACCTTCGCCGACAAGTTCGATGACAACCTGTGGATGCAACCTCCAATCGATTGAATAGAAAGCCTTTTGGGTTCTTCGACCTTCGACAGTTGGCTGGAATCTAATCGTAATTGGAATACTGTCGAGGAACCTTTTGTTTTTTAAATCAAATCCGCCAGAAAAGTCTGTTTCAAACTTTTCGAAATTATTAAAATTTATTCCTGCATCAATATTGCCTCGATTTACAAGTGATACAATTGTATCTTTGTATTTTCCAAGACGGACTTTCCCAAAATCAACATTAATTGACTCAACCAATGGAGCCACTCCAATACCATTTATCTCGGCTTTAGGTTTTACTTTCAATTCATCGTAAAACACAACATAGCTTGGGTACTCTTTTCTTTCTATTGGTATGAATTTGACATCAAAATAAGCCGTATCCCCTTTCTTAACTACAAATTTTGAACTTTTTGAGAGACTATATATGTTTGGGTATGTCCCGATAGCAACAGAATCGAAGGAAATTGTTAAATCGCTCAAATTAACAATACCGACCTGCCCGACGGCTGTGTCGCCAATGTAAAACTTTCCAAAGTCATATCCAATTGTTTTAAAGCTCCATTGTAATGCTTCGACTTTGATTGGAATCCGAAATGTCAAATTGCAGTCGACCACAACAATTAGTGTATCATACAAATCCGAAACGTTCCCATTTGGAGTTAAAGTTATCCACACAAAAACAGTATCGTTTTTTAAAAGTTCAAATGGAATCCTTCGATTGACATACCATCGAAATCTTTGGTCGTTTCGAGCCAAATATATGTTTAAAATATTAACTTTGCTGCCCTTATTTTGAATCAGAAATGGCTTTTGCAAAGTATCGAATGGCTTAACTTGTGTAAATGATAATTCATTAGGTATTGAAATAGAAGGTGGTTCGTAAAAATAAGATAATCTTTTAGAATTGCCATTTCTGTCGCGAACTTCGATAACTATTCTGGCATTTTTATATGGATCAACAACTTTTCCATTAAAATTGACATAAGTCGTTGTATCAGTGACGTTCTCGAAAAAATATACAAAATTGTAGGTACTATCACTTATAACATAAACATAACTTATGCCCGTGTTTGGCTCTTTCAGTGGCTCGAAGAAATAGCCTTGAAGATTTCCACAATCGACTGAGTAGGACAATTCTGGGGGAATCGAATCGCCTATATATGGATTGACAAGGCTGGAACCTAAGACAAGAGCATAAGCATCGGCAAGACCAACACCATAAACAACACCAGCAATTTTCCCCTTCTTTGCCTGGATTTGATACTTTCCATATGGAACTTTGATATTAGCCCAAAAATATGTATCATTGAATAACTTGAATAAAAAAACATCATTTGTAAGATCGACGATTCTTGAAGAATTAACATAGGTCTCGTTCAAAGCTTCGATGGTTCCTATCAAATTTACAAAGTGGGCAACGTATTGTCCGGGATTCCAAGTGATATTCCCTGGTGTTTGAAATGTAACATTATTAACGAATTGTTCTATGGGAGGGATTAAAGTCATTGCAGGATCGTAGTTGGGTGAATCCCAATCGGATCCGGAATGCATAATAAATTGTGCCATTTGAATTGGCTTGTCGGAAATCCATTTTACGGGTTCAGCAACATAAGGAATTTCGAGAACATCAAAATTGTTGTTCAGAACATAGGTTTGAGTGCCGGAACTTGAAATAGAAGTAATTGTCGTGTTGGGGAAATAAGATGTAATTTTAATCAAATCACCAAGAGGACTTGTCCCAAATGGCACAGTAATAAATTCCCGCCCCCAAGAGTTTGCTGGCATAAGCATTTCACAAAGATGATTTTTCGAATCCCACTTCGGAACGAGGTTTTGTGGTATTGCAGTGCGTACATGTCCGGCAATAACACCAAAGGGCTTGTCGCCTCGAAGAAAAGTACCACTTAAATCACCAAAACCTTTTGTAAATGGAAACGACTTGACAAGATAGGTTTGCCCTTTATTGAGCATTATTGTTTTGGGATAATTAACTTGGACACCTTTTTCAGTAATTGCTCTTGGATAAAAAGTTATTGAAGTAGAATCATAAGCAGAAAGTATTAAAAATTCAGACTGTCGAGGGGTTGCTCTATAAATGGAGTCAGCGGGATCGAGGTAAGTATCAGAAGGAGTTGAATATTGGTCGTTTGCATAGGAAATAATTACATACTCTTTGCCCCACTTCTCTACTGGTATTGCTGTGTATGCATCCGAGGTCAAATACTGAGTTGAAAATCCATAAACAAGGATTGGATTTGTGCTTATTATTTCAACAGATTTTTTTCGCACAACTTCTGATTCATAATTTTCAAAAATTACAGGGACTTCCAATTCAATATTCTTTGAAGTTGAAACGTTTGAGAAATAAACCGTACTATCGTTTGGGAAAATTACAGTAATATTAGTTGTTGATGATGGAAAAATAAATAGTTTCAAATGTAATCCGCCGTAGCGTGGGTCAACCACAATTTCATTTTGCATAAACCCTACAAAGAAGTGGGTTCCCTCGTACGATGAGTATTGAGTTTGTGAGTACATTAGTTCTTTACCGATAGCAAGTAGGTAAAGAACCAGTATATATTTAAATAAAAATTTCATATCAATTAAAAATTAAAAGACAATTTAAAAAATTTTTGAAAATTTAATACAATTTCGGTTTTTTTCTTAAAAAATCTTTAGAAATGGTGTAGTAATTTGAGAGGTTCTTTTTAAAAATTATTTCAGGAATAACTTCGCCATCGACATTGCCATACCAAACTACATTATTTACTTCATTGTCGAGAAAATGAATCCTAATACTATCGGAAGTGTAATTGGCAAGTTGAATTTCATTGGTCTCTTCGTCCTTTAAAAAATAATTTGTTTTAACTCTTCCCAATCCCAAAATGTGGTTTATTTTATTGTCAGAAAAATATATTCTTAATGTATCCGATTGTATTTTGTGTATGTACAAAGTGTCGTAATTGCTGGGAGAGAGAATTGAACTATTATTGACAAATTCAATAAATGATATTTTTCTATTTTTCATCACAAAGTAAAGTGAATCTCCCTTGAATTCGGTTGAGTCGTACCAAAGAAAGGGTGAGCCAACAAGATAACCCCATTGGCTCTCTCGATGCAGCTCGCCATAGTCACCTATTGTGGTAATTTTCTCTTTGAAAAGTTTTACATTATGGATAAATTTGAACTTAGTAACTGTGTCTTTCGTTTCAGAAATCAAAGTATCGGCAAAAAGGAAAAGAGTATCCAACTTATACTTTGTTGTATCGCTTTCGACTTTGATTGTATCGATTAGCCTTAATTCGGGTTTATTGAAACTCCGAGAGAGCTTATTTTTCTGATCGATCAGCATACATCCAGAAAGAATTTCCAAGGATTCATATTTTGCAAATGTTTGAACATTAGAATAAGCAGAAAGATTTTTAGTCGTACGGGCATATACAAGAGTATCGCAAAGCAAGATTAGCGAATCTGTTTCCAATTTAACATTGTTGAAGGCATAAACAATATCGTTCGCACGGTCGAAATCGACGCGTTTTGCTTTTAATTTAACATTTTTCTCTTCATAAATTACTTCATCAAAGAAGTTAGCTAATTTGTTCTTAAAATAATATGTTCCATAGTTTGCTTTTAAATAATTTTGTGGCTCTTTAATTTCAACCTTCGACAATGAGTTTGCAACCGACTTGTTACCGTCGTACTCAATATAGTCGGACATCAATACCAGTGTATCTTGTACAATTCGGACATCACCTATAAGGATGACTCTGTTTTCGGCAATAAAATGAGTTGCTTTGTTGCAAAAAAGCTCGATGTTTCGCTGGCGCAGATGTACAGCTCCGATAAAATCACGGACGGGGTTTTCATTCATTTTGTATCCAACAATGCTATCGGCATTGACAAGAACTATTGGATTCTGACTTATTGCAACAAATGGAAAAAGGAATATGTAAACAAAAAGTAAAAGGTTAATTTTATTCATCAATTGACAATTTGGTTTTATAAATGTTATAGTTTTCTGGGTCGAAACATACAAAAATAACTTTTTCAATTTCTGGATTATCTTCGAGAAACTCTTTTACTGTTGAGATAGCGATTTCGCTTGCAAGTTCTTTTGGAAAGCCGTAGACACCAGTGGAAATATTGGGAAATGCAATTGTTTTGATACCATTTTCCTTTGCAAGTTTTAGAGAATTAAGATAGGCATTTTTCAAAGTTTCTGCTTCACGATGGGCACCACCACGCCAGATTGGACCCACAGCATGTATGACATACTTACATTTTAATTTTCCAGAACCAGTAATCACAGCGTTGCCTGGTGGACAACTTCCAATCTCAGCCACAATTTTTCTACATTCTTCAAGAAGTTCCGCTCCTGCGGCTCTGTGGATTGCCCCATCGACACCACCACCCCCCATCAATGAACTATTGGCAGCGTTCACAATCGCATCCACTTCCAATTTGGTTATGTCTCCTTGGAGCAATTCAATTTTGGACATAAAAAACCTTTTGATTATAAAATCAAATAAGCAAAGTTAATAAGAAAAAAAGAAACTATTTCAAAATCAAAAGATTAGCAGAAGCATTTGCCCAATTGATGATTGGTGAGAAGTATAAACCAAACAAAATTGTCAGGAAAGCCAATATAATAATAACAACTTGATTAAATTTTGCAGTTTTAATCAGTGGTTTATCTACATCTAAACCCCGAATAAACATATTCCGCATTATTTTTACATAGTAATAAAGCGATATTACACTATTAATCACCCCCACAACAGCAAGCCAAATCAAATTTGCATCAATAACAGCAGCGAAAATGTAAAATTTCGCAATAAAACCAGCGGTCGGCGGCAACCCAATCAAAGAAAACAAAAGCACTGAAAAAACAGAAGCAACCAAAGGATTTCGATATCCAAGTCCTTCGAAATCTTTAATATCTTCACTACCAATTTCATTTGAAATAAGCATCACACAAATAAACGCTCCAATGTTCATCAAAAGATACATAAAGAAATAGACTAAGACCGCTGCAACACCAGTGTCGTTCAAGACTGCAACACCCATCAAAATGTACCCTGCATGGGCAATGCTGGAATAAGCAAGTAGTCGTTTCAGATTGTTTTGCCAAAGCGCAACAATGTTTCCCAAAGTCATTGTTAGCACAGAAAGAACAGAAACAATCAATGACCAATCAATATTCGCAACCATTGTCCAGATAGAGTTTAGTTGGTCGGTCGGAACGGAAAGAGTAAATCTTATGAAACGAATTAAAACGGCAAAACCAGCAGCCTTGGAAGCAACCGACAAATATGCAGTGATTGTAATTGGCGCTCCTTCGTAAACATCTGGAGTCCAAAAATGAAATGGAACAGCCGAAATCTTATAAGCAAAGCCTGCAAGAATAAGCAAAGTTGCAACAAAAAAAGCGAAGGTGTCGACTTTATTTGTTGAAAGGAAATCTCGAATATCAACAAGGTTAAGACTTCCGGTCAAGCCAAATAGAAGTGAAATTCCGTAGAGCATTAAACCAGAGGAGACAGCACCAAAAATCACATATTTCAAAGAGGCTTCGCTCGCTCGTTTTATTTCTTTCGTATATCCTGCAAGAATATAGGAAGATACACTCATTGTTTCGATTGCGAGATAAATCAAAATTAAATTTGTAGCCCCCGCAACCAGAAACATTCCAAAAGTCATTCCGACGAGAAAGATATAAAACTCGCCAAGATTTTTGCTTTTTTCAAGCAACTCCTTACTTTCAAAGCTCATTAAAACAATAAGAATATTGGTAAACAATATAATTATTTTTACAAATAAAGAGAAATTGTCGACTGCAAACGAATTTAAAAAGGCAATCGAATTTTTGTGTTGAACAAACAAAAAGTAACCAGCAACGATGAACCCAAACAAAGAAACATAGGCATTTATAAATCGGATTTTCCTAAAAATCAAATCTGCAATGATCATCACAAGCAAAGTGAAGACAAGAATAAGTTCTGGTATAAATAAATTTAAACTATTTTGCAAGTCCGAAATTAAATTTCCAAATTCAATCATAACTCACACACCTAAATCTTACATTCCAGAAAGAAAATTGCCTATGAGAACATATGGCTTCATAAATTCAACGAAATAGTTAACAGAAGTATTCATCAAACTCAACATCGGATTTGGATAGACCCCAAGGTAAATAATTATCAACGCAAGGGGCACCAATGCAGCGTATTCGCGAGCAATCAAATCATCGCCCGGGAACTTTCTCCCAGTTGGGTCCCAAGGTTTATTCCATCGATCTGGTAACTTTCCGAAGAAAACTTTCTGCAATGCCCAAAGCATATAGGCGGCACCCAAAATAATCCCCAAGCCAGATGCAATGGTTAAATATGGATAAGTGTTGAAAGAGCCAAGGAATACCATTGCTTCACTAATAAAACCGCTTAGACCTGGCAACCCGATTGCAGCAAAGAATGCAACCATCATTATACCAGTATAGACTGGCATCTTGTTTGCAAGCCCTCCAAATTCATCCAAACCACGAGTGTGCGCCCTATCGTAGATAACGCCTACTATCATAAACAGCATAGAAGTGATTGTACCGTGATTGAACATTTGGAAAATTGCACCACTTACTCCTTCGGGACGCATCGAAGCAAGACCAAGGACAACATAACCCATATGGCTAACACTTGAATAAGCAATCAGTTTCTTGAAATCTCGTTGTCCAACGCGATGTTGCCCAAGAGCACACAATGCACCATAGACGATACTTATCATTCCAACCCAAGCAATAAGAGATTGGAAATAACCAACTGCATCGGGAAAGATTGGAAAAGCAATTCTAATCATACCGTAAGTTCCCATTTTCAATAGGACACCAGCAAGAATGACACTTATGGGCGTTGGAGCCTCGACGTGCGCATCGGGCAACCATGTGTGGAACGGAACGGATGGCACTTTGATTGCAAAGCCTATGAACAAAGCCATAAATGCAACGTATCGAATAGTTGTATGCATTCCAGCAAAAATTGAATTGGGCTTGAAGTTTTCTGGGTTCATCATATCGAGTATACTAAACGAACCAACGCTATAATACAGCCCAATCATAACCAGAAGCATAAAGACCGAGCCAACGAGGGTGTATATAAAGAACTTGATTGCAGCGTATTCTTTGCGGGGTCCACCCCAAATACCTATGAGAAAATACATCGGAAGCAGCATCAATTCCCAGAAGACATAGAACAAAAAGAAATCTAAAGCCACGAAAACTCCCATCATTCCAGTATCCAGAAGTAAATACATAGCAAAATATCCTTTTACAGCCTTTTCGATAACAAAAGATGGGAACACAGCTACAAAACAAACGATTGCAGTCAACAAAACCATCGGTACACTTAATCCATCAATTCCAAGGAAATATTCAATTTTAATATGACCAATTATTGGAAAATTAGTTTCAATCCAGGTTGCTCTTTCCACAAATTGAAAAGTAGAAGCATTGTTAACTCCGGGTAAAGTCTTATTGTAATTCAAATAAATAACAATCGCCAGAACAAGTTGAATAAATGTAATACCAACAGTAATCCAGCGCATAATAATGTGTGATATCTCGCGACTACGTTCATCTTTACCAACTGGAACAAGAAGGACCAGTAGCATCCCAATTATTGGCAAAAAAACAAGCCACGATAAAATCGGAAATCCTAAACTACTTTGCATTCCTTCAAACCTCCATTTATTACTTCAATAATTCTCATAGTAAAAAGTAAATCAGAAGAATCAAGCCAAAAACACCAAATGCAACATAAGTTTGAACTCGCCCCGTCTGCAAATAGCGAACCATGGAACCAAAGAACCCAGTGACATTGGCAACAAGATTAACAAGGCCATCAATTACATACAAGTCAAAATACCCGACAAAGTATCCGAAGTTGCGCGTAAGCCAAGCAGCACCATTAACCAAACCATCGATGACTTTTAAATCGAACAACGCAGATATTTTTGCCAAACCAACCGTGCCTGCAACTACTGTTGCATTGTATATTTCGTCGAAATACCACTTCCTAAAAGAAAGATTATATAGGAAAGGAAACTGCTTTACAATAGTATCGGGATTTAAAATTTTAAATTGGTAGAACAGAAAGGCAAACAAAATCCCAGATCCAGCAATTATTAATGACAAAATCATTGCAGGATAATGTGCGTGGTGCATTGCCTCTTCGAATTCGTTCAAATAGTGATGGGGCACGCGTTCGGCAACTCCGTGTGACTTTTCTTGATTGTAGCCATTTATCAAAAGGAATTCCCATTGAGTTTCCTCCGGAACAACCGATTTAGGCTGTACAATAGCTTTTGGGAACCATCCCTGATGGGCATCAAATGGATTCGGGGAATAAAAGAACCAAAGGGACAAAATCGATAGCACGAAAAGCGGTAATAGAATGATCCAGTTGTTTTCTTTGGTATGGTTTGCAACTTCTGTCTTTGGAGTCCCGTGGAAGGAAATTATTAATAGCCGAAACATATAGAATGCAGTTAAACCAGCTGCGCCAAACCCAGCAATAGGAATCAACCAATGCCAACCACCAGTTAGTTGGGCATAGGCGAGTGTTCCAGCCAGAATGCCATCTTTGCTAAGAAACCCAGAAGTTAATGGAACACCACTTATTGCAAGAGTAACAAAAAGAAAGGTCCTATATGTCCAGGGCATAGTTCTTCGGAGACCGCCCATATTTCGAATATCCTGTGGATCGGTGTGGTGGTCGCCAAGATGATGGGCTGCGTGGTGCATTGCATGAATGACAGAACCGGAAGCAAGAAATAGAGCAGCTTTGAACCAAGCATGTGTCACCAAATGGAAAAAGCCCATCGTATAGGCACCCACACCAAGTGACATTATCATATATCCCAATTGACTAACGGTTGAATAAGCAAGGACTCGTTTGAAATCTACTTGTGTTAATGCAATTGTCGCAGCAAGAAGTGCAGTTATCGCACCAATTGAAGCAATAAAACTTAAAGCAGAAGCTGTGAACATCACATAAACACGGGCAGTCAGATAAACCCCAGCAGCAACCATAGTTGCAGCGTGAATCAAAGCGCTCACTGGAGTTGGACCTTCCATTGCATCCGGCAACCAAACGTGGAGTGGAAATTGAGCTGATTTACCAATTGCGCCACAGAAAACAAATATACCAGCAAGTGTCAAAACCGATTCACTATCGAATGGTAGTTTACCTTGGGCTATACTACCGAATATATCGTCGAACAAAAGTGTTCCATAACTAAAATAAAGAATCATAATTCCAATAAAGAAGCCGAGATCTCCAACTCGGTTAACAAGGAAGGCTTTCTTGCCAGCATCGGCAGCCGATTTCTTTTCATACCAAAAGCCAATCAACAAATAGGAACTAATTCCGACAAGTTCCCAGAAAATATACATAAAAAGGAAATTGTTTGCAAGCACAATGCCATTCATTGAAAAAGTAAACAATCCAAGGTAGGCAAAATAGCGAGAAAACCTTGGGTCGCCAGCCATATATTCAATGGAAAACAGATGGACAAGAAAACTAATCAAAGCCACAACGACAAGCATTATTGCAGCAAGGTTGTCTATCCCAATGCCAACCTTAAAATGAACAGATTGCAAATCAATCCAAGTAAATTTAATTTGAAGGATTTTATTCGAAATTTCAATAAGAGTATTACCACTCCCAATAACTGTAGGTGTGAAATTAGTAAAAACTTTGAAGTAAAAGACTATTGTAGAAAGAATAAGCACAAGACCCAGAATTGAAGTAGCCAGAATTCCACTTGCCCTACCAATCTTTTTGCCAAAGAAAATATTTGCCGCAAAACTTACAAGAGGAAGTAAAAGTATAAGTATGGCAATCGTTATCAATCCTACACCGCTCATAGTCTTAATCCTTTTTCACAAACATTAATCCTTGAGAGAATCAATTTCATCAACATTTATATGTTTATAATTTTGATAGATGTTTAAAACAATTGCTAATGCGACAGCGACTTCGATCGCAGCAAGCATTATAACAAAAATAGCAGCAATGTGTCCTTCGATATTAATCTGGTTGAATCTTGCAAAAGCAAGAAAATTGATATTTGCAGAATTTAAAACTAATTCAACACCCATAAGTACGAGAACTGCATTTTTTCTTGTAATTATGGCAAAAAGTCCGAAACAAAAGAGAATCGCGCTAAGAATAACATAATGCGTAATCCCAATTCCCATCTCACTTTCTCCTTGCAATTAATGCTGCACCAATAATAGCAATTAAAAGCAGAACAGATGCAGATTCAAATGCCAATAAATAATTTGTTAGCAATTCTTTCCCAATTGCGTCAATCGTTGTATTCACTTCGGTTGGGCTGGTGGAGGATACTTTCCATTTTGTGGTTACCGCAATGTAAATAAGTGAAACCATCGATAATATTGTTAGCAATCCAGCCAAAAACATTTGAATTTTCCCTGTTTGTCCACTTCTAATATCAACCCCAGTTATGTTACTCGTCAGCATAATTCCAAAAATCAAAAGAACAAGTATTCCACCAATGTAAATCATTATTTGAGTGACTGCGAGGAAGTCTGCATTCAATATCACATAAATTCCTGCAACACCAAAAAAAGTAAAAAGCAGTGCGAAAACTGCATAGATCATATTTCGAGAGAGAACAACGACGAGTGCAGAACCGACAATTAATATTGCAAAAAACCAAAACGCTATCTCTACAAACATAATTCTATTTCACCTTAAATTATTCACTTGAAGCATTCGCCGCTTGCTTTTCGGCCGAAGCCTTTGCTGCTTTTTGTTTAGCAGTCCATTCTGCAAGCATTCTTTTCTTCTCTTCAACTTTTTCGGGCGACATAGCTGAGAAATGATAAATTAATCCATCGCGGGTGTAACTACTATATTCAAAATCGGTCGTATGCTTAATTGCTTCCGTTGGACACACTGTTGTGCAAAGTCCGCAAAAACAGCACTTGGCAAAGTCGATATCATATCGAGGAACCCAGATTT
Source organism: Kapaibacterium sp. (SeqCode) (assembly GCA_039793965.1). Taxonomy (GTDB): domain Bacteria; phylum Bacteroidota; class Ignavibacteria; order Kapaibacteriales; family UBA2268; genus Naka2016. Next base: position 192,853 of record JBAMMD010000029.1, on the reverse strand, counting down.
TTCGCGGTGTTCCATCAAACATTGTTGGATGTTCGGGGTCGTCGGGTACAACTTTCAAAGTTTCAATAGTAATACACTGCACTGGACAAATCCTTGCACATTGCAAGCAACCATTGCATCTATCGGGGTCAAGTTGTAATCTATTTCTTGCAATCGGGGGAATTGGATATCGCTCGTTGGGATATTGAATTGTAACTTTCTTTGCAAAAAGGTGTTTCAATGTAACTTTCATTCCAATTAGAATGGTATAGAACCAAGTCCACACGTTCTTAAAGTAATCTATCATAGCAACACCATGCAATTATATAAAACATAAACTAATATATTATTCTATATAAACTTATCATCATAAAACAAACAAGAGCAAAAGGAAGCAAGACTTTCCAACCCAGATACATAAGTTGGTCGACACGAACACGCGGTAGTGTCCATCTCAACCAAATTTGAACAAAGACTATAAACATTGCTTTGAAAATAAACCAAAAAACTCCCCACCAGAAACCACTCATAAAATCACCAAAAGGTGATGTCCATCCTCCAAGAAAAACTACGGTCAAAATAGCAGCAACAATGAACATATTTGAGTATTCTGCAAAAAAGAACATTGCAAACTTCATCCCAGAATACTCTGTATGATACCCAGCAACAAGTTCGGATTCACCTTCTGGAATGTCGAACGGGGTCCTATTTGTTTCTGCAAGAGATGCAATCAAGTAGATAATGGAAAGGAGGATTGTGAAAGGAACTATCCAGATTTTCGACCAACTACCCGGACCGCCAAAAAGAAACCAATTCCAAAAACCACCAGCCTGAAGAAGCGTTATTTTTTGCATATCCAATGAATTAGCAAGAACCGCGGCAGAAAGTATTACCAATGCCCCGGGGATTTCATAACTTATCATCTGGGATGCGGAACGCATAGCCCCAAGCAAAGAATACTTGTTGTTCGAAGCCCAACCTCCCATAACAATACCAATCACGGCAAAGGCTCCTATAGCAAAGATGTAGAACAATCCAATGTTTATTTCTGCGGGAACGAAAGCAGCAGTGAATGGGATCACAGCAAACCCAGCAAAAGAGCCAGCAAAAATCACATAGGGTGCCAGGTTGAAAAGAAGTTTATTTGCGCCGGCTGGAACTATGTCTTCCTTTTGAATTAATTTAATAACTTCTGCCAACGGCTGTAGAATACCATAAGGACCAGTTCGCATTGGTCCTAATCGTTCTTGAATCCAAGCAGAAATTTTCAATTCTCCAAGTATTGCAATCAAAGCATAAATAATCAAAAAGACCAATGGAAGTAGCACGCTAATTGCGGCACTTAGTATATTCTCGCCCAAAAGTCTTTCAAATACATTAAATGTCTCCATAAACGAATAAAATTAATCCTACCTATCTATTTCCCCAAGAACAATATCAATACTACCAAGAATAACTATCAAATCGGCAAATAAATAGCCACGAGAAATTTCTGGCAACACACTCAAATTCACAAAACTCGGTGCCCGTCCTTTTACACGATACGGTTTATCTTTTCCATCGCTAATAATGTAGAAACCGAGTTCTCCTTTTGGATTCTCACACCTGAAATATATTTCACCTTTTGGAGGTCGGACTTTTTTGGGAATTGCAGACTGAACATCACCACTATCGGGCATTTGTTCAATAGCCTGTTCAATAATTCTACAGCTTTGTTCCATTTCTCTGAAACGAACAATATTCCTATCCCAGCAATCGCCTACCGTTCCAACTTCACCTTTCCCGACGGGTATTTCAAAATCGAACCTATCGTAGATTGAATATGGCTCTGCTTTCCTTAAATCAAATGGGATTCCAGAGCCGCGTAGCATTGGCCCACTACAACCATAATTAATTGCCACATCCGCTGGTAGAACCCCAACATTTGCAGTTCTGTCGATAAAAATTTTATTATATATCAATAACTCCTCGATGTCTTTATTAGTTTTCCGAACTTGTTTTACGATGTTTAAAACATCTTCTTTAAAGGTGGGATAAACATCATTTGCAAGTCCTCCAACCCAGAAATAGTTAAACAACAATCTCCCACCAGTTGCTTTTTCAAAAATCCAGAGGATGTATTCCCTATCGCGAAACAAATAAAGAAACGGAGTAAAGGCTCCAGCATCAAGCCCAAAAGTTGCAATTGCAATTTGATGATTTGCAATTCTGTTTAATTCAGCCATTATTACTCGAATGTATTCAACTTTCTCGGGTACTTTTATTCCCATCAATTTTTCTACAGCCATCACATAAGGCAATTCATTATTCATCGAAGAGATGTAATCCATACGGTCGACGTATGGTATTACCTGTTGATAATTCATATTCTCTGCGATCTTTTCAAAGCAACGATGTAGGTAACCAATGTGGGGGATAACGTTGGTAACAACTTCGCCATCTAATTCAACTTCAAGTCGCAAAACGCCGTGGGTTGATGGATGTTGGGGACCAACGTTTAGACGCATTCGATCTGTTTCAATCCGACTAAAGTCAATATCAACGAATTTTGTTTCTGTCATATTTTTCCCCTTAATATGGCACTCTCATACCGTGATATGTTTCCGGCTCTTTGTAATCCTTTCTCAACGGATGTCCTTCCCAATCATACGGAAGTAGTATCCTAATTAAATTATGATGGCCTTCAAAAACAATCCCAAACAAATCGTAAGCTTCGCGCTCATGCCAATCAGCCGAGCGCCAGATTCGCTCGATACTCGGTACCTTTGGATTATCCTTTGAAACGGTAACTTTTAAAACTACTTTATGTTTCTTTTTCAATGAATAAAGATGGTAAACTACTTGCAAAGTATCGGGGAAATCCACACCACTTAAACACATTAAATAGTCGAAATCGAACTCCGGATTGTCTCGTAATTCTAAACAGATGTCAAACAAATTTTCCGCTGCAATATTGATATACGAATCCGAGGGCGGATTTTCAATCAACTCTTTGATAGACTCCCCAAATTTTTCTTTCAACCTATTATAAATTTCACCTATTTCCATTGTTTCCCTTATATTTTGCTTCGCATCATTTCTTCTTCTACAAGTCGCTGTCGTTTCCTAAAAATAGCTTGTTGGTCAATCAAGCTTTGCAATTTCATCATCCCTTCTTCCATAGCTTCGGGTCTTGGAGGACAACCGGGTACGTACACATGGACTGGAATTATTCTATCCACACCTTTCAATACATGATAACCATATTGCCAATAGGGACCTCCACTGTTTGCACACGAACCCACCGAAATACAATACTTCGGTTCCGCCATCTGCTCCCAAAGCACTTTAATCCTTTCAGCCATTTTCAAAGTAACAGTACCGGTTATCATTATAAAATCTGCTTGTCGAGGTGTAGCCCTTGGGATAATACCAAAGCGCATAAAATCGAAATGCGAGGCATTCATCGACATAAACTCAATTGCGCAACAAGCAAGTCCAAAATGTAGATACCAATCCGACTTGCTTCGGCCCCAATTCAATATGTCCTCGAGCGTTCCTAAAATTATGCCTCCAGTTTCGTATGGGTTATCCAATCTATCGAGAAGTCCCATATCTGCCTCCTATCTTTTTTTATAAATTAAATAATCAAGATTAGGAATAATTGGGTTCGATCGTTCCCAATCGAGGTCGCCCTTTGCCCAAACATAGGCAAAACCAAAAACAAGAATAATAACAAATATGAACATTTCGAAAAATACGAAAAACCCCAATCCAAATGATTTAAAATAGTTTATCACTACAGCCCAAGGTAAAAGGAGAACTATCTCGACATCGAAAAGCAAAAATACAAGCGCAACGACATAGAATCGAACATTAAATCGTATCCAAGGATAGCCAATAGGTTGTTCGCCACACTCATAGGTTGAAAGCTTAATTGGATTTGGCTTGTTGGGTCTTATTATTGCAGCAGCAAGCAAACCGATAGCCACAAATAGAAAGCCCACTATAAAAAATAACAGAACAACTCCAAATTCGCTTATCATATTCAATATTTCATAATAATAAATTTCAAAAATAAAAAAATTTGTCCAATTGAGATTTTATCTATTACGATGATTATCAAAAAAACAAAATCAATACATATTCTTTTTTATTTTAATAGGATATGCAAAATACATAAATAAGTAAGGATTTATTTTTCAATATTGTTAAATAGTTAGGAGATAGAAGGTTATCAAAACTAACAACACGATGGATACAAATTCTGGATTATTTAGCTAAATCAACTTTGTTTTTTACGGTGGCAAGTTGAGATTTCAGCTGGTTCAAAACATTAACCAAATTTAAAATACGAACAACCAAACTATACAATCCTTCAACCAGAGAAATAAAAATAATTCCACGCCTGGTGTTTGCAGTGGGTCGTTTCAAAGCTTTCATATAGGTTTTGTGGATTCTTTTAATTTCTTTCGAGAATTCAGATTCAAGATTTTTTGCTTCACCATCACCAATCGCTTTTTCGTCTTGAGCAATCTGAATCGCTCTTTCGTACATTTGGTTGAATAAATTAGTAACAACTTTTAAATCGTCAATTTGATTGTCTGTCAAAGGCTTACGAGAATTATCCACATATTCAAAGCACCTTTGCGTAAGGCTAACTATACTACTTGAAATAAAGCTCAAATCTGCCATTGCAGAAGCGTAAATATGAGAACTTTCGAAAATATGGTCTTCGAATCCCCTTAAACTTTTTGCAAAGTCGACAAAAATATTATCAACTTTACTATTTAATTCGCTAGCTAATTTATTCGCTTTTTTCAATTCTTTAAGTTTATATTTTGAAATTCCGGTTACACAATAATTTGCTATATCTTTAACATTGATCAAAAAGTCGTTAACATCTTTTACGAAAATTTCAAAACTGGCTGCAAAATTTGCTTTTTGGGCAAGCAACTTTTCTTCTTCTCTTTTTCTTTCCTTCGATTTTCTTTTATGCAAAATAGCGGTACGAGCTAAAGTCAAAACAACAAATCCAATTAAAATAACCAAACCCAAGATCTTGGAATAAAAAAGAAATATTGCAATTGCACCACTCACTATCCCGCACACGACAGCAGTAAGGAACCAACCTCCAATTACTACAAGAATACCAGAAATTCTAAAAACAGCATAATCTCTACTCCAAGCTCTATCGGCAAGAGCTGTGGACATCGCAACGATAAAAGTTATGTAAGTCGTCGATAGAGGTAATTTCAAGCTTGTACCAAGAGAGATAAGTGCTGAAGCTATGGTAAGATTCATTGTAGCACGGATTAAGTCGAAAGAAGCAAGCTGTCCTTTATCATCCGATAACAGAATTATTTTCGATGCATCGAATCTTGAATTTATCTTCTCTCGAAGACTCTTTGGAACAATTTTCAACATATTTTCGGATACAGAAGTAAAAAAGCGAACTAGAAAACGAGCAAATGCAAAGGATTGGAATGCCTCGTAGCCTTCAACTTGCCTGCCTAAATCTACTTCTGTTGCAGTTACGCTTCTTGCTTTCTTGGAGAAAAACAATGTCAACACCATTATCAGCCCACAAAAAAGTAATATTTCTGTTCGAGCAGGGATTGGATTTGCAAGAGCATCCATTTTCATATTCAAGGGGTCGGGATGTGCTAAAGCAAGTTGGTACGAGGCAAATGAGGCATAAGCTGGTCCGATAAAATTAACGAGATCGTTTGAAGCAAAAGATAATGCAAGAGCAGAAGTTCCAATTAGTACAACAATTTTTAATACATTAATTTTAAAAATCTCGCCAAGGTAAAAAATGATACTGAAAAAAAGAAAAGTAACCCCCAAAATTTCTATTCGGTGCGTTTTAATAAAAGCATTAAGTTCTGGGGTAATGAAAGATGCTCCCTCAAGTCCTTTTACAGATACAAAGAAAAGAATAAAAGTAAATGCGAAACTGCTCCACAAAGGACCAACAAACCGAAATATTTTCTTGTAGTCGAAAGAGAATATAAGCCTTGATAAGAACTGTCCAAGATATCCAAATATAAAAGCAAAAATAATTGAAATAATTATTGAAACATATATTACAGTAAGTTTACTCAAATTCATATAATGGGATAATTTTTCAAAAGATTGATTATCACCAACTATATGAATTAGAGACAATCCAAGCGCTCCACCCGAAAGCGCAGAAACCATTGAAACAGTTGTCGAGGTTGGAATTCCGTAAGTATTGAAAAAATCCAACAAAAGAATATCGGTTATTACCGTTGCTAAAAAAATAATCATAACTTCCGTCAAAGTAAAAGCAGAGGGATTAAAAATCCCTTTCCTAGCCACTTCCATCATACCGCTTGATAAGGTAACACCAATTAATATACCTATTGAGGCAAAGAGCAATGCCCTTTTGAAACTTGTTACTTTTGAGCCAACAGCGCTATTTAAAAAGTTAACCGCATCGTTTGCTACCCCAACAGTCAAGTCTACGATTGATAAAACAACTGTTGAAACTAAAAAAATTAATACCAATTCCATCACAAATTTGCAATAATTTCAAATTCAAAATTAGAAAAAATTTTGCCCTCTTTTGTTAACTTTTTGTTAATTATTGTCTAAAATCATTTGAACGTTATTACCATTTATATTTGTAATTTTGGTTTCTTATTAATTTCATTTTTCTTTATGATACCAAGATATACACTTCCAGAAATTGCAAAGATTTGGTCGGATGAAAACAAATTTTTAATCTGGTTGGAAATTGAACTACTTGCGACAGAAGCGCTTGCAGAACTCGGTTGGTTTTCGAAGGAAATTCCCCAGAAAATGCGTGAATTGGCTCGTTTCGATGTTAATAAGATTAACGAAATCGAACAAGTGACAAGGCACGATGTAATCGCATTCCTTACCAATGTTGAAGAAAGCATTGGCGATCTCGCTCAGTATCTCCATTTTGGTATGACCTCGAGCGATGTACTCGATACTTGTCTTGCAGTCCAGTGCCAACAAGCAGGCAAACTTATTCTAGAAAGATTGTATCAACTCTTGGAAGTTCTGAAAAGAAAAGCTATCGAATTTAAGTATACACCCTGCATTGGTCGCTCCCACGGCGTCCACGCAGAACCGACTACCTTCGGATTGAAATTTGCTCTTTGGTTCGACGAATGCAAAAGAAATATTAGTAGACTGGAATACGCAATAGAGGAAATTTCGTACGGAAAGATTAGTGGTGCAGTTGGAACTTATGAACATATTCCTCCATTTGTCGAAGAATATGTCTGTAACAAATTAAATCTTAAACCTTCCAGTATTTCCACTCAGATCATTCAACGCGATCGTCATTCTTTCTTTATCTATTCATTGGCTTCAATTGCCTCGATGCTCGAGAAAATTGCAACAGAAATCCGTCATCTTCAAAGAACAGAAGTTCTTGAAGCCGAAGAATACTTTTCTCCGGGTCAGAAGGGCAGTTCCGCTATGCCCCATAAACGAAATCCTATCACAAGCGAAAACATCTGCGGTCAAGCAAGGTTAATTCGTTCTTTTGTTATTCCAGCGCTCGAAAACAACGTATTATGGCACGAAAGAGATATCTCGCATAGTAGTGTTGAAAGAATTATCCTGCCAGATGCTACTATTTCTTTATATTACATCTTAACAAAAGCAATTGAACTTGTCGACAAGCTCATAGTATACCCTGAAAATATGCAAAAAAATTTGGACCTAACACGGGGATTGATTTATTCTCAAAAAGTTCTCCTTGCGCTTATGAAAAAAGGTATGAAAAGACAAGACGCATATAAAATCGTGCAACAATGCTCACTCGCCGCCTGGCAAAGCAAAAAAGACTTCAAAGAAACTTTACTCGATAATTTAGAGATTCTACAATTCCTTTCAAGAGAAGAGATAGAACAGCTTTTTACTTTCGAAGAAATCTTTAAAAACGTCGACTACATCTACAATCGATTGGGAATAAAATAAGTATATGGAACGCACAAAAATCAAAACTTTGTTGTCTTTAGCTATAATATTTTTTTTTGAGAGATTCGCCTATACAAACCTTTTAATACAACTCCCAATATACATTGCACAAAAAGGCATATCAAACACATTAGGTTGGGGACAAGAAGTCAAAGGCTGGATATTTTTTTTCTGGGCTCTTGTACAAAATCTCACACCTATTTATTTTGGTGTCATCGCCGATAAAATATCACCAAGAAAAGCAGTTCTTTTTGCACTGCTTTTTGCCAGTATAGGTTATTTGGGATTGCTATTTTCAAATCAAATTTTAACTTTCATTCTTTTTATTTTATTGCTTGGTTTTGGAAGTGGTGCGTTTAAACCTTCAATCCAAGGATTGTTTTCGGAAATTTCTTCGCAAAAAGTTTGGGCGGTTTACCTGTTTATTAGCAATATTGCTTTTCTTTCTTCCCTATTCTGCTCGAAAATACTCAAAGATATTGGATGGAAATATGTAATCGTTGGTAGTCTCGCCGTTTCAACCCTAAATCTATTTTTTTCCTGGATTACTCTCCAAAACCAAAACAAACCCAATGGAGAGAACCAGCCTCCATCCAATCTGCAAGTTAATTTCAAAGAAGTTTTTAGATTGCTTCAAGAAAAAAGAACGCTTTTGATTCTTGGTTTCACAACCTGCTTCGCTTTAATATATATGCAATTTTACGAAACATTACCAAATTTCATAGTCGATTGGGTCGACACCTCGAAAATTGTCTCTTATTTCAATCTTCCCAATGTATTAACTATCCAAACAAGTTTAGGAAAGCAACTATCTTATGAAATTCTTTACATTCTAAATCCCTTCCTAATCATTGCTTTCGTAGGCATTTTACAAAAGATTACAGAAAATCAAGAAATTCTTAACTCAACAATGATTGGGTTGTCCCTTGTGGTTGTTGGATTTTTTTTCTGTGGCTTTACAATGAATGGCGTTTTTCTTTTAATAGGAATTACTATTTACACTTTCGGAGAGATGTTATTTAATATGAAAATATTAGAAATTATATCAAAATCTACATCGAACAGATTGAGATCAACTTATTTTGGTGTTCTGAATATTAGTTACACAATTGGTTTAACCATCGGTGCAATCACTGGTGGTTATCTTTATAGAAATATTGCCGAAAAACATACACTTGCAACTAAATATTTGGGCAATAGCCAAATCTCAAATCCAATCGCTGAAATTTCGAGGCAAATTAATAATCAAGACCCAACGGGACTTTTGTGGGACTTATACAAACCCTATATCTTTTGGCTACCATTCTTGATTGCTGGAATCGCAGGAATAGTTATTGTTGTATTTTTGAAAAAATATAAATCAAAATAATTAGTCAATAAACTTGGTAAAAAATAAATTAAGTTATGAATTGGTATACAGAACAAAGCGAAACCGATTTATCATCACAAAATGAAATACTTAAAAGCTACAAGCTTCCAAAGCATATTGGCATCATAATGGATGGAAATGGTAGATGGGCAATCGAACATGGACTAAGTCGAACCGAAGGCCATAAGCAAGGAATTGAAAGTGTACGGGACATAGTTAAAGCCTGTGCACAGCTTGGTGTACCTTTCCTGACATTATATGCCTTTTCTTTAGAAAATTGGAAAAGGCCATCGAGCGAAGTCGGAGTCCTGATGAATTTGCTCGAATATTACTTGAAGAAAGAAATAAAAGAATTAAATGCAAACAATGTTCGACTTTTGGCAATCGGGAAAATAAGCTCTCTCCCCAAAAAAGTCCAAAGGCTATTATTCGACTCAATCGAAATTACTTCAAAAAATACTGGTTTGACTTTAACACTTGCTCTAAGTTATAGCGGTCGCTGGGACATCGTTCGCGCAGTCCAAATGATAGCCCATGACATACGACGCGGGAAAATTGCTCCAGAAGATATTACCGAAGAAATTTTTTCAAATTATCTACAAACTTCGCAGCTCCCAGATCCCGATTTAATCATCCGCACAAGCGGCGAACTTCGACTGAGTAATTTTTTGCTTTGGGAATCAGCATATTCCGAAATCTACATCTCGAGTAAATACTGGCCAGAATTTCGAAGGCAAGACTTGTATGAGGCAATTAGAGATTACTCTCGTCGCGAGCGAAGATTTGGGAAAATCTCTGCTCAAGTTCGAGAGAATGAAATTTTAAATGTTGTAAAAGCCGACACGGTGAAATGAAACATAGACTTGTTTGGTGTATTTCGTTTCTTTTCCTTTTCTGCTTCCTAAGCTATCAACTAAATTCTCAGACACAAAAAAATTACATCATAGCTGATATTTCTGTCGAAGGAAATAAATCATCTGATGCGCTAACAATTATTTCTCTCTCGGGGCTTAACCGAGGAGAAACTATTTCTTTTCCATACGACACCAAGTTGCAAAAAGCTATCAAAAATCTCTGGAACAGAAAACAATTTTCTGATGTTCAGATTCTTGTCGATAAAATTGTAGGAAATAGTATATTCCTTGTCATTAAAGTAAAAGAATATCCAAGAATCAGCGAGATTACAATCAAAAACAACAAAAAGGTGTCGAAAGAAGATTTGATGAAAATCATAAATAAAAATCGCGGCGATATCATATCTAAATACGAAGTTTACCAGATTGAACAGCGCATTAAACGAAAATATCAAGACGAAGATTTACCTTTTGCAATGGTCAAAGCAGAATTAATACCCACAGATACTCAAAATTACTTCCATCTTGTTGTAAACATCGACGAAGGATTTAAATACAAAGTTGAATCCATCACTTTTGTCGGAAATAACAGCCTTTCCAACGACGAATTAGCCGGAGCATTCAAAGAAACCAAAACAAAACATTGGTGGCAATTCTGGCGCTCGGCAAATTTCGAACCAAAAAAATACGAAGAGGATAAGGATTTGCTCTTGAAATATTGTAGAAACAATGGTTTCATTGACTTTGAAATACTTGGAGACACAGTCATTTATGATGATAAGGAAAAAGTCGTACACATTAAAATATTTGTAAACGAAGGGAAAAAATACTACATCCGAAATATATATTTTTTGGGGAACACAGTGTTCCCAAATGAAGCACTACAGCGAAGATTGGACATTTCAAAAGGTGAAATTTACAACCAGGAGAAACTCCAACAAAATTTAAGTGGAAACAAAGAAAACACTGACGCAATGAGTTTGTATTTCGACAATGGCTATCTTTTTGCCAGGAACGAAATACAAGAAGTCCGCGTCGAACCCGATTCGCTCGATCTTTACATAAGAATCTACGAAGGAAATCGTGTTACAATTCGCAAAGTGGAAATTGTTGGAAATACGAAAACAAAAGATAAAGTTATTCGAAGGGAACTCTACACTTATCCCGGGGACTATTTCAATCGTTCGGCTATTATCAAAAGTGTTCGAGCTCTTGGGCTTTTAAACTATTTCAACCCAGAAACTTTACGTCCCGACGTTAAAATGGTCGACAATACCAAAGTAGACATCGTTTACCAAGTGGAAGAGCGGTCAACAGACACATTCAATGCTTCGATTGGCTTTGCCGGTTCGTTTGGTTTGACGGGGGCTATAGGTTTTTCGTTCAATAATTTTTCTCTTTTAGAACCATTAAAAGGCGGTGGTGGACAACTTTTCAATTTCAACCTAGAGTTCGGACAGGCAAACCGTTATCGCACATTTTCGATCGGCTTCACGGAACCTTGGCTATTCGACGAACCAACAACGCTGGGCTTCAATCTTTACGATACAAGAATTATATACAATCCAATTGATTTACGGCGCACAGGCTTTGGAATAAACATTGGACGTAGACTTCGTTGGCCCGACGATTATTTCAGAATTGACGGTGGAATTCGAATCCAACGAAATAATGTCGGTTCAGGTTACTCAAACTATTATCGACCTGGAGTTTCGACAGAATTCACTATTTCTGAGTCAATTTCTCGAATCAGTCTGGATAACATTTTCTTTCCTACCACCGGTTCAAGGTTTAGTTGGTCGAACGATCTTGCATTGGGCTCGATTGGAATTGGCACTACCGATTTCTTCAAATCACAACTTCGTTTTGAAATGAATCAAACTCTTCTCAAAATCAACGAACTACCACGAGTTGTTTTAAACGTTACTTCCAACTGGGGCTATATTACGGGATTGAAAAATGATACTACTATCAACCCAATCGAATTATTTTTTATGGGAGGCACTGGTTTGAGCAGTGGATTCCCCGTCACCCCGCTTCGAGGCTATCCAGACCAATCCATCGGACCCCGTTCGGGCGGGAAAGTGTTCGCTCGGCATTTTGCAGAATTGAGATTTGCAGTTAGTCTCGACCCGATGCCAATTTACTTTTATGGTTTCGTCGAGGCAGGAAATGTTTGGAGCAGTTTGGACCGCACCGACCCATTTAACTTGAAAAGGTCCGCTGGAGTTGGAGTTCAAATATTTTTGCAAGCACTTGGGATAATAGGATTTAGTTATGGTTATGGTTTTGATAAAACCGATGATACTGGCCAACTCTCTGGTTGGAGATTTCTTTTCCATATTGGTCAATAATTTCTTAATTTTGTAGTTTTATTCACAAATGATTTGTAAAATGAAAAGATTAGTTTTTCTAGCAGCATTGACTTTAATATTCCTTGCTAACAATAGGGTTTTTTCCCAGAAATCTTCATCTTCTGCATTAGGCATTAGTTTTGGCGTTGTTGATATTAATATGATTGTCGAACAATTGCCCGAAGCAAAAGAAGCGGATGCAAAGCTAAAAGAGATGCAAAAGCAACTTCAAGATACTATTGTTAAAATGCAAGATGCTTTGCAAAAGAAAGTCGATACTTACTTGAAACAAAAAAGTATGATGCCAGCCGACCAGCAACAAAAGCAAGAACAACAACTTCAGGAAGAACAACAAAGGATGCAACAATACTATAATGAAAAATTAAACGAAATACAGAACAAAAGAGAAGAATTCCTTGAACCCATCCGCAACAAAGTTAAAAATGCAATTCAAGCAGTATCCAAAGAGGAAAACCTTTCCATTGTTTTCGATAAAGGAAATTTACTGTACTCGGAAGACAAATTCGATATAACTTTCAAAGTTCTTGACAAAATAAAGAGGGGTGGAAAGTAAGGAACTGCTTAACCTTTGGTGAAAAATCAGATTGACTATGAACAAACATTTGTTTTTAATTTCCTTATTTACACTTTGCTCCTTTCAAATCTTTGGGCAAAGGGTTGGGTTTATTGCATCGGACATAATCCGCGAAAAATTCCCCGAGGCAAAACAGGCAGAACAAAGAATACGCTCAATCGTCGAGGAATGGAAACGAGAACTCGAAGATATTGACCAGCGCATAGAAAATTTAAAATTCGAAATCAATAAAAATAGATTGATTTGGACTGACGAAGAAAAAAGAGCAAAGGAAAAAGAACTTGAAGATTTGACAACTCAAAAACTGACATATTCACGCAAAAAATTCGAACCCGGAGGCGAATATGATATGATAGTTAAAACGATAATGCAACCAGTCGAAGAAAAAATCTATGCTGCGGTTCAAAAAGTTGCCGCGGAAAATGGTTTCGACATTATTTGGGACAAAAGCACAAATCCCCTTGCATATGTTAACTACAAATATGACTTAACGCTTAAAGTTCTCCGAGAACTTGGCGTAGACGTTTCCCAAATGGAAAAAGACTTACAAGAAAAAATTGCCAAAGACCCAAGAAATCAAGTCAAAGTTGAAACCCCATCTACACAAAGGAAGAAACAAAGAACAACTAAAAAAGAAACTGAACCGAAACCCAATGATTTACATAAAGAAGAACAAGAAGAAAAGAAATAAATTGTTCTCTTATGGAATTTAATCAACCTTTAACCTGTAATGAAATTGCAAACTTTCTCAATGGCAAGATAATCGGAGACGGCAAAAAAACACTTTTCCGACTCAATAGAATTGAATTCGCTAAAGCAGGCGATTTAACTTTTCTTGCCGACAAGAAGTATTTAAAATATCTTGAATCTACTGAAGCTACTTGTATTCTTGTCCCTAAAAATTTCGATCTTTCCCAACCGAAACCAGACCAAGTTTACATCGAAGTTGATAACCCATATTTTTCCTTTTTCCAACTTCTAACAAAGCACGATACCTATTATAAACAATTTTCTTCTTTCATCCACCCAAGTGCAGTGATTGAACAGACTGCGATAATCTCTGAATCTGCTTTCATTGGAGCAAATGTTGTAATTGGGAAAAATTGTCTAATTGGGGAAAATACAATCATTTTGCCCAACACAACGCTCTACGATAATGTGAAAATAGGAAACAATTGCTTGATCCATTCAAATGTTGTCTGCTATTACAATACTGTTATTGGGAACAATTGTATAATCCATTCGGGTGCAGTGATTGGTTCCGATGGTTTTGGATATATTGAAAACAAAGACGGCAGTTTTACAAAAATTCCACAACTTGGCAATGTGGTAATTGGAAATAACGTCGAGATTGGTGCAAATACAACCATCGACAGAGCGATTGTCGGAAGTACAATCATCGAAGATGGAGTCAAGATAGACAACCTTGTTCAAGTTGCTCATAATGTGTATGTCGGGGAAAATACAGCAATAGCAGCCCAAGTTGGAATATCTGGCAGTGTGAAAATTGGAAGAAGAAACCGCTTTGCTGGCCAAGTTGGAATTGCAGGTCACATAGAACTTGCCGATGATGTCGTATTGGAGGCAAAGTCGGGCGTAGCTAAATCAATTTTAGAGAGCGGGGTTTATTTTGGGGCACCTCCAAAGAAAAAAATCGAAGCCTTTAAAATATTGATGGCTACAAATGAATTACCCCAACTTCTTCAAGAATTCAACAAATTGAAAAGAGTTCTTAAAGAACAATTCGGTATTGAACTATAAATTATTTCACAATTGTTAAATCAATAGTTGTACCTCTTTTGACAAGTTCGCCGGCTTTAATTCCTTGGCTTAGAACGGTATTCGGCAGATAGGTCTGGTTTTCCACATATATTATGTTGCCAACTTGCAATTCGGATTCATTCAAAATTTTTATGGCATTTTCAAAGTTTAATCCTTCAAGAAATGGCACCTTTACCAAATCGACAGAGCCACGACTTACGACCAAATCAACAGTTTTACCATACTTAACTTTAATCCCGGGTTGGGGGCTTTGAGCAACTATCGTATCGACACCATATCTTTCATCATTAACATAAGTAATCGCGCCAACGTCCAACCCAGCGTTCTTCAAGAGTATGCGGGAATTACGAATATTCTGTCCAATTAAATTTGGTACCTCAACTTCTTCGCCACCCTGGCTAACAGTCAAAAAGACATCTCTACCCTTTTTGATTGTTTGACCGGGCCTTGGGCTTTGATTAATTACCGTACCCGGAGGGTATTGTTCACTATAAAGTTCGCTCACGCGTGCAATTTTTAACTCGAGCGAAGTGATTGTTTTTTCAGCATCAGTCAATTTCATCCCAATTAAATTTGGCATTTTCAATGTTTCTTGGCTATGCACAAGAAGAGGAAACACTAATTTGTCCAGCAATACAATTGTAATAATTATCGTAACCAAAAAACCAAGTAAAACATAAAAATAAGGTAAAATCTGCTTGATATTTTCTCTCATTTTGCAAAGAAAAAAATGCAATTTATATAATTCGTTTCAAAAATTATTCTTAAATTTGCACTGGTCCGTTGGGGGTGCTCAACTTTAGTTGGGCTGAGAGGATACCCCTGGAACCTGATCCGGGTAATACCGGCGTAGGGAAACGGACACCCCTACATTCCAGGCTTGATCCTCTATTTGCCTCCAAACGGATAGTAAGTATGTTTAACTATTCGCATGGTGGCGCTATGATTAAAAAAGCATTAATCTTGTTGCTTCTCTTTGATGCTATCTCATATGCTTTTTCTGCCGAAGAGGCAGCCGACACAATCAAGCAATATGTGCTCCCGAGCATCACAGTCACATCGACTCGCGCTATTCGAGGCGAAACGCCAGTTCCTTTTTCGGAAATTTCCTACAAGGATTTTATCTCAACTTACTCTACGCAAGACATTCCAAGGCTTCTCAGCGAATTACCATCTATTATTACTTTCTCGCAAAGTGGCAATGATATTGGCTATTCAAATCTAACGATGCGTGGGTTCAATCAAAGACGAATTGCTGTTCTTATCAATGGAATTCCACAAAACGACCCAGAAGACCACAACGTCTACTGGATTGACTTCCCCGATTTTATGCCAAATGTTCAACAAGTACAGATCCAACGAGGAGCAGGTTTGAATAACTATGGCCAAGCTGCAATCGGAGGTTCAATCAACTTCAATACTGGCAATTTCTTGGATAAAAAAGGAACAAGACTCTTTACTGGTATCGGGTGGCAGGAGTTTAGTTACAACGACAACACAACAAAATTGCATCCCAATACAAGCAAATTCTCTGTGGAATTCTCCTCTGGTCTTGTCGAAAATTATGCATTCTACGGTAGACTTTCGCGAGTGAATTCGCTGGGATATCGCAACCATTCCTTTGCAATTTTAAATAGTTTCTTCTTCAGCGCAGCAAGATTTGACAAAAATCTCTCCACTCAGATTAATGTTTTTGGTGGTCCAATACACGATGGACTTGTTTACAATGGCATACCTAAAGATTTCGTAAAAGATAAAGAGAAAAGAAGATTGAACTGGAACTACTGGATATACGACTCAACTGGCAAACGCGTCGATTACTTCTCGGAAAGGAAGAAACAGGAAGTAGAAGAATTCAACCAGCCCCACTACGAAATACTCAACGATTGGCAAATTTCTGAGAATTTGCGATTTCTTTCTGCCTTGTTTTATTATACTGGCGATGGTTATTTCGATTATGATGCATCCTGGGCAGACACAACAATGCTTCGTTTAACCTCTGAATTTGGTTATTCGTTATCTAAAAACCCGACTGGTACAATTTTCCGAGCTTTTGTTGGGAACAAACAAGGCGGATGGATCCCACGAATAATTTTCACTCACGGAAAAAATGAATTAGTCGCTGGAGCCGAAATTCGTTTCCATCGTTCCGAGCATTGGGGCAAAATCCGCTATGCTGAATTCTTGCCAGAGAATTACAATCCAGATGAAAAAGTTTATTCAAACAACGGAGTCCGCGACATCGTTTCTATTTTCGCTCGCGAGACATTCAAACCCAATGAGAAATTATCGCTCTCGCTCGAAAGCCAACTAACTTATCAACGTTACGCTCTCAAAAACGAAAAAGCTCGCAACAAGCCTGTTTACTTCAAAGATATAAATGGAAATCTCGTTGGCGGCGAAAATTATCTCTTCGATATTAAATATCTTTTTTTAAATCCAAGAATTGGATTGAACTACAAATACAACGAAAAACTGAGTTTCTTTGGTTTTGTTGCATACACTTCCCGGGAACCTCGAATGCACAACCTTTATCGAGCAGAAGATTCCTACTTTGGTGCGACACCGCAATTTGAATTCAAACAAGTTGATGGGGAAATTCGTTACGACTTTTCAAAACCGATTTCAAAACCAGAGAAAATGCTCGACATTGAGTTTGGTTCAAACTTTTCTTTATTCGAAAAATTCGAAACAAATATTAACTTCTTTTGGATGGAGTATAGTGACGAACTTGTAAAAACCGGAAGACTGGACATTTTTGGTAATCCAGTTGAAGAGAATGTCCCAAGAACAAGACACATCGGCGTTGAATTTGAATTTAATTCAACTTTATTTAATAACAACATTGGCAAATTGGATTTAAAAGGAAATTTCACACTTTCGAGAAATACTATCGTCGAGTATGACTTCCTAACCTACGACAACGTTAAGATTTCATTCAAGGGTAACTCTATAGCCGGATTTCCCGACTTTATGGGAAATATAAGATTAAGTTACACCTTGAATAATTTATTCTTCTCCCTTTGGGGCCATTATGTTGGTTCGTTTAGAACAGACAACTACGACAAGCTGCTCGTGGAAAACCAGGGCTTAATCAGACATCTCAGATATCAAGGCGATTATTACCGCGATAACAAATTGGACGCTTATTTTCTTTTAAATCTCGACCTCGGCTATTCAATCAAAAAATTACCATTCTTTAATGATATCTCCTTTAAGTTGCAGATAAGGAATTTGCTTAATCAACTTTATGCTGGCGGTGCCGAAGGGAAAGAATTTTTCCCGGGCGCGGAAAGAAACTATTTCTTAGGAATTGAAATAGGCTTTTGAGAAAATAGGGGCAGGATACTATTCCTGCCTCTTATTCTATGTTTTGAATCATTTCTCGGATTTTTTCAATTTCCTCTTTGGCTTCGACAACAAGGTGTGAAATTTCAGCATCGTCCGATTTCGAACCAATTGTGTTAAATTCTCGATTTATTTCCTGAAGTATAAAATTTATTTTCTGTCCGACAGGTTCTTTCGATTTCAAGGTTTCACGAAGAAAACCAAGATGAGACTCGAGCCGCCTACATTCTTCATTAATGTCTAATCGATTTGCCATTAGTAATATTTCAAATTGTAGTCGATTATCATCGATTTCGTCGTTTTCAAACAACAATGCAACTTTTTGGCGAAGTTTTTCACGCTCTTCCTCGAGTCGATTTTTACTTTTGTTTACAATTTTGCTTAAAATTTCTTTCAATTTTTTTGTCCTTTGCGAAATGTCTTTATAAAGATTTTTCCCTTCTTCAAGTCGATATTTATCAATTTGTTTCAATGCATTTGTCAATGCATCCTTCACTACATTCCATTCCACCTCTGCATCATAATTACCATTTTCTTCAACCAATAAGTAGTTTGGAAACAATAGGATATCGCTAATTGATACTCCTCCGCGAAGCTTCAATTTTTTTGAAAGGTTCACAAGAGAATTGTAAATCCCAATTGCATTGTTCTCGTTCAAGCGAAATGGTTTTAAAGAGTAGTCCACTTCAGTGGTTACGGCAATAGACACAGTGCCTCGGTTGATTGTCTTTCTAATTGCTTCTCGAATTTCCAGCTCTTTGTGTAACAGTGATTTTGGCAATCTACAATTAATTTCCAAAAATCTACTATTCAAAGACTTTATTTCGACTGTAGCTTTAACACCATTTTCAAGTTTTTCGACTTTTGCAAAGCCTGTCATACTTTTCATACTAATTCGTCTAATTATTTCTAAAAAATTCAAAAATACGAAACAAACTATTTAGAAATACGAAAGAAGATAATGAGTTTAGTTGCAATAGTTGGAAGACCGAACGTAGGAAAATCTACACTGTTCAATCGATTGATTGGACAGAAGAATGCCATCGTCGACGATGTGCCGGGAGTAACTCGCGACAGAATTTATGGTCGAGCAGAATGGAATGGCAAAAAGTTTTTCGTTATCGATACTGGCGGTTTTGTTCCTAAAAGCGAGGATTTAATCGAGCAAGCAATCAAAGAACAAGCGATGATAGCCATCGATGAATCTGACGCAGTTTTGTTCGTTTGCGACGGTCGCGACGGTGTTACAAACTACGACATTGAAATTGCAAACATCTTGCGACAGAAAAAGAAAAAAGTGATTCTAATTGCCAACAAATGTGACAATCCGCAGCAGGACTTGAATTCCTATGAATTTCATTCTCTCGGTTTAGGGAATCCTTATCCTATATCAGCACTTTCGGGAAGGAATTCTTGGGAATTCCTCGATGAACTTGTAAATCTTTTGCCCGAATATGAAGTATCTGAAACCAATTCAAATTTAAAAATTGCTCTCATCGGTCGACCGAATGTTGGAAAATCATCAATTGTCAATGCTCTTGTAGGCGAACAACGGTCCATTGTAACAAATATTCCTGGGACAACAAGAGATTCTATAGATACAACTATTAGATATTATGGTGAAGAAATAACATTAATCGACACCGCGGGACTTAGGAAAAGAAGCAATATTAAGGAAAGTATCGAATTTTATAGTGTTGTTAGAACAATAAGAGCAATTGAAAGAAGTGACGTTTCAGTAGTAATTCTGGATGCAACACGCGGTCTCGAGGACCAAGATAAAAAAATAATAAACCAAGTTGAAGAAGCAAGAAAAGGCATCATTATCGCTGTAAACAAATGGGATTTAGTGGAAAATAAAGAAACAAAGACTGCTGATGAATTCAAAAAGAAAATCTATGAAGAACTTCAAACTTACACTTATGTTCCAATTCTTTTTGTAAGCGCAGTCACAAAGCAAAGACTTGTTAAAATCCTCGAGAAAGCAAAACAAATAAAAGCCAATCGAATGCAGAGAATTCCAACTTCACAATTGAACAAAGATATTTTGCCAGTGCTGGAAAAAACTCCCCCTCCTTCAATCAGAGGGAAAGATTTGCGAATTAATTATATAACACAAACTAGGAGCGAACCACCGGTGTTCGTCTTTTTCTGCAATTTTCCCGAATTAATACCCAATTCGTACAAAAGGTTTTTAGAGAAAGTCATCCGAGATAAATATAATTTCGAAGGAACGCCAATATCCTTTGTCTTTAGAAAAAAACACAAGAATCAAGAGTTTTAATATTACCAAACTTCGGGATTCTTCAAATATTCATCAATTGCTTTTGCTGCTTTTCTTCCTGCGCCCATTGCAAGTATGACCGTTGCCCCACCAGTGACAATATCACCGCCAGCGAAAACACCCTTTTTGCTTGTCTTCATTGTCTCGGCGTCGACGATAATGTTGCCCCATTTATTTACTTTTAAATCTGGTGTTGTTTTATGTATAATTGGATTTGAACCATTGCCAATGGCAATGATAGCCGCATCGATGGGTATAGTTTCGATCGCTCCGTCAATAGGAATAGGCTTGCGCCTTCCCGATTCGTCGGGGTCGCCAAGTTGCATCTTCTGGACTTTAACAGCACGGACCCATCCATCGTCGTCACCCAAGAATTCCAAAGGTGCCCTTAAAAATATGAACTGAACTCCTTCCTCTTTTGCATGTTTGATTTCTTCAATACGTGCGGGCATTTCAGCCTCTGTTCTTCGATAGATTATCATTGCATTTTTGGCGCCCAAACGCAAAGCAGTTCGAACCGCATCCATTGCAGTATTTCCACCACCAAAAACGGCAACATTTTTCCCTTCAAGATTCATTATTGGTGTATCTGCTTTCGGAAATTCAAAAGCACGCATTAAATTGACACGAGTTAGAAATTCATTTGCTGAGTAAATACCTAACAAATTTTCACCGGGAATATTCAAAAAGTAAGGAAGCCCAGCACCAACTCCTATAAATACTGCATCGTATCTTTGTAATAATTCATCGACCGTCTCTGTCAGACCAATAACATAATTCGTCTGAAATTCGACACCCAAGCTGCGAAGATACTCAACTTCTGCGCGCACAATTTCTTTAGGCAATCTGAATTCAGGTATACCATATATTAAAACGCCTCCAATCTCGTGTAGAGCCTCGAAGACGGTCACATCATGCCCCATTCTAATTAAATCCCCAGCGCAACTTAAACCGGCAGGTCCGCCCCCAACAATTGCAACTTTTTTACCTGTTTTAGGTTTCATCTCTGGCATTCGAAAGCCAAGATTTTTCCTTTCCCAATCTGCAACAAATCTCTCAAGATGCCCGATTGCGACTGGCTCATTTTTCTTTCCAACAACACAAACTTTTTCACACTGATCCTCTTGTGGACAAACACGTCCACATACAGCTGGGAGAGCATTATCCTCTTTTAATATTTCAGCAGCCTCCTTAAATTTACCTTCGGCAACCATCTTAATAAAGTCCGGTATCTTTACAGCAACAGGACAACCCTCAATGCAAACAGGTTTTTTACATCGAATACATCGTTCAGCTTCCTCGCGAGCAAGTTCGATTGTATAGCCAAGGTTGACTTCATTAAAATTGCGTATGCGAATCTCCGGGGGTTGCTCGGGCATATGATGTCTTGGAATCTTCATCCTATCTTTGTTTGACAACTCAGGCATTTTGTTTCTCCAATTTTTTTGCCATCAAATCAATTCGACAGATAAATTCTTCGAGTGCTTTCTTTTCGTGCTCTATATACATTCTATTTCTCTTCATTAGATTATCGAAATCAACTTTGTGGGCATCGAATTCAGGACCATCGACACATGCAAAATATGTTCTGTTATCGAGAGTTACACGACAACCTCCACACATTCCCGTTGCATCCACCATAATTGGATTTAAACTAACAACTGTCTTGATTCCATAAGGTCGGGTAACTTCTGCTACAGCCTTCATCATTGGTATCGGTCCAATTGCAAGCACAAAGTCAATTTTCCTCCCTTCCTCGAGAAGTTGTTGCAATTTATGTGTCACAAAACCGTGGAAACCATAAGAACCGTCATCAGTTGTGGGATAAAGCTCATCACAGATTTTTTGCATTTCTTCCTCTAAAATAACATATTCTCTCGAACGACCACCAATGATGCCAATTACATAATTGCCTGCTTCTTTCAAAGCTTTTGCAGTTGGATAAGCAATAGCAGTGCCGACACCGCCACCGATACTAACAGCAACACCATAATTCTCGATTTCCGACGGCTTACCCAATGGTCCAACAATATCGTGAATATAGTCGCCAGCCTCGAGCAGATTCAGTGCTTTTGTTGTTTTTCCAACTCCCTGGACGATAATTGTTACAGTACCTTCTTCCAGATTTGAATCTGCAATTGTCAATGGAATTCTTTCTCCCAATTCGTCGACACGGACAACTACAAATTGACCCGGTTTCCTTTTCTCTGCTATCTTTGGCGCCTCGATTCGAAACAACTTAATATCGGGAGCTATAAACTTTGCTTCAATTATTTTATTCATTTTTAACTCAATTTTAAAATTTCAAAATTAGTAAAAACATAACATTTAAACTTTAAACCTTGAAAAATTTACCGTTACTTATTTCTTAACGTTGTAAAGTTTACTAAAAAGTAATTTTTAATTATGGACAATTTTTTCACTATTTGTTCGTTTAACAATTTTAGTTTTTTTTAATTAAAGGAGATTTTATGAAAAAATTATCTTTTCTGGCGATTCTAATTGTGTTGTCCTTTGCATTTTCTATTGCTTTTTCTCAAAATCAAAATCAAAAAACAGCAGAGATTAAAACATCGGCAGTTTGCGAAATGTGCAAAGAAAGAATTGAAAAAAAACTTACAAAAGTGGATGGAATAGAAAGTGCAAATTTGGATGTCGACACAAAAGTTTTAAATGTAACTTACGATGCAACAAAAATATCATTGGAAGATATTAAAAAGAAAATCTCTAAAATTGGATACGACGCCGACGATGTTAAAAGAGATCCTAAAGGTTACAAAAAACTTCCCAAATGCTGTCGTATCGACGGTTAATTAAATAAGATTTTCCCAAACAATCTCTGCTATATCGCGAACTCGAACTTTATCTTCGAGATTTTTGGCTTTTACACCATCGACGAGCATTGTTATACAGAAGGGACAATTTGCCGAAATGACTTCTGCCTTGGTTGTCAAAAGTTCCTCTGTTCTTTCAATATTAACCCTTTTACCAGCAGTTTCCTCAAGAAACATCATCCCACCGCCAGCACCACAGCAAAGTCCCTTGTCCTTTTTCCTTTTAGTCTCAACGAAATTGCCACCATAAATTGATTTAATGATGTTTCTGGGAATTTCATAAATACCGTTGTATCTGCCAAGATAACAAGAATCGTGATATGTGATTTTTTGATTTGAATTTCTTTTCAACTTTATTTTACCAGTTTCCAATAATTGTTCTATAAACTGTGTATGATGGATAACTTCGGCTTTAAATCCATAATCTGGATACTCGTTTTTGAAAATGTTAAAACAATGTGGGCAAATTGTAAGGATCTTTTTAACATTATATCGAGCCAAAGTTTCTATATTTGCCTTGATTAAATAATCTGCTAGGTATTCATTCCCGGTTCTTCGAGCGACATCGCCATTGCACATTTCTTCCGAACCAAGAATAGCGAAATTTATTTCTGCTTTTTGCAAAATCTGAGCAAATGCTCGAGAAATTTTCTTTGATCGTTCATCGAAACTGCCAGCACAACCAACCCAGAATAAGTATTCAAAATCGGGATTGTCGCTTGCAAGTGGTACGTTCAAATCCTTTGCCCACTCGGCTCGGTCGGCAGATGGAAATTGCCACGGTGCAAAATTGTTTTCCATTGAATTAAAAGCATTCTGTAAAAGTTGGGGAAAATTTGATTCCATAAGCACTTGCGATCGCCTCATTTCAATTATAGGATGCAGATGTTCAATCGAAATCGGACATTCCATCATACATGCTCCGCAAGTTGTACATTGCCAAAGAGCATCCCAATTTTGGTACTCTCCAATAAACCTTTTTTCAAGAATCGTTTTGTGTTTTTCTTTGAATTTATCCTCTTTTGAATTATTTTCAAGTTTTAGGAGAACTTTTCCTTTTTCTTGTGCCCTTCGGCGTATTTGGATAATAATTTCCCTTGGACTCAAAACCTTTCCAGTTAGATTTGCCGGACAAACACTATCGCACCGACCACAATGAGTACAACTGAAAGCATCGTGGACAGATTTCCACGAAAGGTCTTCGAAATCTTGAGCTCCAAACTTTTCGAGATTCTCTTTTTCAAAATCTATCCTATTGGGCTTGAAGAAAACTTCGGGCTCCCGGAAAAATACATTCTGTATTGAAGTGTAAACATGAAAATGCTTAGAATAATAAAGATAGTTCATAAAAAAATAGATCCAAAGAATATGGAGCCACCAAAAAAAACTATAATACAAACCTGCATTTTCAGCTGGGATTAACCCGCTCAATAATGTTGCAAATGGCTGGAGAGAGTATTCTTCAATCTCTCCTAGTACAATTTTAGAAGAGTTTTCAAAAAGCAAAGCTACGACAATAATAAAAATAGAACCAAGCACTACTGCAGCATCTACCATTTCGCGAGAATCTCCTTGCAGCCTTTTTACACGAAAAACATACCTCCGAGCAAACGCTGTAAACACAGCAATGACGACAAAAACACAGAATAAATCGTTTGACAAAGAGATAAATGTATAGAATGGACCCAAAATAGACCACGAAAACTTGCTATAAAAGCCTTGGATAACTGCTTCGGATGCCGAGAACAAAAGTGCAAGGAATCCCCAGAAAATCAACAGATGAACAATCCCAGCCAATGGTTCTCGAAGAATTTTGCTTTGAAATAGCGCTATCATCAATGCATTCTTCAATCTCGACCAAAACCGGTCTGTTCGTTTTTCTTGCCTCGCAAACTTCAAAATTTTTGAAAATCTATATAGGTTGTAACCAAGAAAACCAAATGAAATAATAGTAGCAATTGTAAACAAAATTATTTTTACCATACGGTCCTCAAATAAATAAAGCAAAATAAAAAAGGAATTTTAAAATCGAATAGTGATTTGATATGATTCAAATCTCTTTGTAACAATGCTGTTGTTAATTTTTAATTAGAATTTCCGAGGGATTGACGCCGACAGGTATGGTTTTCACTAATCTAAATATCGAGTTAACTTTTTCAAAAATAAGTAAATCGCCTTCGACTGTATAGTTCTTTGCATTACCTATTAAGATGTATTTGTTTTTTGTATCCAATCCAAATGAATACCAAACTTCATTTCCCTTGGTGTTAATTACCAAATCGATTAATTCATCGGTTTCGACATTTAATTTCATTACTTTCCCATTCGAAAGGAAATATAAATCCCCAGTTGAAAAATCGAGATTCAGACTTCGCGGCGATTGTATGTTCCATTGTTTTAACCTAATCAAATTTTTGAGGTCGAGCATAATAATTCCTCCAACCGAGTCCTTCAAGGAAGGAAGATGGTTGTAGGACACAAAAATTTTTCCCCTGTTGGTATCTAAAACGATTTCAATTGGATTCGGTGCCAGGTAAACATTTGAAACTTCCTGCATCGACTTTAAATCAACTACGGACAGCG
This sequence comes from Kapaibacterium sp. (SeqCode), assembly GCA_039793965.1. Classification (GTDB taxonomy): domain Bacteria; phylum Bacteroidota; class Ignavibacteria; order Kapaibacteriales; family UBA2268; genus Naka2016. Next base: position 166,909 of record JBAMMD010000029.1, on the reverse strand, counting down.
TTCCAGCCTTTGGTTCTTTTGCACGATAATCTCCATAACCAGAGTTAGCAACATAAAGCATCCCCTTGTGGTATTCAACGAATTCTGGAGCGGGTCCAACAGGAATAACTTTTTCTATTTTCTTACTGCGAATATTTAAGATATAAACGCAATCTTTATACAAATCGGTTATCCCAACAACAGAATCATTTATCACTGCAATATGTCGGGGCGCAGAATTTTCGCCGAATGTAATATAATCAATCAATTTCCCATCTCGAACATTAAAATATTCCAGTGCTTTCGATGTTGTCACCACAACGAAGAAAGTATCGCCTTTCAATGCAATGTCATTTCCAATGTCGCCAATCTTGAAATTCTTATTATTTCTAGATGTGAAATCGTTTTCAACCTCGAAATTCATCAGATTTAATTTGCTAATAGTGGAATTATTGTAGCCCCAAAGTCCTTCGCAAAGAATCAATGCAAAATTTGAATTAGTCGTATCGGGTTTATCCGTGATTATGTTGTTTGTATTTTCACTACAAGACAGCAGAGCAATAACAAATAACACCAGATATATTTTTAACTTTGTATTCATTTTAGTTACATATGTAATAATTTATAAAATTATGAAAATAAAAATTAACATTGGGGTAACTATCGGTGATGTCAATGGAATTGGGCTTGAAATTTTTGCCAAGTTTTTGATTTCTAATTATTTTCACAAAATTGAGAACAAAGCCCAAATTACTCTTTTTGGAAATGAAGCTTCAATTTTCCGATATTTCAAAACACTAGACAATTCAGATATTCTTATGAAAGGATTAGAAAAAACCTTGAACAACAAACAAATAGAAATTGTAAATATCGAAACACAACCAGAAATAAATTTTGGGAAAGTATCGAAAGAAGCGGGGAAGCTCGCATTAGAATCAATTTCTACTGCTCTTGAACACTATTCAAAAAATACAATCGATTGCCTCGTAACTTTGCCTATCTGTAAAGAATCTGTGCAAATGAATCTACCCGACTTTGTTGGCCATACAGAATTCATTGCAAAGTATTTTAAAGTAGAGTCTCCATTGATGACTTTTGTTTATCGAAAATTGAGAGTCTGCTTATTGACTATCCACATTCCGTTAAGCAGAGTCAACACCATTATCAATCGTAAACTAATTATTAGGCAAGCAAAAATATTTTGGGAATCCTTGCAAAATGACTTTGGAATCAAAAATCCCAAAATAGCAATCCTTGGGTTAAATCCACACGCTGGTGAAAATGGATTAATCGGCCACGAAGAAAAGGAAACTTTTTCACAAGCAATCGAGAGTTTGAAGAAACAAAGGATACAAATCGAAGGTGCTTTCCCTTCAGATGGATTTTTTGCATTCAAATTTTACAAAAAGTTTGATGGTATAATCGCCTGCTACCATGACCAAGGCTTAATCCCTTTCAAAATACTTTCAAAAGGGGAAGGTGTTAATTTCACAGCAAATATACCATTGGTGCGAACCTCGCCAGACCACGGGACCGGGTTTGACATTGCCGGCAAAAATATTGCAAACTTTCAAAGTTTAAAGAACGCAATAAATACAGCATTGCAAATCACAAAACAAAGACGAAAAAAAAGTCGGAATCCAATCACACTATTAACATAGCATCGCCATAAACAAGAAATCGGTAATCATTTTTTAATGCGTGTTTCATTGCTTTTAAGTAATTATCTTTTCCTGCAAAAGCCATTCCGAGATATGTCGATGGAGAATCATATTCATGGAAATTCGTTATCAAAGCATTGACAATTTTAAAGTCGTATGGCGGGTAAATGAACTTATCTGTCCAATCTTTGTTGGGTTTAACAGTACCAGAAATTAGAACAGAGGATTCGAGCGCTCGAGCCACACAGGAACCGACTGCAAACACTTTTTTTCTCATTCGCAATGATTTATTAATTGTCTCGGCAGCATCCATTGGTATAATAAAATATTCACTATACATTCTGTGCTTCGTCAAGTCTTCGACTTCAATTTTTTCATAAGCACCAAGACCAAGAGTGATAACAATTTTAACTATCTTAACCCCTTTTTTCTTCAATTCTTCCAACAAATTTTTAGTGAAATGTAAACCAGCAGAAGGTGGAGCAATTGATGTATTATAATTTGGATTTGCAAAAATTGTTTGATAATTTTGTTTATCAAGTGGAGTATACTCGCGCTTGATATAATTTGGCAAAGGCATCACACCAATTCTGTCCAAAATTTTGTAAATATCACCATCATAACTCAAACGAAGTGTGCGTCCCCGAGAAGTTGTATTGTCCATTACTTCAGCATAAAAGTTATTCTCGTTGAAAAAAATCTTGTTACCAATGCGAACTTTGCGTGCAGGCTCGACAATAGCGTCCCACAAACGCTCTTCGGAGCGCAACTCTCGAAGCAATAGGACCTCGATTTTTGCATTAGTTTTCTCTTTCCTTCCGAACAAGCGAGCGGGAAAAACCATTGTCTCATTTACAACAAGGCAATCGCCTTTTTCGAAATATTTAACAATGTCCGAGAAAACAAGGTCCTCGATTTCACCAGTCTCTCGATGAAGCACAAGCAAACGAGAAGCATCGCGAGGGTCGGCAGGAAATTTGGCAATTTGGCTTTTTGGAATGGTGTAAACAAATTCCGATAACCTCATATCTTTCCTTTATTTTCAAAAACTTATACAATTCTTGTAAATACATTTTTTATTAACGAAAAAAACAAAAATTATTTTTTATCTTTTAGAATCCAAAACTAATTCTGTATATTTTTGCAAAATTTCATTCAATATGGTGATATGCTTTGTGGGTTCTTCGAGTTCTCCTTCGAGAACAAGTGTTTGGAAATACAATTGTTCAATAACCTTATCAATTATTTCTTCGTCCTCTCTTTCTAATAGTATTTTTGCAAGATTTTTTATCAAAGGATGTGCAGTATTGACTTCTAGTATCTTTTTCGATTTCTGATAATTTTTGTCTATTATTTTAAAAATCCGCTCCGATTGCGGATCATATCCAAAGTATGGAGCCACAAGGGTTACTGGTGAATCCACAAGTCGATTGGATTCTTGCACATTAAGGATTCTTTCACCAAGGACGGATTGAATTCGCTCGAATAATTTTTTTGCTACATCGGGTTCCAATCGTTGGGTATCGTCCTTGTCTGTGCAAATTTCAACATCAACTTTATCGATAGATTGCAACTTCTTACCATCATACTCACCAATGATGGGTACAATAAAAGAATCTATGGGATCGGTCATTATCAAAACTTCCAGATTATTTTTCAAAAAGTATTCAAGATTTGGATTTCGATTTAGCGAACTTCTCGAATCTGTTATAACATAGTAAATCGACTTCTGATTCTCCTTCATTCTCGAGATATAATCTTTAAATGAAGTATATTCATTCTCGTCAAGTAATGTACTTTGGTAACGAAGCAAATTGATTATTCTTTCTCGATTTGCGCTATCGATTGTTAAACCACCTTTTAAAATTTGACCAAAATTTTGTGTGAATTTTGCAAATTTGTCCTTTTCATTTTCTGCAAGTTCTTCCAAGTGCGTCAGAATCTTGTTAGTTAGAATCTGCCTTATTTTTGCAATCACTGGGCTATTCTGCACAGTTTCGCGTGAAATATTCAAGGGCAAATCATCAGTATCGAGCACACCCCGCACAAAGCGCAAATAATCGGGGACAATTTCTGGATTATCGTCTTGAATGAAGATCTTATGAGAATACAAACTTATGGTTTTATCGAAAAAATCACGCCAATAGTATGTCGGCGGAGTATCTGGAATAAACAAAAGCGCGTTAAAATTAACATTACCTTCGACAGAAAAGTGAAGGTAACTCAAAGGTGGTTTCTCGTCCCCGGTTAAAAATTTATAGAACGACTCGATATCCTCTTTGGAAACTTCTTCTTTTCTTTTTCTCCAAATTGCATCAATTGTATTAACTTTCTCATTATTAATATAAATTGGGAAATCAACGAAATTTGAATACTTCTTTATGATTTTTTTAACTTTCTCTGTCTGTGCAAATTCCTTATACTCATCCTTCAATGTGAAGTATATTAATGTCCCACGATTTGGCTTTTCAATTTCTTCGACCAGATACTTCTCTTTTCCATTTGATTTCCAACGAACTCCTACCGAGTCGGGCAAATACGAGCGGGTTTCAAGCGTAACTTCGTCGGTAACCATAAACACCGAATAGAATCCCACACCAAATTTGCCAATTAGATTGAGATCTAAATTCTCGCCATCCTTCTTAATGCTCTTCAAGAAATTTGCCGTTCCGGAATGTGCAATTGTACCAATTTGGGTAATTACTTCTTCCTTTGTCATTCCAATTCCAGAATCTTCGATTTTAAATGTGGCTTTTTCGGGATCGACGGTAATATCAATTCTCAATTCTGCTTCTGGATTGAGTATATTTGGTTCAGTCAATCTCTTGAATCGAATCTTATGAAGTGCATCCGAAGCATTGGAAATTAGTTCTCTAATGAAAATTTCTGGATGTGTATAAAGGGAATTAATAATGATATCAAGTAATTGCTTGATTTCAGCAACAAACTCGAACTCTTGCACCCCTTTTTCAACTTGTTCCATTTTGAACTCTCCTTTTTACCAATTATAAAGTAACGAACTAACATTTATGATATTTAAACTGAATAAGTAACAAAAAAACAATCATCCTACAACATTTGAGAATTGCTCTGATTAAAACTTTTGGATGTTTTATATTTGAGTTTATGAATTTGGCAAAAACTAAATACATTGCATTTTGTTTGATTTTCTGTTTACTTTTGGTAAATGCTTTTTTGCTAATCAATTATTTGCGAAGTGGAAAAAACTTTACAACAAAGCAAAATGTTTCATTCTCTCACAAAATGCATTCCAAATACAACATCTCTTGTTTGTTTTGCCATTATAATGCAGAAACCGATAGTTATGCTAATCTACCAACAACAAAAGACTGTATGATTTGTCATATAGCGCTTAGAACCGAAAGCGAACTCTTGAAAAGTGTTGTTTTTTCCTACGATAGCTCCAGTTCCCTGGTTTACAAAAAAAACTACGACCTTCCAGATTATGTCAGATTTAGCCACGCTTTGCACATTAATAGCGGAATCGATTGTGCCACTTGCCATGGTTTCGTCGACCAGATGGATTCCACTTATCAAGTTCGGAACTTGACAATGGGATTTTGTATCAATTGCCACAAATCCCCAATGGATTATTACATAAAGCCAAGAGATATATCCGGTATTTTCACATTATCCGATTCTTTGTTTCAAACCGATACAATTGTTTCTCCGGCGGTGAATCTATTTCAACCAATCAAAGTTAGAAAAATTAAGCAAGCATCAACCGAATGTTCAACTTGTCACAATTAATATGAACAGAAGGGATTTCGCAAAAATTCTTACAACTTCGTTATTTGGTGGGTTTTCCTGCAAACGTCCAGAAATTCCTTTACAAAGTAATGTCAAACCCACGAACGCACCGTTAATCGAAAACATTATTGAATTTAACACAACTTTCCCATACTATCCTTTGCCAATTCCAATTTCAGTCTCGATATACAACAGGTTCCCTTTTGCTATAAAGCCGACGGACAACAAATCTTTTACAAGAGGGAATATACCATCATTTGTACTTGCTTCGTTATATGTTCTCTATGATAAATTCAGAAATATTTCACCAAGAGTCAACAATCTCCCTACTAACCTCAATACAGCGGTTTCGCAAGTATTCACTCTTATCGATAATACATTATCTAATAAACAAAACATTGCTATAATCACAAGTTTAAGTAACTCAAAATTCTTAAATGGAATATGTAATGAAATTGAAAATCTGCGTTCAGGCATTAAAATTATTCAACTACCACATATTGATTTTCTTGAATCACAAGCAAAAGCAAGCCAATTATTTTTCAACAGAAGCAGTTTAATTTTAAACGATATTAGCACAAAAAAACTAATCGTTAATTTTGGACAAGATTTCTTGCAACACGACGCTCTCGCCCCATACTACCAAGGACGCTTCAACAAAGTAAGACAGAAATTGGTCACTTTCGAAGACGTTGTAAGTTTGACTGGCTTGAATTCAAATTTAAGGATTGTGGCAGAAGAACAAGAAATAACACGCTTTGCACTTTCTGTTTTAAAATCAATACTCGAAGAGAAACGACTAAACTCCATTCTCTCGGAGTTCAACACTTTTTTCCCCAATGGCATTTGGTTGAAACCCCCAGAATCTGTTTTAAAATTAGTTCTCGAAAACCTCGACAATATCGTCTTCCTCTGCAATCCCTACTTTTCAAAAGAAGTTCAGCTCGTTGTACTTTTATTGAATCATATTTGCAATGTAATTCCCGAAAGCATAATTGATTTAGCTCTGTATATATCTAACATAAAGAAATTTGATGAATTCATTGATACTTTACAAAAATATAATTTGCTAATATTTATAGATTATAATCCATATTTTTCTTTAAATCGACAACTTGTTGAAATTATCGAAAAAGATAACAAAAATTTGGTTCAACTTTCTATTTACCAAAATGAATTAACAGAAAAAGTTAAAATCTTTATTCCCTTGCAAACATATTTTGAATATTGGCTCGACCAGAAGAGTCCCGATGGGAAAATACTTGCGCAACAGAGAATTACAAATCCTATAAATTTAAATTCAATCTCTAATATTGAGTTCTTTTTTAAGTTAAAAAATCATCTTATGGGAATCGAACCAAGTAATAATTATATCGGTGAACTTTTCAACTACTACTTTGAATCAACATTGGAAGAGAACTTTGAAGAAAATCTGCGAAACGGCTTCTTTATCGAAGAAAAATCACACAGTGATTTTAAATTTACCCCCGCAAACATTAAAGCAATTTTTAAATCTCTGTCCGAAACCAATCAAAATACATCAAAATTTGGTATTAAAATCATTCCCCACATTGAAAACTACTCGGGGGAGTATTCTAATAATCCATATCTTCGTGAACTTCCCGACCCAGTTTTTGGAAGCTCTTGGATTTCACCTCTCATCTCTCACTACGAATCATCTCTTGGCGAAACCTCCGACTCTATATTAATTGATTCTGGCAAGGAAACAACTAAAATCCCCACCCGTTTTCTAAAAGAAATTAATGCTAAAACAAATTTTATTGTCTATCGCAATTCCTTTTATTTCAACAAATTTCTTAATGCAAATATACCAAGTTTGAATACAAATTTTGTCAACATAAACAATGATTATTTACTCTATGGAAAATTGCAAAACTCAAAAACACAAACAGACTTACCTATGATATCAAGAATATCTGTTATAACTTCAAATGCTAATTTTAAAAGTTTGCAAGATGTCGAGGCTATTAATAAAAGTACGCATTTAAATAAACAAATTCTGGCTCCCGAGATGCAGTGGTCAATGGTAGTCGATGTGGAGAAGTGTATTGGATGTAACAACTGCATTTTGGCTTGTCAACTTGAAAACAATATTCCGATTGTTGGTGAAACTAATATCAAAAAGAATAGAGACCTGCTATGGATAAATGTGATTAAAGTTAACAACAAAGGGAAAATAAAATTCTACCCTCTTATGTGTCAACATTGCGACAATGCACCTTGCGAAAGTGTTTGCCCTGTTGGGGCAACAAGCCATAATAAAGAAGGGCTCAACGAAATGACTTACAATCAATGTATTGGCTCTCGGATTTGTATGGCAAACTGTCCGTATGGGGTGCGACGATTTAATTTCCTCGATCCCGAGAAAGTGCATCCAAACTATATCCCAATGATGATGAATCCTTTTGTAACAGTAAGAAGTCGAGGTGTAACAGAAAAATGCACATTTTGCATTCAAAGGATTAACTTTGGAAGAGCAAAGGCAAAATTATTTGGGGATGAAAACAATTTCAATGTAAAAACCGCCTGCCAAGAAGCCTGCCCAGTTGGTGCAATCAAATTTGGACGGAAAAAAGAAATGATTGGAAAAGAGAACCAGCAAAATTTGTATGTATTATTGCCAGAGTTCAATACAAAACCAAATGTTTATTATGAAATGACCGACAATGAGAAGGAAAATAGTTAAAAAACTAATATTATTTTTTTCGTTAATACTACTTTTCTTGTGGATTTTAAGTCTCGGATACACGCTCATAACCGGTTTGGAAAAATGGGGAATAACAAACAAAACCGTCTGGGGTGTTGCAATTGTCAACTTCGTTTTCTGGATTGGAAATTCACACGCTGGGACATTGATTTCTGCAATTTTATACTTAATGAGACAGGATTGGAGAAGTTCGATTCATAGGATTGCTGAAACCTTTACAATAATTTCAATCATTATTTCTGCAGTTTATCCGCTGGTTCATCTTGGTAGACCTTGGTTTTTCTATTGGATGTTTACTTTACCAAATCAAATGCAAACTTGGCCAAATTTCAAATCGCCATTGATTTGGGATTTGTATGCAATTTTAACCTACGCAACCTTGAGTTTCTTCTTCTGGATCCTTGGCATTATTCCAGACCACTGGGCAATTAAATTTAACCAGAAATCAAAATTTGAGGTTAAAATTCAAAACCTTTTAAAGATGATCTGGAGCGGGTCGGAGCAAAATTGGGCTGATTACAAATGGACTTACCATATTTTTGCTGGTATTCTTGCCTTTGTTGTTGTATCTGTCCATTCAATTGTATCGTATGATTTCTCGGCGACAATTCTCCCACATTGGCATTCAACAATGCTCCCAATTTTTTTCGTGATTGGTGCAATTTATTCCGGAATTGCCTTGATCTTACTTACTTCAACATTTTTGAACCACATAAGTAGTTTTGGCGAGAAAATTTCTCCAATTGCACTAAACAATCTTTCTAAGCTTTTGCTAACATTTTCACTAATTGTTCTATATTTTCATCTCTCCGAGTTGTTCTTCACCTTTTATAGTCAAAATCCAAATGAAAAATGGATTTACTCTCTTCGTTTCAAAAATGAATATATTACTTTATACATTACAATGTGTTCTCTTGTTTTTATTCTTCCGCAGCTTTTATGGTTCAAAATGATTCATACTAAGAAATTTTTTCAATTTCTAATTTCTGCCGGAGTGTTAATTGGAATGTGGCTGGAAAGGTACCTATTGATTATTCCAGTGCTTTCGGCAGATACTATCTTAAAGCAAACTGTGTATTATTCCCCAACCTTAATCGACCTTGCTTTGACTTTGGGAAGCGTAGGTTTTTTTGTGCTTATGTTTTATGTAATAAGCAGAAAAATTCCGATTGTCCCTCTTTTCGAGGCTTAATCGGAAAATAGGTAAGGTTTCCATTGGCTGTCTATCGAGGAACCAACAAAATTTTTGATAAAAATAATGTGGTTTGGCTTTCTTGGTCGAGCAATAAGTTTCATTCCAGCTTCTTCGGGTGTTCGATTTCCTTTTTTGTTGTTACAGGAAATGCAAGCGGTCACAAGGTTTTCCCAGGTATCAGCTCCACCTCTGGATTTAGGAATAATGTGGTCGACAGTCAAATTGCCCGTGGTTGTACCACAATACTGACAGCGGTAGCCATCACGACGAAGAATATTTTTCCTCGAGAGTTCAATCTTTTTATATGGAATTTTTATATAACGAGAAAGTCGAATAATGCTTGGAAGGGGAATTCTGAAATTTACCGAATGAAGTTGCAAACCATTTTTGGGAGCCACAAGTTCCGCCTTTGTAAGCAAAAGTAGATGAATAGCCTTCTTAACCGAACAAATGCTGATTGGTTCGTAACTTTGATTTAATACTAATACTTTGCTCTTCAACGGATTACTTATTGAATCCTTTTCTTCTTGTGAGCAATCCTTTTCGAACTCAAACCTCCTAGGTAATAACAAAATTAATAATAATTAAAGAAAAAAACGAATAGTTCGTCAAATTCTTTTTAAAAAATGCCGATTATGTTTGAAGAATATACACAAATTGCGATAGAAACAGCAAAACGCGCAGGCAAAATTTTGCTTGAAGGTTTCGGTACATCATTTAAAATCTCTTCAAAGGAAGGAAAAAATAATCTTGTTACCGAATATGATAATCGTTCGGAGGAATTTATAATTAATAGTTTATTTAAGAAATTCCCCGATTTTTCGTTCCTTGCCGAAGAAAGCGGAAGCAGCAACAATGTCCATAGTGATGGTTATCTTTGGGTTATCGACCCATTGGATGGAACAGTCAACTATGCACACAATCTCCCAATTTTTAGCGTGTCGATTGCTTTAATTAAGAACAGAGAAATACTTTGTGGAATTATTTACAATCCAGTGCTCGACGAACTTTTTGTAGCTGAAAAAAACAAAGGGTCTTTCCTGAACTCCGAACCAATCAAAGTCTCGAATTGCAACAAACTTGACAATTCTTTTCTCGTAACGGGCTTTCCATACAACATCGACAGCAATCCAGGACATTGTGTTGACCAATTCGTTCAAATGCTAAAGCGAGGCATTCCAGTACGACGGCTCGGATCTGCTGCATTAGATTTAGCCTATGTTGCCGCTGGTCGTTTCGATGGATTCTGGGAAATCAACTTAAATCCTTGGGATGTTGCTGCCGGAGTCCTTTTAGTCCACGAAGCTGGCGGTTTGGTAACTCAATACAATTTAGACACATACTGGATTTTCGACAATAATATTTTGGCAACAAATGGCTTGATTCACAAAGAACTCTCGGATTCTTTGATTTCTTGTTACTTGGAATTGAACAATGGAAATTGAATTAACTATAATGTCTGGTGCAGGAAACATTTTCTCGGTTGTTGACAATAGGAATTATTCATTATCAAAAGAATTTTTTATTAAAAATGCACCAAAAATTTGTTCGAAAAGTTATTCAAAAGGAAATACAGAAGGGCTATTAGTTGTCGAAACTGCAAGTAGTAATGAAAAAGATTTTGCTTTAAAATATTTCAATCCCGACGGCAGTTATGGAATGATGTGTGGAAATGGAGGTCGTTGTGCTGTTCTTTTTGCAAAGGACAAAGGTATAATTGAAACAAGCAAATCTCGAATCCGATTTGACGTGTGGGAAGTTGAATACATTGCTGAATTAATTGAAGACAAAATCAGACTAAAATTTCCACCGCCAACAATTATTAAAAAAGAGATATTGGTAACCATTGAAAAAGATAATATTTTCGGAGATTATATTAATGTTAACTCTCCACATTTTGTTATCAATTTCATCGATTCACCTTTTTCAAAAGAATACGACTTTTTTGAATTTCCACTTCACGAGATTGCACCCAAAATTCGTGGTCACGAAATTTTCCGACCGGATGGCGTAAATGTCAACTTCTATTTAAATTTTTCGGAGAAAATCTATCTTCGAACTTATGAACGAGGCGTTGAAAAGGAAACCGGAGCTTGCGGTACGGGCGCAATTTCGACTGCGGTCTCCTTGTTTTTAAAAAATCATTCAAAAAAAAGATTTTTGATTGTCCCGCCAAGCAAAGAAGAACTCGAGGTCGAAATCTACTCGGAGGACTCTGGAAACATCACAGAAATTTATTTAACTGGAAAAGCAAAAGTTCTCGAAATCGCAAAACTTGATATTGATGATAGATGTACTGCATATTAACGGGCGACCCAAAACCAATCCAGTACATTAAAGGTGTTGGTCCAGCAAGAGCAAAAGCATTCAACAAAGTTGGTATTGTTACCGACATTGACCTTCTTTACTACCTTCCAAGGGATTATGTAAATAGAACCTCAATTCTCACAGTCAAGCAAATCCATACAAGATTGCTTAAAGATAACTTCTTCGTTGCTGAAATAAATTATGAGCTCAAAGAAGAAGTAACCTTACTTTGCAAAGTTGTCGACAAAAAAATAAAAACAACCAAAGGGCAAAGAAAATTTCTCGTCGTCAATGTAAAGGATTATAATGGGGACGAAGCTAGTTTAATTTTTTGGCAATATCCAGAATATTTCGAAAAAATATTCGAGCGAGGACAATTCTACATTGTTTACGGTACGCCAGAATTGGATTACCAGCGCGAAGTCACATTCCACCACCCAGAAGTTGAACGATTCGACAGATTAGAAGAAACAGAATTCTTAAAAGGGACTACCCTTCCCATTTACCCAATGAGTACTCCCTTGCGAGCAGCTAAAATCAACAACAAGTTGCTCCGAAAAATTATTTTAGAAATAATTAACTCTGCTCTTGAAAAAATTGATGATTACTTACCCGAGGAAGCCCTACATAAGTTTCAACTCAAAAGTTTAAAATATACATTAAAAAACATTCATTTCCCAGAGGATCTCAATGAAGTGCCTAAACTGCGAGAACGATTCAAATTTGATGAGGCTTTTATTTTTGAATTAATGCTTGCAAATTATCGGACAAAGCAATTGGATATTAATCCTGCACCAGAATTTAAAAAAACAAATAATTTAATCCGACAATTCTTAACTGGGCTTCCGTTTGAACTGACAAACGACCAGAAAAAAGTTATCGCCCAGATTTTTTCTGACCTCAAAAGTGGAAAGCCAATGAACCGCCTCTTGCAAGGGGATGTTGGCTCGGGTAAGACTATTGTAGCAATCTTTGCAATGCTTCTTGCAAAAGTCAACAACTTCCAATCTGCAATAATGGCACCGACTGAAATCCTTGCGGAGCAACATTTTTTGACAATTTCGAACCTTCTTTCAAACTATCCTATTAATATTGAACTCGTTGTCGGCAGCCAAAGTACCAAAGAACGAAAGGAAATCTCTGAAAAAATCAAATCTGGGAAAATAGACATAATCGTTGGAACACATGCCCTTTTCGAAGGGACAATCGAATTCAACCGTCTTGGACTTGTGATTATTGATGAACAACATAGATTTGGCGTCGCCCAAAGAAGTAAACTTCGGGAAGTTGCCCGGAAATCATTGCCCAATCGTATGGTTCCCCACTTTTTGGTAATGTCTGCTACCCCTATTCCAAGAACATTAGCAATGACGCTTTACGGTGACCTCGACGTTTCCACAATCAAAGAAATGCCAAAAGGAAGAAAATCGGTCACGACAAAGATTGTTTTCGAAGAGGATTTGTCCAAAATGTACAATTTCATTCGCGAACAATTAAATAAAGGATATCAGGCATATTTTGTTTATCCGTTAATAGAAAAATCTGAAAAACTTGAAATTAAGTCGGCAACCGAACACTGGTCGATTTTACAAAACAAAATATTCCCAGAATTTTCTTGTGGACTTTTACACGGTCGAATGAAATCCGACGAAAAAGAATTTGTAATGCGGAATTTCAAAGAAGGGAAATATCATATTCTTGTTTCTACTACCGTTATTGAAGTTGGCATCGACGTTCCAAATGCCAATATTATGGTTATAGAAAGTGCAGAAAGGTTTGGTTTATCACAATTGCACCAACTTCGAGGACGTGTCGGTAGAGGTTCGGCAAAATCCTATTGCTTTCTTGTTGTAAGTGAAAAATTTAGTAACAAAAGCTCTCTAACATCTTCCGATACGTGGGATGGAAAGTTAGCTTTGTCAAGGCTTAAGGCAATGGAACAAACAACAGATGGCTTTAAAATTGCAGAAATCGATTTGAATTTACGCGGACCCGGAGATATTTTAGGAACACAACAGTCGGGCTTGCCTCCGTTCAAGTTTTTAAATCTTGCTACTGATGGGGAAATAATCTCAAATGCAAAATCTTTCGCACTTCAAATCAAAAAAGAAGATCCCGAACTTACTTCACATACAAAATTGAAAACTATTTTACAAAGATATGCTCAGGATAAAAAGTTCTTTGGCATTGGTTAAAAAAAGAGGCTGTCGAAAGACAGCCCCCAAATTTCAAAAACAAATTTTAACTTTATTTTTTCAAAACAATTTTATGAAACGAGATTCTGCCATCAATATTTAAGAGAAAATAATACACTCCGTTTGAATAACTCGATAAATCCACAGGTAACTCGTAGTAAGCATCTTTCAAATTTGTTCCTTCGAACGAATAAATTGGATTGCCAATTACATCAAAAATTTTTGCAGAAAATAATTTTCCCTCGGTATTGAAAATTACGCTGAAAAGCCCATTCGTAGGATTGGGTGAAATTCGAATATCATTCAATGTATTTATTGTAGAATTTTCGTTGTCCTCAACTGATGATGGAAAATATCCAGCATTTATTGGATCGTATTCTGCCCAAGGCAAATCCCACCTTTCAATTAAATTTGGCGAGAAAGCGCCACAATAGGGAACTTTTTCAAAGAAATTGTCATCCAGAACGACACTTCCTACATTCTGGAACTTTGCGGAGTTTAAGTAATTGGCTGCTTGCTTAGGAACGGGTGTTATGATACCATTTTCACCAAACGGGTCTATGAACTCCGCTCTGTATGGGGAGGTAAGATCCACATAATTGTTAAAATTTGGATTTAACAACCAATCGGACGGAATCGCTGGATTTGAACCATCCACAAAAAACAATGCAGACTTTATACCGAAAATATAGTTGTTGCGAATGACAATCGAATCCGCAGAAGCAGCCTTTTGTGAACCCGAAGAAAGTATTTCGAGTCCCTTAGGCCAACCAATCATAACTGAATTGACAATTGATAGCCTTGCATTTCTTCTTATCTGCACCATAGTGCTATATCGCGAGTTGAATTTGTTAGCTCCACTTCCGCTCGTCCAACTAGTATCTTTGATTGGACCTATTGCAGTAACATTGGAAAATACTGCTTTGGTTAGGGGATTATTGTATGAACCTTGTGCGTCGTTGTCGAATTCAAAAAGATGACTTCCAGAAACATCCGCGATTTCTGGTGTTCGTTTTGAGAAGGCAAATTGAACTCTTCCACTGAAGCCATTATCTCCGTCGAAGTCATCATCTAAGCCATTATAAGCAATAATGTATTTCGCATCAACAGTACCACCAAACCATTCAAAGGAATCATCATTCGCATACGAAACCATAACGTGGTCAATTGTTGTTCCTTTGCCAACAGCACCAAGCGTTAATCCATTCAACTCCTGATTTGGTGCAGCAGCGATCCCCCCAAACTCTATACGAACGTAACTTAACACTCCGCTGTTATCATTGTCATCGGGATTATTTCTTCCACCAAACCATCCACGCACACGATTTACATCTGCAATACCACCTTCGAGCGCAGCCTCGCCACCGGGATGATTTGTTCGTGCCATACCACAAATCAACAGGCCTCCCCAATCTCCAGGTCTTCTTTGTCCAGGAGGTGCAGAACTAGTAAAAATAATTGGTTTCTGCGGTGTCCCTCGGGCAAAGATTTTTCCACCTCGATTTATACATAAAGCAGAATTTTGTCCAACAGTATCCCCAATAATAATTGTTCCAGGTTCAATTTCCAAAACGCCAGCAGAATCGACAAAAACATACCCATCGAGAGCATAAATTTTACTGGCAGATAATTTAACTCTTGAACTAATGGGCGTTCTCAAAACGGAATCGGCTTTGATTGGTTCTGGTTGTTCAATTTCAAAAGGAGCATCGTTTACATCAACAACATTTTCATTCAAAGACCCGTCTGGATTTAGCAATACCATACGAATGTATCCTGTTTGAGTTCGAACGGCTGGAACGCGCCATCCACCAGAAACGCGACCCCGAGTACTTCCACTATCCAACACATTTGCAAGGTTCGGAATTGTCGTCCAAGGTCCAGAGTTCGATGTTCCAAATTGAAAAGCAAACCGAGAACGATATGTGCCAGTTGTATCCCAGATTAAATCCACTGATCTACCAGGGCGAAACTTCTCTCCCCCATTTGGATAGATGAGTCGAATATTGGTTGGTTGGCTAAAAGCCAAATTCGCTGAAATTAAAGAAACCAAAAAGAGAATCATTTTAGTTAGGATTTTCATAAAAACACCAATTTGTTAAACATAAAAGAGGATTTCATAGTAAATAAAATTAGAACAAATTATATGCAATTGAGAATGACAAAGTCGTGCCAATCTTTTCAATTGACCAAGTTTTTCCATTTTGTTCGTAGATTGTCTTTGCATTAAGAAGATTTTTAACGCTCAATCTAAGTTCAAGTAAACCTATTTTCTGGCCAATCAACAAATCGAGATAATGCTGTGGCAATTCATAAACGTGTGGGTCCTTTGCTTGGAAGACCCCAATTTGCGAGACTCGTACTAACCTTTTCCCAAATGTATTATAAGTCAAAGAAAGTAGAGTTCCAGTAGTTTGATTTTGATAGAACAATCCAATATTTAAAGTATATGGTGATTGTCCCCACATTTGCCTTCGGTCCTCGACGCTTTTGTTGCCCTGATTAACCACTATTTGGGAACTGATAAGGGCTCCGTTGGCTAAAATATTTAAATCATTTAGTTTATCCCAAAGAAAACCGAGGTTTTTTCTAATTTCTACTTCAACACCAAGATTTCTTGCAATTCCATCAGCATTTGTAAATGTTTTTGTTAACTCGCTTTGTTGTGGATAAATTGTCTCCTCGATAGCATTTTCAAAAGCTTTGTAGAATAAACCTATAGAGTATAGTTCATTGAAGGATGGATAATAATCATATCTCAAATCAAAATTTAAAATGTTCGACCTTTTAAGGTTTGGATTGCCCTGAACCAATATCATTTCATAATAATCATAGAATGCAAAGGGTGCGAATTCACGGAATGATGGTCTGGCAAGTGTTCTTGAACTATTGAATCGAATGGTGGAATTTTTCTCGGGCATAAGAACAATGTTAAATGCTGGTAAAAAATCTAATGTTGGGTAATCGACAACAACCGGGTCTTCATTAATATTGTGGGTATTTAGCTTGATTACATCTTTTTCGATGCGTAAACCCGTAATCAATCGCACTGGTACGTTGAGTATGGAGAACCTGTAGTCGAACATAAAATATCCAGCAAACAATTTTTCGCTCGCAAGATATGAATCACTGAGTTTTGAATCCTCGCCTATACGAAGCCCATCGTCGTAAGAGAAGTTTTCTGGTGCCAATATCTTGTCGATATTTTGGTAATCTGAAAGCAAGGAGTAGATATCGTCTCTCAAAAAAGGAGCCATAGTAATTGTAATCGAGCGCGCATTGAAATTTCTTTGCTTCTTTTCAAAAAGCCCACCAACTTTTAATTTTAATCTTCCAAATTCTTTTTCTGAGTTGATGTTTAAAAATACGCTTTCCTCATTTGTGTTTGCAAAAAATCTACCGGCTCGGGTTCCATCGCCCTGTTGATTTGGCAAAAGTTCAAGGATAAAAGGAGTGTTGGGGTCGTATTCGATATCGGCAAGTTGACGCGAAAAACGAAAACGACGATAATCCGGCTCTTGGCGATTTAGTTTGGAAAACCCTGCGCTCCAATCTACTTTCAGATTTATCGGTAAAATTAAATTGTTTCCTTGCAAAGTTGTATTGAAT
The DNA here is from genome assembly GCA_039793965.1 of Kapaibacterium sp. (SeqCode). Classification (GTDB taxonomy): domain Bacteria; phylum Bacteroidota; class Ignavibacteria; order Kapaibacteriales; family UBA2268; genus Naka2016. The sequence continues at coordinate 149,464 of JBAMMD010000029.1, read as the reverse complement.
AGCGTTTTCTGTGTAAAATGCATGCTAATATTTTTAAATTCAAGGAATTGATAGCCTAAATCTGTTCCATCCATTTCTAATACTTCATCCTCGGCGTTGTTGACCAACGAAGTCTTTAAAGAAAATATTTGATTATCTGGGGTCTTCATTGAAATATTCAACAAACCCGCAGAATTTGTGTTTACAATGGATTTACCTCCATTTGTATAGTACAATGTGTCGAAATTCGAAAGATAATTTATCCTATTAATATAGTTCAATGAGTGTGCAACCGAGTACAGCCCATTTGAAGTAACACCAAACAAGTAATCGCCAAAGTCAAAAGTATTTGAGTATTGAAGACCCAAATTTTTATCGTCAATAGGCGAGATTGTTTTTCTAAATGTTTTCAACGTCTTATTGGTTAAAGAGCGAGCTATATTTTCATATCTTTCTCGAGCGCGGGTTGTATCGTATGGGTTATTGGCATCATTCAAAATTTGATTAAACTCTCGTCGACTTGATGGAAAATTTTCGGGCAATTTTCGAGTACCATCGTCAAAACCTAACCAGTCTAATTTACCACCATTGTATCCGATAAAAGCATTTTTTTTAAAAGAGATAATTGAATTGCTTCTCGAACCAATGCTGATTTTAAATGACTTCGCAGATGGAAAATCCACTGTGTTTAGTTGTATCAAACCGCCAGCAAAAGTTCCGGGCAAATCCGGTGTAAAAGATTTGACCAAACTAACGTTTTCAACAAATTCTCCGGGATACAAATCGAACGAAAAGACCCTCTTGTCCGTTTCTGTTGCAGGAAGGTTGACACCATTTAAAGTTGCATTGTTGTATCTATCGCCTATTCCACGCACAAGTATGAAATCGTTATACATTGTCACACCCGATACTTTTTTTAAAGCAGATGTTAGGGTTTTATCGGGTAGTCTTTTTATTTCGGAAATTGATATACCATCTAGAATATTGTTTGAATTTTTCTTTAAAGTAAGCATAGCTGCTTCGTTGTCTTGCACTCGTGTTGCTTCAACTGTTACCTCTTTAGTCGATCTTATTTCTGGATAAAGAGGGATAGTAAGTTCGTTTTGTTTGTCGGCTTGGACGTCGTTTAAAATTTGTGTTTGATATCCAATGTAACTTACTTTAATTGAGTAACGCGAAGGTTTGATATTCGCAATACGAAATCGCCCTTTCGCATCAGTAAATGTCCCTTTTGCAAGTTCAACAATTTGAACTGTTGCGCCCGCCAAGGGTTCAGATGTCTCTGCATCGAACACTTTTCCTTGTAGGCTAAAAGATGCCTCGTTTGAAAACAAATTTAGCGTTGTTAGAAAAAGAAAGAAATAAATTCTTTTAAACATAGTTTTAATAAAAAATAGTTTTACATAACACACAAAATTCCGTATGTTGTTTTAGTATTTAATAAATGATTTGTTAATTATCTGTTAATTTCGAAGAAGTTAAGCAAATGAAATTTGTATGCTTTTTAAAAAAATTAATTTGACTAATTTTGTATTTTGATAAACTTAAATCCGGGCAATGGAAAACAAATTCAAAATATATATTGAAACCTATGGCTGTCAGATGAACTTAAGCGATACAGAAATCGTATCGCGAATAGTTGCAAACGCCGGCTACGACCTCGTCGATTCCCCAACACAAGCAAACGTCATTTTGTTAAACACTTGCTCAGTTCGAGACAATGCCGAAAGGAAAATCCGCGAAAGACTTTCGCAAATCAAAAGAATTAAATCCGAGGAAACACCTTTCGTTGTTGGGATATTGGGATGTATGGCAGAGCGATTAAGACAAAGAATATTGGAGAACAACACAGTTGTCGATCTTGTTGTTGGCCCAGACGAGTATCGCAAAGTCCCGGATCTAATTCAAAGGGCATTTGCCGGCGAAAAAGGTATAGCGGTTAAACTTTCTCGTGTTGAAACATACGACGATATTGAACCATTGCGAAAAGAAGGAATTTCCGCTTGGATTTCAATTATGCGTGGTTGCGATAAATTCTGCACCTATTGTGTAGTGCCCTATACACGCGGACGCGAACGTTCTCGGAAGCTTCAATTAATCGTCGATGAAATTAAAAAACTTTGGGACGAAGGATTCAAAGAAGTTACACTTTTAGGCCAAAATGTAAATAGTTACCAATGCCCGGAAACAAATGCAGATTTTGCAGATCTTTTGAAAGAATGTGCAAAAGCAGTTCCCAAAATGCGTATAAGATTTATTACATCGCACCCACAAGATATGAGCAATAAATTGATTGAAACAATTGCAGAATTTGATAATATTTGTAAATACATTCATTTACCTATTCAAAGCGGTTCAAACAGAATTCTTGAATTAATGAATCGGAACTATACCTACGAACATTATCTCGAACGAATACACAAAATACGCTCTTTAATACCAGATTGTGCATTATCGACCGACATAATTGCCGGTTTTCCAACCGAAACGCTCGAGGACCACAATGCAACACTTCGAGCACTCGAAGAAATCCGCTTCGACGGTGCATTTATGTTTAAATACTCACCCCGAGAGCATACAAAAGCCTACAAAATGGTAGATGATGTACCAGAAAAAGAAAAAATTCGCCGACTTAACGAAATCATCGACTTGCAAAACAGAATCTCGAAAGAAATTAATCTTAGAGAGCGAGGAAAAATCCATCCAGTCCTTGTCGAAGGCCCGTCGAAAAAAGATAATAATAAATGGTCTGGAAGAACAGATACCAACAAAGTTACAATTTTCGAACCGAAGCTAAACACAAAGATAGGAGAAATTGTTAAAGTTCGAATAACAAATTCGACATCAGCAACTCTCTTCGGCGAAGTCGTTCAGTAAACTAATTTTACAGCTTTCACTTCCTTTATTTTCATCTTGAGTATACGCTCTACGCCTCCGCGTAATGTCATCGCTGATCCGGGACATCCAGCACAAGCGCCGGAAAGCGATACATAAACAATACCATTTTCAGCCCTTTTCAACACGATTCGTCCCCCATCGGCTTCAATAAATGGCTTTATGTCTTCTTCAATAACTTTTTTCACTTCGTCGAAGAATTCATCGTTTGCTTCCGCCATAACTAACCTTGGATTTTTTTAATCATTTTGCAAAGATTTCAAAATTTTTGACCAAGTATCTTTCAATGTCACAGTTCTATTGAAAACGGGTTTACCCGGAGAGGAATATTTCGAATCAACACAGAAATAACCCACTCGCTCAAATTGGAATCTCTCTTCGGGTTTGGCATATTTCAAAAAGGGTTCACACAAACCTGTTTTTATTTCGAGAGAATTGGGGTTTAAATAATCCAGAAAAGTCTTTCCTTCCTCGACATCATTTGGATTTTCTTTAAGGAAGAGCCTATCATACAAACGGATTTCTGCGGGAAAACAATGTTGAGCAGAAACCCAATGAATGGTCCCCAAAACTTTTCGTCCGTCTGGGGAACTTCCGCCGCGAGTGTTTGGGTCGTAAGTGCAGTGCAACTCGAGTATTTCTCCGGTATTTGGTTCTTTGACAACATCAGTGCAAGTAATATAGTACGCATAGCGCAATCGAACCTCGCGTCCTGGGGCAAGCCGATAGAATTTTTTGGGTGGATTTTCCATAAAATCGTCGCGTTCAATATAAATTACTTTCGAAAATGGCACTTTACGAGTTCCCATCGACAAATCCTCGGGGTTGTTGATAGCCTCCATTTCTTCGACCAAATCATCGGGGTAATTATCAATAATAACTTTCAAAGGATTCATAACAACGAAAGCTCGTTGCGCACGTTTGTTTAAATCCTCGCGTATGCAATGTTCAAGAACAGCAATATCAACAATACTTTCCTTTTTAGAAACACCAATGATTTCAGCAAACTCACGAATAGATTCAGGAGTATACCCCCTGCGACGCAATCCACGAATTGTCGGCATTCGTGGGTCGTCCCAACCATCGACAATTCCATTTTGGACAAGCTCGAGCAATTTCCTTTTGCTTAGCACGGTGTACGAAAGATTAAGTCGAGCAAATTCGATTTGTTGTGGATGGTGTACCCCAAGTTGGTCAAGAAACCAATCGTAAAGGGGTCTGTGGTCTTCGAATTCAAGAGTGCAAATTGAATGCGTAATACCTTCGATTGAATCAGATAGGCAATGGGTAAAATCGTACATTGGATAAATACACCACTTATCTCCGGTGCGATGATGCGAAGCGTGCTTAATTCGATACATCACTGGGTCTCGCATATTTAAATTTGGCGATGCCATATCAATTTTAGCCCGTAGAGTTTTTGAACCATCGGGAAATTCGCCTTTTCTCATTCGCTCGAAAAGTTGCAGATTTTCTTCAATCGACCTATTTCTATATGGACTTTCTATCCCGGGCTCTGTCAATGTCCCTCTGGTCTGTCGAATTTCTTCTTGCGATAAATCGCACACATAGGCTTTGCCCATTTTAATCAACTGCACAGCGTAATCGTAAAGCTTGTCGAAATAATCCGATGCGAAATACATTCGATCCCCCCAATCGAAGCCCAGCCAGCGAACATCTTCGATTATAGCATTTACATATTCTTCGTCTTCTTTCGTTGGGTTTGTATCGTCGAACCTTAAATTGCACAAGCCACCAAATTCTTCTGCCAACCCAAAATTCAGACAAATACTCTTGGCGTGCCCAATATGCAAATAGCCGTTGGGTTCAGGAGGAAAACGAGTATGAACTCTTCCGCCCCATTTATTTGTCTTTAAGTCTTCAATTATGATTTGTCTAATGAAATTGTTTGCTGCTCTTCTTTTTTCTTCCTCGGTCATCATCTAAAATGAACTTTTAAACAAAAACAAAAATAATAAAGTCAGCATAATTGAAAACAAATGAAATGCTTCATTTATAATTTTTTAACTTATTGTATGCATAAAGAATCGACTCAACATATAGTTGGCTTTTATTGTATTTGTATAAAGTTCGGTAATAAGATTTAGTATCGCCGCTTATCCATCCATTCTGATGAAGGAAATTGGCAACACTATAAATTGCATCTACAAGATTAAATAAATCTACTTTTCCATCCAAGTTCCCATCGTAGCCATATTTCAAATAACTTGACGGTACAAACTGGGGTATTCCGAAAGCTCCCGAAAAAGAACCGTAAAGATTTTGTATTTCCATCAAACCTTTCTTCTGTATTTCAAAAAGCGCATAGAGTTCGTTCAAGGCAAAGTTTTCCTTAATTTTCGCGCGTTGGTAAAAGATTTGGTATAGCGAGTCTTCCTTTTCTGCATTGACTGAATTTAAGGATAGCAGATTCTCCAAAATTTCGGGATTGGCAACGGCAGCCATACTCAGCAAAACGCTTGGGATGTGGTTTTTCCCAACCACATCGCCAAATTTCGATTCAACCCACAAAATTATTGCAACTATCTCTTTCGGAACATTGAATCTCGTTTCCACCGATTGCAAAACATCATAATTCTTTTCGATAAACTTATGGATTTTCCAAATAGCCTTATCATCGAAATTCTTTGTAAAGTCAAGTTTTGGCTGGGAAATAACATTTATCTTTGCAAATCTTTCGTCGAAGTGCGTCCGATTGTCATTAATTAAACTTATGACAAAAATTGAATCGACCCCCATTTTAATCAAACTGTCAATAACATTTTTAAAAATTTTATACTTAAATTCTTTTTTGCTTCCACTATTCCTTATTGCAACTTGGTAGTTTGCCAATGGAATAAGCAATATAACAAGAACTATTAACTTATATTCCAATATTTTGGTAAAATTTTTTATGCTCATAAAACAACTTTTTAACAAACTTTCAAAAAATTCAAGATTCAAAAAAATAAATTAAATGATTTGGTTTGATTTTGAATAATTGTTTATTGAGTAGGAACAATCTATTTAAACAATTCTTAATTTTGAACTTTTCGAATAATTGAAAATGGGATTTATTTCAGCAAGAGAAATAATTGAATATTTAGATGTAATTAAAACTCAAAATATCCCAGAGGTTCTCGACACGAATGGTATCTCGACCGATACACGCACTTTAAAAAGACGTGAAATTTTTGTTGCTCTCAAAGGCGAAAATTACGATGGTCACAACTTTATTGAAGAAGCCCATCGAAAGGGAGCGCTCTTCTCAATTGTGAACAAACAATGGGCAATCGAAAACCCGAATTCCGCCTTTCCTTTAATCGTTGTCGAAGATACTCTTTTTGCGCTCGGGCAACTGGGCAATCTCTTTCGGTCTAAGTTTAATATTCCATTTGTGGCTATCGCTGGTTCCAATGGAAAAACAACAACAAAGGACTTCGTTGCACACATCCTTTCCAAAAGATTCAAAGTTCTAAAAACAGAAGGCAATCTAAACAATCAGATTGGCGTCCCGCTAACATTGTTTAAACTTAATTCCGACCACGAAGTAGCAGTTGTTGAAATCGGAACAAACCAATTTGGGGAAATTGCCCGATTGTGTGAAATTCTCGAACCTACTCACGGAGTGATTACAAACATTGGAAAGGAACATCTAGAAGCATTCATTGACCTCGACGGAGTCGAAATGGAGGAAACAACTCTATATGGATATTTACTGAAACACGAAGGTTTAGCATTTATCAACACAGACGACCCCAGATTAAAAAAATACACACAAATTCTCGAAAAACAATTTACATACGGACAAGACAAGAATAACAATTTGCGTTTTTCAATCGAATTGAACGAAAAATTGATTCCGAATGTCACATTTGAATACGAAGACAAAAAGTTTTCTGTCCGACTAAAAAATCCTGGCTATTCCATTGCATTTGCAAGTATCCCAGCAGTAGCAGTTGGTTTATCCTTCGGTCTTTCTGTCGAGGAGATTCTCGAAGGTTTAAGGACTTTTGTTCTACCTGAATTTAAAGACTATGGTCGAATGCTTGTAAAAACAATTGGAAACTTAACTATAATAAACGATACATACAATGCAAATCCAACTTCGATGGAATTAGCTTTGGAAACTGTCAAGAGAATTGCATCCGATGGAAAAAAATTTGCTGTTCTTGGCGATATGCTCGAACTTGGTGAAGTATCGGAACAAGAACACAAAAATATCATACATCTTGCAAGCAAAGTCTGCAACGATGTCTTCATCTATGGAAATGAAATGAAAAAGGCTTTCGAGCAAAAACCAAGGTTTGAAAATGTACATTACTTTGATGATAAATTTGATATAACAAATAAACTTCTCGAGAAAATTAATGGCAACGATGTTATCCTTTTCAAAGCTTCCCGCGGAATGAAATGTGAAGAGGTTCTGTCGAATTTTATTAACAAAATAAGTCAATAGGAAATGCTTTACTATCTTGCTCTCTGGATTGATAAGCTCATTAATCCTCCCGGATTTGGAGTTTTCCAGTATATTACTTTTCGCTCTGCTGCTGCTGCGATTACATCTTTGCTAATAAGTTTCCTTCTTGGTCCCAAAATCATAAATTATTTAAAAAGCAAGCAAATCAAAGAACAAAATAAACTCGAATTGCAAGAAGTTGGCAACCATTCAAAAAAAGCCGGAACCCCCACTATGGGCGGAATTATCGTCCTTCTTGCTGTTTTGATACCAACACTACTTTGGGGCGACATAAAAAATGCTTATGTTATTCTTATCTTTATTGCAACTTTGTGGATGGGGCTTGTTGGTTTTTTGGACGATTATCTTAAAGTTGTCAAACACAAGCAAAAGGGTCTTATTGCCCGATGGAAATTAGTTGGACAAGTTACTCTTGGCGTTTTGATCGGAGGTGTTATTTACTTCTATCCCGAATTTTTTTCGGATAACTTCGAAAAATATAAAACCCTTACAACGGTACCATTTGCAAAGGACTTCAATTTCGACTTTTCTTATTTTTATATCCCAGTTGCTATTTTTATCATCACTGCAACATCAAATGCAGTTAATTTGACGGATGGACTTGATGGTTTGGCAATTGGCACTGTCGGTATTGCTTTCCTTGCTCTTTCAATTATTACTTATGTAACTGGCAATATTATCTATTCCGACTATCTAAACATAATATATCTTAAAGGTTCGGGGGAATTAACAATCTTCTGTGCAGCTATGGTTGGCGCAGCATTGGGTTTCCTTTGGTTCAATTCCTATCCAGCACAAATTTTCCTTGGCGACACTGGCTCGCTCGCTCTCGGAAGCGCACTTGGCGTATTAACTATTCTAATAAAAAAAGAGTTTTTATTGCCGATTATTGGAGGTATTTTTTTCTCTGAAACTCTTTCAGTCATCTTGCAAGTTACTTACTTCAAATATACTAAGAAAAAATATGGCGAAGGTAGGCGCCTATTTTTGATGGCACCACTTCACCACCATTTTGAAAAGAAAAACATTCACGAATCGAAAATCGTAATGCGATTTTACATTATTGCTGTTATGCTTGCAATAATCACAATGACGACCTTTAAGATAAGGTAAATCTTTTTACTTTTTCCTCTTAAGCCTAAGAAAGACTATTATTTGCTATTTAAGTTCTTTACCTCTGTTTAAGAACGGGGAAATTAAGTCAATTGGGATCGGGAAGATGGTAGTAGAATTTTTTTCGGTAGCAATATCCGACAAAGTTTGAAGATACCGAAGTTGCAATGCAACTGGATAATCTTGTATCATTTGAGCAGCTTCTTTTAACTTTTGAGCAGCTTGGAACTCTCCATCGGCATTAATTATCTTCGAACGGCGCTCTCGTTCTGCTTCAGCTTGCTTTGCCATCGCTCTTTGCATCTCGATGGGCAAGTCTACTTGCTTGATTTCGACAGCAGAAACCTTTATCCCCCAAGGCTCTGTGTGGTCATCGATAATTGCTTGTAAGCGTTTGTTCAAAGCTTCACGTTCGGCAAGAATTTCGTCCAAATCCGATTGTCCAAGTATACTTCGCAAAGTTGTTTGTGCAATCTGGCTGGTTGCAAAGTAATAATTTTCTACTTCTATAATTGCTCTGCCAGCATCGACAACTCTAAAATAGACAACTGCACTGACTTTAATCGAAACATTGTCTTTTGTGATCACATCTTGCGGAGGTACATCGAGTGTAACTGTTCGAAGGCTCACCTTTACCATTTTGTCTATAAACGGGATAAGAATAATTAATCCTGGACCTTTCGATGCAATGTAGCGACCAAGGCGGAAAACCACCGCCCGCTCGTATTCGTTCAATATTTTTATCGCAGAAAAAAGAACGAAAAGAATAAATAGAACTATAACAAGCGTTTCAATTGCCATAGAGCACCCCTATTTTGGTTTAACAAACAAAGTAAATGAATCTGCTTTTACTACTATTACAAGTTGCCCTTCTGGAATATCCACATCAGAAGTGGCAGACCAAATTTCTCCACGAACAAGAATTTTCCCCCGTTGATTTGCGTTTATTTTTTCAATGACTTTGCCTTCGGTACCTACCAAACCCTCGAAGCCAGTTTCTTTCTTTTTAAATTGAGCCTTAATACCTAATGTTATAACAAAAGTGAAAAACAAAAAAGTAACTACAACAGCTGTAATTATTAAACTTAAAGATATTTCCATAAAATCTCCAGGAGCATCAATTAACATAAGTGAACCAATAAATAATGACGCAAGACCTCCTAATGTCAAAAGTCCATAACTTGTAATTTTAATTTCGAGAAGAAAAAGAACAATTGCAAGAATGATTAATGCTAAACCAGCATAATTTACCGGCAGCATTTGTAAAGAATATCCGGCAAGAATTAACGAAAGAGCCCCTATCACCCCCGGGAAAATACTTCCCGGATTATATAATTCGAACAATATGCCGTAGATTCCTATCATTAGTAAAATATATGCAACATTTGGGTTGGAAATAAAATCTAAAAACTTATCTCTGAAGCTCAGTTCATATTCAACAACTTTTGCATCTTTGGTTTTCAGAACTCTTGTACCATTTCCGTTTGTTATTACCTTTCCATCGATTAAAATCAGTAATGAATCCACACTGCTTGCTACCAAATCTATAACATTTTCAGCCAAAGCCTCTCGTTCAGTCGAGGATATACTTTCGCGGACTGCACGTTCTGCCCAACTAACATTGCGATTACGCTGTTGTGCTATCGAACGAATAAAAGCAGCAGCATCGTTGACAATCTTCTCCCCCATAGCAGAACTATCAGCTTTCCCTTGCAATCCAACTGGGTGTGCAGCGCCAATATTTGTCCCGGGCGCCATTGCGGCGATATTAGCCGCAAGTGTAATAAATACTCCAGCCGAGCCAGCCCTTGCTCCGCTTGGAGATACATAAACTATCACTGGTACTGGGGATGTAAGTATATTTTGAACAATTTCTCTTGTCGACTCGAGCAAACCACCCGGAGTGTTTAATTGTATAATCAATGCTTCTGCATTAATTCCTCTTGCCCAATCAAGTGCTTTCTTGATTTGTGAACTGCTTGAAGGTGTAATAGCAGAATTAATCTTTATCAAAACAACCTCAGATGAGATACAATAGTATGTGGTAAATATAATAAAAATGATTTGTACCAAAATTTTCATAACTTATTTGTTGTAAATGGAAAAAGCAATATATGAAATTTTTCTGTTTTCAATCCAAGTTTTTCAATTCTAATCAATAACAAATTTCCTGATTCGGGACTGCTGGTTTTCTATAATTTGTATCAGATAAACACCCGGTGCAAGTGGTTTTGGCAAGTAAACAAATCCCTCGAAGATTTTATCCTTCGGGAAGAAATAATCACTGAAAATTTTTTGTCCAAGAAGATTATAGATATTCAAAATGAATTTACCCGAGGGTTGGCTTACAAGATTGTATTTAAGAAACAAACTTTGTCTTCCCGGAAGAACAAAGACCTTGAAATCCTGGTTATTACCGCTAACCAATTCACTGCTTGAAAGTGGATAGTCGAGTGCAAACAAACCCGCTTCGGTTGCCATAAGTAATTGTTCTTTGCCCTGAATTTCATAATAATATGCACGCCAAACGTTTGCACGCGGACCCGAACCACCCGTACGAACACTCCATTCTTTTCCCTTGTCGGTGCTCCTAATTATTGTTGCATATTTGCCGCAGAAGTAAACCGTGTCTCCATTAAATTCTATATGATTCATCCCTCTAAGGGTAATTGTAGAAATCTTATTCCAATTTTTCCCACCATCCGTTGATTGGTAAAAATAAGCTTTATTTGTTGTAATAAAACCCGAAGTCTCATCAACGAATCTAATATAAGTAAAGCGAAGAGTTTGATCAGAGAGTATCAATTCAAACGGCCGCTGATTTGAAGAATAGTAAAGATTTCCATTAGTTGTTGTAACAAAAACTTCGGTATTACCAAGAATTTCTATACCAGAGATAGTTTCGTCGAATAGAGTATTGATTTTCGTCCAACTATTTCCCTTGTCCATTGAAACAAGTAAAGTACCATTTGTACCGTAAACAAAAAGAACATTATTGTGATTTCTTATTCCCCTAAAATCAGAGTAATAATCGATTCCAAGGTTTTGCCAGCTTTTACCACCGTCTGTTGTGCGGAATATCGTGCTTCTATCGCCGACAACAACTCCATTCAAAGTGTCGAGAAAAACAATGCCGTATAAATTGTTTGTAGTTGGGATGTTGATTCTATCCCAAGAAAATCCACCGTTCGTTGTTCGCAATAATAAGCCATCATAACCACATAGAAAACCATTTTTGTTGTCAATAAAATACATACCTCTTAAATTATTCTTAAAACCAGTAATCTGGTTGCTAAAAGTAAATCCAGCATTATAAGAAACACGAAAGATGCCATTATCACCGGCGGCGTAAACTGTATCGCCAATTGCTTGCTGAGTGTATAAATCAGAGTTGGCAAGGGTATCATAAATAACCCAGTCGATACGCTCATCGAAATTCAACCAGGTTTCGCCTCCGTCGGTGGAAATTCGAACAATACCAACACCAGGTACAAGATTTGTATCCAGAGTCCAGAAATCTTCGGTATAACCGCCGATAAAAATTTCGTCATAGTCGCCACGCGATTTGACGGCGAGTGCCCAAATACTTGTATCTGGAAAACCTATTATATCCCAATTGTAACCACCATCAGTGGAGCGATGCAATCCGCCATTCCCTTTATTTGCGGCAAAAAGATATGTTACAACTGCATAACCAACACGAGGATCTCTTCGGGAGAATTCAATTCTTGTTATCTCCACATCTTGTTGTAGATGCTTTGGCACTCGCAACGAGTCGCAAAGAACCCAAGTGTGTCCAGTATCCTGCGAGACAAAAATTTGACCATAAATGCTTCCCGCAAGGATGACATTTGTGCTATCCTCTCGAATTCCAATAGAACAAATCTCCGTGGGTATCTTGGTCAAGGAATCCCAGTTCGCTCCATTATCTGTGCTGCGATAAATTACTCCCCATTTGAAATCGCCAGCATAAATGATATTCGGTTCGTCTGGTTTGTACAACATCGCCTTTCCGTTCAAGTCGATGGCATGTTCTTTGGCAAGAACGACACTCCAAGTATTCCCAAAATCGGTAGAACGAACAATATTCCCAAAGTTCAAACCACCAACGAGCACAATATTTGTATCGTTAGGCAAAATAATAACATTGTTCAGACGAGACGATTGCATTCTTGCGAAAATTACTACCGTATCCCAAGTTTGGCCAGCGTCGAAAGAACGATAAACGAGATTACCCTCGCCACCAACAAAAATTGTATTGATATTGTGAGGGTTAACTGCAACATCATAGGTTGGGACTGGAAGGAGCAGTCGCCAACGACTGCTTTGGGCAAAAATGCCACTTGCAACGCAAACAGTTAGTAGAAACAACAAAAACTTCCTCATTTCTAATACCTCTATTTTATTTAAGAGACAATAATATTTGCTTCTGTCCCTTTGTATTGAAAACGAAATAACACATCATCGTATGGAATTTCAACATTGCGTTTTATTACATTCCCTTTTTCATCAATCACATTACAAACAACTGTGTCGAAAGGTTCCTGGACAGAATTAAACATCACAAAGACATATATTCCGCTAGTATGCTCGACATTGTTGGGCAATACCTCAATAAAACTTGTTTTGGAGTAATCTTTGTAAAAGAAACCATACTTTGGCATTGGAGGTGAAATATTATGTTTTTTTGTCATATAATTTTCAATTTTTGGTAAAACAATCAACTGGAACAATGTTTCAGTAACAAGGTCGAACAAATCCATTTCTTGCAATTGTTTCCAATTAACATTGGCTTTCTCCATTATTGGTATCAAAGCAAGCAATGCTTCTCGAAAAAGATTAACCAATGCAGATACTCCCGTCAATTTCCTTTGACTTTCTCCGCTCTCCATAATTTCACCAATTTTGATTAATTCTTAAAAGCAAAAATATTAACTTTTTAGTTAAATTTCTTCACAAAAACAATTACACTACTGATAATTTAATTTCTTTGGATAATTTTGTATTTATATAATTTATCTTGATTTGTTTATGACAACAATTAAGAGATTAGAAAAGATACAAGATTCGATTTTTGGTGTAATGAGTGCTTTGGCTTTTGAACACAAAGCAATCAACTTAGGTCAAGGATTTCCAGATTTTAGTGGTCCCGATTGGTTAATCGATGCAGCATACAAGGCTATGAAAGAAGGGAAAAATCAGTATGCACCAATGCAAGGTATATACTCTTTGCGAAAAATCATTTCCGAAGTCTATTCAAAACATTACGGTATAGAATTTGACATCGATAAAGAGATAACAATAACTTCTGGTGCAACCGAAGCCCTTTTCTCGACAATTTTGTCTTTAGTTGAAGAAGGCGACGAAGTCATACTTTTCGAACCATTCTACGATGCCTATCTTTCCGATGTTTACATTGCTGGTGCTTTACCCAAATTCATTACATTGCACAAACCCGATTTTAATTTTGATTTCAACGAATTAGAAAAGTTAATCTCCAAAAGAACTAAAGCTATTATTATTAACAACCCCAATAACCCTTCGGGTAAAGTTTATTCCCACGATGAACTGGAAACAATCTACGAACTTGCAGAAAAATACAATTTTTACATTATCAGCGACGAAGTGTATGAATTTCTTACTTACGACAATATAAAACATCACTCGATACTTGAAATTGACAAAGAAAGAAAGCGAAGCATAATGATTTCTTCGACTGGCAAAACTTTCAGTATGACTGGCTGGAAAATCGGTTGGGCAATTGCAAATCCAGAAATTACCGATGCAATTCGCAAAGTCCACCAATGGACAACATTTGCAATCAACACCCCTGGGCAACATGCAATGGCTTATGCATTTACCCGATTAGATGAATATCTTCCTACCTTTAGAAATGAATACCAACAACGAAGGGATTTGGCTTTTTCTGAACTTTTAATGACACTCTTTAAACCCCACAAACCGTACGGCAGTTATTTCCTTCTTGTAGACATTCCAGAAAATATTGGCAAAAATGATATAGAAATCGCAAGAGAACTTACAATCAACCATAAAATTGCAACAATTCCCGCCTCCCCATTCTATGCCCAATCTGAAGAGGGCAAAACTATGCTTCGGATTTGTTTTGCAAAAAATAAAGAAACAATATTACAGGGAATTTCGAATCTCAAAACTTTCAAGGTGTAGTTTAATATGAAACGAATCTTTATCACTGGTGCTTCGCGAGGGATTGGACGTGCACTATGCACGACAATAGCCCAAAAAGAAAAATGTAAATTTGCTCTGGTTGCTCGCAACACTGTCTTGCTTGAACAAGTTAAAACAGAATTGGAATCCTATGGTTCTGTGGCACACATATTCCCTTGTGATATTAGTAACAAGGAACAATTCCAAAGTACAATACAAACATCAAATGCATTTTTGAATGGGATAGACATAGCAATTTTAAATGCTGGAATTTCCTACAACAGATGGATTGTTGACGATGGATACTCTTTGTCATTCGAAGAAACATATCGCACAAATGTTTTTAGCATCGCTTATGCACTCGAAAAACTTTCCAAAATCATGAAAGGAAGTAACGGGAAAATTGTCGTATTAAGTTCGCTTGCTGATGTTCGGGGTTTCCCGTCAAGCAGTGCTTATTGTTCAAGTAAATCTGCGGTAACTAAACTTGCTGAATCTGCGCGCGTTGAATTACAAAAAGAGGGGATTCGTGTATTGACAGTAAAACCTGGATTTGTTGAAACAGATATGACCTCCAAAAACAATTTTTTTATGCCATTTTTAATGGATGCACAAAAAGCCAGTGAAATAATCTGGTCTGGAATTCAGAGAAACAAAAAAACAATTGCTTTCCCATTCCCAATGGTATTTTTAACAAAATTAATTTCTTTAATTCCAAATTCAATATACGACTATTTGGCTGGTTTGTACAAAAAGAGTTAAAAACCGAGGTAAAGAATTTGGCTTTAATTTCCCTTTGAAAATAAAAATCCACTAATTAAATGTCAATTTCTTCTGGTTCGTCCCGAAATACTAAATGAACGAAGTCGTTCGAAAGCAATCAACAAAACACCAAGCAAAGGAAAAACAAGATATAGCCAGCCAAGCCAGATTTGTCCTCGAAAGATTATAGTTACCAACCAGAAAAAAATGGACGAAGTTAAAACAACCCAACCCGAAATATTCGGTCTGAAAAAAAACAAAGCAAAGCCAACAATCAAACCAACAAACCCCAAAAGTTGCAAACCGAGAGCAATATCCCATTTTGTATAATCGTAAAGATCATCAGTCCATAGAACTAAAAACATTAAAATTATGAAAAATAGAAGAAGAGCTCGAAGCACAAATAATAAATACTTCAGAGCAAAGCCAGGAAATTTGGATTTTGATTTAGCAGAAGATTTACCTTTGCCTGCTGTATTTGCCATAGAAAGCACCCTCGGCAAGAATATGCCCTTGCATCGCTTTAAGCACTTGTTCTTTGGTAGCGCCTGGCTTCAAGTCGAGCATTTTGTCCAGAGCGTAAATTTTGAAATAGTATCTGTGTGTACCACTTGGCGGACACGGACCACCATAGCCAATTCTTCCCCAGCTGTTTTTCCCTTGTAGAGTTCCATCGGGCAATTTCTCCTGCGGTTTGACATTTTCTGGCAAACCAGAAGAAGTTGCGGGTATGTTGTAAATCACCCAGTGGACCCAAGTACCCATCGGAGCGTCGGGATCATCATTAATTATTGCAAGGGATTTCGTACCAGGAGGGAGATTCTTCCAATTCAAAGGAGGAGAGACGTTTTCACCATCACAAGTATACTTCCGAGGAATAAATCCCGCATTTTCAAAAGCAGAACTAAAGATTTGGACTTCCATAGGTTTGCCTCCCAACAAAAGAAAGAATGACAAAAGGAAAACAATTCGTTTCATAATTACCCACTTAAATGCAGACAAAAATAATAAAAAAGAGTTAAATTTTAACAAAGAAATTTTTTTCGGTAAGTCTTTTAAAATTCTATTTAAACCAAAAAATTTTCAATTACTTTGTTTTTCTTTTTCCGATTTTTGATTAGCTTTATTTATTTAAAAAATACAGTTTCAAAACCGAACTAAATACAAAAAAATACTTTGTTTTTAGAAAAAACCAAAGTTTCGCCCTACACAAAAAGGGTGGAAAATGCAAAAAAGCATTTGGAACTGGTTTATTTGTATTCTCTTAAAAACTCCAACCTATCTTGCAATTTGTGAATTGGGACAAGAAGTTTCTCTTTGCCCAAAATTGCATCCTCCCGATTAGTAAAAACCAACTCGTAGTCTTTGCTCATCACGATTGCTTCCTCTGGACAAACTTCCTCGCAGAACCCACAATATATGCATCTTAACATATTAATTTCAAACTTGACAGGATAGCGTTCTTTCTCGCGTTCTGTTTCTGCCGCTTGTACTTCGATTGCCAAAGCAGGACAAACACGAGAACACAGTCCACAAGCAACACAGCGTTCACCATCCTCGTCGAGAACAAGCACGGGTCGACCTCGGTAAGAACCAGTCGGTTCCCATCTCTCCTCTGGATACTGACGAGTGAACTTGGGTTTAAACATCTGTCGCAGCGTTATTCCCAAACCTTTTGCAATTTCTGGGAGATAGAGTTTCTCCCAAAAGGTAAGTCTTTCGTGTTCAGTATTTTCTATCCTATTCATATTGTTCCAATTTACTTAACCAAATAGACAACAATTGCAGTAACAATCAAATTCAACAATGCTAATGGTAAAAGAACTTTCCAACCAAGATACATCAACTGGTCGTATCGAAAGCGAGGAACCGACCAGCGAACCCAAATAAAGAAAAAAACAAACAATAAAGTTTTGAAAATCAAAGTACAAAATTGCAAAAACGAAAGCCAAAATGAGCCCATTTCCAATCCAATCCAACTTGGTGGTATCGGCAAATTCCATCCACCAAAAAACAAAAGTACAATAATTAACGATGATGTGAACATATTGGCATATTCTGCAAGGAAAAACATCCCAAACTTCATCCCCGAATATTCAGTGTTGTAACCACCAACGAGTTCTGGCTCGGCTTCGGGCAAGTCGAACGGAGCACGATTTGTTTCAGCAAAAGCAGACACAAGAAAAATAATAAACCCCAATGGTTGATAGAAAATATTCCAGTTCCAGAGTGCTTGTTTTTGTACAATCTCCTGCAATGAAAATGTTTGGGCGATAAGCAAAACCCCAACGAGCGAAAGTCCCATCGACAATTCGTAGGAAATCATTTGTGCCGAGGACCGTAAACCACCTAACAATGAATACTTGTTATTTGATGACCAGCCAGCAAATGTAATACCGTAAACCCCGACAGAAGTCAGAGCCAGAATGAACAGAATACCAACATTAACATCGGGGGTTGTTATTGCAAAGTAAATAGTTTTGTCGCCCAAACGGAAGGGATCCGCAAAAGGAATCACTGCGTAGACCGAAAAAGCAACTCCAAGAGAAATTATTGGAGCAATTCGATGGAAAAACTTATCGGCAGCATACGGAGTGATATCCTCCTTTAAAAACAACTTTATTACGTCGGCAAAGGGTTGAAGGAGCCCAAACGGTCCGACACGGTTTGGACCAATTCGGTTCTGAATCCAAGCAGAAACTTTTCGTTCGAGATAAACCCCGAAAGCAGCAGCCACGAGCAAAATCAAAGTCAAAATTAGAACAAACTTGATCAAAAACTCGACTAATAAAAATGACCAATCTACCATAGTTTCCTCTTTTAGTCTGGTTTCATATAATGAGATTCATATACTGGAACTATTGGGTCTGGATTTTTGCTTTTGCCAAGTCGTATTCCAAAATGCTGGTCTAAAAGTTGGTATGTCATTCCTTTGAATTCTTCATAATGAGCCGCTATTTCGGCGAAAATATCTTCGGATTTACGATAACTCCAGCCAGCTCCTAATTTATTGGCAATCATTTGAATTACCTCCCAACTTTGGCGAACATCACGATATTCAAATTGAGCCCATCTGTCGTTGAATGCGCCAAATTTATCGAGACGACTCATCTTCATTCCCATAAAACGCAAGTTGTTGCGAGTTACCAACGCTGGTTTGAAATGTTGTACTCGTCCATCTACATTGACAAAAGTACCCTCCGACTCTGCAAAAGTTGTTACTGGAAAAACAATATCTGCTTTCTCAACCAAACTATTGTTAAGATTATACTGGTGAACAATTAACAGGTCGAGTTCAAATATAATTTCATCCAATTCAGGAAAGTCACTAAAATCATCCTCGATAACATAAAGAGCCTTGATTTTGCCTTCCCGAATTAAGTCTGGAAGTTGACTTAATCGAATGGCGTGAGAGCTTGGAACAATACCAACAGTTCTTGCACCGCGACTATTTGGCGTTTTGTCGGAACATCTCAAGAAGTCATCACCAAAATTTTCGTCGTAATGTTCCAACAAATCGATATTTTTTGTTTTAATAATTTCTTTTGCAAATTTTGCGAAAAGATAATTGCTTTCTACTGTTGCCTTCGCAGAGCCAATGAACATTATTTCCGATGGTTCAAAGGGTTTCAATCTTTCTACAGCAGAACTTAAAGCTTCGCTCCAGTTTGTTTTGACTAATTTGTCGCCGATTCTAATCATTGGCGAGGTCAACCTATCCTCGTTCACATATTGATAATGCAAACGGCCATAATCGCACATCCAATATTTATTTACATATGGATTTGGTTTTGGTTCGATTCTAAGAATCTGGTTTTGCCTGACACCAATTTTAATATTGCAACCACGAGCGCAACCCTCGCAAATTGATTCGTTGAAGCTCATATCCCAAACTCGAGATTTGAAGCGAAAGTCACGGCTTGTCAATGCACCAACTGGACAGATGTCGATAACATTCATCGAATAGGGGTTGTCAAATTCTGTCCCGGGATGCAGCTCAATAGTTACATGGTCTCCTCGCTGAACAAAAGTCAATACATCCTGTTTTGCAATCTCTTTTGCGAACCGAATGCACCGAGAGCAAGAAATGCAGCGCTCTCCGTCGAAGATAACGTTAGGTCCCCAAACCACTCTTTTGGGTTTGTGATTTTTTTCCTCATCGAACCGGCTAAATCCACGAGAATGCTTGAAGGCATATTCTTGTAATTTACATTGACCAGCCTCGTCGCAAATTGGACAATCAAGTGGATGATTGATTAGTAGGAACTCCATAACAGCTTCCTGTGCTTGAATTGCTCGCTCGGATTTCGTCCGAACATACATACCCTCGGCTACTTCCGTAGCACAAGCAATTTGCAGTTTGGGAAGGTAATTTATCACAGGATGATTTTCAGAATCTACTTGAATTGAACCATCGGGATTCATTTTGGGAAAACCAACTTCGACAAGGCACATTCGACAATTGCCTGCAACGGACAATTCGGGATGCCAACAAAAATGTGGAATATTCAATCCATTTTCGTAAGCCACTTGAATAATGGTTTGTCCTTGCCTTGCTTCGTACAACTTCCCGTCAATATATATATGTGGCATTTTCAAACCTTACAAAAAAAAACAAAAAACTAAATTACTAAAAACAATTCAAAATGTAACAAAATATTCAAAAAACACGAATATCTCGGCTCATCATTGGAAACAATATTATTTTTGCTTACAATTATATAACCAACCCTTTCCTACACCATTAATTACGTAATGGTTATAGAAATAGTTCGATTACATTTTGATTCTCTGCGCTAATAGATTAAGATTTATTTTTCTCCTTCATATTGCCTTTACATAAGCGCGTATTTGCTCCCGACGGAAACTAATTAGCGGCGAAATCTTTTTCAGTCGTTCACTAAATGTAAGCATCAATTCGTTTGCCTCTGTAGGCGTACAAAAGATTTCCTTCGACATCAAAGGAAACTTGACTCTTTGATTTGCGTCGACTTCCATTGCTCCTTCCTCTACCTCGAAACCCAATGATTCTATGATATTCTTCAAAAGTTCCATTTCTTCCGTATTTCTTGCTTCGCAGAATACTACCTTGTACGTTCTTCCCGGACAAGTTTTCTCTTGTGGTTTTTCTAGTTCTTCTTCAACGGGAAGTTCTATTTCTCCGATGTCTTCGACCAATTCTTCCTCTGATACTGGAGATTTTAAAATCTCTAATGGCTCTGGTTTTTCCTTTTTCTTTTCAAGGTAAGTAATATAACTAATTTTCCCACACTCTTCGCGCGCAAAGGTTTTCTTTTCTACAAGGCTGCTACTAACAACATCGACATACAACATAACTCTACGGCTATGGGGCAAGTTGCAAGGTTCGTTCAAAGTTGGCGGATAAGGTTTGTTTGCAAGTTCAACTCCAACAATATCCTTGTCGATTTCGGGGCAAGGTGGTCTTTCGTTGTAAATTCCAAAAGCATTTAACGAGAAAGACACAAATTGATCGAAGCGTCGAATTTTCTCCGGAAATTGCGCATACTTCTTCTTGAAGCCATCAATTATTGTTTTACGGGTAAAATATGCACGCAACATAGCGAGCACATAATTCCCTTGCTGAGAACCTATTGGCGGCCGAAACGACTTGCCATCGGTTGTTTTTAAATCGGGATATTTCATTAATACCCCCTGTGGAACGACAATGCTTATATCGTTTCGTTCAAAAACAAAACTTTCGTCGCAAGTGAAACGGGTGCTATCTTGGATAATTCTTCCAGCCTGGTCTCTTACTGTTCTCAATGGACAAGGGTCTGTATAGCCGTGAATTGTAATAACAATCTTTTGGTTGTTGTAACAAGTATCGAGCAATTGAAGCAAAGAATCAATTGTGGGATAGAAAGAATCATTTAACCAACGGTCGTTAATTTCGGCTGCAGTGACGTAGAAATATTTTTCGTCGGGGCGGAAATCTGTGGAATCGATAAAATTCGACAAAACCAAACATCCACTTTTTGATCGCCGCCATAGTTCTTGCAAATTGTCGGTTGTGGTCGGATACCAATATCCAGTAACAAAAAATGCAAGCCCCTTTTTCATTGAGAAATTAATTGTTCTTGGAGCGTTCTTTATGCAATACTTTAATAATGTAAATTCAAGTGTTGTATCTTTTAAAATTTTAAACGGTGAAACAAACTCAATAACTTTGCTAAAACAAGAATCGCATCCCCCGCTACAACCTGTTCGGACATTTTCAACTTCCAAACGATACTTTTTGCCTAACTCTAACGTATATACTTGCTTTGCATTTGACTTTTGATTGTTCATAAGATAAGTTCCCTCGACATCAATTGCAGAGTCGATAACAACTCCATTGTAATTATAACAATATTCATTTATGTGAACCACCAAAGTTAATTTGGGTGGGGGCGGTGGTGGTGGTGGTGCACAAGCAAAGTCCTTTCCTCGTTTAATTGGGAATCGATACAAATCATAACCTCCAACATTTTTTAGTATAATATGTGTTTCCATCCCAGCCGAATCTTTCGAAACAAAAACAATCGAATCTTTGTTCCTATTGGACGTAAAGTAAACATTCAGTTCATCATTATACTTACTTATGTGTGGATAAGGAATAAAGGGGAATCGTTCGTCAGCAGAAGTATTGATTGTTTGTTCGCTCGATTCTATCTTTTTAACTGGGCTTTTGGCAGTGACCTTTTGGTTAATAAAATCAATTTCCAGATTCACATAGAATATATCGAATGTTGAGTCTTTTGAATCCCTATTCGAAGCAAAAAGTAATGTTGGATTGTAACATTTGCAGAAAAGAAACGGGGACATTTCGTTGTATTTTGTGTTAATATCTTGTAGAACATCGGCGAAATTATGAACTTTGACTTCGTTCCAACTTTCATAAGGCTTTTTGAAAGCATAGTACAAATCGGTATTACCTTCATTTTTATAAGGAAAACTATAGCCTCCATAGTTATCCAATCTGTCGGAAGCCCAAATCAAAAGTTGATTACCAAGAACATCGTTGGTGACAAAAGGATGTGAATCCCAAAACTCTGAATTAATCGGTTCGGGTAAAACTTCGAAAAACAATTTGCCATCTTTCGGACCAAAATAGAAAATATCTGTGCCGCCTATTGAGCCATTCATTGGCAACTGATAACGCTGGATATATCTTTCAGTTGGTGGATGTGAAAAGGCAGCATATCCTTCGGAACTCGTTAAAAATGTGACAGATTCAACATTGGAAGTTAAATATTCTATAGCTTCTTTATTGTAATCTGTTAAAGGAAAAGTTCTCCGTATAAATTCAGCCGATGTTATTATTCCATCAAAAGGAATATTTGTCGAGAAAGATTCTTCCTTCGTGCAAGGGTCAACAATAGATACATTTGTTGGTTGTTGAATAGGGGCAACCTCGTCGCCAGTAGTATTTGGAGACTCTTTTGGCGAAATCTTTGTCAAGTTGCCCGGAGGTAATTCACGAATAACAGTTTTTGGCTTTGAACAAGATATAACAAATATCAGAGAAAATAAAAAAACTACAAACAACTTAATTTTTCTCATAGTTCCTCCTTTTAGTTAACTTCGCTAAACATAATCGTAAAACGACGCTTGTATGGAGACAAGGTCCCCTCCCGAATATCTGTTATCGCAAAGATAAAATATTTTCCGTTTCTAGCTCGGTAAAGATACACCTCGCCAATACGAACCACGATATTAACCGATTTGTTTTCGGTGATTTGCAAGACATAGTCTATGTCCGCTCTTGGCGGTGTGACCCCGATAACTACATTGTTTCCAGTGTCCAGAACCACAATATTGGCTTGATTATAGTTCATCACAAGAGCATTTGGCAAGCCCAAACCATATTTCAATAAGTTTCTCTTAAGACCCCGCATTTGTGCAGTGTCGCGCGTCAATTGATTTACAAAATTGCAAAAGTCTGTGGAGTTTTCTGAATTAAATGTTTGATTGATTCTGACTATATCGCCAGCAACACGAATTTCCGCACTTGAGAAGTCGTCGGCAACGCTGTACAGTAATATATCTCCATTTAAATCATTATTCTGTGGGTAATTGTCGAATATTGCAAGATAGTATGGTCTTTTGTCAGAAAATGGCAATTTCACAATTGGTATTGTCGAACTTTTTGCAAATCTTTCGTCGTTGACCAATGCACCAGAGATATTCTGGTCGAACGGAAACAAAAAGGTATGAATAGAATAAAGCGAGTCGGGAATAAACACAAGGCTCGTTGTCCCATCAGGATTTTGAACATTTTGAATGGTACCATTTGGATTGAACTTGGTTATTGTCGCCTCGCGAACTTTACAATCTGAATATAAATTTGCTTCTTGTAGTGGACATTCGCACGATTGAACTAACAAAGCAAGAACAAGTCCAATAAGCACAACAAAAATTGTAAAAAACTTATTTCTTAACATAACTCACCTTTATAATGTTATACCAGTTCTGATGAAAAATATATTAATTCGCCTGTACGAAGGAACATTGCTAAAACCAAGCAAAGCTTGGCTTTCCCCGAATGCATAACTTCTCCAGCCAGCGTCGACAGAAATATCAACATAGGAAGAGATCGGAAAATCCACGCCCGCACCAATAGTAAATGTGAGAGGCAGGGTCTTCACATCCAAATATGGCGCAGAAGCAGAGATTTTTTCACGACAATTGGATTTTGAAAGGTTTAGCTTAAACAGATCGAGCGAGAATTTGTCAATAGGCAATCCACCTTCCAAAAAGATGTATGGGCTAAGGCATTTTTCAAATGGTAAATCAAGCTTTTTCTTTTTCGATTCTTCTTCTGGTTCATCGGGACATTTGCAATCTTTTTCCCTAACTCTTATTGGCAAAGTCTTTTCTCTTGGCTTACTACAATTTCTGAACGGATCCCAACGAAAATGCAATAACGTCAAAGGACGTCGTAAGTCCTCACCTGTAAAGGAATTGTATATTGGAAGTCCAGTGGATAACATAATCCCAAGCCCATATTGCTTGCGATTTCCAAACCGAACACCAAAAGCAAAATCACCAAAAAAACCATCCTTCCAAACAGTTTCCGAAGGACTTCGTTTATCACGATATGTAGAATATCCACCTCGAAGTTCAACAAAATACCACTTACAAACGCGCGCCGGACACCCCGGGCAAATGATACAAGGTAAACTCAAAGACAAATCAAGAGAAAAGGGCTGGCAACCACATTCCAAACAACCTAATTTTATTGTATCCCACGGAACAAATCTGAATCTTTTAGGTTCAAGTGGAAAATTGAAGTCTTCGAAAGCATTAACAGGTTGATTGAATTTGGGCCCGATAAAATCTACATCTTCAAAAGGAATGTATTCTATAAATTTAAGATTCGGAGAGTTTACATCAAGGAAGGCAACTCTATTTTCTACTTTATAATTTGGTTCACGGTTGGAAACGCAGCTGTCGGGAATCATCACTGTTTCCAATCGCAAAACCATACCACGCAAAGTGTTGCCATTTCGAATCACGTTTAAATCAAAGGGATACGAAGTATATTTGTAAGCAGAATCCTTTTTGATTCGAAGGGCATCGTCTGTTCTTTGAATTGTTCTACAACTGAACAAAAGCAGGGAGAAAAATAAAATTAGTAGCAGTTTTTGTTTCATAACCTAACTCCCAATGTTAAACTAAAATTGTAATTTGAAAGTGTGGGCCTTTTATCTGCTTTAAGAATGAAATTTGGACTAGAAAAGATAGCTTCAAACTCCACAGCCCAACACAGTTTAAAAAGAGTGAAACCAAAGCCAATGCCACCCCCAAGACCGCCGCCCAAACCTAAATTGCTTTCGTCGACTTCTTGTTTGCGGGCTATCGAGGAAAAATGAAGTAATCCTTGAAGAAAAAGATAGAATGCGTCGTTATAGGAATGAGCGTCGGATAAAAGGAAAACATATCTTACTTCAGGCGACAAAGAAAGATACGAATTGAAAAAGTTTGTACCAAGAGGAACATCTTCGAGCGAGTCGAGTCTTGACACATCGAAACGAAGACCATACCAAAGGTTGCAAAACGAACGATTCTCGATTTTGAAATTGAATCCGAGCGAAGGCTTATTAGTTTCCTTGAAACTGCCAGTAGGTATTAAATTTTCACCCCCGACAAAAAGGTAATATGGCGAGCCATAAGTCGTATAGAACAACACAAACAAAAGGATAAGTAGCAGTTTAAACTTCATTGAAACACCCAATTTTAGTGTAACAAGCAAAGGAAAAAACAAAAATACAACAAGGCTAACAAATTTGCAACATCTTATTCGAAAAAAGAATGTTTTTTTGTTTTTCTCATTTTATTTTTTGAATTTTGTTTTTTGTTTTTGTTACAAAATAAAGAATTTAAGGTGAAGGACAATGAGTTTAAGTCTAATCGGAAAGTCAATTAAAGCCTCGGCAACTTTAAGACTAAATGAAATTGCAGCAATACTTCGTGAGAAGGGCGAACCGGTCATCCATCTTGGCGGTGGCGAACCCAAAAGCAAAGCTCCACTGGAAGCAATCATTGCTGCATCAAACTTAATCAACACTGGCGAAGTTCGCTACACCCCTGCCGACGGTATTCCAGCATTGAAAAAAGCAATTATTCGCTACACAGAAGAGTTCTACAACCGACTCGTCGAGCCAGAAAACGTCATTGCTTCGAGCGGCGCCAAACAAGCAATAATGGTATGCTTGCAGGCAATACTTAATCCGCAAGAAGAGGTCATCTTCCCAGCACCATATTGGGTAAGTTATCCCGAAATGATCAAACTTTGTGGCGGTATCCCTGTTCCGGTATTCCCCGAAGATGGCACGTTTTATCCAAGATTGAAAGACATCGAAGAGCGAGTTACATCCTATACAAAAGCAATTATCATTAATAGCCCAAACAATCCTACAGGCGCAATGTACTCTGAAGAATTTATTGGCAACATCGTTGAATTTTGTGAAAAGCGGGGTATTTATTTAATTATGGATGACATCTACCACAGACTGATTTTCGACGGACGAAAACCCATCAATTGCTACAAATTCGCAAAAGATTTAACAGAAAATTCCAAACTTGTGGTCGTAAATGGCATATCAAAAATGTATGCTATGACTGGGTTCCGAATTGGTTGGGCAATTGCAAATAAGAAACTCATCGAAGCAATGACAAATATTCAAGCACATCAAACCTCGGGACCACCAGTTGTAACTCAAGTTGCCGCTGCTGCAGCGTTGAATGGACCACAAACCCAAGTTGAAAGTTTGCGAATTACCCTCGAAAACAATCGCAACATTATGATGGATCGGTTAAATGCTTTCAAAGGAGTTCGAGCATTTAAACCCGATGGAACATTCTATTGTTTCGCAGACTTCAGTTATTATGAAAAGGATTCTATAAAATTGTCACAATTTTTGCTCGATAAAGTTCGAGTTCTTACTGTTCCAGGCATTGAATTTGGACTCGATGGCTGGCTACGACTTTCTACTTGTGGTTCTGTTAAAGACATTACCGAGGGTATTGAAAGAATAAAATGGGCACTGGACCCAGATTCTCCAAATGAACTTTATATTGGTGAAAGAAAATTAATCAGGGATTGGCTATGAAATACTTAGAATTTGAAACTCCAGCAACAAAGCACGCAAACGCTTTGGCAAGCGAATTCAAATTGTCAAATCATGGGCTAATAAATTTAGACCGCGTGTTTTGGAACTTACCTACTCCAGCACTTTACGAAGAAGCTGTTTTTCGCGGCGAAGCCCACATTGTCAACGGCGGACCACTTCTCGTTTACACCGGGAAATGGACTGCCCGAGCAGCCAACGACAAGTATATCGTCTATGAACCTACAACTGCAGATAAAATCTGGTGGGGCGTCTACAATCGCCCCTTCCCGCAAGAGAAATTCTACGCATTGCTGTATCGTTTACAAGCATTTTTGCAAGGTGAAGAACTCTTTGTCCAGGATGTCTATGTCGGTGCCGACCCAAATTATCGAATGCCTATTCGTATCATCACCGATAGCGCATGGCAAAGTCTGTTTGCTCGCAATATGTTTCTTTTGCCCAAAACTCAAGACGAGTATAAGCGCCACGTTCCAGAGTTTACCCTTATTGCTGCTCCATCTTTTCGCTGTGATCCAAGAGTCGATGGAACCGGAACTGAAACCG
Source organism: Kapaibacterium sp. (SeqCode) (assembly GCA_039793965.1). Taxonomy (GTDB): domain Bacteria; phylum Bacteroidota; class Ignavibacteria; order Kapaibacteriales; family UBA2268; genus Naka2016. The sequence goes on along the minus strand of JBAMMD010000029.1, from coordinate 121,870 downwards.
CAATAATCATTAACTTTGGAGCTCGAATTGCTCTCGTTCTCGGGTCAAGTTATGGCGGTGAAATAAAAAAATCCATCTTCACAATTATGAATTTCCTTTTGCCAATGCAAAATGTGATGGCAATGCATTGCTCTGCGAATGTTGGCAAAAAAGGCGATGTGGCTCTTTTCTTTGGACTTAGTGGCACTGGAAAAACAACACTTTCAGCCGACCCCAATCGTCGATTAATTGGCGACGATGAGCATGGTTGGAGCGATGATGGAGTCTTCAATTTCGAAGGCGGATGCTACGCTAAAGTTATTAGACTTTCTGCCGAACACGAACCCCAAATTTGGGCTGCCACTCGCCGATTCGGTACTATCCTTGAAAATGTTGTTTACGACCCAGTTTCAAGAAATATCGATTTAGACGACGACCGTTTCACTGAAAATACCCGCGCTTCATATCCTTTGGAATTTATTCCAAATGTAGTCGAAGAAAAAATGGTACGCGAACATCCCAAAAATGTGATATTCTTAACCTGCGACGCCTCTGGAGTTTTGCCTCCTATTGCTCGATTAGATATGAACCAGGCTATGTATCACTTTATTAGTGGCTATACATCAAAAATAGCCGGAACTGAAATTGGACTTGGAATTGAACCAGAAATAACATTTTCTGCTTGCTTCGGGGCTCCATTTATGGTCCACCACCCATTTTATTATGCTAATCTTTTGAAAGAAAAAATGGAAAAGCACAATGCAAAATGTTGGTTGGTCAATACTGGATGGGTTGGTGGAAAATTTGGTGTTGGAAAGCGTATTTCTATTCGCCACACTCGCACCCTTCTAAATGCTGCACTCGATGGATTGCTCGACGATGTTCCATATCGAAAAGATAAATTATTTGGTTTCGATGTTCCACTACATTGTCCCGGTGTTCCAGACGATGTTTTAAAACCTTCCTCTTCTTGGGGAAACAAAGAAGAGTATTGGCAAAGATACGATAGTCTTGCAGCGCGATACATAGAAAATTTCAAACTATTTGCCGACGGCTGCCCACGCGAAGTTGTCGATGCTGGCCCAAAAAGATTAAAAGAAATTGGCGAGGTCGCAGAAGACTAATGCCCACTTTTTAATTTCTTATGGGATGCAAATTAAAGCATCCCTTTTTTTATTCAAACTTTATATTTTTGTTTTTTTAACAAATTCGTAAGTTAATATATGTCTAAATTAATTCAAGAATTCAAAAATTTTGCATTAAAAGGAAATGCCCTTGATATGGCAATTGGCATTATTTTAGGCAGTGCTTTTGGCAAAATCGTTTCTTCGCTCGTAAATGACATAATAATGCCACCGATTGGTCTTTTGCTTGGTGGGGTCAATTTTTCGGATTTAAAAATAATTCTAAGCCAAAGGACTTTTAATCAAAATCCAGTAACTATTAATTTAGGAAGCTTTATTCAAGTTTTCGTAGACTTTATTTTAATTGCTATTACAATTTTCTTCCTGGTAAAGTCATTTAATGCTCTAAAGAAAAAGAAAGAAGTACCCTCTGCTCCAACTCCACCATCAAAGTCGGAACTACTTCTCGAAGAAATTCGAGACATTTTGAAAAACAAGCCTTAAAACTGCAATTTTATGCGCTTCTAAATCGATTGGCTCTAAGATTGGTAATCACCTGCTCTTTTTTTCCTAATTTTGCTTTTTAAAATAGTGAAGTGAAATGAATTATAAAGAGGAAGAAAGATTTCTTGTTACTTCTGCTTTGCCTTATGCAAATGGTTATATTCATCTGGGACATTGCGCAGGAGCATATCTCCCTGCCGATATTTACGTCCGCTTTCTTCGACTTTGCGGCAATCCAACACTTTGGATATGTGGTTCAGACGAGCACGGCGTCGCAATAACAATAGCAGCCGAGAAGGAAGGAGTCTCGCCAAAAGAAATTATCGACAAGTACCACTTTGCCAATAAGGAAGCATTCGATAAATTTGGAATGAGTTTCGATATATTTAGTCGAACTTCGCTCCCATTGCACCACGAAACGGCAAGAGAATTTTTCCGCGACTTTTTGCAAAAGGGATATTTGGCGGAAAAAGAAGTAGAACAATTTTACGATCCAGTTGCAAATATGTTTCTCCCCGATAGGTACGTCGAGGGAGTTTGCCCGAATTGTGGATATAACCAAGCTCGTGGGGATCAATGTGATAATTGTGGCGCATATTATAACCAGTTAGACCTAATTTCTCCCAAAAGTTTAATTACTGGACAAAAGCCAATTGTTAAGATAACAACTCATTGGTTTTTCCGTTTCGATTTGTTTCAGCAATTTATGGAAAACTACATTGAAAGCCATTCGGGCGATTGGAAAGAAAATGTGCTTCAACAAAGCAGAAGTTGGTTGAAACAAGGAATGAAAGAAAGAGCCATAACTCGCGATCTTTCTTGGGGCGTGTCCATCGAAGGAATCGAAGGGATCGATCCAGAGAAGGCAAAAGGGAAAGTAATGTATGTATGGTTCGAAGCTGTTCTTGGCTACATCTCCGGTACAAAGCATTTAATTCAAGAACTCGAGCAAAAAAACATAAATTTAGATTTTAATTGGCAGGATTGGTGGAAAAACCCAAAAACACACTATATTGCCTTTATTGGAAAAGACAACATTGTTTTCCATACACTTCTGTTTCCATCATTACTTTTTGCACGAAACGAAGGCTTTATTCTTCCGGAAAATGTACCGGCAAACGAATTTTTGAACCTCGAAGGTCAAAAATTCTCCAAATCACGCAACTGGACAATCGATTTGAAAGACTTTTTAGAAGAATTTCCGAACGAATCTTATGTCGATGCTTTGCGATATTCCCTTGCTTGCAATCTTCCAGAAACAAAAGATACAGACTTTTCTTGGAAAGACTTTCAGTTGAGGAACAACAGCGAGCTTGCAGCTATTTTTGGCAACTTCATCAATCGAACAATCCAGTTTTTGCATAAACACTTCGCTGGGAAAGTGCCAGAACTTCCAGAAAAATTCAAAGCTCTACCAAAAGAATGGGATATCGTCGTCGGAGCCTTGCTCGACGAAAAGGATCTTAGCAAACACACATTCCAATGTCTTGGAAAAAATGAAATTGAACTGGCTCGTGGGCTTGTTAAATCCTTCAAGAACGCAACAAACAATTTGAAACAATTCAAATTTCGCGATGCAGTGTTTGAAATAATGAATTCTGCCCGATTTGCAAATAAATATTTCAACGATGAGGAACCCTGGCACACATTGAAAAGCAATTTCGATGTATGTTCGAAGACACTTTTTGTTTGTTCGCAACTATTATATTCATTTGCTGTTTTTTTCTCCCCGGTAATACCATTTACCACGCAAAAACTTTTTGCGACACTTGCCGAAAGCCCAGCAGTTGGTGAACCAAATTTTGGAAAACGAGGCGAGAACATTTGGAATAAAATACTTCACTTCAATCTTGCCGAGGCAAGATATATACAAAATCCTGGCATCCTTTTCCCAAACATCGACGACAAGACAATTCAAAAGCAAATTGACAAATTGGGGAAAAGTCCCGAAGAACTATGGAAGGAAAAAATTAAGAATAGAATAAAATATGACGATTTTGCAAAAGTTCAACTCAGGACTGCAAAAGTTCTCGAAGCGGAAAGAATAAAGAAATCCAAGAAACTAATTCGATTACTCATCGACCTTGGAAATGAAAAGAGGCAAATAGTTGCGGGGATAGGCGAACACTACAATCCCGAGAATTTGATAAACAAAACTATAGTTGTCGTTGTCAATCTTGAACCCGCCAAGTTAATGGGTGTTGAATCCGATGGAATGTTGCTTGCTGCAAGCAATGACGATGCTTCGAAACTTACTCTAATAACGACTTTATCCGATATTGAACCGGGGTCGATTGTGAAATAGTTAATACTTCTTGTCCAGTTTGTTCTCCAATACATATATGACAACTTGTATAGCACCTTCCTTGGTGTAATTATATTTATTCATAAGGTTTTTCAAGAGAAAAGTGATTGTCCTTCTGATTTTTTCGTCATATTTTTCCAAACCTTTCTCTTCAAATTCAACAAGTGCAGTCTTAAAGTTGATATTTTCAGAAAAAGGAACAAGAGCATTCTCTTTTAATGTTTTAGTATATCTGGAATACAAATTTTTGAACTGCTCGGAATGCCTTAAATCTTTTCCCAAAAGATTAATTTCTTGCGAAAGTGTTGTATTGACGTAGATTTGCTGATTTTCTTTCCTAAACTTTTTCATTTCAAACGGTGTGGCGTTTTCTCCAAGAATTGCTTTCTCGAAGTTCCTGAAAAAATCTTCTGTAACTTCCAACTCCACGTTAGTAAACGGACAAACAACTTTTTCCCCAATGTCGAAGTTTATAGCATAGAGATAGTTAGCGATCTGAGACTCGATTTCTTCTTTGTTAAAAAAGTAAATGGATTCTTTCACTTCCTGAGTTACAGTATAATCATAATCATTTGCAAGCGCAACAAGAACACTCTGGGGTATTTCCTTTATTTCAGGCAACTCTGCGTTAATAAAGTAATTTAAAATTCTATCCAATGTTATAGCTTTTTTCTTATCAGAAAACTTCTCCATAAAATCAGAGAACAATTGCAAAGATTGTCGACCAGAAATGCCTTTAAATCCATCAACTTCTGATTCTTTATAAATTTCTCGGAAAATTTCTACATTGATTTTCTTTGAATCGACATCATCCAACCAAGATGGAATTTCATTCGAATAGACAAACAACTTTAAAATGATGTAATCTTTGTCTAAAAATTTTTCATATTTCATCGCATCGGGTATCCACTTTTTCAAAGCCTTACAATTTTTTTCTAACCTTGAAGCAACAATAATCTTAGAAAATACCTCAAGAGTATGGGGCATAAATTTTTTCGTTATGTCTACACCAAATTTGCTTTTGAAGATTTCAATTTCAGTTCTGTAATCAAGTACGTATGGAATTCGAACATATATTATTCTATCTTTAAACGATGGTACATCCTCGAATTTCTTTTTATCTTCGGGATTAACCAAACCTACAAACATCGATTTGATGTGTTCTTCTATAGTCCCTACCTTGTGAACACCATCGCTGATAATTCCATGCAAACGGTAGAGCCTTTCCAGATTTTTTTCTTTAATATCCATCAAGGCATAAACACCATTGTTCGTTAGAGCAAGATCGGAATAAATAAATTCAATATTATCAGTTCTCAACAATTTCCTTAAATATTCTTGCACGAAAAGATTAAACTGAGGCTCTTGGTAAATCGGGTCGCTCGGATTGAAGACACTAACCCCAACACCAAAAAGCCGACGAAATACAGCCCTTCGGGCAAATATCATCTCAAAGACTTTACTCTCTTTCTTTAGCCTATCGTGTAAAATATCGTACAACGACAAACATATATTACAAGGATTTTCCTTGAAAATCCATTCATATTCTGTATCATTAAACAGTCTCGTTTTGAATTTCTTGTCTTTAATCAGTCGATCGAGAAAATCATATCTCAAATTTTTTGGTATTTGGAGAATTGGATGGTCAAAGCGCGGACACGAAAAGTCAAGCGTCTGCCTCGTTTTAATATCCTCTTTGAAATTTTTCACTTGCTCGCCATAATTAAAATCCTCATTTAGCAAAATATTATCTATCCCTTCGTTTCCCATAGTTTCTAAAACATCTTCAATATTTATCCTCCAGTAAGTTTTAAATAACGCACCGACTTCAGTCCTTGCATATTCTTCTATTTTGTTAACCAGATTGTTTAAAAAAGTTGATTTGCCGCTTCCCGGCGGTCCTTCGAACAAAATCAAGTGGTTTTGCAATGTCCTCTTTTTGAAAGATTTTACAAGGTCTACAAACCTTTCCGCAAACACTGGGTCGGCAAAAAAAGGATTTTCACAATCTTTTACCATCAAGCCGTCAATGTCGAATTCTTCAAAAATTTTACTTGTTGCTCTTTTACCTTTAAAATCCCTCTTTTTTACATAATAAAATACCATATCGTAGAAAAATTGAAACACGTCGCGCAAATAGAAGCTTGGATTTTCTGCAACCTTTTGTAAAAAATCCTCATATCTTATAGGTTCACGAACAATTTTTCTTTCTGTTTTTCCCAAACTATTAAAAAAGTTTTCTACAAAAGTTTCCATGTTTTTTTTAGAATTTTTAAAATTCAATTTGCTAAAATATTTGTTATTTACAAAAAAAATATTAAATTGCTTTTTAGTAATGTATTTTTTCTAAGGAGGGCGTATGGGCGAAGTTGAAATACTATCACGTCTACAGTTTGCCATAACCGCTGCTTTCCACTTTATTTACCCACCAATGAGTATTGGTTTGGGCTTAGCACTCATAATTATGGAAGGAATGTATCTGAAAACAAAAGACAAAAAGTGGGAAGACTTAACTCGCTTCTGGGTGAAAATCTTCGGAATTATTTTTGCAATGGGTGTTGCTTCGGGAATTGTGATGGAATTTCAATTTGGGACGAATTGGGCAACCTATTCACGATTTGTTGGTGATGTTTTTGGAAGCGCTCTCGCCGCGGAAGGGATTTTTGCATTTTTCCTCGAATCGGGTTTCCTTGCAATTCTTCTTTTCGGTTGGAACAAAGTTAAACCGCGAACTCATTTCATTTCAACGATTCTTGTCACTTTTGGAGCCCATTTAAGCGCTGTTTGGATTTTAGTAGCAAATTCTTGGCAACAAACTCCAACAGGCTACCACCTTGTAAGCCGCCAAGTAGGTGATACAATCGTTACTCGAGCCGAAATTGTGGATTTTTGGCAAGTAGTCTTCAATCCTTCCACAATCGATAGAGTAACCCATACAATTGTTGGGGCTTGGATTACTGGTGCTTTCCTTGTACTAAGCATCTCGGCTTATTATATCCTAAAAAACAAACATCTCGAACATTCCAAATCGGCAATTAAAGTAGGACTTGTCGTTGCTATCATCGCCTCGCTTTTGCAGCTGATTACTGGCCATTCAAGTGCTGTCGGCGTTGCCCAAAACCAACCTGCAAAGCTTGCCGCAGCAGAAGGTTTATTTGAAACAAAAGCCTATGCCCCTTTGCATATCTTTGGCTGGGTCGACTCGAAAGAACAAAAGGTAAAATATACAATAGCAATTCCTGGTTTATTAAGTTGGTTGGTTCACTTCGACGCATCGAAACCAGTAACTGGATTGGACAAAATACCGCCCGAAGATAGACCACCTGTGAATTTTGTCTTCCAATCATTCCATATAATGATTTTCCTTGGAATTATGTTTATCCTAATTTCAATCCTTGGAGCGATACTTTGGGCAACAAACAAACTCTGGAATACAAAATGGTTTCTTTGGATACTGGTTTTCAGTGTTGTTCTTCCACATATTGCAAATCAAACAGGCTGGATTACCGCCGAAGTTGGCCGCCAACCCTGGATTGTATATGGTTTACTTCGAACCTCCGATGCTATTTCTAAAAATCTAACACCGGGAAGTGTTTGGTTTTCTCTAACTTTATTTACTCTAATTTACTTACTAATTTTTGTTCTTTTCCTCTTCTTTCTCGACAGAAAAATAAAACAAGGAATAACTGAACATTACACAGACGAAGTTTATTCCCAACAAAAAATTGTCGTAGAAAAAAATTAATTGGAGGAAACTATGGATTTAAATATTATCTGGTTTATTCTAATTGGTGTACTTTTTGCTGGCTATGCCATTCTCGATGGTTTCGACCTTGGAGTTGGAATGCTCCATCCCTTTGTCAAAGAAGACCTTCATCGCAGAACTTTCTTGAATGCAATTGGTCCAGTTTGGGACGGCAACGAAGTCTGGCTTATAACAGGCGGCGGCGCCCTTTTTGCTGCATTCCCAGAAGTTTACGCAACGGTCTTCTCTGGCTTTTACATCGCTCTTTTTCTTTTATTGGTGGTTCTTGTATTTCGAGCAGTCGCTATTGAATTTCGAAGCAAGCGAGAAAGCCGTCGGTGGCGTAACAATTGGGACCTTGCTTTTACAATTTCTAGTTACTTAATTGCTTTACTTCTTGGAGTTGCAATGGGTAATATTATCATTGGTGTACCATTGAACCAATACCACGAATTTGTTGGTAACTTCTGGACTTTGATATCTCCTTACACAGTTCTGACGGGAATTACCACTATCTCGCTCTTTATGATGCATGGTGCAATTTATCTTGTGATGAAGACCGACGGTGAACTTCAAACAAAAGTGAAAAATTGGGTCAATAATACTATCATTTTCTTTGTAATTTGCTATGTTTCTACCACAATGGTCACCTTGATTTATGTTCCTCATATGACCCAGCATTTCAAGGATTATCCAATCTTGTTTATTATACCACTGCTAAATATGTTGGCAATTGCAAATATTCCTCGCGAAATACACCACCAAAGATACGGTTGGGCATTTATTTCCTCGTGCGCAAGTATCGCTGCGCTTTTGGCTCTCTTTGCTATTGGCATTTTCCCCAACATTGTTCCTTCAAATCCCAATCCCGAATATAGTTTGACAATTTACAATGCTGCCTCCTCGCAAAAAACACTTACAATTATGCTCATCGTTGCCATCATTGGTGTTCCCTTTGTGCTGGCATATACTTCCGCAATTTATTGGACATTCCGTGGCAAAGTGAAAATGGAGGATTTAAATTATTAAAACAAAAAAAACAAAATTTCAAACCCCCTTGACTTCGAGGGGGTTTCGTTTTGTTTCGAGATTATTAAAAGTTTTCGTAATATTAAATGCAAAATTCAAAAGTCAGAGCAAATATAACTTTCTTTTTCTTCGATAAAGTAATTAAGATATAACCTACTCACATTCGATAAAATTTTTGAAAAGGTTTTGGGTTTTTCCTTCAATTTGTTAAGTTTGTTAAATGTAGTTTCGTTTAATTACAATTTTGGTTGAATGTTATGCTGAAACAACTTTTGGAAAATGGATATGATTTTTACATTTTTGGTCACGAGCATATTTGTTTTTCGAAAACTAGATGATGAGAAAGAATATTAAAATTACAAATTTAGCTTAAAATGGTGGAAGAATGGTCAAATTTAAAAAGATAGGTTTTAAAAATTTCGAAGACTACAAAAATTATTTTTTAGTTCTTTATTGTCTTCAAGCAATACTTATGATTATTTTGTTAATAAAACTAAAGTAAAAAGACTGTTAACGATTATTTAAACGATATTTCCGTTCACATTACAATTTCAACTTTAACTACTATAATATTGGGCATATAAAAATAAGTCGGTGCAAATTATGAAATGCCCAATATCGATTTTTCTGGGGTTACTTTGGAAAAGCATATATAAAAAACCCTGCTCAATGGAACAAGAGCAGGGTATTTATCTACATTTATTTGACTATTTCAATTTTGCAATCTTAATTGCATCGGGGAAGAGTTCAAGAGCTTTTTGAAATTGGTTATCGACTGTAAATAGAACCTCGAGGAACTGCTCGCGAGTCCAAATTAGGCGAGCAATCTGTCCTTTTAAGTAAGTAGAAATGTACTGTTTGTCGGTTTCCCAATCGTTAGGATTGACTTCGATGCCCTTTTTCTTAACAAAAGACATAAAGTCGTCCAGCACTCTGTCGCTAACAAAATAATTCCTCTTAAAGTCTTTAAAATCTTTGTATGTGTTTTTAATTTTTTCGACTTCCTTCATCATATTTTTGTCGATGTACTCAAAGAATAAGTTGTCTCGGCGAATGGAAGCCGTCATCTTTGTAATTGTATCCGATTTAATAATATAGTCGGGAGTTATACCACCGCCTCCAAAAACAACTCGTTTGGAACGAGTGTAATAAATTGGAAGCGAGTCAATATTTATCTTGTCCTTTGCATTCTTAGTAGAATCATTTATTCGTTTCACTTGGGCAATAATCTTGTTGTAGGCATCATATATATATGAACCTTCCTCGAGTTCAAGTCGACCAACAAGATGACGATATTTATCTTTTTCTTTGTAAGGACGTTGAATACAACGGCCCGAGGGAGTGTAATATTTTGCAATGGTCAATCGGAATGCGGATCCATCGCCTATATCGTATTGACGCTGGACAAGTCCTTTGCCAAAGGAAGTTTCGCCGACAACCAACCCGCGATCGAGGTCCTGGATTGCGCCAGAAACAATTTCACTTGCCGAAGCAGAACCAGCATTAATCAAAACTATCAATGGTAAATTAACGTAAGGTGAATTTCCTGAGGAAATATACACTTCCTCAAATTCCGGTAGTCGACCTTTAGTATAAACAATGGTATCGCCAGCTTTGATAAATTGTTCTGCCATAAGGAAAGCTTGATTCAAATAGCCGCCGGGGTTCCCACGCAAATCCAGAACTAATTTTTTCATTCCCATTTTAGTTAGTTTCTCGAGTGCAGACACAAGCTCGTCATGAGTTGTTGCTGCAAACCTATTCACAACCACTACACCAATATCGGTACCATCCACCATAAAAGCAGCATCGACAGTATTTAAAGGAATTTTGTCGCGTTTGATACTGAAATGCAATAAATTCTTTTCGCCCTCGCGCTTAATATCAACCTCCACGATGGTACCCTTGGGTCCACGAAGTTTTTTAGGTACATCGGATCGACTAATACCGATTGCACTTTCTCCATCAATTTTGACAATCTTGTCGCCGGGGCGAATACCAAGCGCTTCGCTTGGACCTCCGGGAATTGGCGACACAACAACTATTGTATCATTTATCACATCAAATTCTACTCCAATTCCTTCGAAACTACCCTGGAAATCCTCACTTACCCGCTTCATTTCTTCGGCAGAGATGTAAACACTGTGAACATCGAGTTCGTTCAGCATTCCCTTAATTGCAGCTTCAGTCAATTTCTGCGTGTCGACTGGTTCAAGATAGTTCTTTGCAATAATATTCAAAACTCTATCAACCTTTTTAATTTGTTGGTAAATGTTATCGGTCGAAAATAAAGGGGAGAAATAGAATCCAACAGCCACACCAAAAATTACTGCCAAAAAAACATAAAGAAACTTTTTCATATTAAACCTAACAAAATTTTAACTAACAGAAACGAAAATTATGAAAATTTATTAATAGGATTTTATAACTTTTCAATTTTTGTCGTAAACATCTTGCCTTTTTCATTTGTTATAATAATGATATATACACCGAGGGGTAGTTGTGTAAGGTCGATTTCAGCTATCGTGCTTTCATCGAAAGCCAAATGGCTGTTGAATATTGAATTTCCTAATATGTCAAGTATGTTAATACTATTTCTACCGGCAAAATCATTCCCTGGTTCAAAATACACAATACCATTGGTTGGATTTGGGTAAAGATAACTTCTGTTGAATCTATTTTGTAAATTTGTCAATTTGCCAGAGACTTTGACATTGCATTTCGATTGGCTTTCCAGCTCGATTTCTTTCCCTTCGCCAACAAATGGAATCTCAACAACTTTGCATAAAGGTGCGTATTTTAGAACAAGTGTGTCCAAAACGAAACCCGTAATCGTTGGGTTGAAACAATAAGTCAAGTTAAAAGTCTCTTTGGGCTTCACTATGATTGGGAAAGTTGAAGGAATCACACTATAGTTAAAATTGTGTTTAAAATAGGCGTAATCCAAACTCAGCGAAAAATTTCCGAAATTGTATATCGCAAAATCATTGCAAACCAAATTGCCAATAAAGTAGCTCCCAACATTAACCGGAATTTCCAAATCTTTGCCAAACGACAAAGTAAAGCCAGGAATTGTATCCCGGTATTCAATCTTATTTCCAGCAGAATCTTCAGCAATAAATCCAAAATAAGTATCCTTGTTGGCGTCGAGAATTTGAATTTTAAATTGCACACTTTTAGGCGCATTGTTAAAAATTGCGACATCGCAATTAGTGTTTTCAATAACTTTGACTTCCATCAGCCCTTTGTCAGTGTTTTCCGAATCGGATATTGTAATGTCAATATATTGCAAACAACTGTCTTTCAAAACGTTGACTTTGGGTGTTTGCTTATCTGTGGCAAAAGTAACATTCACAACCATCAAATCTCTCGTCAAACAACTGTTTTCGATAACAATGGTATCAACAATTGTTGTATCATTTGGAAATGTAAAACAAAAATCAAAAACATATTTTTCGCTGGGATTCAAAGTCACCGGGAAATTAGTTTTCGAAACAATTTTTGTGTTCTTAAGATAAACACTAAATACACTTTGAGGAAAACGACCATAATTAACGATTGGCACGCCAAAACAAAATTCTTTTCCAGTAGCAATTTCGCCTTGGACTTCTACTAACTTTCCGCTTTGTTGATTTTCCAAGGCAAGTGTGAATCCGGGAATCCACTCTTCCAGAACCATACTTGTCAAGTTCATTGTGTCGGCGACAAAAACAGCGTACCTTCCATCATTGTATATATCAACAAGCCTAAAACCAAAATAGATCGTATCTTGTTTATTAACAAAAGAATACAATTCAGAATTTAGAAGCAACGAATCGATAATGTAAAATTTGCTCAATGAAGCATCTTGTTGCCTATTTTTATAAGCTATTCCTTTGCTAATGAAGCAAGAATCGGTATTCAAAGTAGTTATCTGCGGTTCAAGGAAATTTAGCCGTAAGTAGTTGCTGCCCCCGGTATAGCCATAGGAATTCGCGGAACCATAGCCATAAATAAGTACACCAAAAGTAGTATCTGCTCTAAGGTAATGCACACCGTCATTCACACGAATCGTTGCATAAACATAACCACTTCCGGGCACATCGGAAATATCTGAAACGCCAATTGGTAAGCCATCGATGCGGAAACTATCCCACTTGCTTTTTGGGATTATCACTGTTATATATTGTTCTTCATAAACTTTACTTTTGCCAAGTTCATAGGCTTGGGCATTCAAGACACGATATTCATCAAGGTATTGCTCAACTGGAGACATAATGGCAAAAAAAGGATCTCCAAGATTACCTTGATTACCACAAGTCTTTTTATAAGCACCAACAAGAATTGGTTTATTCGCTGAAATAAAATATGGCTTGTCGAGACTACTTTCATAATAACCGCCTTGGTTCAATGTCGAAACCTTGGTCCCATTAACATATACATCTGTTCCATCCTCGGCAGCAAGCACCCTATAGATGCTTGTGCCAGAGGGAGATTCCTTTTGGGCTTTCGCTGGCGGTACAACAATTGCATTTTTACCCCAAGTTGAAACAGGCGGGAGCTGTTCAATCAAAATATCTCTCGAAGGATTCTCGTTATTTGTTCGCAAAGAAAGAGGCACAGTTGCTCTTTGGTGCCCAGAAAAAACTGCTATCGGTTTATTTGCCACAATTTCGGTCCCAGTTAAATCCAGATTCAATTGATTCTTAGTTATTCTGGCTTGAACAAGGTACACCTCGCCACGATTAAGAACTATCCTTTGAGTTTGATTGCCAAATCTAAAGGTCGCTGCTCGTGGATAGATTGTTACTTGCGTGTTATCTTCGACAGCAACTATTGCAAACTGCGATGGTGTGCTTTGGTCGCTTAGGTTTTGGTAAGTTGGTCCATTAGTTCCGTCGCTATTATACGACAAAATGAAATATCTATTGCCAAGGACATCGGTGGGAAGTACCATAAATGCATCGGAAGTCGTCACAGCTTGAGACAAAGCATAAACCGAAACTTCTTTTTCGCTTGTTACGTGAAATGAATTATTTACTACGATTTCGGTTTGGACAGAACCATCATTTAAATCTGCAATAGTACCACTTTGGTTAAATCCAAGAAGAGCAAAGTTGTAACTTGGCACTTTAAAAATGTACATTTGTTGAGGATTCAAAATTTCAAAGGAAGCTGAGTAATAATTTCCAAATCGATCGTAATACTCGATGTTACCTTTTGTTGGTTCGGAAGCTGCAATAAAAATATAAAGTGAATCACCCAATCGCTGCCTTGGGTCGAGATTGTTCCACTCATTGTGGTAGTTTGGTATAAATGTCAGCCAGAAGTCAGTCCCACGGCTATCTTTGACAATATCAATTTTTGAAAAAGCAAAATTTATAATTAAACTAAAAAAGACAAATATTATAATTCCAAGCGTTCTCATACAAATACAGCTTAAAATATCATAAACAAAAATAAACAAAAAAAGTTACTTACTTTTTATATAGAAATCGCACAAAGAATTGATTGGGCAAATTTCGCATTTTGGGTTACGACTCGTGCAGTATTTTCTTCCGTGTGAAATAAGAAGATGTGTGAAAATTACCCACTTTTTCTTAGGCACCAGTTCCATCAACTTAAATTCAATTTTCGTCGGGTCTTTCGTATCAACCAAACCAAGGCGATTAGAAATACGAATAACATGGGTATCGACAACAATACCCGGTTTGTTATAGGAATGGGAAAGAATTACATTTGCTGTTTTTCGACCTACCCCGGGCAATTCAAGTAATGCTTCCATCGAATCGGGAACTTTACCGTTAAACTTTTGAAGAATTAATTTCGAACTTTCGATAATATGCTTTGATTTTGCTTTGTAATATCCGGTGGAGTAGATGAGTTTTTCAAGTATCGATGGCTCGATTTTAGCAAAATCCTCGGGGTTTCGATATCGCTTGAAAAGCTCGGCAGTAACTATATTAACTCTTTCGTCGGTGCATTGCGCAGAAAGGATTGTAGCAATAAGCAATTCGAAAGGATTTGTGTGATTCAATCTAATTTTAGCATTCGGAAATTCTTTTTCGAGAATTTCAATTATTTTATCAATATTGCTAAATTTTGCCTTTCTCATAACTTTTAGTTCTTGATGTTTCGTAGTCTCTGTGATAAATATATGTAGGGAAATCTACCTTTTTAACAATTAAACCGCAGCTTTTAACTAACTCATAAAGCTTTGCGTCCTCGCCATATTCAATTTTGGGAATACCTCCCAATTTGTCAACAATTGTCCTTCGAATGAAAAAAGTTCCACCTACAACACATTTTTCGAGCGAAATCAATTGATTGGGATTGTACATATCGGGGACGTACTTCGAACCAATAACTTTATATCCACCATACAAAAAATCAATAAAAGGATTTTCAATTAGGATTCGTTTACGCAGGATTAAATGGTCGCCTTCGTACTCATCATCAGAATCCAGAAAAGTAATATATCTGCCTTTTGCGATTTTAATACCAGTTTCTCTCGCAAAGGCTGGACCTTGGTTCTGCTTGAAGATATACGAAAATCGTTTATCATCTCTGCATAGATTTATGCAATAAAGATATGTTTCGTCTGTGCTACCATCATCAACAATTATTGCCTCCCAGTCTTTATCTTTTTGGTTTTCGAGAGATTTAATGGCTCGCATCAATAGGTTCTGTCTATTAAATGTAGCAATGATTACTGAGAAAAATGGAGCGTCCATAGAGAAGAAATTTTTTAAAAACAAAAATACAAAATAAAATTTTTTTGTGACGATTGTTATATAATTTTTTTTACTTAATTTCGTTTTGGTTAATCCGCTCTTTAAATCTTCAATGATTAAAGAAGGATTAACGGTGTTTTATTATTAACTATTTGAGGTTCTTTTTATGAATATCTATGTTGGAAATCTCAGTTTCTCGACAACCCAAGAGGAACTCGAGAATCTCTTTTCCCAGTATGGGGATGTGGAATCTGTTCGTATTGTTCGCGACCGTCAAACTGGTCGTTCTCGCGGTTTTGGTTTTGTTGAAATGAACGAAGAGCAAGGCAAAGTTGCAATCCAAGAACTTAACGGAAAAGAATTCGGCGGGAGGAATATTCTCGTCAATGAAGCAAAACAGCAGGAACGACCACACAGAAATTTCTCTCGTTCTACCAACTCAAGAAATTACCAAGACCGATATTAATATAGTTCTTGGAATGGGAAAGCGCATTGGAGGCTGTTCGCTTTGAACAGCCTTTTCTTTTTCTTAAAACAAACAGCCTTCCCATCGTCGGAAGGCCGTTGAAAAAAATAAACAGGATTACTTTCCTCTTAAAGCGTTTGCACCGCTTACAATTTCCAGCATCTCTTTGGTAATTGATGCCTGTCGTTCTTTATTGTAAACCAATTCAAGATGACGAATTAAATCTTTTGCATTGTTTGTAGCATTTTCCATCGCCATTCTTCGGGCTGCGTGTTCGGCAGCATTCGATTCCAACAAAAGCCGCAGAATCTGGTTCTTAACATATAAAGGAATTAAATTGTCAAGAATTGTCTTTGCATCGGGTTCAAAAATATAAATCAGATTTTTCTTACTCGATTCCTTTTCTTCAAAATCCTCTTTTTGCGGTTTCCCTTTGAAATAGGTTTCGACAGTTACTTGTTTTTCAAACGGTAAGAAAAGAAACATTTTTGGAACTTGGATTAAAATATTCTTAAATTCATTGTAGTAAAAAATAACTCTGTCAAATTGTTTCTCGGCAAATCCATCGATCAAAATTTTTGCTAATTCGTCGATAACACCATAATCGATTCGCCCAGAAATGCCAGAAATATCTTTGATATAGTTTACCCCAGGAATCTTAATTCCCGAGATACCACGTTTGCCAATTCGAATCATCGAAAGTTTAGCCGAGGGGAACTCTTTCTTCAAATTCTGTTCGATGTCCCTCGAAACAAACCTTATCAGATTCGAATTGAAACTCCCGCAAAGCCCCCTATCGGATGTAATAACAACAAGACAAATACTCTGGATTTTTTCCCTTTTTTCAAGTAAAGGATGGAAATAGTCTTCGCCAATTGATTCTATTAACTTCTCAAGGTTAGATTTCAACAATAAGGAATACGGGCGAGCATTTATGATAGCGTCTTGCGCTCTTTTCAATTTGGCAGAAGACACCATTCGCATTGCTTGTGTGATTTTTCCAGTACTCGCTACTGCAGCCATTCTTCGCTTAATGTCTCTAAGCGTTGCCATTATTCTTTCCTATAAATATTTCCAATCTTTTAAAAGATAATTATTAATATAATCCGAGACTCCATCCTCGAGCGAAGTGAACTCGAATTTCCCAATTCTCGAAAGCAATTTTTCCATTTTTGCTTGCGTAAAGTTCTGATACTGGTTTTTCAATTCTCGAGGCATATCGATGTATTCAATCTTTGGCTCCATATTCAATGCTGTAAAAACTGCATTTGCAAGTGAGTTCCAAGAACGCGCAGTACCAGTTCCAATGTTAAAAATTCCGGAAAGACCGTTTTCAAAGATTTTCCAAACCAAACTGACAACATCTTTGACATAGATGAAATCCCGTTTTTGCTCTCCGTCACGATAGTCCGGGTGAGTGGATTTGAAAAGCTTTATTTTCCCAGATTGTTTAACTTGAAGGAATGATTTGTAAACCAAACTGGACATTTCCCCTTTATGATATTCATTGGGTCCATAAACATTGAAAAACTTTAGCCCAGCAAATTGATTTTCCAAACCATTGCTAACTACCCAGCAATCGAAAAGGTATTTGGAAAAACCATAAGGATTTAATGGCTTCAATTCGAAGACGAGAGTGTCGTCGTAACCTTTGTCCCCGGCACCGTAAGTTGCCGCACTACTCGCATATATAAACTTAATTCCTTTGTCTGCAGCAAGTTGAGCCAATTTTATACTATATCTAAAATTGTTCTCGACAAGAAAATCGACATCGGTTTCTAAAGTATTTGTACAAGCACCAAAATGAAAAATAGCATCAAAACGAAAGTTTGTAAACTTTTTTGTTTCAAATAATCTTAAAAACTCATCTTTACTGAAATAATCGAGGAATTTTTTACCGACAAGATTTTTCCATTTTTCATTATTAGTTAAATGGTCCACAACAACAATGTCGACAATTCCCTTGTCGTTTAAAAATTTCAAGAAGCAAGAGCCAATAAATCCAGCGCCACCCGTAAGCAGAATCATTTCAAATTATGTTTTTCTTTGAAAAGAGTTACAAACTCCTCGACTGCTTTCTTCAAGTTAGCGATAATCTCATCGGTTAAATCTTTGACACGAATGATGGAATCCAAAACATCGAAATAATGAGAATCCATAAACTCGTAGAATTCATTTTCGAAAGAAGAAAGCACTTCGACAGGTAAATCATCAAGATAGCCATTAGTTGCAGTCCAAAGCAAAGCAATTTGCTTTTCGACTGGGAGCGGCTGATATTGCTTTTGTTTCAATATTTCAGTCAATCGAGCACCACGGCGAAGTTGTTGTTGAGTGGCTTTATCGAGGTCGGAACCAAATTTAGCAAAAGCTTCCAATTCGCGATATTGAGCAAGTTCCAACTTTAGCGGACCAGCAACTTTTTTCATTGCTTTGATTTGTGCATTGCCACCAACGCGAGAGACAGAGATACCAATGTTCATTGCTGGGCGAATACCAGCATTGAATAAATTCGGTTCAAGGTAAATCTGTCCGTCGGTGATAGAAATCACATTGGTTGGAATATAAGCAGCAACGTCGCCAGCTTGAGTCTCAATAACAGGAAGAGCGGTCAAAGAACCACCGCCGAATTCATCGGCATACTTTGCAGCACGTTCGAGCAAGCGGCTATGTAGATAGAAAATATCGCCTGGATAAGCCTCGCGGCCCGGTGGCCTTCGCAACAAAAGAGAAACCTGGCGATAGGCAGCAGCTTGCTTCGAAAGGTCGTCGTAAATAATAAGAGCATGCATACCATTATCACGAAAATATTCGCCCATCGAACAACCGCAATACGGAGCAATGAATTGGAGCGGTGCAGGGTCGGATGCATTTGCAGCAACAACGATTGTATATTCCATTGCTCCATATTCTTCGAGTGTTGCAACCACATTTGCTACCGTCGACCCTTTCTGTCCAATTGCAACATAGATGCAATATACTGGCTGGATACCAAGTTCCTTGGCTCTTTGTGTATGAGTAAATTTTTGATTAATAATAGTATCAACTGCAATGGCAGTTTTCCCAGTCTGTCTATCGCCAATTATCAACTCTCTTTGCCCTCGCCCAATTGGGATCAAGGCATCAATCATTTTTAAACCAGTTTGCAAAGGTTCTTTTACTGGTTGTCGGAAGATTACCCCAGGAGCTTTTCGTTCAATCGGTAGAAATTGTTTTGCTTTAATTGGACCTTTCCCATCAAGTGGTTGCCCCAGCGGGTTCACTACCCTTCCAAGGAGTTCCATTCCAACAGGAACCGATGCGACTCTGCCAGTTCGTCGAACCAAATCTCCTTCTTTTACATATCGATCGTCGCCAAAAAGAATAACACCAACATTATCTTCTTCAAGATTTAGAACCATTCCGAAGAGGTCATTTGGAAATTCCACCAATTCAGCAGCCATAACTTTGGTTAAACCATATACTCGAGCAACACCATCACCAACTTGAAGCACAGTTCCTACTTCGTAAATGTCTTCTTCTTTTTCGAAGCCAGACAACTGTCTTCTTAATATTGCCGATACTTCTTCTGGTTTCACTTCAAACATTTCTTACTCCATTTATTTTTAATTAACTTTTATGGTCGAAATCAGCTCTTTTTGCAACGAGTCAAGTTTATTTCGTAGGGTTGCATCAAAAACCCAATCATCAATTTTTATTTTAAATCCAGCAATAATTTTAGGGTCAATAATAAACTTGGGAATAATCTTTTTCCCCGAATTTTCTTCCAATTTTGAAACAATTTTCGATTTGATTTGTTCATCGAAATCTTTTGGAAGGTAAATTTCAACAGGAAGATAGTTTTTATATGCAAAATATAGCTTCTGAAACTGCAAAATAATGTCTTTTAAAAGATAATCTCTATTTTTATCAACAAGGAATAGGATAAAATTCATCGTTTGTGGCAAAATCTTATCGCCAAAAACCTCACGATAAAGTTTTTTCATTCGGAATGGTGTGCTAAAGGGTTTTCGTGCAATACTCATTAACTCGGGAATAAATTTAAGAATTTGCAAAATTACCAGAAAGTCGTTGTAAACTTTTTCCTCAATTTTCTCGGCGATTGCTGTCTCGAATATCGCCTTTGCATACCTATATGAAACTCTTTGTTCCGGCATAGGAAACCACTAATTTTTGGGTATTTTATCAATGTATGAATTAATAATTTCAATATGTTTTCGCTCATCTAATTTTTCGTTCAATAACTTTTCAGTAGCGTAGATCACCAAGCCAGCAACTTCCTTTCTCAATTCATAGAGGGCAGCTTCTTTACTACGATTAATCTCTCGAGTCGCTTCTTCAAGCTTCTCTTTTCGTATTTGCTCGGCGTCTTCCTGTGCTCGGCGTAGCAATTCCTCGGCTTGTTGTTTACCCTTTTGAACTATGTTAATCATCTCGTTCTGTGCTTCTTTCAATTTTTGCTGTGTTTCAGCAAGCAATTTTTGCGCGTCTTGGTGGATCTTTTCAGCATTTTTTATGTTCTGTTCAATATATTCCTCACGTGATTTTAGAGCATTTGAAATCGGCTTTGCACCAAATTTGACAAGAAGGAAAAGAAAAATAAGAAAATTGAGTATAGTCCAGATCATCAATCCCGGATTAACATTCAGTAATGAATCCATATTCCACCTTCAATTAGTGAAAAAATTAAATAGCCATACCCCGATGGGAATCCGGGTATGACTATTTATCGAAATTACTTTATTGCTAATAGCATTGCAATAACGCAAGAGAATAATGCCACACCTTCGATAAGAGCAGCAGCAATAATCATTGTTGTTCTCAAATCACCACTGGCTTCAGGTTGCCGTGCCGAGGATTCCAAAGCTGCACTTGCAAGACGACCAATACCCAAACCAGCACCAACAACGGATATTGCAGCGCCAATACCTGCTCCAAAATAAGCTCCTAAATTAGCCAAGTTTTGATCCATACAAATCCTCCGATTAAATTGTTCAACAAATAAATAAGTAAGATATTTAAATCAATGAACTTCTGAATGTTCTGAATGTTCACCAATTGCAAGACCAGTGAAAACTGCTGTCAATATTGTAAAAATAAAAGCTTGCAAAAATGCAACAAGCAGCTCGAGTGCATACATAAAAACTGAAAATGGGATTGCAACAACTGCCATTGCAAAAGTTTTAAGATAGAATATTAACCCGACGAGCGAAAGAAGCACGACGTGGCCAGCGGTCATATTAGCAAAAAGACGAATCGTCAATGCGAACGGCTTTGTAAATAATGAAATTATTTCGATCGGAACCATAATAAAGAATAAATACCAAGGAGCTCCCCCGAGCAAATGTTTCAACCAGTTCTTCAATCCAATCTGGCGAATCGCTGTGCCATTTATAACAAAAAGCGCCGTTATCGCCAAACCAGCAGTCGTCCCAAGCGCTCCTGTCGCAGTATGACCGCCGGGAATTAAGCCAAACAAGTTCATCAAAAGAATAAAAACAAAGAGAGAAACAAAATAAGGCAAAAGTTTATATGCAACTTTTTTGTCGGGGATATTAGGAACAACAACATCATCACGAATAAAAACAAAAATTGTTTCAAGCAGATTGTGTATACCTTTCGGCGTTGAAATTGTTTTTTTTCTTGCTCTTCTGCCCGCAATAAAAAAAGCAAGAATTAAAATCAACATAGACAGCCACTGGAAACAGACAAGGCTTGTGACCGAAAGGTCAAGGGATGGACTTTCATTTGGATTTTTTGCTTTGACAATTTTATGGGTAGCCGATAATGTATACTTCCCAGCCTCTTTCATTTTTTTGATACTTGCATACAAATCAAAGCCGTATTCTTTGTCGTAGAGGATTACGGGCAAATCAATAATATGATGGTGAAAAAACGTCAATTCACGATGTTCACCAAGTGTGCCCAATAAAGTTGGAAAAATTTGACTTTGCGGAAGCTCGGCAGCTCCAGTTCCGTGCGACGCTACTGAATTATGGTTTCCAATCTCCACAAACGAACTATTCTCATTCCCCATTTTCAATTTTCTTGAAGTTTGAATTTTGTTTAAACTGCAAATTTAAAAAATTCGACATTTTATTAATGCTGAGAACTTCTAATAAAATAGCAAGGAAAGTGCCAATAAGATATGCCAAAGCGAATTTAAGTTGTTCAAATTTTAAATACTTAAGGAAAAAGAATAGGAAAAACAAATTGATTACATATCTAAAAAAGATTGAACCAAGGAAAACTCTATAAAAAATTTTGTTTGATTTATCGATGATAAATTTGTAAACTAAAATTCCACTTAAAAAATTAAATAAAGATAAAAGAAAAGCAAAAATAATTTCCTTCATTTCTATCGTTTCTTTGTGACATTCCTAATGAAATCGTACATTGCAATTATGCATCCAAGCAATGCAAAAATTATCGTAAAAAGCGGCTTTGTGTTAAAATATTTGTCTACAAAATATCCAATTAAAACCATCAAAAGAATTGTAATTACAAGTTGCCAACCTAAATTTAAATACGGGGCAAGCTCCTGAAAAACTTTTTTCGCTTGTTGATTCTTTTTCAAATTAAAATCCAAAATCCTCTAATATTCTTAACAAATTATCAACGTAGATATTTTTTGCAAAAGCAAATTTCTGGACAACGGGAACAAGCACTAATTCCCCAAATGTCGAGGGCTTGGACTCGTCGAAACTGGAATTGGTAATGTAGGTTATTTCATCTGGTCTGAATTCATTGTCGACATCAACATACATAGCGTTGAAACCGACAAATAACGGTTCGTCTCCTTCGAGGGGCAACTTTTCAAACCCAAACAATGCAAAAGGTATTCTAACTTTTAAAATATATCTTGTATTTTGAGTTGTAAAAAATATTTTGATTTTTTCAATCGCTTTAATTTGTTCATTGTCAAGTGGCTCGTTTGAATTAACAGCCTCTACATAGGGTAATTTATCGTATAAATTGCCAAGGTTGAATTCAATCTTAAATATATTTCCATCGGGTTTATCGCGCAAGGCAAGTTGGTTCCCTGTTTGCTTGAACATCCTCTTAATTGAATTTGTAAATGGCTGGAAATCGAACCAAAATAGGACTTTGTCGCCAATGCATTTGTCGCAATCTTTCGAAACGAAAAAGTCGTCGGTTATTTCCATAGTAAAATACAAAAAATGATTGTCAAAAGAGGACTTTAAAGAAAACGACGCATCGTCTGCTCCTTTCCAATAATAGGAACCCTTGACGACATATTCTACTTTATTCACCTGGGTGGCTTGGGGAAATCCTTTGTAAACATACTTATTTCTTGGATAAGACGGCACAAAATTGTAACTTGTTTGGAAGCTAATCGGAAATCTGCCAAGGGACTCAATTTTGAAATTGCATTCATTTGTTTTATAGTTAATTGTTGTCTCCAGCCCATAATTCAAAAGCAACTGAGAAGTGTATTCTTCGGCTAAATAAAGAATCCCGTTGTCAAATGTATAACTTTTAATCGTCCAGAAATCCTTTTTTTTCTTTTGAGTAATTGAACAAGTGTTGTTTTTTATTGAAACACCAATTTCCAGAGGAAGTTCAAAATATTCAAATGCTTGGACATAAACAAGTTCAAGGAAGCCATCTATATCGACAAACATATAAACATAAGTATATTTTTTGCTTTCGCTCAAAATTTTTATCGAAAAGGCGAGGTCCGGATTGTTGTCGCCCGAAAAGTCGCCGACATCCCATCCCCAAACAGTAAAACGTGTCTGTTGGGGTATTTTTTTAAAAACATCCTCAATCATCTCCTCGTTAAAATACTGTTCCAATTTAATTTTAAATTCTGAAATTGTCATACCAGTTTGTGAAGGAAGGAACTGTGGAGTAAATATTAACCAAACAAAAACCAAAAGAAAATATTTTTTCATAAAGCTATATTGTCTATTTGTTTAATAATCTTGTGGTAATCATCTTTCAAACGCGCCCCAAATTGAGATACAATCCGAGAGGCGGAAAGTGATGCAAGATGACCCGCAAATTTTACATCGCCTCTTTTTATTAATCCAAAAAGAAAAGCACCAGCAAACATATCGCCGGCTCCCGTCGTGTCCACAGCATTGGTCGAATAGGCAGGGAACCGATATTCTACCCCGTCGATAAATGCCAATGAACCATTTGCACCGAGGGTAATTACAAAATTCGGAACTAAATGCGAAAGTTTCTGTTTTGCATCTCCAATCGATTTAGTCTCCGTTAAAGTTAAAGCCTCCATTTCATTGCAAAAAAGTAAATCGGTCTTGGTAATAGCCTTTAAAACGTTATCGAAATAATTATTAATTACGAAAACATCGGAAAGCGTCAGAGAAATTTTTGCTGCAAATTTTTTTGCCAAATCAATCGAATAAAACAAAGCCTCTGTGCTTTTTTTAGCAGTGAATTTATAACCCTCGAGATAAACCCATTTTGATCTACGAATGTATTCAGCAGTGATGTGTTCTACGCCGAAATGTGCTGTTGCGCCAAGGTATGTATTCATTGTACGCTCGGAATCCGGAGTAACCAAAACAATACAGGTCCCAGTCGGTTCATCTATCATAGGCGCATTTAAATGTATGCCAAGTTGTCGAAACTCTTCTATGTAAAATTTTCCAAAGTCATCATTCCCAACAACAGTATGATAGGCACTTTTTCCACCAAATTGAGAAAAAGCAATTATAGTGTTTGCTGCTGAGCCCCCGCTACATATTGCATAATTTCTTCCAGCAAGTTTCTCGAAAATTTTCTTTTGTAAATCGCCATCAACCAAACGCATTTCGCCTTTGCGTAGTCCCAATTGTTCCACCTCTTCGAAACTAACCTCGTAAAGCAAATCGACAAGTCCATTACCCAATCCACAAAGGTCAATATCTTTGTTATCCATTTTAAAAATAATTTGTTAATTTAGAATTTTCAAACTTAAAAAATTATTTTTTACCGAAGGCTTTTGATATAATTCGGTTATGAATTGGAAACATTGCTCAACATTGATATAACCATTTTTTATTTTATTAATAAAACTATCGCCAATCCAGTTTTAGACAAAATCTTTGTTCTGCTAACAATTCAGGAAAATTGGTACATCGCCTATGCTATTCTTATATACTTTATGTTGACTAAATACAATTGGAGAGGGAGAATTTTCTTGATTGTCCTCGTTCTAACGATTATCACTTCAGACCAGTTAAGCAGTCATTTAATTAAAGAACTTGTTGGTCGAATTCGACCTTGCCATTCATTGTCGGATATCCGACTTCTTGTTCCTTGTGGGGGAGGCAAATCCTTCCCTTCTTCGCACGCTGTAAACAATTTTGCTTTCGCAATTGTTTTGGGAACATTCTTCAAACAATACAGAACACACTTCCTTACTATTGCCACATTGATTGCTATCTCGAGGGTCTATGTTGGCGTCCACTATCCTTCGGATGTAATAGCTGGAGCCCTTCTTGGTTTGCTTATTGGTTTAATTTTTGCTTATTTCTATAATAACTTTATCCAAAAAATTATTGAAAAACTAATGGTGGAAAAGAATGAAAGTTCATAACTTTTTAATTGTTTTTCTTATTGTGCTATTTTTTGGATGTGGTCGTTGCACTCAAGACAAGTCATCAACAACAACCAAGCCCAGCAACCCTAATGAAATCATAGTTGGCACATTCAACATCGAATGGCTCGGTGATGGAATCGACGACAGAAACGAACGAAGCGAACAGGACTACAAAAATATTGCAAAAATTATTGAAGATTCACAATGTGATCTGGTTGGTGTTCAAGAAATTGAAAACTTAAATGCCATTTCAAAAGTTATTAAATACTTACCCGAATATTCTTTCTTCATTTCACGCGACGATGCACCTCAAAAGGTTGGCATAATCTTCCGAAAAGATATTAAAGTACGATACATCCAAGATTATACGCCACTTGAGGTTGAACAGAGCCGTACCCGACCAGGAATTGTTGTGGCTGTCCAGAAGGGAAACTTCGACTTTCTTGCACTCGTCGTTCACTTCAAAGCAA
The DNA here is from genome assembly GCA_039793965.1 of Kapaibacterium sp. (SeqCode). Taxonomy (GTDB): domain Bacteria; phylum Bacteroidota; class Ignavibacteria; order Kapaibacteriales; family UBA2268; genus Naka2016. The sequence goes on along the minus strand of JBAMMD010000029.1, from coordinate 95,964 downwards.
CCTCACATTTCGACAACACTCCGCAAAAACTTCAAGAAAGTAGAACATTGAGAACTCTCCAAGCCGAAGTAGTTTCTCGTTGGATTGACTCGATTCTTTCTTTACAACAGGAAAGCGACCTATTTGTAATTGGCGATTTCAATGATACTCCTTTAAGAAAAAAGTTTAATACACTTATTCCATTGCTCTCAAACTCGAATGTTATTTTTCTAACCGAAAAACTTAAAAGTTGTAAAATGCCTAACGCATACGTTATCGATCATATTCTTGTAACTAAATCAGTTCTCGAAAGATACTACAGCAATAGTGTAAACTTGGTTAACACTTTTGAACTCTATTCAAAGGAAGTTGCAGAGAAAATTTCTGACCATTGCCTTGTTTTTGCTCGCTTCGATGTTACCAAGCCAGACAACGACCCAAGCAAATACTTTGAAACCGTCGAAAAAGTAGCCCAAAGGTGGTAAAAATGAAACATTTTCTTATAATGTTACTCTTTTTTATAGCAACTTTCAAATTATTTCCATACGATACACTAAATATTGTCTTTTCCCGAGTTATTGGTTCGGAAAACTACAAAAAGTATTGTACATACCTAAAGTCAGTTTATCCAAACATTAATTGCATTAATGCATACGGAACCGCAATAGAAGATGTTCCAAAACTATTTAACAACGCATTCGGGCTTGTTCTCACCGGAGGCCCAGACTTAAATCCAAGTTACTATGGCAAAGAAAAAGATTCGTCGCTTTGCGAGATCGACAGCTATCGCGATAGCCTTGAATTTAAGTTGCTTGATATTGCTTTTCATAAAAAAATCCCAATTTTTGCTATTTGCCGTGGCGAACAAGTTCTCAATGTTTATCTCGGCGGTTCGTTATATCCCGATATCCCAACATATTTGCCATCGCAGGTTACACACAGATGTGACAACAAGCAAAGTGGATGCTTCCATGTTGTTTACATCGATAAGAACAGTAGATTTTACAAATGGTTGGGAGTTGATAGTGTTCTTGTCAATAGTTTTCATCATCAAGGGGTGGACCGATTGGCAAGCGAGCTCCAACCATCAGCATTCTCAACAGATGGACTTGTTGAAGCCTACGAATGGAAAGATGCCAACAAAGAACCATTCTTCATTGCGGTACAATGGCACCCAGAAAGAATGGCACCTGAAAACACAATTTCAAGAAAACTTGCCGAGACTTTTATAAAAAAAGTTTTAGAATACAAGCAAATTAAATTCAATCAAAAGAAGTAATTGACATCCAACTGGAATAGTAAAAAGTTTTTTTGCTTTGAATTACTTTGGAAATAGTATTTTCCATATAAGTTAATATACTTAAGCAACTTAATTTCCGACCAAAAGGCAAACCTCCACCCAGTCCCATAGAAAGGAATTGATCGCATATATTCTGGTGCTATGACTTCAAAATAGTAAATGGCAGAAGAAAAACTTGTTGTAGAAAAGTAGTTTACTCTTGACCCAAGTTCCGTGCTTTCCAAAATACTGCAAGTTAGGTCGAGACTCAGATGCAATCCAGTTTCATTTGGTAAATAGTTCTTGTGGTTTAAAAAGACAAAGTTGAAACGCTGTTTGGATGAGAAGATTTTCCAGAACCTAATAATATTCTCCCCAAAAAATTCGAATTTCGTTCTTTGATATGGAATTTGATAAGTTTTCTGGACATTGTAAATATAATCTGTCTTTTCCTCCCTTCTAACACGAATCCTCGTAAAGCATTTCTCGAAGGGTTTAAAAAGAAGTTGAATAAACTGGTCGTTTCCATTTAAAGGAACTTGAAGAAGGTGAGCCGGACCCAACGATTTAAAAAAGTCGGAATAGAACTGCAGTGAGACATATTCCTTGTCAATTTCAAAGGAATAAAAAATACCAAATTCATTGTTCGGATAGGAATTTTCTCCCAAGATAGTACCAAAAGGCGAACGAAAGTTCGAAGAAAAATAGCGAGCGTTCAAGGTAGTGGCAAATCTTTTGGCAATATATTTTAAACCCGATACCAAACCAATATTTTTAACCTTATCGATACTCAACTCAGAAGAAAAGTTCAAGCAGTCATAAAAATTCAGGTCATAGAAAAATGAATGATAGAGGTTTCCATTGCCGAAAACAAATTTATTTGAACTCGTCTGGATTGGTCTGTTATATCTTAAATTGAAGAACGAATAACCAAAAGTTAAGCTTCCAGTTGTTGTACTAATCTGCAAAAAGTATGCATTTTCTTTTAGAACATTGCGTTTTTTTATTTCGTTTGAATCACGAAAATATCCCATTGTATAAATTGAAGTGATTATGCCCGAGGCGGTATCATAATTTCCATTTCTTTTAATGGATGATATGAAGCCGTTTATGTTTAAATTTAATCCCTCGGTGATAGACCAATTAGTGGATAATGCAATACCATTGAATGTCCCCCAGTCAAGTGAACTCGTTGTTGGCTTTATTTTAGTTTCATTCGAAAAGGATGTTTCAACTGGATTGGAACCTTTGTACACACCGTATGGTTCCCCAAGAACATTACCCCAAAAACTTTTACTAATGAATCTGCCGAGAATTACCCGATGGTTAGGATTATCATACGACAAAAAGTATTTTCGGTCGTCGAGGTATGAAATTTCGCCTATGTCTTTCGAGAAAGAAAATCCAGCATTGAATTCTCTAAATTTGATTTTAAATCTTTGATAAAAATCGTTTGCATCACCAAGATAGGTCGAATCTTTCCAGAAATTGGTGTAAATTCTTGACTTTAAATCAATAAAAAATTGATTGTCTGAATTTTCCTTTTTGGTGGCAACTTCTGGAAGCCTTGTGCAAAGTTGCAAAAGCTGACACTGCGAAGACAAAAGATTCAACGAGTCACATATGCCAGCAATTGAAATCCCTTTTTTACCCAAAGAAACTATCCTAAAAGCGGTTCTTTTGCCAACACCGAGTAAATCTGCTATTTTCGGTGCATTTTCCATTGTCAGTTCAATTTTATAATTTGTATAAAATTCAATTTCGTCAACTGTTCTATATTTTCCAGTTTCCTCGTAAAAGAGTTCAAGCAATTGTTGCATCTCAAGTTGGGATAAAGAACAAGCGGTCGCAAACAAAAAACACGAAACAAATACGATAACTTTCATATCAGAACTTTAATATTAATGCAAGTGTTTGAGTGAACATCAAATAATTATTGTATTCCAAGAATAATGAAATTGCAAAATCGTTGAATTGATAGGCAACTCCAGAAGTCAAAGTTGGTGGTCTTGTTTGAATATTAAAATCTAAATAGAGATTTTCAAATGGCTGGAAAGTTACGTAAAATATATACGAAGTGTATTGTTTGAAAACAATTTTTGCTTCGGCACCAATTGTGTAGTCCTTAAACCAATTTGTTTGGAGCCCGACATTAGCAATTGAATTAATAAAATTATTTAATCCTAATAAATTTTTATAGGCAAAAGAAAAAGTCAAATTTGAAAAAGCCAAATATTCAACAAATGTGTCCCACGAAAGATTCATCTTATGGCCATAAGTTTCAATTGAAAGCAAATTAATATTTAATGAAGTCGCAATGTTGAAATTCTGGAGAAGAATTTTTTGAGCCGATAATTTAAAGTTGCCATATTGGAACTTCTTTGTACCAAGAAATGCAACATTAACTCCAATATTCGAGCCATCGGAAAGTGTGAAATTCAAATTGCTGGCAACAGAATTTAATTCTGGTATGAGAAATTTCGAAGGGGAAAGTAAAAAGGTCGCATCAAAACTTTCGGTGTGCTTCAAGTTGAGAGGATTATTGAACCCGAAGGGAAAGCAATTGTAAGGACTCGTAGAAGCTCTTTCTGGAATTGCAAAGAAAACATCTTGTGAAATTATAGAAATTGGTAGAAGCAAAAAAACAAAAAGAATTGTTGTTTTCATGCTTAACTTATATATCGAAGTTAAAAATTAGTAAAATTTAATTAATTTACTATTTCATAAATTTCATATTGATATGAAAAAAATAGCATTTATTATTGCTTGTACCTTCTTTCAAATAGTTGTGGTGGGCAATATTCTCTTCTCGCAAGAAATAAAGGCAAATGTAACAGTCAATACAGAGTTGTTATCAATTGAAGCAAAGCAATATATTGTTACATTAGAAAAAGATTTGGAAGATTATATTAACAATCAAAAATTTACAGAAGAGGAGTGGGAAGGCGAACCAATTCCAGTGGATATAAACATATATTTCACGTCTGGAGGCAACAATCGGTATTCCGCAAAAATGGCAATTGTTTCACGCAGATACATCGACGATCCAAACAACGAGCCAAAACCTACAATTCCTACTTTGATGATCACCGAGACAAACTGGAAATTTGAATACTCCTATGGAGCCAATTTAACATTCAACCCTATGCGTTTCGACTATTTCATTTCTGTTATTGACTTCTATATGTTACTTGTCATCGGCTTCGATAAAGATACTTACGAAGAACTTGGAGGAAATTCTACCTTTGAAAAGGCAAGGAACATACTACTTTTGGGCGCCTCTCAACAAGCCGAGGGATTTGAAACGAATGTGGAACCGGGCAGCTTCACCAAGTATAACATAATCAATGAGTTAATCAATCCAAGATACTACCCATTCCGACGATTGATCTTTTCATTTTATGTAGACGGCATCGACAAACTTGCCTATAATAAAGAAGAAGGTATGAAGAACATTGTTCAGGTTATCGAAGAAATGGCGAAATTTAAGCGGGAGAAAATAGTCGAATCCAGCATTTTGATTCAATTATTTTTCGACACCCAAAACAAAACGCTTGCAACACTTTTCAATGGTTTTAAGGACAAAAACTTTTTTGATAATTTGATGTATCTCGACCCAAAGAACTCAATGTTGTATCAAGATTCTATGGATGGAAAATTAAAATAGAGTTGTAAAATGAAAAAAATATACTTTATTTTTATTTGGATTTTCCCTATAATCTCAACACAAGTGTTGTCGCAAACTTTAATCTGGCAACAAACAGATTTTTCACTTTCGGGTAATGTAAACCTTGTCCACATTGGGCCAAATGGACAACTTTTTGCGGGCAGTTTCAATTCGGGAGTTTATGCTTCGAGCAATAAAGGAAAAAGTTGGATAACAAAAAATCAAGGATTGTCCAACTTGCAAGTCTTTGCTTTTTTAAATGTTGCAGATACAATGTTTATCGGAACACTCGCTGGAGTTTACAAATCAACTAACTACGGCGAAAATTGGGAAGCCAGCAACAACGACCTATTCGACTTATACATTAACGCTTTAGCCTTGACAAAAGATAGAAAGTTGCTTGCCGGCACTCTTTACGATGGATTGTTTATTTCAACAAATTTCGGCCGTAGTTGGTCACAAATGCAAAATGCTTTCAAAAGTAAAAGTGTGAATTGCATACTTGCAAAAAGCGATGGTTTTGTTCTTGTTGGAACGACCTCGGGGCTGTATCGTGCAACTCAAATGTTTGATTTCTGGGGCAAAGTCGATGCCGACCTTAAAAATAATACCAACATAAATACCCTTGCAGTTGATTCTCTTGGGAACATTTATGCTGGAACAAACAATGGCTTTATATACAAATCGACAAACAACGGTGTTAACTGGACGGAGGTCTATCAAGCACCTAACACAGCGATTTATCGCATTATCGTATCCCCACAAAATGTTGTCTACGCTGCAACCTATGGAAAAGGTGTTTTAAGATCGAACAATTCGGGAAGTTCCTGGGAACAAGTAAACGATGGCTTGTTCAATCCTTATACAACTGGGTTGGTTGCACTTCCAACGAGAGAATTATTTGTCTCTACTTGGGGGAATGGTGTTTTCTATGGCAAAGAATATGAGATTTCAACTATTGCCGAAGGAGAATACTGCACTGGCAATGAAATAAAAATTGATTACATTGTGACAACACAATTTAATTCCGACAATTATTTCATCGCACAACTATCGGATAATAATGGAGGTTTCAACAACCCGATAGAAATTGGAAGAATACCAAGCACGACCAGTGGCACTATTATCGGAAGGATACCCAACAATGTTTCAAGTGGCATCCTTTACCGCATTCGTGTCGTTTCCACCAGCCCACCAATGATTGGAGCCGACAACCGCAAAAACATTAGAATTTACAAAGGATTGAATCCTGTTATCTCCGGTAAAGCCTCTGTTTGTGAAAATGATGCAGAAATATATTCCAGTCCAGTAAAAATTGGTGTTGCAACAACCTGGAGCGTTACTAATGGCGAAATATTGAACATTGACACAACTAACAACTCTATTACAGTTCAATGGCGATATGTTGGCACGGGTGAAATAAAAATCCACCAGAGACTTGAAAATGGAAAATGCCAAGATTCAAGCAAAATTATCGTTAAAATCAATCCCAAACCAGAAAAGCCAAGCATTATTCGAAAAGGTTATACGCTTTATTCAAGTTCAAAATCTGGAAACCAATGGTTTTACTTCGACCAGCCGATTCCGAATGCCACCGACGACTCGATAAACGTCGAAAACCCCGGCTTGTATTATGTGCAGGTGACCAATGAATTCGGATGTAAATCGGAAATGTCCGACCCGTTCGACTTTTACTTCAATTCAGTTGAAACTGAAAATGAAACTTTTGTTATCTATCCCAATCCAGCAAAAAATTCATTGTTGTTGAAATTACCAGAGGATTTTGTCGAACTTTCGATTGTTGATACTTATGGTAGAGAAATTAATACTTTTGCAAGTAGCAAAACCAATGATATTTTAGTTTTAGATATTAGCAACTTGTCCAACGGTACTTACTTAATCATTTTTAGAAAAAGCGACCGAGCAATAGTAAGAAAATTCAGTAAAATTAATTAGAAAACAACTTTCAACAATATGTTCATATAAAATTTTTAGAAACTTTCTTTTAAAATTTTTCAATTTTTTTACTTTTGATTTTTTTCACGAGGGGCTATGTTTACAACAAAATTGATAAGTGCAATTGGTATAATAGTTATTTTTCTGGTTTCTTATTTATTATCTGAAAACAAAAGAAAGTTTCCATTTCGTATAGTTATTTGGGGTTTGATACTCCAATTTATTTTTGCATGTTTCGTTCTCTATGTTCCATTTGGCGTTGCAGCCTTCAAATGGATAGGAGATCGTATCGCTGAATTTCTTGACTTTAGCAAAAAAGGAGCAGAGTTTGTATTTGGAAACGCCAGCAAGCCCGAGTTCCAGTCGACATTTGGCTACCAATTCGCCATAATCATTTCCTCAACCATAATCTTTTTTTCTGCATTTGTTTCGATTTTATATCGATATGGTATAATCCAACGAATTGTTTACGCAATGGCTTGGGTTATGAACAAAACAATGGGTACAAGCGGAGTTGAATCACTTTCAGCGGCAAGTAATGTATTTTTGGGGCAAACCGAAGCTCCATTGCTTGTTCGACATTACCTGCCAAATGCCACTCGCTCTGAATTATTCTCGATAATGTGTGGAGGATTTGCAACAATTGCTGGCGGTGTGATGGCTGCATACATTCAAATGGGAATTTCCCCCGTGATATTAATCACCGCAAGTTTGATATCTGCGCCGGGGAGTTTGATGCTTTCCAAAATTGTAATCGAACCGAAAAGTTCAGTTCGGGATATCAAAGAAGTTAAAAATATATCCGTACCTGAAACCAAAAACATTCTTGATGCTATCACTCAAGGAGCCAGTGATGGGATGAAACTTGCAATAAATGTCGTTGCAATGTTAATTGCATTTATTTCATTAATCGCCTTGCTTGATGCTGGATTGCAATTGGCTCATAACTGGCTTCAACCTTGGGGAATTTATTCTCCGCAAAGCCTGAAAGAAATATTTGGATACATTTTTCTTCCTTTTGCCTACATTGTTGGTGTTCCACCTTCGGAAGCCAAAATCTTTGCAAGCCTTCTTGGAACAAAAATAAGCATAAACGAATTCATTGCTTACGCAGACCTTGCAAACTTGATTAAAAGCGGTGCATTATCTCAAAGAACCATCGACCTTGCAACCTTTGCCCTTTGTGGGTTTGCAAATCTTGGCTCAATTGCCATTCAAATAGGTGGCATTGGCGCTCTTGTCCCCAACCGTAGGACTGAAGTTGTTCAGCTTGGTTTCAAGGCAATGATTGTTGGTGCACTTACAAATCTTTTGACTGCAACGATTGCTGGAATAATTATCTAAAATCCAACAGCGGGAAAACCCCACTAACACAAGTTGAATTTATAATGGAAAATGCAGTCCCACTATAAACACTAAATAAGTCGTGTTGCTACCTTCGGTGAAAATAATGGTGTACTTCATACTGGCTCGTAGTTCGATATTCGGGGCGATTTTATTTGCAAAACCAATAAGCGGAACAAATCCAAATTTTGTTTCACTATCCGAGGCAGTATATCCCAGATAACTCGATTTCCACGAATTAAAAAATAGAAAAGTCTCTGCACCAATAAATGGAATGAATCCAACATCTGCAAATCTGTAAATGAACCCAGCATTGAAAGGAATTGTGCTGAAGGTGAGCTTAATACCACTCTCTTCCTTGCCAAAAGTCCAATACCCAATTGTTCCAGTGATGAGAATGTCCTTTTGCAAAAAATATGAAAAAACTCCATTCAAACCGAAACCTGTATTGACAGCATCTGCGAAATCACCCGTTGGTATTCCCAATCCCACTTCTCCGCCAAGCATAATTGGAGAGTAAAC
>JBAMMD010000029.1:2470-87117 GCA_039793965.1 Kapaibacterium sp. (SeqCode) | reverse complement strand
ACTTCTCCGCCAAGCATAATTGGAGAGTAAACCCTACGACCTCGTTGAGCAAATCCATCGAAGGATTGCAAAAAGAACAAAAACAAAATTGCAATAAGAAATGCTTTCTTCATAATTCACCTTTAATTTAATTTGTTAAAAAGAATTACTTTAACCAGAGAAATTTCTGGCTTACTAAGGTTGTTGGTCCTTCAACTCGCAATATATATATACCATTACCAATCCCATCCATAAAGAATAATAAATTCATAGTCTCAATCTTTTGTACATCCGTATCAAGTTTTGCAATAATATTCCCAAGCAAATCGGAAATGACCAATTTATGCTTTCCAACTTCATAAGGGGTAAAAGTCAATTCAACAATACCATTACTTGGCTCGAGAGTTACTTTGAAAACGATTTCGGGATTTGGCTCGAACAAACGCAATCCCCCGCTTGTACAAACGTTTTTCAACGTAAATTTACCCGGCTTTTCGGTAAAGGAAACAAATCCCTTGTTTGTACGAGTGTTAGCAATCTGGACATCGGTCGAAATAGAATTACCCAATTTTGCCTTAAATTGCAAAAGTGCTATTGCCGAGTCATTGTTAATTGGTTGAACTGGTAAATTATCTAATTTAATAGTTGCGGTCTGGGTAGCTATATTAACAACGCCTTTCGGTGTAGTGCCAATTGGTTCCATTAGCGTATAATTGAAACTAAGTTCTGTTGAAATTCCGGAGTGGAAACTTGTTAAATTCTTTGCATTTTTCAAATAAATTGGAAGCAAAAATTCCTCGCCCGTATTGGCATCTATACTTCCAACTGAAATTTCAGCAGAAGATGGCAAAACTTCAAACAATCCATCTTCTTCGGTGAAGAAAATAAATCCGTCGAGCGTACTTGTGGAGTTAACATCAAGAATTGTTTGTGTCGCACCACTATTCAACACTTCAAAACTAATTTCAACAAGATTTGTTGTTGTGGGAGTGAAAGGAATATTGTCCAAAAGAAGAGAATTCGAACCCAAGACTGCATTTACACTTGGGTTCGTACTAACAAATTTCAACAAGTTCTGGTCGTAGTTAATCCGTGTTTTAATTCTTGTCGTACCAGATTTATCGAGCATAAAGCCATTTTTGATTAAGATTGGAATAGTAACAACTTCGCCAACGAGCCCCTTATGGTTACCAATCGAAATAGTAGCCCTCGAGGCAATTGGATTACTTGTAAACAATATTGAATCCAAAAAGTTGCAAGGATCTCCCTCAAGAACTAAGAATGCATTTAATGGGTTTGAACTTTGAGGATTGAAACGGATAGTAACAACAACAGAGGACATTGGTGCAATTGTCCAAGGAAGATTAGGCGATAATACACTAAGTTGTAAATCAGAGAAAACAGCATTAGTGATTGTAATTTGTCTATTAGAAATATTTCGAATAACTATATTGGTATCTTTGGAAACACCAACAACACCGGTTATTGTAACTGGTTGCTTGTCGATTTTGGGTGCAACAACCAAAGCACTTAAAGCAACTTTCCTCACCTCGTTGCAATAACTTTCTACGATTGTTAAATCAGAAGTAAAATTACCCTCTGTTGCAGACTGCACAAAAACTTTAACAACCGAAGATGAACCTTTGGGGATATTAACTGGCCCATTAGGAACAATATTAAAAGGGGCACTTAAATTGAAATTCACAGAAATATCCACATTTCCTGTATTTCGAATTTCTAAATCGATTGTTTTATCTTCGTTTGGACAGAGCATTCCAAAATTCAAATTACTCTCACTTGTTACAAAAGAATAATCCGCATTGAAAGCGGAAAGTGGAATAGAATAAGAAGGAGAATTTTTTGCATTGCTTGTGATTAAAAGTGTTGCGCTAAGGTTTCCCTTGGTTGAAGGACTACATCTTATAGTCAAAGGATACTCACCATTTGGGGGTACAATGACTTGTCCAGGATTTGAAGGGACAAAAGAAAACTCACCAGCGTTAGGACCTGTTATTTCAAACTTCGAAATATCAAGATTCAACGCACCAGTGTTTTTAATAATGATGGTAGTATCGAAAGTTTGGCGCTTGCAATCAAGGTTGGGATAGATAACAGTATTGACCGAAGAAATTTCCGGGAAGCCACTGCCATTGCCGAAAATCCTTGATTCGAACCTTCCTTTTTTTGTATCAAAAATCAATTTGCTTTCTCGATTTGAAGCATCAGATGGAGTGAAAGAAATGTCGAATTTCAAGCAAGAAAGCGGTTGAACGGTTAAATTTGTTGTACCACCCAAAATTTTGAAGTCGGTTTCGTCGCCGCCAGAAATTCGCACAGAATATATTGTCAGTGGTTCGGTCCAATTATTGCAAAAGATTGTCTGTTGGGGAAGAGTTTTAGATTGACCGACAACACCTGAACCACAATCAACATCGACGGCATAAATCCAACCAGAATTTACAGTCACATCGTTCCCATCACATGCAGAGGTTGTTAATGCAAAATTAAACGAATGGTACTGTGAATCGGGAAATGGTGTTATCGAAAGTTTTATAGTGCGAGAAGAATCTTTATCGATTCGGAAGGGAGGTGGAGAGCCACCCCAATCCACAACTGCAACATTATTGAAAGGAGATGTCACCCCGGGGGGATTAACCATAACAAAATTATTCCTTGCTTTCAAAGTAACAAATGTTTCGTAAGATGTATTCTGATTTAGCAAATTTAAAGTCCTATCGAAAACATCAAGAGACGGTAGAATATTCGTTGGTACCTTATAGGAAAAGGTGTCCATTACAGCAAATGGTTTGTAGGTTAACTGGACATTCCCGCCAGAACAGTCCGTAACGAACTTGATTTTACAAGGCGCTGGAGGACCAATGGTACCTATTGTATTCAAAATATTAGAATATAAATTACTGAGTTCCTGGTCGTTTGGAACAGATTGATATGCTTGCCCATAGGGAGTTCCAGTGCAAATTGTATTTAATTCTTGGGGAACTGGGAAACCAAGGGTGATGGCATAAATAGTGACATCGTATTTCCTTGCTGAATCTAGTATCTCTCCAACCCAAATATTGACACGGCTTGGGGGCGGCGTTGAACGCCCTTCGTGTTTTCCATCTGTCAAAAAAATCACAACTGGTTTATATTTAGCTTTACGAGCAATAAGAAGAGCCCCGGGTCGATTAGTCCAACTATATAAAAATGCAGCATTATAATCAGTCCCTGACCTAGGATTCAACAGAAAGGTATCCAACCCCTTGTTCAACCACCATTTACTATTGGTGAAATCGCGTATCAACTCGTTTTCATAATCAAAAAGTGTAATTGCTGCTTCCCAACGAGTACTATCCTTTGGCAAGGAGTTAATTGCATTTCTCGCAGCTTCGCGAACAACATCCATTTTAGTTTTTCCAGGAATAGTACTCGGTTCCGACATTGAATAGGAAATATCAATTGTAAGTATCAACGAAAACTTGGTTTGCCCAACTGGTGGGCAGCTAACGCTTTGAATTGCCCTTTCTATTGAATTTTCTAGGACTTGCAGGTCATTGACAGAATAGTTGCGAACTTCGTTGCCATCTTTGTCCCAAACTTTGAATTCCAATGTGATTATTGGATAAGTTTCGGAAAAAACTTCTGTGATTTTTAATTGTTGCGAAAATATTTCATTATAAAAAGGAACAAAAAGAAAAGCAACCAGAAAAGTAGTAAATCTATTCATTTTTCTCTCCAATTAATTCATACTTAATAACAAATCTATTCTATTGGAGTTACAATCTCGATGTTAACTGTACGACAGTAAAATCTTCCTTCGGGTAGATTATTGTCGTAAAGCAAACGAGTTTCCCCGAGTCCTTTTGCAAACCTGGTCTCGACCCCAAGAACCTTTGCAGTTTCAAGTGCTCTGCGGGTAGAAAGCTCTAAATTAACTTGTTCGTTGCCAATTCTATCGGTGAATCCTTCAATTTTGACAGTGGAGAGGGGTTTAATCCTTTTCTTCGCAATTTCGGCGATTTTCAGATTGTCGCCGGAAATGTCCGATTGCCCAAACTTGAACAAAATCAAACTGAATCGGTCGATTTGCTTATCTGCAACTTGCTCGACAATCTTTTTCTCAATTGTCATAACCTGTACAGGAAGTTCGAGCGTTTGCGACTCCCACTTTTTATTGTCTTTGTCATAAACGACAAGCTTATACTTCAAAGGTTCGTCAAACTTGGGAACATTCGATTGCTCTTGTTGCACTTTCCACTCAATAACTTTCGGGATATCACCCTTCCCTTCGAAAACTTTAACAACCCCGGCACTTTGCAAGGTAAGAAGTTGCCAGCGGTCGACCCCAATTGGTGTCTTTACTTCCGTTTTGAATCTAAAAGTAGGCGGATTGACCTCCCTTAAAGTATCTTCAACTACGAGAGGTTCAAATATCTGGGGTATGTTAGCGATAATCTCGACTCTTCTGTTTTCCTCGATACCATCTGGGTCGTTAGGATTAGACGGATTTTCGGGCAAATTCCTTTCTACGATTTTAATTCTTTCTGGTTCAATATTCCATACATTAGTGAAATAATTCCGAACTGCTTCAGCACGCCGTCGCGATAGTTCTAAGTTCCCTTTCTCGAGTCCTTGGTCGCTGTTACATCCAACGATGGTTAGTTCTGCTTGTGGAAATTGAGCAACTCTTTTACCAATAATATTTAAAATATGATAATAAATATCAAGAGTGGACAAACCATACAACTTTTTAATGTTGAAATCCTTAGTTTCATTTTTTGATAGAAGTTTATATCTGGGTGGTATTTCGGCAGAGTTCTCATCGAAGAATATATAACCCAGCAAAGGATGCATCTTGGTGGACAGAAACTCTTCAATTTTGAGAACAGTTACAGGCATTTCGTTACCTTTTTCGTCCAAACTAACTGCTACTATAGAAGCTTCGAGTAATGGAGAAACTGGTGGCTCGGGCAACTCGGCAAGTGGTGGTGTTATTGGTGGAGGTGCCGGGGGTTTGATTATTTTTACTTTCCTTGGTGAGTATATAATCGAAATTCCAGCAGAAATAGAATAGGCACGCCATTCGTGGTTCTGTGCAATTTCATTAAAGCGACCTCTGACTATAATATTTGGAACCAAAAATAAAGTATTATTCGAATTCATTGGCAGATAGTAGCTTGCACCCAAACCCAAACCAAAAAGCAATTTGTTGACATTTGGAATCTCCCCACTTGTATGGTTCCTCACCCTTGTTCTTTCCACAGCGAAAACACCATACGATGGGCTTACAATTTCTTCCTTTTGCTCGAACTCTTTTTTTATTAAAAAACTTAAAGTCGGACCAAGCAACAATCTAAATTTCGGAGTAATACGATATGAAAATAGCAAATCAGAAGAGACACTCCTCAAAGTGGCTTGGACCGAATGTTCAAATTCACCCCAGACGCCTTCGAGTTCTCTTGTCGAAAGATATTCTTGCTCCCTTTTCGTCAAGGTCGCACCAATGTTTTCAAGCCCACCTTGAATTTGAAATGAAAAATTCTCTCCGATTGGTATGGAAAAGGTTGGACCAACCCAATAATTTAATCCAAATCCAGTTTCGAAGCGTGGACAACAACTTGGGATATTTGGAAAGTCGATACCTTTGAAATTTGCAGTGTGGAAGTTACTTCCGATTCCTACACCCAAACCAAAAGAAAAACGATTTGACCACGGGGTATCAAGATATTCTGTTGAGTAGACAGTCATTTTCAACATAAGTAGTAACCATAGGAACGTCAAAAACTTTCTCATAAAATTGCTCCTCTTTCAGCAATTTCAAAATTAACCTTCAAAAATAATTTAGAAAGATTTACAAATAGAAAATTACAAAAAAAGATTTAGAAATTAAAAATAAAATTGATTTTTCTCGATTTTTTTCTTAATTTTGTTTTTTAACTAATTGACAAAATGAAAAATTTGCTCAAAATTTTTAAATCGCTTGCCGATCCCCAAAGGTTAAAAATCCTTTCATTGCTTGCTGAACGTGAACTTTGCGTTTGCGAGTTACAAAGTATAATTGGTTTCACCCCAGCCACTATTTCACAACATTTGTCTCTTTTAAAAAATGCTGGCTTACTTAAATCGCGAAAGTTCCAAAAATGGGTTTTCTATTCCATCGATTGGGATGCTCTCGCACAACCCGTCAAAATAATTTTGGAAACAACATTGTACGAATTAAAAAAAGATAAAGAAATAATTCAATCTTTGGGAAAAATCAATAGCCTTGGTTCGACTCGTGCTTGCGCTGTCAACAAATCTGAAAGGGAGGAAATAATATGGAAATGAAGAAAGAACTTAAAATCCTTGCAACTTTCGTTGCTATTTTTATACTATTTTATTTTTTACCAATCGGGAACACAAGGTTCAACAATGCAATTTTCGAAGCATTAGAACTTGCAAAATGGTATGCCCGAGAACATGTTTTGTTGTGTTTAATACCCGCTTTTTTTATTGCTGGTGCGATTAGTGCTTTTATCAAACAAGATGCGGTGTTGAAATACCTTGGAAGTGGAGCAAATAAATTTCTTGCTTTCGGTGTTGCCTCTATTTCTGGCGCGATTCTTGCTGTTTGCTCTTGTACTGTATTACCACTATTTGCAGGCATATACCACCAGGGCGCAGGCATTGGTCCGGCAACTGCTTTTCTCTATTCGGGACCAGCAATAAATGTGCTTGCTATCATTTTAAGCGCCAAAGTGCTTGGACTTGAAATTGGATTTGCAAGAGCAGTTTTCGCCGTTATTTTCAGTATTTTAATTGGACTTACAATGCAAATACTATTTAGAAAATCAGATATTGAAAGATTAAACAACATTCCTAAAATTGAACATAGCGAGGGGAAAAGAACACTTTGGCAAGATATTGTATACTTTGGTACTTTAGTTGGCATTCTTGTGTTTGCAAATTGGGGTTACCCGGGAACAGACACCGGAATCTGGGCTGCTGTTTATCACAATAAATGGTTGCTTACTTCGCTCTCGTCCATTGTTCTTGGCTTGATACTTATCTTTTGGTTCAAAGCCCGTTGGACCTCGATTGCCTTGTGCACAATTGCCGTGATTGCCATCCATTTAGGTTTCCAGAATGTAACAATTACATTCTCTGCTGGCGTTGTTTCCTTAATCATTATTTTAGCAACTGGAAATGAGGAAATGAAAAATTGGCTAAATTTGACTTGGGATTTTACTAAACAAATTGTCCCTTTACTCTTCGTTGGCGTTTTGGTTGCCGGTTTCCTGCTTGGTAGACCTGGGCACGAAGCAATTATACCCAATCAATGGGTATCTACTCTTGTAGGTGGGAACTCAATATTTGCAAACTTTTTTGCTTCTGTTTTAGGGGCCTTTATGTATTTCGCAACCTTGACCGAAATCCCAATTGTCCAAGGTTTGCTTGGTAGTGGAATGGGCAAAGGTCCTGCTCTGGCTCTTCTACTTGCTGGACCTGCTCTGTCTTTGCCAAGTATGCTTGTTATTAACAGCATCCTTGGCCCAAAGAAAACTATTGTTTTCATATTACTCGTTATTATCTTTTCAACTTTGGTTGGTTTTGTTTTTGGTTTAACATAAGACAAAAAATGAAAAAATTACTCTATTTCCTAATTCTCTGTGTATTCTCTGTATGTTTTACCTCGGGTGAAGAAATTAAAAAAACCAAAATCGAGGTTTTGTATTTCCATGCAACCATTCGTTGCGAAGCCTGTTTGATGATTGAAAAATTTACAAAAGAAACTATCGAGCAGGTTTTTCAAGACGAGATAAAAACCGGTAATCTTCAATTTGTTTCTCTTGATTTTATGCAAGATGAAAACATTAAATATGTTGAGGAATTTGCAATTGAAACACAAACGCTAATTGTTAGATTATCAGAAGATAATCGAACTATTCGCTGGAAAAATTTGGATAAAATTTGGAACTACTTAAATGATTACTCCAAATTCAGACAATACATTATTGATGAAATTAAAGAATTTTTAAAGGAGGTGGACAATGGGAAAGATCAAAATTAAGATACTTGGACCTGGGTGTCCGAAATGCCAAGCTCTCGATAATAGAGTTCGCGAAGTTGTTCAAAGGCACAATTTCGATGCAGAAGTCGAAAAAGTTCAGAATCTAATGGAAATAATGAAGTATGGTGTTATGATTACACCAGCATTAATTATTAACGAAAAGCTTGTTGCAAGCGGAACTCCTCTGCCAAGTTCAGACAAAATAACCGAATGGATAAGAAAAGAAGCCAATTAATTCTGTAAATAACTTGCTCTTTCTTCTTTTACTATTCAAAATTTTACTAAAAAGGGGTTTCTTGAAAACTCCAAGATTTTATATTTTTTCTTCCTTTTATTAACATTAAACAATGAAACAATATAATGAATAGGTCATTCAGAATATAGCGGATTGCAGTCTATTTTTTCGAATATAAATTATAAACCAGCTTGCCAAAGAATTGTCTCAATTTTGGTAAATTGTAGTTTTTTAAACATAAAGAAATGGAATTTCCCAAACGCACAGCAACTTGTGGTGAATTAAGAATCGAAGACGAAGGCAAAACGGTAGTCCTCAACGGTTGGGTTTCAACTGTTCGCGATATGGGAGGAGTCCTTTTCATCGACTTGCGCGACCGATATGGAATCACACAACTCGTTGTATCTCAAAATCAAAATCCTGCTCTTGCCGAAAGAATAAAGGAATTAAAAGCGGAATTCGTAATCTGGGCAAAAGGCAAAGTCCGCCGTCGCGAAAATCCAAATTTTAAAATTCCAACTGGATTGGTGGAAATCGAACTCGAAGATTTTGGTATTTTGAATCGTTCAGAGCTCCCCCCTTTTGAAATTTCCGATTCTGCCGACATTAGCGAAGAAAATCGGCTACGGTATAGATTTTTGGATTTGCGTCGACCTTCCGTTCAAAGAAGATTTCTCGTTAGAAACGAAATATATCAGGTCATTCATAAATACTTCTACGAAAACAATTTTGTAGAAATCGAAACTCCATTTTTGACAAAATCGACACCCGAAGGTGCCCGCGATTTTCTTGTCCCTTCGCGTTTGCACAAAGGCAAATTCTATGCTTTGCCCCAATCTCCTCAACTTTACAAACAAATACTTATGATTTCGGGCTTCGATCGTTATCTCCAGATTGTCAAATGCTTTCGCGACGAGGACCTACGAAGCGACCGTCAACCGGAATTCACTCAGATTGATATTGAAATGTCATTCATCACCCGTGACGACATAATTTCAATCACCGAGGGCTTCTTCAAGCGTCTTTGGAAAGAAATACTTGGCGTTGACCTCGATATCCCATTTCCACGAATGACTTACCACGATGCTATGGCAAAGTATGGAAGCGACAAACCCGATATTAGGTATGATCTGGAACTCTTAACATTTTCAAATGACTTGAAAGAAACCAACTTCCGTCTTTTCGACGAAGCAATTAGTTCCGGAAAAACTATTGCCGGTATAAATGCAAAAGGATGTGCAACGTTCTCAAGAAAACAGCTCGATGAATTGACAGAATTTGTGCAAAAGTTTGGCGGTAAAGGATTGGTATGGATGAAATACCTCAACGGCGAAGTCAACTCTCCTATTGCAAAGTTCTTGAATGAATACAATATTGAGAAAATAAAAGCGCTATCGAAACTCGAAGAAGGGGACCTTTTACTCATAGTTGTTGATGAATGGGAAAAATGTTATTCTATTCTTGGAGCACTTCGTAAAGAAATAGCCAATAAAACTGGTATAATCGATAAAGTGAGTGGACAATTTAAATTCCTTTGGGTAATCGATTTCCCATTGTTTGAATACGATGCCCAAGAAGAGCGCCTTGTTGCAAAACACCATCCATTCACCTCGCCAGTCGAAGAAGACATCGAATTCCTCGAGACCCACCCTTTGAAAGTTCGAGCCAAAGCCTACGACATAGTAATCAACGGCGAAGAAATCGGGGGTGGAAGCCTTCGGAATTATAAACCTGAAATACAAGAGAAAATATTTAAATTGTTAAATCTTTCAGACAATGACATCACAACTAAATTTGGATTTTTGCTTGAAGCATTGAAGTATGGAGCCCCACCTCACGGTGGCATCGCCATTGGCCTCGACCGTTTGGTGATGACACTTACCAATACAGACAACATTCGCGACGTAATCGCCTTCCCCAAAACCACGAGTGGCTTGGCTTTAATGGAAAATTGTCCAACCCCTGTAGAATATTTCCAGTTAAAAGAATTGGGTATCAAGTTGGATATTTAAAACAAATTAAACTATGAACTAAATACTTGCTCTCTTAAACAAATCCTTTTTCTTAAATTCGATTTTTTAAAAATGAGAAAAATTACAATGGCGTTGTCAATTGTTGAACCAGCAAAGCGAACTTATGGCATAGCATACGCAATTCGCGACATCGTAGTCCTTGCCGAACGGATTGCCCGAAGCGGGAAAAAAATGCTTTATCTTAACATCGGCGACCCAAATCCCTATGGACATCAAACACCAAAACACATTATCGATGCAGTTTATCAAGCAATGCTTGAAAATCACAACGGATATTCACCTTCCTCGGGTATCAAAATTGCCCTCGATGCAATCCAAGAAGATGCACACAAAAAAGGAATAACAAACATTTTGGATACTTTCATCACCACTGGGGCAAGCGAAGCGATTGAAATCTGTCTTACTGCTTTACTGAACCCCGGCGAAAATGTTTTGATACCAGAACCGGGCTACCCCCTTTATTCAGCAATACAAAGCAAATTGGAACTTGTTGCCAACCCATACTATCTTGATGAATCTAACGGCTGGCAACCAGACCTCGACGACATCAAGAAAAAAATTAACAACAAAACTCGGGCGATTGTACTAATCAATCCCAACAATCCAACTGGTTCGGTTTTCTCAAGAGAAATCCTACAGGATATTGTCAAAATCGCATTAGAACGGAACTTGGTCGTATTTGCCGACGAAATCTACGACAAATTACTTTTCGATGGTGTCCAACATACATCCATCGCCTCGCTTTCCGAAGATTTACCTTGCGTAACATTTTCTGGGCTTTCAAAAAATTATATTGCACCGGGCTTTCGCATTGGATGGGGGATTGTTAGCGGACCCAAACAAAAACTTGAAAAATATATCGATGCCATCAACAAGATTTTGCGAGCTCGCCTTTGTGCGAACCATCCTATCCAATATGCAATCCCAGTGGCTTTACTTGGCGACCAAACCCATTTGCTTGAAATGAACAAAAAATTGCAAAAACGTCGTGACATTGTTAAAGAAAAAATAGCAAAGATTGACGGTATTAACCTTGTCGAACCCCACGGTGCATTTTATGCATTTCCTTCAATTGATGTCGCCGACGATAACCACTTCGCAAAAGAGTTGATGAAAGAAACTGGTGTAGTTGTTGTCCCCGGCAGTGGCTTTGGACAAAAGCCCGGAACGAGCCACTTTAGAATTGTAATACTTCCTTCAGAAGAAGTTCTCGCAGAAGCATTTGAACTTATTGCAGATTTTTACATCAAATATAAAGACAAACAACTATGAACAACATCAATTGCAAGCCAAAAATAGCTTTGATAGGTTATGGTAAAATGGGAAAAGAAATCGAAAAGGTTGCCAAGGATACAGGTTTTGTTATTACCGATATCTTCGAAATAGACAATCCAATAATTCCAGAAAAAAACTATGAATTCGATGTAGCAATAGAATTTACTAATCCAGAAAGTACAATTGAAAACATAATTAAAATCAGCAGAATAAAGAAGAATATTGTCGTTGGGACAACTGGCTGGTACGAAAAAATTGATTTAGTAAAAAAGATTGTTGAAGATTCTGGGATAGGGCTAATCTACAGTCCAAACTTTTCCGTCGGTATCCAAATAATCTTAAAACTAATTGAAGATGTGTCGAACATTTTGAATCAAATCAACAACTACGACATTATCATCGAAGAAACACATCATCGCCATAAAAAAGATGTACCAAGTGGAACAGCATTAAAAATCGCAGAAAAAATCTTGCAAAATTTCAAAGCTAAAGAAAAAATAGTTACAAACCCAAAAGATTTGGATTCTAAAAGTATACAAATCGCCTCGATGCGGCTTGGCGAGGTTTATGGCATACACAAAGTTATACTCGATTCGGAATTCGACACACTTGAATTTACACATTCTGCCAAAACACGAAAAGGGTTTGCAATTGGAGCCTTGCTGGCAGCTGAGCAAATTTACGGCAAAAAAGGTTTCTTCGAATTTTCATTGTAGATTTGAATTAATTTCTACTTCCTAATTCAGCTTGAAGTAGCAATTAAGATGATAATCTTAAACGATCTCTTTTAATTGGCAATGATAAAAGATGATGTAATATATATTCTTTTTTTAAGGAAATATTTAAAATAAACCGCTGCCCCGCCAGGGTTCGAACCTGGAGTCTTCTGATCCAGAGTCAGACGTGTTGCCAGTTACACCACGGGGCAAATCCAAATACAAAAATACAAACTTTTTTTCAAATTTGAAACAAAAAATTTTTAAATAATATTTAATTTTGATGGTGCAAAAAACTACAGATAAAATATGATGCAACAAGAAATAATCGAATGGTTTGAAAAGGAAAGAAAAAAGAATGTTCCAATTCTAATACCAGAACCTATCTTTAAACAGATTACAATTGAGATTGCAAATATACTCGTTGAAAGATTTTCAACAGATACTCTTGTTTATTTACCAGAGCACGAAATCCAATTTTTCGAATGGCTCAAAGAAAATGATGCCGATGTTTGGAATGATCTATGGGGCGAAGTCGACGAAGAACCCTATGTGGTGTCGATTTCATTCCTTCCCTTGCTTATCAAAAGATTCGGAGGTTTCCCAATTTGCGATTTAGTTAATAACGAAAATTATTATTTTACCGAAGAAATGATTATCAAAAAGACATCTCATCTTTTGCTCGAAACTTTAAGAGAAAAATATTTAAGAAATGAAAAACTAACAATTGCACAGGCTTTATTATTGGAAATGTCGGTTGCGCCCCTCGATATTTGGCATTTTGCCTATTATCATAAAATATCCATCGAGGAAGCAAAAAAAGCCGTCGAAGAATTAGTCGAGGACAAATTAATAGTACACTACAAAACCCGAGATATGCTTGCAAATTTTGTTCAATTTTAATGGTTTTGAATGAAAATACGTAATCTGAAAGCAAAAATTATCGCTACAATTGGTCCCGCAACCGAGTCGCAAGAAATGATTGAAAAATTGATTGAAAAAGGAATGGACGTTGCGCGCATTAATTTCTCGCATAGCAACCACGAAAAACATAAATCGTTAATCGAAAAAATTAGAAAAACAAGCAAAAAGGTTGGTAAGGAAATTGCTATATTGCAGGACTTACAAGGACCAAAAATTAGAATCGGAACCGTTGAGAACGATGCAGTCGACTTGAAAGACGGTGAACAAATTACAATTACCACAAAAGATTTAGCAAACGGGTCGAGCAAGATTGTTTCAACAAACCATAAATCATTGCCAAACGAAGTAAAACCCGGTATGACAATACTTCTTGATGATGGCTATATTATTCTCGAAGCAGAAAAGGTGACAGAAACAGATGTAGTTTGTAGAATAAAAAAAGGAGGATTGTTAAAGAGCAAAAAAGGAATTGTAGTCCCCGGGAGCAAATCGCAAGCTCCATCAATTACGGAGAAAGATATCGAAGATTTAAAATTTGGATTAAAAAATGGTGTGGACTTAGTCGCACTTTCATTCGTTCGTTCAGAGAAAGATATCATCGAATTACGAGCGATGATGAAAATCATTGGCAAAATCCTTCCGGTAATTGCAAAGATCGAAAGAGCAGAAGCACTTGAAAAAATTGAAAATATAATTAAAGAAGCAGATGGAATTATGGTCGCCCGAGGCGACCTTGGCTTGGAACTCGAGGCAGAAAAAGTCCCGATCGTGCAGAAAGAAATCATTAGGAAATGTCGATATTATGGAAAACCGGTTATAATTGCAACTCAAATGCTCGAATCGATGATTAGCAATCCCCGACCAACTCGAGCAGAAGCAAGCGATGTGGCAAACGCAGTGCTCGACGGCGCCGATGCTTTAATGCTAAGCGCTGAAACAAGCGTGGGGAATTATCCTGTCCAGGCTGTTGATTATATGCACCGAATCATATTCGAAGCCGAAAGGGATGAATTTTCACAAGCGTTTCAAAAGAAAGATTTAGTTTTTCACTCAACTGAGATTTACGACGCAATAGCCAATGCCTCGGCACAACTGGCAGAACAAATCAAAGCCAAAGGCATTATTGCTTTGACCGAAAATGGTTTCACTGCTATTAATATTGCTAAGTATCGGCCCACAATACCAATTTTTGCACTTACGGAAAATATTGAAACAATTCGAAAATTGTCTTTTGTTTGGGGAGTCGAAAGTTTCCACTTTCAAAAAGGTGAAAACAGATCCAAGATCGAGGACATTATAGACTTCATCAGCAAAAACAAGATTGGAAACAACGGAGACCGATTTGTCGTTGCAACTTGCAGGCCAGGGGCAAGTCCAAGAAACGAGAATTCAGTTCGTATCATTGAATTAAAATAGCGAAGCGGGGATATCCCCCGCCTCTAATGATTACATTTTAATCAATTGCATTCCTTCCTGAATGACTTTACGAACGTGCTCGACGGATTTATGCAACAATGCCTTTTCCTCCTCGTTAAGTTTCAACTCGATAACTCTTTCGCAACCACCTTTCCCAAGAACAACTGGTACGCCCACAACGACATCAGTGTAACCGTATTCGCCTTCGAGCATAACCGAACAAGGAAGTATTCTCTTCTGGTCTTTGACAATGGATTCTACCATCTGAACAACAGCAGCAGCCGGAGCATAATATGCACTACCAGTCTTCAAATAAGAAACAATTTCCCCACCTCCGTCAGCAGTCCTTTTAACAATGGCATCGAGCCTATCTGGGGGGATTAAATCAGTAACGGGAATCCCTGCTACAGTCGTAAACCTTGGCAAAGGTACCATTGTATCACCGTGACCTCCAAGAATTAGTCCTTGAATATCCTGCATCGATACGCCCAATTCCATCGAAATAAATGCTCGGTACCTTGCAGTATCTAAAATTCCCGCCATACCAAACATCCTACTCCTTGGCAAGCCAGTCAATTTCATCGCCAGATAAGTCATCACATCGAGTGGATTCGAGACAATGATATAGTAAGCATTGGGTGAATATTGAAACGCTTGCTTGATGCAAGAAGAAACAATTTCGGCATTTGCTATCAATAAATCATCGCGGGACATTCCGGGTTTTCTTGCCATTCCCGCAGTTTGAATTACAATGTCTGAATCTTTTGTTTGTTCGTATGAATTTACTCCAAAAACTTTTGTATCCGAACCAATAATAGGCATCGACTCATACATATCGAGAGCTTTGCCCTGCGGTATCCCCTCTAAGATATCAACAAGGTAAACCTCATTTGCCAATTCTGCATTTGCAAGTAATTGTGCAGTTGTTGCGCCAACATTTCCAGCGCCTATGACAGTGATTTTCATATCAATCCTCAAATTAGTTTAACAAAATGCCCCACGAGAAATAATCTCGTGGGTTATCAACTATTGTGCTGCTTCTACAAGTTTACGATAACTTGCTGTAGTCAAAGATTTTGGTCGAGTGATTGGATAACCCATCGCCCGAGCAACCACAGCCTGCGAACAAATTCCTAATGCCCGGGAAATGCTGAACAAAACAGTGTAGTAGCTAAATTCTGTCATCCCATAATGATAAATAGTCGCTCCCGATGCAGCATCGACATTGGGCCACGGATCTTTTATCTTTTGCACTTGTTTCAAAACATTTGGTACAACTTCGTAAACTCTTGCAACTGTCTTGAATATTGGGTCCTCGGGGAAGTATTTCTTGCCAAATTCAAGGAAGGCATCGAAGCGCGGGTCGGTAATCCTCAAAACTGCATGGCCATAGCCAGGAATAACACGGCCAGCATTCAATGTCTCCCAAGCATATTTCTCCAATTCTTCGTGTGTGGGAACGCCGCCGAATTTCTCGACAACACTAATAATCCATGCAAGGCACTCTTGGTTTGCCAAACCGTGGAGAGGACCGGCAAGCCCATTTAACCCGCCAGAAAGTGCATAATACAAATCCGAAAGGGCAGAGTTAATCGTGGCGGCTGAAAAAGCACTTACATTGCCGCCCTCGTGGTCGCAGTGCAATGTGAAATATAGTCGCATCAATTTAGTCAACTCTTCGTTGGGGTCGGGCAACCCAATCATATGGACGAAATTCTTTGCCCAATCTGCGTTTTTGTCGTTTTCAATTCGTGGTCCTTTGTTAAACCTTTTTCGGTAAACATAAGCACCAATTGCTGGAAGTTTCGCAATAATATTAATCAAATCATCATAGGTCGCTTCCCAATATTCCTCTTTTTTCATTCCCTGAGCGTAGCGTTTTGCAAATACCGATTCGCGCTGCATCACAAGAATTGCAGTATTGAACATCGTCATCGGATGCGAATCTGCTGGCATCGTGTCGAGCACGCTCCAAACATAATCGGGTACTTCTTCGTGGGCTTTCAATTCGGCTTGTAAATCCTTCAATTCTTCGGGCGTCGGAAGTTCCCCAGTTAGAAGCAACCACAATATTTCCTCGGGCCACTTGTCAAACAAATACTTCAACTCGATGCCACGAATTATCAATCCCTTATCTGGCGGAACTTCGCTCGTATCGCAAACCAAGCATTTCACTCCACGCATACCTCCATAGGCTTGGGCAAGTGTTACTTGCGAGACAACTTTGTCACCATATTGCTTTACAAACGATTGGACCTCTTGTCGCAATGGTGGGAAAATTTGGGCTAATTTTTCTTTGAGTAGTGACATAACACACCTTGTTTTTTGTTAACAAAAATTTCAAATCTAACTCTCATTTGAGAGCAATTTGCAAATTAAAAAATTATTTTGTAATTGTTCCATCCGATTTTAAATAGCAAAGTATAAAAATTAATCTGTATCAAATATGTTTTTTAAATATACACCAAACAATTTCCTTTCTACTTTTTTGTTTCACTAAAAATAGGTTTAAAAATGCTTAAAAACAAAATGTTACAAAAACTTGCTGCATTATCGCTTGCAATTCTATTGCTTGCTTCTGCTAATGTCTTTTCCCAAAATGATTACAAACTCGATGTTGCTAAAAGCAGTTTAAAATGGATTGGCAAAAAGTTCCTTGGCGCACATTGGGGCTGGGTGAACTTTAAGTCCGGAACGATTACTTATGATGGCACCAAAATTACCTCTGGGGAATTCGAAGTTGATATGACAACAATCAGAAACGAAGATTTGAAAGACAAAGAAATGAATGCAAAACTCGTTGGACATTTGAAAAGCGACGACTTTTTTTCTGTTGCTAAATTTCCAATTTCAAAGTTTGTTATAACCCACACTACCCCAATCAAGGATGCCAAGCCGGGCGAACCAAACCTTGCTGTTACGGGAAAAATGACTATCAAAGGTATCACCCAAACAATCTCCTTCCCGGCAACAATAAAAGTGGAAAATAACAGAATCACTGCAAAAGCATCGTTCGACATCGACCGAACTAAATTTGATGTTCGTTATGGCTCTGGTTCCTTTTTCGACAATCTTGGCGACAATGTTATTTATGATAATTTCACATTGGAATTGAATTTGACTTTCTCGAAATAAAATTTTTTAGCCTTTTTCACTTCACAACACCTGCTGGTTTACCGCAGGTGTTTTTTTTATAAAAATTTTTGTTAAATTGCTCTTATTCAAATCAAGTAAAAATGTTAAATTTAGAAGAAACAGAAAAGTTACTGGAATACGCACAAATCTTGGATCTTGTTGATGATATATTTGCAATTTCTGACCAAAATGGTAAAATTCTTTTCATAAATAAAAAAGGTAAGGAATTACTCAACCCCGACGATACGAGCCCGTTCCCCTCTTTTTGTTTCAATGCTTTCAATTGCTCACAACTTGAGAAGATACCAAAGCATTGCCCAGGGAAAGTTGAACGCCAGGATCAAAGCGAAAATCTTTATCAGATCATTACCCAGATTGGAAATGAGCACTTCAAGTTGAATTGTATCCCAATATATAATGGTGCTGGTAAACTCAAATATATTATTCACATAGCAGAAAACATAACGGATTTAGTGCTTAAGGAAAAAAAATTGATTCACACAAACAGTTTGTTAAAAGCAATAAGGAATTTCAATCAATATATTTTCATCGAAAACGACCCCGAAAAAATTCTCGAAAATGCCTGTCAAATTCTTTGTCAAACTCAAAATTACTTTTTCGTTGGCGTTTTAACCACTTCGGAAACTCCTTTTAAAAGAAACATCTTCTACGAGTCTAAATACAAAGTTGAAATTATCATCGACCAAGAAAAAACATTAGAAATACTTGCACATTTCAAAGAAAATTCAAAAAGGAAAGTCTTGTCGCTTTCAAAATTGCCTAAAAAGGAACAAAAAATCTTCCAGTTCACAGAAAAATTTGATTTAGAAACATTTCAAACAATTATAATTCAGTTGGCTTATCAAGGTACTTTTTTTGGTTACTTAATTGTTATCTCCTCGGCGCCAGAAATTTTTGACACTGAAGAAATTTCCTTTTTGAAAGAATTCGCCGACGATACTTCGCTTGCTCTATTTTCAATCAAAGCCGAGAGAGAAAAATCAGAAATCGAAAAAAAACTGCACGAAAAAGAAAGATTCTACTACACTCTTGTTAGCAATCTTCCGGGGTTTGTCTACCGATGCCGCAACGACCGCTACTGGACAATGGAATATTTAAGTGAAAATTTCTACAAAATCACAGGCTACAAACCCGAGGAAATTGTGGGTAACAAAATTCTTTCTTTCAACGACCTAATTCACAAAGACCATCAGGAACGTCTCTGGGTTAAATGGCAAATCATTCTCAACAAGCATGAAGTTTTTGAAGACGAATATCCAATTATTACCAAAAGTGGTGAGATTCGTTGGGTATACGAACAAGGACGTGGAATTTACGATGAAAACGGAAAAGTTGTCGCCCTCGAGGGATACATTACAGATATTACGCCACGAAAAAGATTAGAAGAACAGATTATCGAAAGCGAAAAAAAATATCGAGCTTTGTTCGAGGGCTCTGCCGATGGAATTTTTTTAATGTCTGCCGACACATTCATTGATTGTAATTTTTCTGCATTAAAAATGTTTCACTGCGAAAGGAAAGACATTATTGGCAAACCACCTTATGCATTTTCTCCCGAGTTTCAACCCGACGGCCAGAGTTCCAAAAAGAAAGCCATAGATTATATCAATCGCGCATACAGGGGCGAGGCTCTTCGCTTCGAATGGATACATAGAACACTCGACGGTATCGATTTCGAATGTGAAGTAAATTTGAACAAAATATCTTATGGGAAAAAATCATTTCTTTTGGCATTAGTTCGCGATATCTCCGAGCAAAAGAAATCCTATTACGAAATTTTAAAATTAGCCAAAGCATTGGATGCGGTTGGAGAAGCAGTTTCCATTACCGACTTGTCCAATAAATTTATTTACGTAAACAAGGCGTTCGAGAGATTGTATGGCTATACTTTCGAAGAAATCAAGGGTAAAACCATCCATATAATTAGAAGCGAAGAATCGCTCGACCCGAGTTTGGATAAAGATATTTTCGACAAGCTCTCTAAAAACGAAATTTGGCGTGGCGAACTCTGGAATAAAAGTAAAGACGGTAGGAAATTTAAAATTCAATTAACCACAAGTTCTATTCTCGATAACAATGGAAAACCGCTCGGTTACATTGGCATTGCAATCGACTTAACTGAAAGAATAAAAATGCAAAAAGCACTAGAAGAAAGCGAGGAAAAGTTTAGTAATATAATTAACTCAATAGACGATATTGTTTACACACTTGATCTAAACCATAGACATACAGCCTTATACGGGCAATGGGTTTCTAAATGGGGATTAGAGGAAGAAGATTTCCTTGGCAAAACTGCAATAGAAATATTAGGCGAGGCGGAGGGAAAAATCCATATTGAAATGCAAGAGCGTTGCTTAAAGGGAGAGGACATCGTCTACGAATGGTCTAAAACACTGAATAATGAAACTTTTTACTTTCAAACGCATATCTCACCAATTTACAATAAGAAAGGAGAAATAACGGGAATTGTCGGTATCGGTCGGGATATTACAAAGATAAAAAAATTAGAATTAGAATTCAGAAAGTTCTTTTACTTTGTTGAACAAACACCCACAGGTGTTTTTGTTTTGGATAGAAGCGGCAATTTTGTATATGTAAACTCCAGTTTAGCAAATTTCTTTAATTTAGACAAAAATGAAATAATTGGTAGAACTATCTACGAAATCCATTCAAGAGTACTATCGGAGGAATTTTTTAAAGAATTGTTGTCCAAGGTTGAAAGAGAAGGAAGTCAAACACTCGAAGTTAGCCTAAATTTTAAAGATTCAACCAAAAAATACATAAAAATCACAATTTTTCCAATAAAAAATGAAAACGATGAACTGATAAATCTGATTGGCTTGTTCCAAGATATAACTCTTGAAAAAGAATATCTTAATGAATTGAAGAATGCAAAAGAAAAGGCAGAAGAATTGAACGCATTGAAAACATATTTGTTAATGAATTTTAGTCACGAATTTCGCACCCCATTAAACGGTATCCTTGGATGGTCGCAGGTTCTAAAGTTTGAAAAGTCGGACCCAGAAGTCAAGGAAATTGCAGATTACATTTATCAGAGTGGGTCGCGATTGCTTGGAACTGTTAATATGCTCATCGATTATTCAAGAATTGAAATGGGAATTCTTAAGATACAACCCAAGTTGTTTGATATAGTTGATTTAACGAAAGAAATTGTGTTTTCTTTGAAAGAAAATTTCAAAGGGAAGAACTTATCTGTTAGATTTGAATCGGAGGTGGACTCGCTTACAATTGAAACCGACGAATATATGGTTCGCAGTATAATATATTCTCTTGTCCACAATGCTTTCAAATTTACCCGAGAAGGTGAAATTTCAGTTAAGTTAACAACATTGAAAGATGAAAAACTGATGGAATTTGTGGAAATCATTGTATCGGACACTGGAATTGGAATTCCAGAGGACCAAATGGATTTAATATGGAACGATTTCTACCAAGTAAGCCAAGGCATTTCCAGAGAATTCGAAGGGCAAGGGTTGGGTTTGTCTATTTCCAAAAAATTCACTGAAAAATTAGGTGGAAGGATTTTCGCTACCAGCACGTTGGGCAAAGGTAGTACATTCTTTTTACAATTGCCAAAGAAATTCCAAACTAAAATAGATAATACCTAATTAACATTTGGGGGAGATTATGAAAAAAATACTTGTTGTGGAAGACGATACTGCAACTTGTATGCTATTGAAACAAATATTGTCAAGAGAAGATACTTTAGTGGATTTAGCCAATGACGCTATGGAAGCTTGGGAATTGCTTCCAAAACACCATTACGATTTGTTCATCGTGGATTTAAATCTTCCATTTGGAGCCAACGGCTTCGAATTTATTTCTCGTATTCGCTCAATACCAGACTATAAGGAAACACCTGCAGTTGCAATGACTGCCTATATTGGGATATTCGACCGAACGGAATGTTTAAAGAAAGGGTTCAACTACTACATAGCAAAGCCTTTCGACATCAATTCTTTTCAAAAGCAAATTCGTAAGATTTTGGAAAAACAGTAATCCCTTTACATATCTTTATATGGATTGGGACCTAATCTTTCTATTGTTTGGGCAAATTTATTAAAGATTTCTGGAATTTTGTCGTACTCATCGATTGACAAGGTATGGAACTCGACCCGCTCAGGTTCGAGTACAAGTTGCTTTAATTTCTCTTGAACATTTTCCATACGCTTGTTTGCAAGTTCGCTTCCGCGAATGAAGTGGCACTGATAATCATCGCCATATTTACATCCTATTAGAATAATGCCATCGTATCCCATCGACAATGCATCGGCAATCCAAATAATGTTAACGGAACCAAGACATCGCACTGGTATAATTCGAATAAATGGTGAATATTGTATTCGTTTCCTCGATACTATATCGAGCGAAGGATAGGCATCATTTTCACATAAAAATGCAAGAATTCTTGGCTTTTCTTCCTCGCTTTCGGGAATTTCAAGCGACTTAATCATCGAAGAGATAATTTGTGGTGAATAGTTTTTGAAACTAATAATTCGTTCGGGACACGCACCCATACAAATTCCACACCTTCGGCAGCGATTGGGATTGGGTTTAGGTGTTCCTTTCTCATCTTCGTCAAGTGTACCAAACGGACATTCTTCGGTGCAACGTTTGCATTGAGTACATCTTTGCAAGAAGAAATCTGGATATGATGTATCACCACTTCTCGGATGCACTGCCTTGCCCAGCCTTACGCTTTCAATCACTTGTATTGCTTTGAGAGCTGCGCCATAGCCATCGTTAACACAAGCAACACCATCCATCGGAGCGCGCACAGTACCAGCAGCATATATTCCAGTTCTTCTTGTTTCATAAGGAAAACAGATATAATGCGAATCGGGAAAACCATACTTCAAGGTTGGCAAATCGGTGCCTTGTCGATATGTAAGGTTCAAGATTCGCGCCCCAGCTTCTGCGCCCGCAGCAACTTTTTTCCCATCCGCTGTCGTAGAAGCTTTTTCAACCTCATCGGCTTCCACAAAGGTGGAAGGAACCATTCCCATTGCAAGAATTATCAAATCCGCATCAATTCTAATTTTGGGAGCAATCAAAGTTTCGCTAACTTCCAACGAAAGGACTCCATTACCATTTCCCTCAATTTTTTCAACTAACCCCTTGGTTAAAAAAATGTTTTCTTCGCTTTGTACTCTCTTGTAAAACTTTTCATATTGCGCTGGTGTTCGTATATCCTTGTAAATCACATATATTTTTGCTTCTGGGTAAATTTCGCGTACATAAAGCGCTTGTTTCAAACTTGCATTGCAACAATACGATGAGCAATATGGAAGATGGTTGGGGTCGCGGGAACCAGCACATTGAATAAACACAACACTTTTTATGTCTTTACCATTAAACTTCTCTTTTAATTTCCCGTCTTTCACCAACTGCTCGAATTCAATATTTGTAACGACATTTGGGTACTTTCCATAGGCAAGATGGCTCAACCTATTAGGATCGTATGGCTTCCAACCGGTAGCCTGAATAATCGCTCCAACTTGGAAATGCAGTATCTCGCCACCTCGGATTGCATCAACATCAAACATACCCGGTTGGCCCGATATTTTTTCAATTACAGTATTTGTCAGCACCTCAATTTTTGGATGTGTGAGAACCTTGAGAATAGTTTCTTCTATATCGTTATTTTCAAGCAAAAAATATGGACTTTCTCTTGGAACTAATTTAAATAATTTTTTATAGAAACCTCCCAGCTGGCTTTCTTTTTCCACCAAAATAACATTATAACCTGCATTTGCACAAGCAAGAGCTGAATTCAAACCGGTTATGCCACCACCAACAACAAGAATTGTCGAATTTATATCGAAAATAATCGGCTCGGGATACGAAGAATTCAACGCTTTCAAAATCCCCATTTTCACATAATCAAGAGCAAGATCGTTGGTATGTTCGTCATTGGGAATATGGGTCCAAGCAACTTGTTCACGCAAATTTACACGCTCAACAATAGTTTTGCCAAAACTAAACAAATCGCTTAAATATCTTGGCGAGCAAGCAGCAATAACAACTTTTTCTAATTGATTATCCTTTATGTCTTTTCTAATTTCTTCAACAAACTTGTCGTTACAAACCCAATTGTGCAATTTGCAAATTGCAGGATTATACTCTTTTTGCAACTCCTCGGTAATCTTTTTACAATCAACACAGTTTCCGATATCACAACCAGTGCATATGTAAACTGCAAGTTTTTCACCTTTTTCCATCAGTTCCCCCCTTTAATTTTTACAACTGCCTTCATCGCTGCACCAGTTGCCTCTTGTACAACGGAGGCAACATCTTTGGGAGCCACACAAACACCACAGCCTACTATACCATTATTAAGATTACTTTTCAAAAAGCCATTTTCATCGACTAACCCATCAATGGGTAAAATCTTCTTCGAGGTTGTTGGCTGCATACCAGTTGCCAGAACAACAATGTCTACTTCTCTTCTTATCAAATTCCCAGCAAGGGTATCTTCGGCTTCAACAATTAGCCTATGGTTGTTTGGATTTCCAACAACTTTTGCAACTTTCCCCCGATGGAATTCAACGAGTGGGTCGTCTTTGGTTCTATTATAGAAATCTTCCAAAATCCCATTTGCTCGCAAGTCTATATAAAAAATATGAATCTTGGCTTCCGGATATTGGGAGCGAACATAATTTGCTTGCTTCATCGAAGCAAGACAACAAATCGTAGAACAATATTCAAGATGGTTTTCATCGCGGGAACCGGCACATTGAATAAAAGCAACCTCATTAATTGGAATATCTAAATTGGGAATTTTCAACTTACCTTTGGTCGGGCCAGAGGGCGATGCCAACCTTTCCATCATCATATTTGTAATCACGTTTGGATACCTCCCAAAACCTAAATAGTCGAGTTTTGTGGCGTCGTAGGGGTCCCAGCCAGTAGCCCAAATGATTGATTTTGCCGTAACATCGAGCAATTTCATTTTTTCGCTCAAGTCTATAGCATTATATTTGCAAACTTCAACGCACATACGGCATTTTTCAAATTGGCAAGATTTTTCGTCGATAACATATTTTTGTGGATAAGCATTATTGTATGGATAGTAAATTGCCTTTGTTGTGTCGAGTCCGAAATTAAAATCATTTAGTCGAACCACTGGACAAACCTTCGAGCATTCATCACACATCGTACACCGATTATTTACAAAGCGAGGTTTTTGTTGGATTGTTATATGAAACTTACCATTTGTATTGTCAATCTCTTTGACAGTTGCAAGAGTTAGCAATTGGATTTTATCATTGTCGCGAAGTCGACGAATGTTTATTTCTAACCCGCAAGTTGGGGGACACAGCTTTGGAAAATATTCATACAATTGCGCAACTCGCCCACCAACAAATGGATTCTTTTCGACAAGGAGGACGGAAAATCCAGTCTCTGC
Source organism: Kapaibacterium sp. (SeqCode) (assembly GCA_039793965.1). Classification (GTDB taxonomy): domain Bacteria; phylum Bacteroidota; class Ignavibacteria; order Kapaibacteriales; family UBA2268; genus Naka2016. The sequence continues at coordinate 61,904 of JBAMMD010000029.1, read as the reverse complement.
AGCTTCCAAAGCCGAGGACAACCCTGCAATTCCAGCTCCAACCACAACAAGGTCGACTTCTATTTGCTCGGCTCTTTCAATATGGGAATCCATTTTAATCTCAATTTTGTAAAACAACTTAAAGCAAAATGTAAATTATAATTGGGATTTTAGCTTCTGAAATGTTTTAAAGAGGATGTATTCATTTTGTTGTAAATATACTACCAGGTCGAGCCATACTTCAATTTAATTTCCCAGTCCTTTTGATTGCGTTGTATGGTCTGGGTTAAATTGGAGGAACGACTCAATTGAAGAATAATATTTGGAAAGCTAAATGGGAGGACTGTTCCAATTGGAACTTCAATGCTCAGTTCGTTGTTATTCAACAAATCTGCCATCGTTCCACCAAAATTCCAAGTCATTCCAAGAAATCTACCACTCATTTTCAGTGTGGCTCTATCGAGGGAAGAAGCAGTGGGAGGCAAAAGAATATCGGCGCTGGAGATAAATCCTGTGCCCGAAAGTGCATCTGAAACAAGTTTTGAAAGCAACGCCGAACTACCGGACATCGAAACATCCGAAATGTTAAAGTTAGTCGATACACCACCTTTCTCAAGTTCACTTTTGGTTCGACCAAAAACAAGAAGAAAAATCGCATCTTGTGCAACTTTAGAAGAGTCATCTGTAGCAGATTGACCATCAATTGTATAATCGAAACGAAGACTGGGTTTTTCTCTCGTGCCTGTGATATATATTGTCACTGTGTAATTTCTTATTGCATCATTGTAAATGCTTTGTCCATTGTAGTAAGCCTTTAAATTTAGACCGGGATTATCTATTGAACCGGTTGGGAAATTAATTGTACCTTCGGTATTGAACAATTTAACAAACTTTAATGTCGAGCCTTCGCGAAGAGCAAGTGCATTGCCTGTTAAAAGAACAATATTGTTTTTAGGGTCAGAATAAAATCGCAAGCTGGATGAATTATCTTCCAAACTAATAATTGCATAAATTTGACCGATAGTTGCAAGTTCCAAAGTAAGTTCAATAGGTTGAATGAAGCGTAATGTTAAATCTACTTTGAGATTGTTAGGTTTCTTTTTCGTTTCTGGCTCCTGAGTTTTAGACTGGGTTGTATCAATTTTTTTCGAACCAGAAATTTCATATTGAACGAAAGATTCTTGCACATTTTCACTTCCTGCGGTCCCGGGCATAAACAACCTCCCCGATAGGAAATTGACATTTCCTTGCAATGTCATCTCGTTTCTGTCGTATGAAAAACGTAAGTATGTTGGATTTGTAGATATAATCAGATTGCCATAAAGTTGAGGCATGGATTTGACCGAAGAATTGCTCAATACTTTAATTCCATTACTATAAAGGGACAAATCGATCGTCTCGAGCCTATTGTTTGCAAAAACGATGCTTCCAGAAAGTGTACCACTCCCGTCCTTAAAGTCCTCTTTAACATTATTGATTCTTAATTCATCGAAAGTAAAACGGGTTCCATCAAGTTGTATCCTACCTTTTAAAATATATTTTAAGTTATTTGCAACCGTGACAAAGGATGATTCAAGTATGTCGATATACCCATAAAATTTTAAATCCTCGGGCAGATAACCCGAAACTTTTGTAGCAAAACTAATGTCTCCTCTCAAATTTTCAACATCGTTGGAAACGAAAGGCGAAAGTACATCCAAACTGAACCTTTCACATTCAAGATAGCCACTAAATTCCTTGTCTTTGACGACACCGAATTCCATATCATCCAAATTGATAATTATTGGTATATCCAAAATATTTACAATTAAAGGAGCGATATTATTGTTCGATAACTTTAACTTTCCAGATAAACTTTGTTCTTTGTAATTTAACGCAACATCAAGGTTGCCAATTTTAATATCTTCAACCATCAAGTCATCTGCAAATAAAGATAGATAAATGCTTGGTCTTTCCAGCGTATTTGTCACCGAGAAGTTTATCTGTTCAACTTTACCTTTGAAATTTTTGATTTTTGAAAGCGAATTGTCCGAGGGTAAAAGTTTTTGAAAATCATTCAAGGGGATTCCGATGATATTTCCTTGGAAAAAAAGAGACTTATTAAAAAAATATTGACCAGAAAGGCTTATTGTCTCGGCATTTTCACGTTGTAAAATCAAAGAATCAACTACTACCTTCTCAGAATTTGCGTTAATTGAAAACGGGCTTTTCAGGTTCCACTGGAAAATATTTTGATATGCAATAGAAAACTCATCAAAATTCAAATTCACAATCGAGTCTAAAAATGCAGCTTGAAAATTCAATCTTGCACCGTATGTTGAATTAAAATTGGAATTAGTTACGATTGAAAGTGTGTCTTTTGAATAGACCAAAGCCAAATCCAAAAAGTCAAAATATGAATCTCCCATTATTATCCTGTTTTCTGTCGAAAAATTTGCGCTAAAATTCTTCACCACAGGCATCGCCTCGATAATTTCAGCGGTATAAGCAAGATCTAATACTGTATTTGAAAGATTAATTTTGGTTTTGCCCACGTCAAGTGAAAAATATCTAACAATCAAGGAATCAACTTTTATCTCGCTTTCAGTTTCGTTGGATTTAATATTTAAGTTTACTTTACCAGAAAAAATCAAGTTCGTATTTAATAACACTGCTAAAATGGAAAAATCGTTAATGTTGAATTCAGCAAAAAAATTGGAATTATGAAATTTGGTGCTTTCCGTCGATTTCGTGCGTATTCCTTTGGGCTTTAAATCAACTTGTTGAACAACAGAATCATTCAAAATTTTGTCTATTTTGCTTTGGAAGCTCTGGGTAACTGTCTTGAATTGATTTGCTAAATCTTGCACCAATGATAAAAATTTGTATTGTCCAACAATTTTACCACTAAGAATGTCTGAATCGATTGAAAATTTTCGTTCAAGCGAATCCCTATGGTCGATTGAAACATTTATGGAAAACGGGAAGAGTGTCCTATCCGCTAAAGAAAATTCTTCGACATTTCCCTGTAAATTCAAAAGAATATTGTTGATATCAGTGCCGACCCCGTTGAAATGAATTTTCCCTGAAATCTTTTCAGGGATGTAGCCACTTGATGAAAAAAAGTTTTTCGCTTTAAGATTCTGAATATCCAAACTTCCAGAATAGGAAATACTTTTAAAATCGGTTATATCCAAATTTCCAACAAAGTGAAAATTCCCTTCATCACTGCTCAAGCTGTCTTTACTAAAAGTTGTAAACGACAAATCCTCGACTTCGACTTTACCCTTGTTGAAATTTGCAGCAAGCGACAATTTGAAATTGTCGAACCCTTTGATATCTGCATTTCCAGAGTTAACTAATAAAGTCAAAAATCCTTTCAATTTAGTAAAATCATTCAAATTGAATGAGCCTTTAGATATACCACTCAGTTTGGTAGAGGGAAGTTCTTGCAGCAATTTCCTCAAGTTTAAGTTGTCATAAGAAATATCATAGTTTAGCACTAAATTTGAATCAATTGTAAGTTTGGAATTTACTTTGCCAGCCGAAGTTACAAACTTCCCAAATAGGTAAATGCTTTTATCCAAAAATTTAAACGAAAATCCTTTGCTGAGAAAAAAAACAAAATTCACTGGAACATTTTGAAAAATCTCGGGCAATAACTTTCGGACATCATTTTCACTAATATTTGCATACTTTATGTAAAAAATTATATTTGGCGTTTCTTTCTTTAGATCAATTCCACCGTCCAATTCAATTTTCGTTCTGTTGTCGACAAGCAAACTTGTTCCGTCAAGAATTAGACTTCCATTGTATAAAGCTTTTGTTGAAACAGCGATGGAGGAATTAGGACCAAGCGGTAAATGTGCAAATTTCAATATATCACTTGTGTTTACAACAGTGTTGGACAAATCAAATGTCACAAAAGTAGTTTTAAAGGAATAAAAAATATTTGCATTCAAAAAAGTTTTTGGAGTTTCAAGATGAACTTTAGTGGCACGAATTCCGCTGCTGTCAATAGTGAGTTTGGTTGAAAATGCGTTTAGCTCAAACTTTGAGTGATTTTCGTTGAAACTGATGTTGTTAACGTTGAATTCAAATTTGTCGGTGGATAAATCCAATCTTCCGTCAGCCTCTAAATTCACTTTGATTAAAGCAAGATGCAAGGGATCAAAAACTTGGCTTTTAGGCTGATGATTTCTATCGACAACAAATATCGAGGAATTATTAACTTTTATTTTTTTCAAAAGTATATTCAAATTTGCTTTTGATTTTTGCTGGGTCTTTTCTTTAATTTTAAAAAACTTTTCGTAATTCCATTTGGTTTCTGCCGAATCTTTTACAAGATATATTCGAGCATTATCAAGTTCAACAACATTTACAAGCACATTTCGAGATAACATAGGATTCAAATCCCAATCAATCCTGACCTTTCTGACAAAAGCAATGGTGTCGGCTTCAAGTGTTGCAACTAAATTTTCGATTATAATTCCTTCAAAGAGATTTAAATGAACATTTTCAAAAGAAACTCTACCATTGAATTCCTTGTTGACAATGTTTACAGCAGTTCGAAGGATAAATGTTTTCGAAAAGTTGAAAACGAAAATGAAGGAGATAAAAACTGAGAGTGCAAGAAAAATTGCAATAATTACAACTGGAACTTTCCAAAACCATTTCAACTTGGTCCCTCTTTTGTAATTACTAACTTCCCTATCGTTCGATTTTATGTTTTTTTCTTCCGATTCCATTCATCTACCGATTTTGTAACAATTGCAAGCAACTCCTCGCGTCCTTTTCTTGTTACAGCAGAAAAAGGCAAAAATTCTTTGATAAATTTACAATATTGTAACAAGAATTCATATTGCTTTATCCTTTGGTTTAGAGCAGATTCAGGAATTTTATCTGTTTTTGTTAAAACCACAACATAATTTCTTTGGAATTCCTCGAGAAGTTCAATCTGGGCGAGGTCGGCGCTCTGGGGTTCAATTTTGGAATCGACAAGCAAAAAAACTAAAGCAAGGTTTTCCCGATTTTTAAAATAGCTCGTATTCAATTCATACCAGCGACGACGTTCTTCTTTTGAAACATTTGCAAACCCAAATCCAGGCATATCCACAAAAATGAACTTTCCTTCGATGTCGTAGAAGTTAATTTGTTTAGTTTTTCCTGGTTTGGAACTAACCTGGGCAAGATTTTTTCTTAGTACCAAGACGTTTAAAAGAGAGGACTTGCCAACATTCGATCGGCCCGAAAATGCAAATTCTGGAAGATTAGTTTTGGGAAACTGTTCGATATTTGCTGCTCCGGTGATGAACTTCGCCTCCAACAGTTTCATCTTTCCAGCACGAATGAAATAATCCTCACTAAACCTATTCCATCAGAGACTTTCAAAAAGTACAAACCAGATGGTAGACTCGAAACATCAATTACAGCATAACTATCCTGCAATATAATAGATTCGTTGAAAGCCACTTTCTCGCCAAAAGAATCATAAATTTCAAAATCCAATTTTTTATCTTCTCTTGCTGTTTCTATATAAATTATTCCCTTTGTGGGATTTGGATATAAAGAAATGCCCCCATTAACCTGTCGAGTGATAAAGTTGTAAGTTTCGCCATAGACTTGAACATTGCAAGAACTTGAAGCAGTGTAATAATTCGGGGAACCAATACCGCGTAAGAAAATATATTGGTTCCAACATCTATCGAAAATAATTACTGTATCGCGTTCTTCTCCAATTTTACTCGGTGAATAACAAATATGTACACTTTTTGTTTCGTATGGACCAAGAATTAATGGAAATTCGCTCGGTATAGTTGAAAAAGATGAATTCACCATAAGGAAAAGATAATTAAGAATCATCTGCTCGCCGGTCAAATTTTTTATTGCGAAGCTCAAACACTTCGAACCTCTTGCAAGAACAGAATCGAAGTCGACAAGATTTTGACTGTTTGAAAGTTGAATTTCAAATGCATTCGTTTCAAGACGAACATTTACAGTTATTGTATCGGAAACAAGTTCGCAACCTTCGACTGCAAAAGCTCTTGCAAAATAAATTCCAGTCTTGCGGGCTATAAAAACTTTACCACTCCCAACAAAATTTGCATCGGAATTCCAGAACCATTCCACCTGTGCAAAATTACCATCAACAGTTAGAACTACAGAGTCGCCCTCGCAGATGTCGAGTTTGCCATCGACTTGAATTTTAGGCCTCGGCACCAAGCGAAACTCCACAAAAGCACTATCTTGGCACCCATACTGGTTAACAGCATAGGCGACATAACGCCCCGGCTTAGTAACTAAAATTGTATCTCTTCTACCGTCGGACCAAAATGCATTTTTTTCCATTGTTTCATACCATAATGGGATAGTGCTCCCTTCGCAAAGATATGCAAGCCCCTCTTTTGAAAGTTTAATTTTAGGCTTTGGAAAGAAGGTAATATTTACACTTGCTGGAATAATTGTATCGCAATCAGTATCCCACGAGATTAGTTCATATTTCCCACTTTTTGTAACCCGAATTTCTCTTCCGGTGGAATTGTTTGACCATTGATAAAACTTTGCAGTATTGTTTGCTCGGAGTATTATTGTATCGCCCTCGCAGGCAATAGAGTCTGGCAAAACCTCGACTTTCGAGACCACTTTCTTCACACCCACATACTTGTAAATACCATCACCAACGACCCAGCCAAGTGTATCGCTAACAAACCAAAAGTCATCGAGAGAAACGCCAGGGTCAATTCCACAATTTAAAAGAACCCAGCTATCCCCGCCATTAGAAGTATAATAGATAGCCCTATCCCAACCACAAACCCACCCACGAAGTGAGTCATGGAGAAAAGCACCAAACATCGAAGTCCCAGTAGAAAATTGTTTCCAGCTTTTACCAAGGTCTTTCGAAGCACGCACGCCACCGGAACCACCGTCTCCACCACAACCAGTCGAATATGGAACAATTATTGTGTTACCCGAAATCCACAAATCTTCTTGCCAATCGTTATTCCCAGAGCGCGAAAAAATCTGCCAGCTCCTACCCCCATCAGTTGTTTTCCAAATGTAGCCACTACTCGCCGCATATCCTAAACCATTCCTTTCGTAAATAATGACGTCAGTTAAACCGGAATTTGGGAAATAATTAATTTCCGTAAGGTAGTCCCAAGAATTGCCACCATTTGTTGTTAAAAAGAATCTTTGGGGAGTTACACAACCACCCCCGACAACAACTCCATAATCCTTATCTACAAACCAATGGCCCCATAAGTCCTCGGCGCGGTTCGGTGTTATGTCGAACCAAGTTGCACCGCCATCCGTGGACTTGTAAATTCTACCAAAACCATTCGAACCAATACCGGAAGTAAAGCCTATCTTCTCGTCGACAAAATGAATGTGTTCCAATTGATATGCACCACGAATAAATGTACCAGCCCAAGTCTTGCCCATATCCGTAGTCCGAAGCACTTTACCATCATAACCACAAACCCAACCATAATTGGGTTTGTCTGGTAGAAAATACATTTCAAGCCAATAGGATTTATCGAAAGGCGGGGGAATGTTCTTAACCTTTTCCCATTGTGAAAATAAGGATCCAAACACAAAAAAAATTAAAAGTCCCGAAGTATATATAACCTTCATAATTGTTCAAAGAATACGAAAATAAAATCGATTCAAAACAAAAATTATTTGAATTAATTTGGTTTTGAATTATTTGCTTCTTGCAAAAGGCTTTCTAAATTGTAAACAATCGTAAACAAATTGAATCGGCGAAACCGTTGACATACCATTTCAGCAAATGCTTTTGAAAAAAATGTTCCAATCGAATATACTCGCCCGCCAAAAGTTCTCAATTCCTGGCTATCAGGTATTAATTCACGAATCATTTGTTCTTGTTCGGGTCTTTGCGGAACAATTATTACTTGATAAACAGGTATTTGCTGTTCTTTTTGTAAATAAGAGTCTATCATACCATTCAGCTCGTCGGAAATCAATTTTTCCTCTTTTGTTACTTTTTCATCGGCAAGTATCATTTCTTTGATTAAATCTTTCAACTGCGCGACCTGTTCGACTGGAGGGTCTCGTTGCAAATAATCAAGTAGTTTATTTCTCAAATAAACATATTTGTCTTCTGATTTCTGCCTTCTCCTTTCAATGTTTTTTTGGTCAAGAGAATAAGGAATATTCCATTGAATTGCAAAGAACTGAATCAATTCCCTTTCTCGCTCGTCCAACTCTTCATCGATTAAAGCAAGTTGATGAAGTATATCCAGAATTATTTCTGCATTCTGTGGTTTGAAGAAACGTTTCAACAGGTAGTTTGCCTCCTTGCGTTCAATCTTTAAGGCTTGTTTGACAAGGTTCCAAAAACCTTTTTTCCTTTGACCGCGAACCCACAACCCAGTACCAATCATAAGAAATACACTTGATTGGAGAATAATCAAAGAAGTATCAATAATACTTTCAATATCGTTTTTCATTATGTAAGAAACAAGCCAAATTAAACAATTTAAAATTAGAAGTGAAAGTCCTGCTATTGATTGACTTTCTGCGACAACCTGTTCGTGTTTTCGTTTCCAAATTTTATTTGTTTGAAGATACACTTGTACAACACTCATCAAAAGCGATATCCAGATAAACGCATCTATAATTCTTTCTAGCCCTGTCATATTTACCTCTTTCGATAATTTAAAAACTGCAAAAGTTTTTCACAATTTTGCAATTTATAGAATTGTTAAAAAAAAAATAATTAGATGGTAATTTTTGTAGACGAACAAATTCCTTTTCTTCGCGATTCACTTTCAACTATTGGTAAAGTTCATTCATTTAATGGAAGAACTCTTTCCCGAAAAGAACTAATTGACTATCAATGCGACATCCTTTTTGTGCGTTCGACCACAAAAGTAGATCGAAATCTTCTCGAGGGGACAAAGGTTCAATTTGTTGGAACTGCTACTTCTGGTATTGACCATATTGACATCGATTATTTGAACTCTAAAGGAATTTATTTTGCCGAGGCAAAAGGTTCAAATGCGAATTCTGTTGCAGAATATGTGGTTTTTTCAATTCTTCACTGGGCTAAAATCTACCAAATTAATATCGATGGACTCACCATCGGGATTGTTGGATTTGGTCATATCGGAACACTTGTAGCAAAATACACTCATCTACTTGGTTTGAAGGTTTATATCAACGACCCACCTCTTTTCGAGACGCACCAAGCAACAACTGGAAATCCTTTCCCAGAATATACCACATATCTCGAGTTTGATGAACTATTGAAAGTATCACAAGTCGTAACAAATCACGTTCCTTTAACACAAGATGGGAAATTTGCAACTTTAGGAATGTTTAACAAAGACAATTTAGCATTAATCCAAAACAATGCCTTATTTATACATACATCCCGTGGTGGGGTCGTTGTTGAAAAGGATTTACTTGAAGCAAAAAAGAAAAAAGATTTAACCCTTGTCGTGGATGTATGGGATAATGAACCTAACATAAACACTGAGCTTGTTCGAGAATGCATAATTTGTACACCACACATTGCTGGTTATTCCTTCGATGGAAAACTTCGCGGAACCTTGAAAATGCTAAACGAATTTGAAAGGTTCACAAACATCAAACCCGACTATTCGGACATTCAGAAAGAAATGGAAGCATACAAGCCGATGGATATCAATTTATTTAAGGACAAAGAATTTGTATATCAACACCTACTACAAAGCAAACAGTTACTCGAAGACACCATTCAGTTTAAAAAAATCTTACTAATAGAAACACCAGAAGAACGTTCCAAATATTTCGACTGGCTACGAAAACAATACCCCAAAAGAAGAGAAGTATTATAATATGAACAAAGATTTATTAGAAAAACTATTTAAACTTCGTCGATTTGGAATAAAACCCGGCCTTGAACGAATCTCTACTATTTTGAATAAAATGGGGAACCCACAGAGCCTATTAAAAGCAATCCACATTGCTGGAACCAACGGAAAAGGAAGTGTTGCCTCCCTACTTGCTTCAATTTATAAACAAGCGGGTTACAAAGTTGGACTCTACACTTCGCCACACATTTTCTCCTTCAACGAAAGAATTAAAATCAATGGCAAACCAATCGCAGATAACGAACTCGAGCCATTGGTGGAAAAATACCTTCAATTGGCGTCTAGATTTAATGCAACTTTTTTTGAAATTACCACTGCAATTGCATTCGAATACTTCGCCAATTCAAACACAGATATATGTGTAATCGAAACAGGTCTCGGTGGACGCTTTGATGCAACAAACGTAATTGACCCCGAAATTTCTGTTTTAACAAAAATTGATTTCGACCATGAAATGTATCTTGGCAGAACTATTGAGGAAATTACTTTCGAAAAGGCAGGAATAATTAAACCAAACAAAAAAGCAATAATTGCTCCTAACTCGAAAATTGTTTACCAAAAACTTGAGGAACTAAAAGGGAAAAGTGCAACATTAATTTTTGTAGAAGTTTTTGCAAAGGGCAGAATTCTTTCTATAAAGCCAAATTCTATGAATCTCGAAATTGAAACACTTATCGACTACTATCACATTGATAGCCCATTGATTGGCAAACATCAATTTGAAAACATAGCCACAGCATTGGTTTGTGTTGAAAATCTTTTAGACAATTTTCCAATCCCGAAGAATGCAATCATCGAGGGCATAAAAAATGTCGTTGAAAACGCTTGCATTCACGGAAGATTCGAATTCATTCGAACAGATCCACCTTTGATTGTTGATGTTGGACACAATCCAGATGCAATTTCCAAAACTGCTGAATTAGTTTCAACAATTCTTCGGGACACAAAATGGAACATCATTTTCGCATCAATGAGCGATAAAAACTATTGTAAAATGCTTGAACATTTGTACCCAATCGCAAAGACTTTTCTTTTACCAAATCTTGAATTCGATAGGGCTGAGCGAAACTTTAAACTCGCCAAGTGCTTTGAACAATTTCCCGAGAGCAAAAACATTAGATTCCAACTTTTCGATTCATCTTTTGAAGCATTAGTTTTTTCCTTGGAACAAAACGAACCAACGTTAATAATTGGTTCATTTTATCTAATTGCTGAACTTGTCCCCCATTTGGTAAAAATATTAAATTGGAACTTTGAAATTACTTCAGATAGGTTAACCATCTAAAAAGAAAGGCTGTTCCGCAAAGGGAACAGCCCTGGTTTAACCAATAAATTTAATGTTTACGGGCGGACACCGGGACCCATTCCTTTACCGCCTCTGTTGTTTTTGTATTTTGCTAAAAGTTCTTCAAAAAGAGCCTTTTGTTCATCTGTAAGTATGCTCTTAATATTGTTGATGAAAGTATCCCAGCAGTCTTTCAACTGTTGCAAAACTTGCTGTCGGACTGGATTGTTCATCAAAGCTTCTCGAGTGTTCTGATTAATCTGTCGCATTAATTGCCAGGCTTGTTCTTTTGTAATCTCGCCATTTTTCAATTGTTCGCGCACTTGCTGTCGTTGTTGATTTGCCTGTTGGAGAATTTGTTTTTCGCTCTCCCGCAATGTCAAGAGTGCGTTTTTAACACAATCGCGATACTCTTGCATAAATTCTTGAACTTGGGCAATTTGTTCATCGGTTAAATTTAATTCCTTCAAGATTCTTCCAATGGGAACCATATACTTAATTGGTCTTTCGGGATAGAGCGGGTCATCCTTTGGGAAAAGCAACATCGCGGGTTTGTCGAGAGTTGCTTCGCTGAGATCCGAAGGCACATTCATTTCAGTCTCTAATGGAATATTTGCATTAAAAACCAAGCCTTCGGTTGTCGGATTTGTTGGATTATCCAACTTGTTGCACGCAGAGAAAACGATCAATCCTATTGCTAAAATTGCTACTGCAAGAACTGTTAGTCGTTTCATAGAACCTCCTTTTGTTTTGTTCGACATCTGTTAACTCAAATAATTTGACACAAAATGTTTAAAAAAGTTTAAAAGAACTCCAAACAAATAACAAAAATTTTACAATTTTGTTACAAAATATGTTAAATTTTTAAAAAATGTAAGATGGAAATTTTTGATTCGGAAGCAAGACATTACGATAATTGGTACTTAACCCCGATTGGCAAGTTTGTCGACGAGGTTGAAACCCAAGCAATTCTTGAATTGCTTGAACCATTGCCAAATATGAACATTCTCGATGCTGGATGTGGCACGGGGAACTACTCGATCAAACTGGCAAAACTTGGTTGCAAAGTCACTGGTATCGACATATCTAATGAAATGTTGAAAATCGGAATTGGAAAGGCACAGAAGTTAAATTTGAACATTTACTTCATTCAAGGAAATGCCGAAAATCTTGCTTTCCCCAACAATTTTTTCGATGCTGTGGTCTCGGTTGCTACTCTTGAATTCATAAAACAAAAAGATAAAGCAATCGAAGAATTTTTCCGTGTGGTGAAACATAATGGCAAAATCGTCATCGGTTTTATAAATCGAACGAGCCCTTGGGGTGAACTTTATCTCTCGGATGATTTTCAAAAAACCACTGTCTTTAAATACGCTCATTTATTTACTAAAGATGAAATTTCAAAAATCCATCCCTTGGAATTAGTAACAATCAAAGAAACTCTATACACACCACCAACAATCAAAGAAAACGAAATTTCACAAAATTCTGAAAGTTATTATAGCAAAATTAATTCAGGAGGTTTTCTGGTGGGTTTATGGAAGAAAAAATAATTTCAGGCGAAGTTTCATTCATTCCCATTGAAACAGCCAATTACCTTGACGATGTCGAGAATGTTATTGAAATTATTAAACGTAGCGGACTCGACTATGAAATTAACTCATTTTCAACTATTATACGAGGAAACAAATCCAAAATCTTTGAAACTCTACAACAAATATTTGAAACGATGGAAACAAGGACAAAATTTGTTCTTGTTGTAAAGATTTCGAATACTTGTGGATGTGAAGTTTAATAATTCATAAGTTTTTCGAAATCAGAACCTTCTTCTCTATCTAAATATTTGTATGTCATCAAACCTTCATTAATCGACGAAAACTTGATGGATAAAAGAGCCTCGGAATAGGATTGCTGTAGTCCGAAGAATGTACCATTCGTTCTTTGTGATACTTGTTTTTTTAAGATTTTCAAATTGAAGAATTTTGCAACTTTTTCAGCGAAATTTTCAATCGAGACATAGTCGAATCCACCAAAATGGAAAATCCCGGTCAGTTCTCGCTCAATTATTTTCAGAACGCCCCAGGCAACATCTTCGCTCAACACAGGATTGGTTTTGTAATTGTCGGGTATTGTCAACAGACCATTATTTCGCAAATCTTCCAAGATCTTGGCAACAATATCCTTTTTATTATTGCCGCTCACACCATAAACCAAAGGTAAACGAACAATGGTATAAAAATTCAAATTTGTTATAACCAAATTTTCCGAAGCAAGCTTTGTTTTTCCCAAATAACTTTTTGGATTTGGTTTGGCAGTTTCAACATACGGTCCGTTAATGCCATCAAAAACATCTTCACAAGAAAATGTAATTAAATGGGCATTGAGAATTTTCGAAATAGAAACCAAATGTTCGACAAGTTGAACATTAACTTGCCAAGCAATCTGTTTGTTTTTTTCGCAAAATTCCCTATCGCGAATTCCAACAGCATTAACAATTACATTAGGCTTCTCATCGAGGATCTTTGCTCGCAATTGTTTAAAATCGGTGTAAGGAACAATGATATTTTTTCCTAATCTATCAAATTCAATTGCAAGTTCCTTATTTGAAAAAGTAACCAAACTCCAAGAATTATCGTTCTCTTGTAATAATGTTTCCACAATTGCTTCGCCAACAATACCAGTTGGTCCAAGCAAAACGATTTTCTTTTCATTCATATCCATTAGAAGTTATTTTAAATATAATGCAAGAATTGCAACATCGGAAGCAGAAACACCAGGAATCCGCGAAGCCTGGCCAAGCGATTCAGGACGAATTTTCGATAATTTTTCTCTTGCCTCTTTTGAGAGAGAATTCAACTTCCAATAGTCAAAGTTCTCGGGTATCTTTTTGTTCTCGTTTTGCAAAAAGGTTTCAATCTCTTTGCGCTGACGTTCAAGGTATCCCTCGTATCGAATTGCGATTTGCAATCTATTGACAAGTTCTGGATATTTTTTCAACTCGAGAAAAACATCCGGGGTTGAATTAACAACATGAAGAACATCGAATAGATTGACATTACTTCTTTTAGCAATGTAGTGCAAATCAACTGTTTCATTGACTTGTGTTTCACCCACAGAAACCAAGTAGGCGTTGATGTCTTCGGGTTTGATTTTGTATTTTTTCGATTCACTATATGATTTTTCCAACAACTCCATCTTGCGCAAATGTTCATCATATTCTTTCTCAGAAATTAAGCCAAACTTAAATCCATACTTCATCAACCTTTCGTCTGCATTGTCTTGCCTAAGCAACAATCTGTATTCAGCAAGGGAAGTGAAAATTCTGTAAGGTTCTTCCGGTGCTTTGTTGACAAGGTCATCGATAAGAACCCCAATATATGCTTCGCTTCTTCTTAAAATAAAAGGTTCTTCGCCTTTGATTTTTAGTGCAGCATTAATTCCAGCCACAATTCCCTGGGCGGCAGCCTCTTCGTATCCAGAAGTACCATTTATTTGTCCAGCAAAATATAAACCTTCAACAAGTTTTGTTTCCAAGGTCAATTTCAACTGATATGGATAAAAGAAGTCGTATTCAATTGCATAACCGGGCCGTATCAATTCTGCTTTTTCGAGCCCGGGAATTGTGTGCAAGCCTTTTATTTGAACATCTTCGGGCAAACTGGTCGAAAATCCGTTAACATAAATAGAATCGGTAAACAACCCCTCGGGCTCGAGAAGTATTTTGTGAGAAGTTTTATCGGCAAATCTATTGACTTTATCTTCGATTGAAGGACAATAGCGTGGACCAGTTCCTTTGATCCTTCCCGTAAACATAGGCGATTGTTCGAAACCAGTTTGAAGCACTTCGTGTGTCGTGGGATTGGTCGCAGTTGCATAGCAAACTATTCTGTTTTTTACTCGCTTCGTTTGTCTGTGAAAAGGTTCTGGAGGTTCGTCGCCCGGAGCAATTTCAAGTTTTGAAAAATCGATTGAATGGCGCCACACTCGCGGCGGCGTCCCAGTTTTCAAGCGTCCCGTTTCAAAACCAAATTGAGCAAGTAAATCGGAAAGATATTTCGATGATGGCTCGTTGAATCTGCCACCAGGGGTGGCTTTCAAACCAGTCCACATAATACCATTTAAAAATGTACCGGCACACAATACCACCGAGCGAGCGTGGAGAACATTTCCTTCCAGCGTCTCAATTCCTTCGACCTTATAGTTCTCAATAAGGATTCTCGTAACCGTTGCCTCGATGATTGTTAAATTCTTTTGCTTTGAAAGAAGCTTATACACATACAAAGGATAAAGGTCTTTATCTATTTGGCATCGCGGAGACCAGACAGCATAGCCTTTGGAACGATTAAGCATCTTGAAATGAATTCCAGCCTTGTCTGCAAGAATTCCCATTGCACCACCAAGTGCATCAATTTCTTTTACAAGATGACCTTTGGCAGTGCCTCCAATAGAAGGATTACAAGAGGGTCTACCCATTGTGTACTTGCTCATCGTAACAAGCGCAACTTTGCAACCCATTCGGCTTGCGACGAACGAAGCTTCGATTCCAGCGTGACCCCCGCCTATGACGATAATGTCGAATTTGTTTTCCATATTTCGAAGTCTAACTTGAAATTGACGAAAAGAATGAAAATTTGATGTAAAACAAGTCAAAAAATTTTATGACTTAAAATTAAATTATTTAAAAATTATTATTTTGTTCTTTATTTTTTATGAAACAAAAGTTTTGATAAAAAACATAGGCATTTGAAATGAAAAAGTTTTACATTCTTGCTTTGTGGCTTCTAATAGTTCTCTTCCCAAATCCAATCCTATCTCAACAACTTCGAAAGAATCAATCTCGGGACGCAGCAGTTATGATTTCTGTTAAAACATTCACCACCCCGCCAAAGATTGTTGTAAAATGGCAAAATCATCCTCTTGCTTATCTTTATGAAATCAGGCGTAAAAATTTCGGAGACTTGAACTTCCCTGCCGCCCCAATAGCAATTCTCGACACGAACACCACGGCCTATGAGGATCTAAATGTTCAAATTGGCAAAGAGTATGAATACGAAGTAAGGGCAAGATACAAGGCTCTTGCCGACGTAACTATGCAAAGGCCCGACGGTTCAACATTCGACACAACTATTGTTCTCCACTTTATGGCTTTTGGATATGTCCACACTGGAATAAATGTCCCACCGCGCCATTCAAACGGAAAAGTCCTTCTGGTTGTCGATGAAACATACCAATGGGATTTGCAAGATGAACTCGAAACTTTCATAAGTGATTTAGTTGAAGAAGGTTGGACAGTTGCCGTCCAATATGTGCCTCGGGCAGAGCAATTCGATCCACAAAAGGTCCGACAAGTAAAAGATCTAATACTCGAGGAGTATGGCAAGGACCCAGCGAATTTCAATTCTGTTGTATTAATTGGACGAGTTGCTGTTCCATATTCTGGATTAATTGCTCCGGATGGGCATCCCGACCATCTTGGAGCCTGGCCCTGCGATATGTATTACGGAAGTATCTACGACACATACTGGACCGATTTCTCCGTAAATAACGCATCCGCAAAAGACCCAAGGAATAGAAACATTCCGGGAGATGGCAAATTCGACCAAAGCACACCAGGAAGCGAAATTTCCTTTGCCGTTGGTAGAATTGACTTCTACAATATGCCAAAATTCACCGAAGGAGAACTATCTTTGCTGCGTTCATATCTGAACAAAGACCATCTTTACAGAACTGGTCAATTTTCAACCAACTGGCGTGGATTGATCGACGACAACTTTGGTGCAAATAGATACCTTAATGCTTTCGCTTCATCTGGCTATAGAAACTTTGCCTCTCTTTTGGGACCCGAGAACATTACCGTTTCCGATTGGTTTACCACACTCAAAACAGAAGAGTATCTTTGGGCTTATGGATGCGGCGGAGGCACATACACAAGCGCTGGAGGAATAGGCTCGACCGATGACTTCGCTGCAAACAATGTCAATGCAATTTTCACAATGCTCTTCGGCTCATATTTCGGCGATTGGGACTCACAAAATAACTTTATGCGAGCTTCATTGGCTTCGAAGCCTTCGATTCTAACTTGCAGTTGGGCTGGTTTTCCCCACTGGTATTTCCACAATATGTCTGCCAATTTGCCAATTGGTTATTCCACCAAAATCACTCAAAGCAACTATACAAACTACCTTGGCGCTTCCTATTCCCAAGATAGTGTTAGATTCTATTTGGTTAGTCAAGGTCTAAATCAGATTCACGTTTCTTTGATGGGCGACCCGACTCTCACTCTCTATCCGTATTTAGTACCAAAGCCAAAGAACATCTCGGTGACACAACCTGCAGGTGGATATGTCCAAATCGCCTGGGAACCCGCTAACGGCGAAGTCGACGGCTATTATATCTACAAATCATATTCTAAAAATGGCGGTTTTGTTCTATTGAACCAGAATCCGATTGAAACCACACAGTTTGTCGACTCCTCGCTATACGAAGGTTTAGTCTATTATATGGTTCGAGCGGTAAAAACAATTGAAAATAATTCTGGAACCTTTGCAATTTTAAGCCGAGGCGCAACCCAATTCGCACGAATTACATCTGTTGAAAATGATAATTCAGAGTTTTTTGTTAAAGTTTCTCCAAATCCTATTGAAAATGTATATAACATTGAAATTTCGATTCCAAATGACGACCGTGTGATTGTTGAACTATATGATTTATATGGAAATAAAGTTAAAACTTTGTTAAATTCATTCTTATCTAAAGGAACACATAGACTTGCATCTGATAAAGACGCATCTTTTACAAACTCTGTTTATTTTCTTAAAGTTTCAACTTCGCGTCATATTAAAACCGAAAAAGTCGTTTTCTTGGTTAAATAGCAACTTTTTGAAAAAAGAAACATTTAAAATTTTAAAAATAGAATTATTTGTTAAAAAGATTATTCTCCTCGCTTTATCTGGTATAAAAACAATTATTGTAATTATTGTTTCAGGAATGGAATTTTTGAACAAACCGATATTTATCTGACAAAATCAAAGGTTACAAGATTTCAATCAAAAGAAATCTTTTTCAAGATGATTAATCACTTGCAGATTATAAACACTTAATTTATGCATTAGTTATTAGACAGAAGAAAAGCAACCAATAAACAACAACTTGGAATTAATCCAATATTTCTTAAAAAATTGTAATTTACTTTTTTTGTTTGGAGGGAAAAATGAAAACTCGTATCGAACGAGATTCGATGGGGGAAATTGAAGTTCCAGCAAATGTTTATTGGGGAGCTCAAACACAGCGTTCTTTAATCCACTTTCGAATTGGAGAAGAGAAAATGCCAAAACCGATTATTCGTGCATTTGGAATTCTGAAAAAGGCTTGCGCTCTGGTTAATTACGAACTTGGCTTGCTTCCGAAAGGAAAAATGGAATTGATTGTTCAAGCTTGCGACGAAGTAATCGAGGGAAAACTCGACGACCAATTTCCTCTTTCTGTTTGGCAAACAGGAAGCGGAACCCAAACTAATATGAATGTTAACGAAGTCATTTCCAACCGCGCAATTGAACTTGCTGGCGGTGAACTTGGTAGTAAAAAGCCAATCCACCCTAACGACGATGTCAACAAATCTCAAAGTTCAAACGATACTTTCCCTACTGCAATGCATATCGCAGCAGCCGAAGTACTTAACCATCAACTTTTACCAGCTGTTGCAAATCTTAGAAACACCTTGAAACAAAAGTCAGAAGAATTCAAAGACCTTATCAAAATAGGTCGTACTCATTTGATGGATGCAGTCCCACTTACCCTTGGCCAAGAATTCTCTGGTTATGTACAACAACTTGACAATGCTATTGAAAGAATCCATCTTGTTCTTCCAGGATTGTATGAACTTGCAATTGGCGGAACTGCCGTCGGAACCGGGCTTAACACTCATCCCGAATTTGCCGAGCGCGTTGCTAAGAAAGTTGAAGAATTAACAGGTTTACCTTTTGTTTCTGCGCCAAACAAATTCGAAGCACTTGCTGCACACGATGCACTTGTATTTGCCCACGGTGCATTGAAAACTCTTGCTTCTTCCCTGATGAAAATTGCAAACGATATTCGCTGGCTAGCTTCAGGACCTCGCTGTGGATTGCGTGAAATTACAATTCCAGAAAACGAACCCGGTTCGTCTATTATGCCTGGAAAAGTCAATCCGACTCAATCAGAGGCAATGACAATGGTTGCTGTTCAAGTTTTTGGAAACGATGCAACAATCAATTTTGCTGGTGCGTCAGGCAATTTTGAATTGAATGTATTCAAGCCAGTCATTATCTACAACTTCTTGCAAAGTGCACGCTTGCTTGCCGACACCTGCACAATGTTTAACCAACATTGCGCTGTTGGAATAGAACCAGTCAAGGAAAGACTTCAGTACTATGTCAACAACTCACTTATGTTGGTCACCGCACTAAACCCATTCATTGGTTACGATAATGCAGCTAAAATTGCCAAATATGCATATCAAAATAATACAACTTTGAAAGAGGCAGCTGTTAAGCTTGGACTACTTACCGAGGAACAATTCGACCAAATTGTTAGACCAGAGAAAATGCTCGGACCAAATATGTAGTCTTATTTAAAAAATACATAAGAAGGTGGATGTTTGCTGCATCCACCTTACTCTTTTCACAATTCATCAGTTTTCAATGTTTTTTATTTTGACTTTGATAAAATAATATTTATTATTTTTGCGTTAAAAAAGGGGGGGGAATTATGTATAAAGGTTATCAAGAAGAAAAGCAAATAAACATCAATATTTATTGGGAACCCAACACTGCTCGCGGTTTCCTTCTTTCATTGTTGCTTTTCTTCTTTTTGATTTTTTTAATATCTTTCGTGAAATACGAAACACCAACATTACCAACGTATGAATCAAAAACTATTCCGCTGGAACTTATAAACTTTGGGATGGGAGATGGAACAGGCTTAAGCAAGGGCAATCTATCGCAGGAAGGAGCTAGCCACAAAGGGAAAGCCCCAACAAACCAGCTCGAAGATGCAAGTATTGCCGCCACCAAGGGCAGTAAAACTTCCCAAATCGACGACCCATTGCTTGCCAAACAAATTAACCCATCAAACCAACTAGCTTCTGAAACTGGAAATAAGAACAGCGCAGGTACCGGTTCGCGAGATATTGGAAATCCCGACGGAACAAAAGAAGGAACTGGACTTGGTGTTTCTGGTTTGGGACCTGGGTCTGGTTATGGGCTTGGGGACATTGAATGGGGCGGCGGCGGAAACCGAATTGTACTTTACAAAGTATTGCCAAAGTATCCACAAGGATACAACGTAAATGCTCAAATCAGGCTTAAGTTCACTGTTGCACCCGATGGTACCGTAACTAGTATAGTACCATTGCAAAAAGGCGACCCAGTGCTTGAGCGCGCTGCAATTGAAGCACTTCGCCAATGGCGATTCAATCGCTTGAAAGAAACCAAAGAAATGTATGGTATTATAACTTTCACCTTCAAAGTAAGTTAATATGCTTTTCATACAATCCTCATTCTTTAGCTTTTTTAATTCCCTCCCATTTGTCCTTCAAATTTTTTTATTTTTAATAATTCTCTCAGTTATTTTCGGAATTGTTAAAAGACTATTTAAATTTGTATTTTTCCTTGTTATTATTATTATAATTATAATTATAAGTTTAGTTCTCTGAGGCTTTATGCAAGATCCAAAATCATTACAACAACATCAACGCGAGACATACAAACTCGTGGAGAAATTAATTGCTACTGAATTCAAAGACCCACTGGAATTATTGAAACGATTGGTCAAAGATATTGTCGATCATACTGAATTTGAGATAACCGGAGGCAGAGTTTGGGAATTCATCCCCGAAGATATGGCATACGAACTGCGTATGCAATATGGCAACGTAGAAAAAATACCAGATAACTACCGAATCTACATTGCCGACCAACCATTTTTGATGAATCTCGTCAAAGAAAGAACAATTACAACTGTTGAAACAGACAAACTACTGAAAGAAAAAGGAATAAAACTTTATTCTGTAACTGGTGTTGGGCAAATTATAAAAACCAAAAATGGGAAATTCTACAAATATCTGCTTGGCTTCAATGCCCCAGAAATAAAACCAACTTTTTCCGAAACTTTGGCTATAATTAGTAGCGTAGCCACAGTTGCTTTAAAAAACATAATTGACACAATTGAAAGGAAAAAAATTCGAGAAGATTTATATCAAGCAGCACAGATTCAAAAGAATCTTTTTCCCGACCATTACCTCGAGTTTTATGATTACGAAATTTATGGCGTTTGTATTCCTGATGCAGAAGTTGGAGGCGATTATTTCGACTATTTACAAATCGAAAGCAAAGAAGACGAGGAAGAACGGCTTGGCATTGTTATTAGCGATGCAGCGAGCAAAGGTCTTTCGGCTGCAATCCAGGCACTTTTCATTTCTGGAGCTTTCAGAATGGGATGGAGTTATTCTACAAGAATGAGCGACCTGTTTTCCAGATTGAATAAACTCGTCTACAAAACTTTTCCTTACGAAAGGTTTGTCACGCTTTGCTATTGCGAACTAACCTTGTCATCGAATCGATTGGTGCTTTATGTAAACGCTGGGCACTGCGCACCGATTCATTATCGTCCAGATAACGATAGCGTTAAAAAATTGGAACCCACCGGTGGTTTACTCGGAATTCTTGAAAATCAAAAATTCAAAGTTGAAAACATCAGAATGCACGTTGGGGATATACTTGTTCTTTACACCGACGGAATAACCGAGGCAATGAATGAAAATCATAAACTTTATGGCGAGGAACGTCTTATAGAATTAATTCGAAATTCTAAGGATCTATCGGCAAAAGAAATCGCCTTTTCAATAATCGAAGACGTAAACAAATTCTCGGCAAAATCTGATTTCAACGACGACAAAACAATTATTGTTGTTAAACGAAGGAATCTTTGAAATGAAAATCTCTGCTGTTCAATTTCGACCAAGGTTCCAAGACATTGAGTTCAATTTTAATTATATTCAAAATGTTTCGAAGAACACCAATGCAGACTTGATTTGTTTCCCCGAACTTGCTTTTTCTGGCTATTTTTTCTGGACGAAAGACCAAATCGCCCCCTACACCCTCGATTTTAAATCCAATTTCATAAGCCAAATCCAAGATATAGCTTCCACACAAGACAAAATTATACTCTTTGGATTCCCCGAACGTCAAGGAAAAAATTTTTATAATTCTTGCGCGATCTTGTTCCCCGACTCAAAACTTTCAACTGTTTATCGCAAGACCCACTTGTTTTATCGTGAACGTTTTATCTTTGAACCCGGGAACACTGGATTCTTTGTTGTTTCATATCCACCAAAAAACATAAACCTTGGAACAATGATATGCTACGATTGGCGATTTCCCGAAGCAGCTCGAACGCTTGCTCTTCTTGGTGCAGATCTAATTGCTTGCCCATCGAATTTAGTCACCAAAATATGGCACCTTGCCATTCCAGCGCGTGCAATCGAAAACAAAGTCTTTTTCCTTGTTGCAAACAGGATTGGCACAGAAACCAACAACGGGGAAACACTCGAATTTAACGGAAAATCTGGGGTCTGGCATTACAATGGCAGCCAGATCGCCTCGGCTGGCGACAACGAAGAAACCATTATCACTGCCGAAATCGAACCTTCTGAAACACGCAACAAAGCCATAGACAATCTAAATGATATTTTTAAAGACCGAAGACCCGAGATGTATCGAAAACTTATTGAACCAAACTGACACTTTTTTCTTGTGAATAAAGAAATTACCAAGACAATTCAAAACTCAAGAAGTTTGTATTTCCATTGGTTTTGCTAATTTGAATTTTTATGTTTTTCAAATTTTAGAATAAATTGAAAGTAAATATTTCTAAATTTTTTCTTTGTTTGGTTCTATTTTTAAATATTTCTCTAACATACGAGTTATACTCGAACGACACCACAAAGAGCGATTTTTGGACTGTTCCAGATACTGTTCGCCAATTTGGCGTTTTCGCCGCTTCTAATCTCAATTATCATAATCCCGACTTTGCAAAATTACCCGGGATTCCAAACTGTTGCGAAGGCTTCCGAAGCGGCTTTGGAGGGGGTTACACTGCTGGGCTATTCATCGAATTGCCACTTCCTTATTCTTTATTCGCTGGCTTAAAGGCATCCGGAACGAAGCTCGATGGTTGGTTGAAAGAAAAAGAATACACCTTCGTACGGATTGGAAATGAGATTATCGAGGGAGTGTTTGAACACAATTTGAAAGCAAATATTCTGACTTTTGGTTTGGAACCTTACCTACGAGTCAACCCATTCCTTGGTTTCAGTTTTTTTGCTGGGGGAAGGATTGCGTTTCCACTGACTTCAAAATTTGAACAGTGGGAACAAATCGTCGAGCCACCAGACCGTGGCGTTTTCGTCGACACTCAATCTCGCATAAGGAATAAATATTCTGGCAATATTCCTAAAGGGAAACCAGTTCAAACTGACATCCATCTTGGCATATCGTTCGATTTACCTTTGAACAAATACAAGTCCTTTATTCTTTCACCCTTCGCTTCTTTCCATTTTGGTATGTCCGACGTTGCCGACAGTGTAAAATGGACCATTAACTCTTTACGTCTTGGAATTGCACTAAAATATTTACCTATTAAAATCGAAAAACCTATAATCCTACCTCCGAAGGAAGAATATCATAAAATATATAAAATCGACACCATTATCGTTGAAAATGAAATTGTCGAACGCTCGCGATTTGCAGTCGGCAAGGAGATATCCGACACCACCATCGAACAAACTAAAGATAGAATCATTTACACAGAAACAATCCGAAGAACAGATACAATATACAAAAAGCCAAAACCAGTTGCAAAGATTCAAATCAACACTGGTACCATCAACGTTGAAACACAATTCATAACACAAGCATTTCCACTTCTTCCAATTCTTTTTTTCGACTACAACTCGACCGAGATTACAAATTTTTACACAAAAATCAATAACCCACAAGAATTCAATTACGACAGTCTTCCCACAAAACCACTTGAACTAAACAAACAAATTCTCAACATAATAGGCTATCGTCTACAGCAAAAACCAAATTCGAAAGCTACAATTATTGGCTATGCAGATTCAACAACAGAAAAGGCAAGTTGCGAACTTGCAAGGAAAAGAGCAAATTCAGTCAAAGATTATTTAGTTAAGGTCTGGAAAATTGCTCCAGAACGCATCTTGGTGCAAACTGGCAAAGATAGGTGTTTCCCAAGAAACAGAACTATTTCACAAAATGATAGTGGTTTTGCGGAAAATCGCCGTGTCTTAATCACTTCGAACGATCCCGAACTTCTTCAACCAATCTCGAAAAAAAGATTCCTCGAGATTCTCGATTTTAACCCTAAGATATTACAATTCGACCCTAAAGACTCGAAACTCCACGGCATAAAAAACTGGAAACTGGATGTCCACAGCAATAACACTCTATTATTTAATTTTTATGGCGAAGGCAATCCAATCGTAGTTCGCCAAGAAGTGCAAGAGAAATTAATAAACCTTTTGACACAGAATCAAGCATTAGATGTTACTTTTACTCTTGAAGACACCGAAGGAAACACTTCTGTCGACAAGAAACAAATCCAAGTAATAAATGACACAAATGAAATCGAAATTCAACGGTTATCGTTGATACTGTTCGATGTATCGAGCGCTGAAATCCCCTCGCAGACAAAAGCCGAAATCAAAAAGTTCCTTACCGTTAATTCTGAATTAACTCAAGCAAGAATTATTGGATACTCGGATATTCTTGGGGACCGCGACTACAACTATTCTCTCTCACAAAAACGAGCCGAAAAGACACTTGAACTTGTAAGAAGTCTCGACCCAAATATTGAAATAATTGAAATGAAAGGTGTTGGTTCGTCAATATTTCCTCCCGGAATTAACTCCTATGCAACACCCGCTGAACGATTCCTTTCTCGAACAGTCTATATTGAACTAATTAAAAAGTGGAAATAAACCCACTAATACAATGGAACTTTTGTCAAGAGCAAGTTCAAGTTGCTACTGTTTTGTACTTGCAAAATTACTATCTGAGAACCGACTTGTGACAAGCAAATCCTATTTTCCCCTTCGAAAATATCGAAATGCTGCGATTCCCAAATCTTTCGTCCAATTAAATTATATACTTTTACCCAACAATCAGACAGTTTGTGGGTCGAATTCAATATAATGCATTTTCTATTTTTGTCGTAAAAAACACTAATCCTTCCTTCTTCTTCTTTTGGTTTAATTATACCTTCTTGATTCTCAAATTTCCTGTAATTTTCTCCAACGCTTCTTTCAATCCAAACAAAATTTGAATCATTGAGGAAAAATTTATCGAAATAGCGCGAAAATAACGAATCGGATAAGTGTTTGTTTTCTGCCAACCATATGTTATCGCTTGGTAAATCCTCAAAACTTATTGGTCTATTCCGACTTTCGACAAGACCATCCAAATATTCAATTAACTTCCCAAAGAAATAAACTTCGAAATCCTTATAATTGAAATCACAATTTAGCCACGGAATTATACATTCGCCAGTGTTGTATTCGTAAAATGAAGACAACGAGAACTTCGACGGTTCAGCATATAACCACATTCCCAGCGGAGTCGGACCAAATCGCCTGGTTGAAATTCTCAAATACACCTCACGGCCAGCAAATTCATCGGGTAAATCTACTTCCCGATTTGCAACCTTTGGACTTGTCCCATAGACATTTGCAATTGGGGTGTTATAATTTGTTGAAATGCCAACACTATCAAGCACAGTTAACACATTCCCAGTTTGTTTGTCAACCAATTGTACCACCCACTCGCTGGTATCTAAAATCACCTGTGGATATCCAACCCAAAACGCTGCATCCTTGCCCCAATTTTTATTGGGCTCGATTGGGGGATTCGATGAACAAGAAATCCCAGCTAATAATAATCGGAAAAAAAGAAGTTTGGAATTTGCTTGGTATACAAAAGGTTCTGTTCTTGCAAGATTTGTCAAGATAGTGTCTTCGCCCGATGGGTCTTGCCCCAAGACTCTCCATTGATTTGTTTCGAATACCGGTGCTATAAGCAAATTAATTTTTTCGCGATCTCCATCTCGTACAATTTGAAACTCTCCGTAAGTTGTCTCCACCGTAACAGAATCAAATACATTTAAGAAATGGAAATACCAAAGAAATTTGGAATTCTGGGGATTGATTCCTAACAACGCTTTGGAATAATCGCAAGGTTGACATTCGGCAAAAACTTTTGAATGGAAAAGGTAAAAAGCAAATATGAAAATAAAGAGTGCAGAAAAGAACTTGAATGTTTTCATATACCCTCCATTTAAGTATTTATAAATTAATAAAATTATTTTAATCTAAACGTACATGAATGAACGAAGAAAAAACCAGTGCAATCAAGTGTATAGTATTGAGCGCAAAGATATGGGCAAGTACCGTTAGCGTGTTCATTTAAGACGCCTTCAATTTGCCCGGTTTCGTCTATGTCGCAACCATTTGTAGAGAACACGTTTCGATGTCTTTTACACAATTCAAACTCGACAATATAAGTATTACAAAAATAAGTTCTATATTGCTGCATTTCCGGGTCCTTGCAAGTAATATTACAATCTACATTACAAGTAGCAATAGTAGGGAAACAATAATAAACCAGATATCCACCGGGTAAAACTCGGCAACATTCTGGTTCGCAAGCTCTTCGGTTGGGGTTCGCTGTGGTCGCAAGTGAAATGTAAAAATTGCAAAACATTAGAATAGCAACAGCAAAGACAAGATATTGTTTCATAATTTACCACAATAATTTTCACATTTCAAAATTCTTTTACATAAAAAAAAACAAGTCTAAAATTTGTGATTTTTTTGTCAAAAATTTTACAAAATGGGTGTCATTAAAATCACTACAAAATTAATTTGTATTAATAACACATAAAATTTTTAAATTTGTTTTTTTATATTTGAGAACAAGATGAAATTCGCCTTAAAATTCATTATCGCTTTTTTCTTAATATCCAACGAAGTATATTCAACTCAATATGTTTTGCTTCTCTCTTTCGATGGATTTCGCTGGGATTATTTAAATCGTGGGCTAACACCCAATCTTACGAAATTTGCTGAAAATGGCGTCCAGGCGATATCTCTTGAACCATCTTTTCCAAGTAGTACTTTCCCAAATCATTATACCATTGTAACGGGAATGTACCCAGAAAATCACGGAATTATCGGAAACCACATTTATAATTCATACAATAACACTACTTTCAGTTTAAAAGATTCAAATGCTGTTACCGACCCTCGTTGGTACCTTGGCGAAGCTATTTGGGAAACAGCAAAAAGACAGGGAATTCCTACTGCTTCTTTTTTCTGGCCCGGCTCCGAAATGAAACTTGATTATCGAAGGCCCAATTTCTTTATTCCTTTCAACCCTAAAATCCCATACAAAACTAGAATTGATTCTGTTATTGGATGGCTAAAACTATCGTACGAGAGAAGGCCCAAATTTATTACACTTTATTTTGAAGAAACAGATACAAAAGGACACGACTTCGGACCAAATTCTCCACAAATAGATTCTGCAATTGCACTTTGCGACCAACTTTTTGGATACCTTATCGAACAACTTCGTTCCATCAACTTTATTGATAGTATTAATATCGTAATTGTATCAGACCACGGAATGACTGAAATCGAAAAGGATAAGATTGTGATGTTAAAAGATTATTTGAAAATAGGGCTAATAAAAGTTAACTCATACGGTTATATCGTTTCTATAACTGGAAACAAAGATTCAGTCGAAAAAGCCTACAACACTCTAAAAAGTTTTGAAAATCACTTTAAAGTCTACAAAAGGAACGAGGTCCAAGCTTATTATAATTTTAGCAAGAACCCATTAATTGGGGAAGTCGTTGTTATTCCTGAATTTGGTTGGACTGTTTCATTCGACACAAGTGAGTATACCTTTCGAGTGAAAGGAAATCACGGTTACGATAACCACTGGATGGATATGCACGGGATTTTCATTGCTGGCGGTCCTTCGTTCAAAAAGGGTTACAAAGTGGGCACAATCAAAAACATTGACATTTACCCTTTAATTTGTAAAATCTTGAATATAATACCACGAAACAATATTGACGGTAGGCTGGAACGAATAGAATATATTCTTAAGTAACTACTCTTGCATTTTCCTATTCAATGGTAGTGAGAAGCAAAACCTTGTCCCTGATCCTTCTTCACTTTCGACCCAAATTTTACCTTGGTGCCTTTCTATGTATTCTTTGCAAAGAATCAATCCAAGCCCGGTGCTCGATTCACCTTCTGTTCCAGGCCGGGAAGTTTTAGCACCAACCTTAAACAGAATGGGAAGCAAATCTTTGGGTATTCCAATTCCAGTGTCTTGAACTGAAACAAGAACTTCGCTTTCCAACTGCTGGGCAGCAACAATAACCTTGCCTTTGCGAGGGGTAAATTTTATAGCATTGGAAATCAAATTGCGAAAAACTGTCGAGAGCATATTTAAGTCGCAAACTAATTCAAGATGTTCGGGAATCAAATTCTGAAAATCAATTTCTTTATTTTCGATATTAACTTTTTGTAGAAAATAGACCTGTTCAACAATTGAGCGAAGATTATATGTATCGGGTTGATATGGGATTAGACCTCGTTGAATTCTCGACCATTCAAGCAGATTTTCTATAAGTTTATAAACATTTTCAGCAGATTCTTTAAGCATTTTGGCAATTTCTACAAGTTCCTCTTTCGAAAAGCTTTCAATATCCATTGAAAGCATATTTGCAATCCCAAGGAAACCCGAGAAAGGACTTTTCAAATCATGGGCAATTATCGAGAAGAATTTATCCTTTTCTTTATTGGCTTCTTCAAGTTTCTCTTTTGTTTCTGTCAGTTCATAAAGAAGCATATTTTTTTCAAACAATGCCTCTTCGAGTATGCTTTTGGAAATTGCCACGTCTTCGGCTAATTTCTGCGCTTCTGCTAAATATTTTTCAGCAATTTCTTCACGTGATTTTAGAGATTCCAATTTGTTATACTCGTCTGTTACGTCGAGGAAAAATGTTACGAAATAAAATTTCTCGGGTGAAAATACAATTAGCTTGTACCATCTATTCAATGATTTGGAATATTGGGTTAGAGTTTGAAAACCTCCATTTAAAGCAATATCTCCGTAAAATGAAATCCAATCAAAATCATCGTTTTTTATTTCTGGTATTACATCAAGTAACGATCGATTTAGAATATCATTGAGTTTCAACCCCGTATATTCCTCAAATGCATGATTGGCATCGAGAAATATATAATCAACCGGTTTACCATTACTATCCAGCACGATTTTGTGATAGGAATAGCCAAGGGGTGCAGATTTAATCAAATTCTTATAAAAATCAAGACGAGGTATTTCCATATTAATCAACAAAAAAGCAAAATTAAGATAAACTCTAAAAAATTCAATACATTTATTTTTGAAAAAATAATCTTTTTTTTGTAACAAATCTGAAAAATTTTTGTTATATTTGAGGTTATTTTTTGGAGGAAATGATGAAAAGGTTTTTTACTTTTTTCCTATTCTTTTACCTTGTTTTCACAACCAGTTTAATTTCTCAAAAAATTTCAGCAGAGCAGTTATTGTTCAACTCCTCGCAGGGACGTGAGTTTTGGATTGCCATTCCACCAAACGAGGACGACAGGCAACCTGTTGGAAACACGCAAGAAATTGCTATAGAAATATATATTACATCATCCAAGAGCTGTTGGGCAACAGTTGAAATTCCGGGACTTGGTTTAATCAGAACAAAAAAAGTTGAAGCATTCAGAATCACAACTTTTTCAACATTGACTAACGACTTGTTCTGGAATCTCGAAGTTCGCGAAAGCGAGACACCTACTCCAAAAGCAATTCATATTTATGCAACAGAACCAATCTCTGTATATGTGTTAAATCACAGACATTATACCGCCGATGGTTATCTTGCTATTCCAATATCATCTTGTGGTACAGAATACATTCATTTATCATACTACGATTTCCACGAGGACTTATATGGGGGTGAATACCGAGGTGGAGGCTTCCTTATTATCCCCAGCGAAAATGGCACCGAAGTTTTAATCGATTTGAAAGGTCGTGGGCAGGCAATTGGCAAGACAATTGGGGGACACCGGATTGGCGACAAATGGAAAGTTACTCTTAACAAAGGAGATGTTTATTGCGTAATGGGCGATGGTGCAACGCGCGGGCAATTCGATCTTTCGGGCTCTCGTGTCATTTCAAACAAACCGATAGGCTTTATTTCCTTCCATAAAAGAACATTAATTCCCTCTTTCGACTTATGGAATGGTAGAAATATGCTCTGCGAAATGATGCCCCCCGTGCAAGCCTGGGGGAAAAAATATTACACAGTTGAATTCCAAAGAAAAGGGCGAGGCGACTTTTTCCGAATCATAGCAGCAAGAGATAATACAACATACACTGTTAAATGGTACGATTTAAAAGACGGTCGCTTCCTTGGTCAACGAGGACCAAAACTTTTAAAAAAGGCTGGCGACTTCGATGAATACGAAGAGGTCTTTGTTCCGCAAGGTCAGCCCAACAAACTCGAATCGATAAAAGGGACATCAGTGTGGGAAGCCGACAAACCTGTTCTTGTTATGCAATACTCATATTCCACCGATTGGGACAATGCCCCAGAATTTGACCCATTTATG
The DNA here is from genome assembly GCA_039793965.1 of Kapaibacterium sp. (SeqCode). Classification (GTDB taxonomy): domain Bacteria; phylum Bacteroidota; class Ignavibacteria; order Kapaibacteriales; family UBA2268; genus Naka2016. The sequence continues at coordinate 31,009 of JBAMMD010000029.1, read as the reverse complement.
ATACTTGTTATCCCAAGAGAACAGTATGTGCCAAATACCGTCTTCCAGACTCCGGAAGCCCAAGCCCAATTTCTAACAAATTACTTCAATATTATTGCAATTGGCGACACAACCGACCCAGAGAATAAACCGATTAAATCAATAACATTGGATGGAAAACCTATCTGGCAAATCGAACCCCAATTTATTTTCAACAGAATTCCTGGGACTGATTTATATTGGGCAAAAATTACTGTTAAACCTGGCACCCACGTTGTTCGTAGCCAAACAAAATTCGGTGGTTACATCTATGGCTTTAGTGAAGCCGACGGATATGGTTGGCCCGCTTGCACTGCTTTCAACAAGGTGGACGAAACGGACACCCTCCCGCCAGAAATTTTCGTGCAAGAAAATTGTGGAATCTTTACAATTCGAACCACAGAACTCCGCAATGGGAAACCTGACGACAATCCTCGACAAATCGACCAAGGAATCAACGATATCGTTCTCCTTGATAGTTCTTACAATTTCGAAATCAAATTCAAAAATGAATTCAAAACCTTCCCACCTTTGTACGATTATACATTTATCGTCCAAGTAATCGACAAAAATAAGCCCGGGGTTGCTTTTTTGCAAATCACCGATAGAGCTGGTAATTTCTCGCTCGATACATTATACTTTTACCCCGACACCTTGGAAATCAGACCCAATCCAGTTGATTTTGGCAAAATTCGACTCTTTACTTCAAAAACACTCCCAGTTCAAATTCAAAATGTGAGCGATACAACTGAAAAAATTCTTGAAGTTAAGCTTTTAAATGGTAAGGTGTTCAAAATCACCAACGGGAACATTCCCCCAGAAATTGAACTCCCGTTAAAAGGAATACACAACATAGCAATAGAATATACTCCAGTAAATGAATCATTTTCTCCCGATATGCTTGACGTCGACACATTGATCGCTATAACCGACTGTGATACATTTAAAGTACCAGTAATTGGGCGGGGCGTTATTCCCAAAATTCTTGTCGAGGACTGGAATGCTGGAACTGTTGTGGTTGGCAATAAAGTCTGCAAGTTGCAACAAACACAAACTGGTTTGCAAATTCAAAACCCCGGAACCGATACGCTTGTTATTGATATGTTCGAAGGTGTTGTACAACCGTTCTCAATTTCAACTCCTTACTTCCCAAATTTGCCAATTATCATTCCGCCAAAAGGTAATGTTTATTTGGAAACCCCGTGTTTCGAGCCTACAACAACCGGAACATTTACAATTGATGTAACCTTCCATAGTAATGCTGGTAGCGGTGATAGTATTTCTACCTGGACAGGCTCCGGTGTTAAACCTGGACCTTATATCACTGACTACGATTGGCATAGGCGAAGAGTCGGAACCTCAACCGAAGGTAAAATTTACCTGAAAAATGGTGGTAGTTCTCCTGTAAGAGTCACAGATATTAGACTTGGGCAAAGCTCTCCTCATTTCAGACTGAAGCCCGGGGGAATTATTCCTATGCCTTCGCCAAGCACACCAATTGAATTGATGCCAGATACAAGTAGTGTAGGTACTACTCAAATTGAGATAACCGTTTTGTATGAGCCCCAAACAGAATTCGACCATGACAATACTGTTGTTCCAGAATTCCATCCCGACGACAAGATTGAACCCGGTTCTGTTGTTGGTAAGCTCCACGGATACGGATATCTTCCCAAAATAGAAGTTACTGGTTATGAATTCCAACCCCCAGTACTGGTTGGCACATTGCACCCAGATATCGGACGGGTTGTCATTAAATCGACAAGCCAGTCTGCAGACTTGTTTGTCCAATCCATCAACTTTAATCAAAATCTTTTGAACGAGTTCGAATGGGTCACCCCACCTCCAAACAACATTGTAATTCCGATGAACGATTCTCTTGTCATACCTGTTCGCTTCACTCCAAAACAAGTTAACAAACGTACTGCTTTTGTCAATGTAATTAACGATGCATCGCCCGCTCCAGATTCAATAACTACAACTCAAACACAATTGATTGGCTATGGAATAGAAAAAGGTATTGTTGTTGATTCGATTAATTATGGATTTGTTTTGCTTTGCGACGAACCAATAAAAGAATTTACAATAAGTAATACAAGTACCACCACACCTGCAGTTATCGATAGCGTTGTGTTTATTTCAGGCGATATTGCAAACTTCCAAATTTTGCAAGCTTCGTTTCCGATTACAATTCCTCAGCAGGGCTCTGCTAAAGTAAAAGTTCGATTTACACCAGACCGTACAGGAAACTTCCGTGCACTTTTGCAAGTATTCAGCGATGTCGGAAATAATTACTTTGTTGAACTTACTGGGATTGGATACAATGTACCTGTCCATCTTGATTTACTTGATTTTGATGCAGATTTGCACCTTGGTCCAGGTTACAACATTACACTTACGACTAATGCAAAATCCAACAATTGGCGTGATGCAAACATAACCTCATTTGAATTTGATATAATCCATAAGTCCGATTGGTTGCAATTTATTTCTATCGAAAAGGGTGGTATTCTCGACAACACCTGGACAGTTACAGCCCAGCAGTCAAAAATCGACGAGCAATATTCTCGAATCCACATAACTGGCAACGGTACAACTCCTATTAACAGAAATGGCGAGTTAGTGCGACCAAACATACTACTCTTGCTAACAGACAATGTCACTTTCTATCCATATATTTCTAATATTACTTTCCACGAAAGAGACAAATGCGTTGTGCCTTCTGGCGACACTTCCAAAATTGTTATCAACACCTGTGTAATTGGAATTCGTGCTGTTACAATCGCTCTAACGGATTATTTCCTCGAAATTAAGCAAAACCCCGTTGTCGACGACAACTTTACTATTAATTTCGGCGTCAGTTTCGATGGAAACACAAAAATTGAACTTGTCAACCTATCAAGTGGAAATGTAGTACCAATTGTCAACGATTACTTAAAAGAAGGTTCTTACGAAGTAAATATTACTACAAAGAAACTTGCTTCCGGGGTGTATGCTTTGAGGATGATAAGCGGTGGTTATTCAAACACAATAAAAGTTGTTATTTCCAAATAATCCTAATGTCTATATAAAAGAAAGCAAGGGGTTGTATAAATCCCTTGCTTCCCTTGTTAACAATAAATATAGTTCAAAATTTGAGAATGTTGAGTACAATTCAAATAATTTTTAGTTTATCTCCTCCAAAGGTATAAAACCTTCCTAACAATATCAGAAAAAAATTAAATATTAAATACATTCATATAAAGAAGTAATATACAAATATTTTCTATCAAAACGATGCAGCAAGAGCAATCGACATCAGCTTGCTTTGTTCACTATCGGCTCGGGAAGTTAGAACTATTGGAACCATAGCCCCAAGAATGATTGCAGCAACAACACCTCTTGCAAAATATGTGAAACTTTTATATAGAGCATTACCTGTTTCTATTTCGGGAGCGACGAGAAGGTCTGCATCTCCAGCAACAGGACTATCGATTCCTTTATGTTCAGCTGCCTCTTTGGATATAGCATTGTCGAATGCCAGCGGTCCGTCGATCAAGCAGCCTTTGATTTGTCCGCGTCGGTTCATCATTGTTATCAATGCTGCGTCAATTGTCGCTGGCATCTTTGGATTGACATTCTCAACAGCAGCAAGTACAGCGACCTTCGGCTGTTGGATTCTTAACCTTTGCAACAAATCAACACTATTGTTGATAATAGAAACCTTTTCTTCTAAATTTGGGGCTATATTTTGGGCGGCATCGGTCAAACCAATAAGTTTATGATATGCTGGTATTTCGAAAATTCCGATATGGCTGAGCAAACTACCCGTACGCAGTCCTATCTCTTTATCAAGTATTGCACGCAGATAATCTGCTGTACTAACAAGCCCCTTCATAATGATTTGTGCTTTACCTTCGCGAACCAATTGAACAGCAATTCTGGCAGATTTTGCAGAATTCAACTCATCGATAAACTCGTATTTCTCAATATCAAATCCAATTCGACTCGCTAAGTCTTTTGTTTTGCTATGATTACCGATAAGAATTGGTTCGACTATGCCTAAATCAGTGGCTTGTTTAAGCGCAAGAAGCACTTGTTCGTCTTCGGATGAAGCCACGGCAATCCTTTTTTGGGGCTTGCTCAATGCAATTTCTACCAGATTATTTAGTTTGTTCAATTCCATATACTTCTCCTCAATCCAATGGACCAATTTCTTGTTCAACCATTTCGAGAATTTCGCAACTTTTCACAAGTTGCTTCATTTTGTTGTGGTCTGGATACAAAGGTCTATCGACTTCAAGAAAGTCAACATATTTGCGAATCGTTTTGCGGGCGGTTTCAACACCATTTCCAACTTTGAACTTTCGGATATCGAGAGCTTGGGCGGCAGCCATAAATTCAATACCAAGTACACCATAAGCATTATCAAGAATTTGTGCATTTTTCAAAGCAGTGTTCATTCCCATAGAAACAAAATCTTCTTGGTCGGCAGCCGCAGGAATTGACTGAATTGAAGCTGGCACCGAAAGAATTCTTTGCTCGACAATCAACATATCGGCTGTATATTGACTAAGCATAAGCCCAGAATAGAACCCAGGGTTTAAACTCAAAAAGGCTGGAAGCCCTTGGCTAAGGGCTGGATTTAACAATCTATTCAATCTCCGCTCCGAAAGAACACTGACCATCGTAACACTAGCACCAACCAAATCCATTGGCAAAGAAATTGGTGTTCCTTGAAAATTAGCACCAGTTAAAGTCAAATTATCTTCGACTACAAATATTGGGTTGTCTCCAACACCGTTTAGTTCAATTTCGACTTGCTTCCAGGCATAATCAATAGCATCGCGTGCAGCACCGATAACTTGTGGGGTCGAGCGCATTGAATATGCGTCCTGAACTTTGGTTTTAACCTTTCCCGTCAGCAAGTCGCTTCCCTGAATGCATTTCATAATCGCACGAGCGCTTTTTATAGCGCCCTCGAATCCTCGAAGTCTGTGGACACGCTCGTCGTATGGCTTTAAATTTGCAAGGAGAGCCTCCAAACTCATTGCAGCAGCAATTTCCGCCTGTTTTATCCATCGTTTAATATCCCACAGTTGTAATGCACTAATTGCGGTGATAAAATTCGAACCATTGATGGTCGCAAGTCCATCTCTTGCTTGCAACCCAGGTATTTTTATACCTGCACGTTCGAAAGCTACATTTCCCGGAAGCCTTTCGCCTTTGTAGAAAGCCTCGCCTTCGCCCATCATCAAAAGTGCAATTTGGGACATCGGAGCAAGATCGCCGCAAGCACCAACCGAACCTTTTGTGCAAACAACGGGTATTACATCCTTGTTTAGCATTTCAACAAGCGTTAAAGTTATTTCCGGTCTACAAGCAGAATAACCTTTTGCGTGGACATTGATTCTGCTAGCAATTGCACCACGAACCCAATCGATAGGCATCGGCTCGCCAATTCCCGCAGAATGGTTGTAAATCAGATATTTTTGGAATTCACGCACTTGCTCATCGGAAAGTACTATTTCGGAAAATTCTCCAATTCCAGTATTGGTTCCATACATTACTTCGCGAGCAGCAAGTTTGCGTTCGAGCATTTCGCGACAAGCTTTAATTTTTTGTAGCGATTCTTCGGACAACTCAACCTTTTCTCCATATCTTGCAATTCTAACAAGTTTTTCAATTGTTAGACTTTTACCATCAAGAATAATTGCCATTGCTTTTCCCAATAAAAAAACAAAATTAAGAATTAAATCAAACTATGACAGACTTTTTTGAACTACTGTGTTTCTATTCGTTTTTAAATTGTTGCTCAAATTCCTTCATTATTTGAACGCCTGCGCTTGTTCCAATGCGCGAAACCCCAATTTCAATAAATTTAACCACTTGCTCAAGATTTCTTATACCCCCCGAGGCTTTTATCTTCGTATGTCCCGAAAGATTTTCTTTAATGATTTTAATATCTTCGAATGTGGCACCTCGGGAAACTACCCCTGTAGAAGTTTTTATAAAATCGACACCAATCTCGCAAAGAATTTGAGTTGCAGTGGCAATTTCTTCTGCTTGCAAAAGACCAGTTTCAATGATTACTTTCAACCACAAATTGTTTGCTCGGCAAATTTCCAAAGCCTCGGAGATTTCTTGTTCGACAACTTTAAACTCTTTGTTGATAAAAGCCGGAATATTCATAACAAGATCAATTTCATCGAGTGATGTCTTGGCAAGCTCTTCGACTGAACTAATTTTAGACTTTAGCAAAGAAGTTCCGTAAGGAAAGTCGACAACAGAAACAACCCTGATATTAGTATTTTTAAGAAGAGAAAGAACAAGTGGAACAAAATATGGCTGGACACAGACTCCAAAGAATCCATATTCAATTGCTTCGTTGCAAAAAACTTCGAGTTCAGCAAAACTAATGCTATTTTTCAAGTTTGTATAGTCGATATACTTTGCAAGATTTGTAATATTACTCATATTCAAACTCCTCTCCTAATGTTTCAGGCAATTCAAATTGATGGGATTTGAAAATTGAGAAAAATTGGTCGGAAGAAATAATTATTTCAGCAAATTTCTTCCTATCGAAATTATAAGCAAAATCAATTCGGACGATGCCAAGTTTGCCAGCTGTTTTGTCGTTGTGAATTCGAATACCAAAACCCGCAGAATTGTGCCAACGTGCTTTTATCAACTCAACATTCTGGTTCCAAACAGTTCCACCATCGTAGAATACTACGCCAGAAAATTGGAAAATCCAGAATTTAAAGTTTGGGAAAAATCTAAATTCAGCATTTGCGATGAGGCGATTGTCGCCGGTAAGTTCGTTCAAGGTATATCCGCGAATGTAATGTTTGTCGTCGAGCAAGAATTGACGAACACCCCGCCAATTCCAAACTGTTTGTTGTTTGACTTGGGTGGCAAACAAAAAATTATTACTAAACCGATAGAACATTAACCACCAGAATTCTTGGTAGGTGTTGAAACCAATTGAATTTGCAAAAGCACTGCCCCCGGCAAGACGGGCAAAGAGATAAAGGCGCGCATCTGGTGACAAATAGGATTTCTCGCCAATACCGGCAAGATAAAAAGCATCGGTTCCGTTTGTATCAATTCTAAATGTTCGACCAAGGATTGCGCTTCCCCATCCACCGACGACAACATCTTCGGTGAGAAAAGTGTTCAACTTTTCGCTTTTGAAGAAATGCTCGGAAATCGAAGAAAAGGCAACGAAAACTTTTCCTGAGTTGTCAAACGCTCGAATAAATTCAGGTGCACCTCGAATGACCTTTCGTATGTCGACCAAACCTGTAATAAACAATTTGTCCTCTTTGAACCAACTATGGGAATACCAAAGTTCTGCACCTTTTTCATAGAAATTCATTTTTTGGTACCGCCCATTACCAGTAAAAAGTAGATCGTTCCCAAAATTGTTAACAAATGAAATCCCATAGGAATTTACCGAATTTCTCGAAAAATAGGGCTTCCAGAAGGCAAGATTGTGCAATGTTCTAAAACGATTTATAAAAAAGTTATAATTAAAAGAAAAATTCGAACGAATAAGACGGCGCTGATACAACTTGAAACGAAGTTGCAACTTCGTATCGTTTTCGCTTCGATAAAGAACTTCTGGAACAATGGTTGTTCCAGTCCCGAGGAAATTCAATTCTTCGATACGGAAACCAAGTCGGAAGGCTTCGCCGCCAGTACCAAACAATAACGATGGATTCGTAGACCAGCGGTCTTTGGTTAAAACATAAACATCACAGGTCAAGGGGTCCAAAGAATCCAATGAAATTTCGACCTTCGAAAACAGATTCAACGAACGCAAATTCTTTTCAGTTTCGAGCAAAATTGATTCATCAATAACATCACCTTTTGAAAAAAGCAATTCGTCTTTGATTACATACTCACGGGTTAGAAAGTGCAAAGAATTGGCAAGCTTTGCAGCGAAAAACCAATCGGTACTTGTCGAATCGAAGACATTCAGCCGCTCGATAAATACATCGTTTACTCTTAATTGCGAAAGAATCGGAATGAAATGAAAAATCAAAATTGCCAAAGAAAAACTAATACGAGCGTACATTAATCCTATCGAGCAAATACTTCAACATTTTCGTTCCATCGTTTTTGGTAAGATTTTGAAGTGCATCGCTTGCCTTTTCAAGATAAGAATTTATAATTTCCTTAACATCATCAAAAACTTCAAGCCTTTCGAAAAGCGAGACATATTCTGGAATCAATCCAGGCGAAATTTTGTTTTCCGAGTAGAGCTTATCAATCAATTCCTTGTCTTTTTCTTGTTTGGCGCGTTGGCGGGCAAGTATAACCAAAAGCGTTTTTTTCTTCTCAAGTATGTCGTTGCCAATCCTTTTCCCAAGCTTTGTGTCGGAAGAAGTCAGATCGAGAAAGTCATCCTGAAGTTGAAATGCAATACCAAGGTTTAGTCCGAAATTTTTCAAAATCTCGATATCTTCTTCGATTGCACCAGCACACAAGCCGCCAAGCGCAAGGCTCGTTTGCATCACTGCCGAGGTCTTTTTCTGTATCATCAAGAAATAATCCTCGGGCGTGACATCTTTCTTCACATTGTAAATCATATCGAGGGCTTGCCCTTCGCAGACCTCGATATAACCAACAGCAAACTGTTCTAATATTTTCCCGAAATTTGTGTAGTTAGAATAATTCAAAAGGGCTTCGAGAGCGAGTCCGACCATTGTATCGCCCGAAAGAATTGCAGTTGGCAAATCCCATTTCAAATGTATTGTGGTTTTTCCTCGTCGAACTGGCGAGTTATCCATAATATCATCGTGTACAAGAGTAAAGTTATGCATAATTTCAACAGCCGCTGCAGCGTCGATTGCTTCGTATGGGTCGCCACCCGTTGCCTCGCAAGCCAACATACAAAGCAATGGACGAATTCTTTTTCCACCATCAAAAAGTATATATTCAATTGGAGAATATAAATTTTGAGGTTGGCGGTCCTTGACTATTTCTGAAAGTCTATTTTCTATAATTGTTTGATAATGCAGAAGCGTAGAGTCGTAGTCTTCCATTATTTCACCCTTATATAATATTTACCCGGAAGTTGACGAATAAACCCTTTAAATTCAAGATTAAGTAGTCGATAGAGCAAATCGGAAATATCAATATTTAGTTCTTCGGCAAGAACATCGATGTGCTTTGGTTCGTTCGACATTGCGTTATAAATATTGCTGTCCACGATGTCTTCGAATTCGATACTTTCGTTATTTCCGGCAAAAAGTAGAGTTTCTTCTACAAGACCGAGCTCGACTAAAACCTCCTCGGGCGAAGAAACCAATTTCGCATAATTGTTTTTTATCAAGTAGTTTGTTCCCCTACTTTTGGGCGAGTTAACATTTCCGGGAACAGCAAAGACTTCCCTATTCTGGTCGAATGCGAAACGCGCAGTAATCATTGCACCACCTTTGATATCGCTCTCAACAACTATAGTCGCTACGGATACGCCACTAATAATTCTATTGCGTTGCGGGAAATACGCTGGCAATGCCTTTGTTCCAAATTTGTATTCAGTGATAATTGCTCCATTCGATTCGACAATTCGTTCTACCAATTTTCCAGTCCCGCTTACTGCAACACAATCCAAACCGCAGGCAAGAATACCATAAGTTTTTCCTTTTGCTTCGATAGCAGTCAAATGGGAAATTGTATCAATCCCGAAAGCAAGTCCGCTTGTAACGATGATTCCATTTTCTACGAATTTACGAGCAAACTCTTCGGCAACGAGCTTGCCGTACTGTGTATTCTTGCGTGTTCCAACCATTGAGATAGAAATTCCGTTAGGCTCAAGATTTCCTTTAACAAAAAGAATCAAAGGTGGATAGTGGATCTCCTTCAATCTTTTAGGATAGTCTTCGTCCCAATAGCTGATGATGCGAGCTCCAAAGCTTTCTGCTTTGAATTTCTGGCTTTCGGCTTCCTTGCGTCCGAAGATTAGTTTTTCATAGGAACCAACGAAATCGGGCAGTAATTGTGCCCGCTCGTTTTCAACGATAAACGCAAGGAAATGGTCGAAATTTTGAAAATTCTCAACAATAGATTTTAACTTCGGCTGGGGCGCTATCCTCGAAAGAGTTAACGCCAAAACCTCATCCGTTGACCACATTTTTATACCATTTTTGTCTATAAAGTTCGTATAAAGCAACGGCAGATGCCACAGCAACATTTAGCGAATCTACTCCCTTTTGAATTGGTATCTGAACCACCGAATCTGATATATTCAGAACTTCGCTGGATACACCTTTATCTTCGTTTCCGAAAACAAGAACAGCATTGCTGGGAATATTAAAATTGAATAAATTCGAAGAACTTTCGGTCAACTCGAAAGAAACCACTTGATAGCCTTTTGATTTTAAAAATATTAGGTCTTTAATCAAATTATCGGTTTCACGTATCTTTAGGTAAAAAACATTTCCCATAGAAACTCGAACAGCTCGACGAAGGAAAGGACTTGTCGAATGTTCGTCGGAAATAAGAGAATCGACTCCAAAAGCACGACAAATTCTTGCAATCTGGCCAACATTTTCAGAATTATTAACTCCGTTCAAAGCTACAATTGTAGGCGAAAGTGCCGCGAGATCCAAATTATCCGGCTTGTATCCAATTGCCATAACACCAGAATGAAGATGGAAGCCAACAATCTGCTCCATAAGTTTTATATCCGAATAGTATTTACAATTCTCGGGCACCATTTTTTCATCAATTAAGTCTTTATATCTCTCGTAAAAATCCAAAATTGCAAATATTGAATGAATTTTCAAAGCACTTCGAAACAGCCTTACAACAACTTTTTCGCCCTCGGCAATGAAAACCTTTGCTTTGATATGTGATATTGGTGTGTATCGAAGACTTCTGTAGAAAGCAATCCTCGGGTCTTCTAAATCTTTAATTTCAACCATTCAGTGTAACTTTGAAAACAATTACTTCAATTTTCGAATGGTCATTTCAATCTTCTCGACGGGGCTACTAACTTCATTGCTATATGGTTGTTTTTCTAAAGCAGTCTTTTCAACTTTGTCCATTACATCGAAACCTTCGACAACTTCTCCGAAGATACTATACTTGCCATCAAGCCAAGGAGAATCTTTGAAGCAGATGAAAAATTGCGAAGTTGCACTGTTTGGGTCGTTGGTTCGTGCAGCAGAAATAGTACCTCGTTTGTGTTTCAATTTACTGAATTCTGCGGGAATTTTTCTTTGGGATGGGTCGCCCATCCCCCAAGTATCCTTTGGTTTATTTTTTGAATTTGGACAGCCACCTTGCATCATAAATCCCGGTACAACTCGATGGAAAGCAAGTCCATTGTAGAAACCAATTGAAACCAGGCTATCGAAATTCCTGCAATGCATTGGTGCAACATCGGGGAACAACCGTATCTTAATGTCGCCCAAATTCTTGTTCCCCTGCTTCAAAGAGATAATGTAAATGTAATCATTCTTCGCAGGGTCTTGTTTTGCAAAAACATCAAAAGACAAAGCCAAACCCAAGATTATTAATAAAACCTTCATAGCCAATATCCTAAATTCAAAAATACAAATTTATATTACGAAAGGAAAACAAAAGGCAAAATTTCTTTTTTTTTTCATAATTTTGTATTTTATTCCGCGGATGTGGCGGAATTGGCAGACGCGCTAGACTTAGGATCTAGTGGGGAAACCCGTGGGAGTTCGAGTCTCCCCATCCGCACTTTTTTTATTTTTATGGAGAAAAAATGGAAGTATCAATTAACAAAATCGACGACGCGACCAGAGAACTTATCATTGTTGTTCCTAAAGCGGAATATGACGAGGGTTTGGAAAAGGAATTTAAAACTGCACAAAATTATATTTCTTTAAAAGGTTTCCGAAAAGGACGTGTCCCCTTGAACCTAATTAAAAATCTATATGGTAAACAAATCGAAGAAGATTTTGTTGGCGAGTTTGCAACAAAGATTTTCAAAGACGCAAGCGAGAAAAATGAAATTAAATTTGTTGGGAAACCAATCTTTAAAAAATATACCAAAGAAGACGACAAGGTAACTTTCGTTTTCACAATCGATGTCGTCCCAGACTTTGAACTCAAAGAATACAAAGGCTTGAAGATTTATGAACCTATCCATCGCGTCAGTGATGAAGAAATTGACCACGAAATCGAACACAGGCGACTCTATTCCGCCAATGTTACTCAAACAGACAAAATAGAAAATGAAAATACTCTGGTTACAATCGATATTGTTTCGCTCGACCAGTCAACGCTTGAAGAGATTAACGAAAAAACACAAACCACTACGATACTTCTATCATCGGAAACTGTTCCACAAGATTTAAAGCAATTACTTCTTGGACGAAATGTTGGGGACGAGTTTATATACAATCCGCACGACAACGAACCTTCGGCACCAAACGAACAAGTCAAAATCAAAATCAAAAACATTTCTGAATTAGTGATGGAAGAATTCAATGATGAATTTGTCCAAAAATACACACAAGGCAGATTGCAAACCACCGAAGAATTTAGAGAAGAAATCGGTTATTTTCTGCAAGAAAAATGGGATATGAAAACAAACGATGAGATGGTTAAACAAGTTATCAAACAACTCGTCGATGCTCATAGTTTCGATTTACCACAAACTGTTTTATACGAAACTGCCTACAAACTTAGCGAAGACTTCTTGAAAAAATACGCTGAATCGTACCCACAATTGCAAGGAAAGAAACCCGATGAATTGCTCGAGGATTTCATCCCAATTGCCGAAAGCCAAGTGAAGTGGGCAATAATCAAAAAGAAAATTATCGAAAAGGAAAATATCCAAATAGAAGATTATGACATTGATTCCATTGTCGAAGAACACAAAAGGCAAAATCCCAACACCAGCGAAGAAGAATTGCGAAACTACATCAAAAACACACCTCACATTGTCGATACCTTATTAGAAAAGAAAGTTCTGGACTTCATCATTGGTTTTGCGGAAACGACAGAAATCGATTTCGACGAATATATGAAAATGCTTGAAGGACAAACCACAGAGGAAAATTCGTTGGAACCAGAAGAAACTTTGGTCGATTCAGTAGAGAATACCAACATTAAAGACCAAAACCAAGATACCGAATTGAAAGAGAATAGATAAAACTTTTCAATTTTTGTATCGTCTTTTATATTTTATTTTTATAAGGGTAGGATATGTACGACCAATTAGTGCCTATTGTTATCGAACAAACACCACGCGGCGAGCGCGCTTACGATATCTATTCGCGACTTTTAAAAGAAAGAATAATTTTCATTGGAACACCTATCGATGACAATATTGCAAGTCTTGTAATTGCTCAAATGTTGTTTTTACAAAGCGAGGATCCAAACAAGGACATCCATCTATATATCAATTCCCCTGGAGGTAGCGTTACCGCTGGTTTGGCAATTTACGACACAATGCAATACGTTGCTCCCGACGTTGTAACGATTTGCATCGGGATGGCTGCTTCTATGGCACAAGTACTTTTGTGCGCTGGTACCCCGGGAAAACGCTATGCGCTTCCTCATTCCCGGATTTTAATGCACCAACCAACGGGCGGTACACAAGGACAATCCACAGATATTGAAATATACACCCGAGAAATGCTTCGAATTCGTGATATGTTGTACGAAATTATTGCTAAACATACCAACAAAGACATCGAAAAAATTCGGAAGGACGCTGACCGCGATTATTATATGTCTGCTCAAGAAGCTCTTGAATATGGAATTATTGACAAAATACTTACAAAAGCTCAAAAGCCAGAACAACAAAAAGAAGAAGAGAAAAAATAATGACACAAAAGAAACATCATCATTCAGACATACGATATTGCTCATTTTGTGGCCGAAGCCAATACGAAGTCGAAGGATTTTTCGAAGGACAGAACAAAGTCCTTATTTGTAATTTTTGTATAGAAAGTACTTACGAAATAATAAAAAACAAACGCCTCGAACGATTTCTTGTTGAAAGCCAATTGGAGAGGATTCCAACTCCAAGTGAAATCAAGCGCAAACTTGACGAATATGTAATCGGACAAGATTATGCAAAACAAGTCCTTTCCGTTGCTGTTTACAATCACTATAAAAGGATTTTGTTAAATTTCAACAACAACACCGACGTCGATATCGACAAGAGCAATATACTTCTCATCGGACCGACAGGTACAGGGAAAACTCTGCTTGCTCAAACTTTGGCAAAAATACTCCGAGTACCGTTTGCTATCGCCGACGCAACAACCATAACCGAGGCTGGTTATGTAGGCGATGATGTTGAAACTGTTATTCTTAGACTGTTACAAAACGCCAACTACAATATAGGATTGGCTGAGATTGGTATCGTCTATATCGACGAGATTGACAAAATATCACGAAAAAGCGATTCTCCTTCGATAACAAGGGACGTTTCGGGCGAAGGAGTTCAACAAGCATTACTCAAAATCCTCGAGGGCACTATCGCCGGGGTACCACCTCAGGGCGGTCGAAAGCATCCAGAACAAAAACTTCTTTATGTAAATACCAAAAACATTCTCTTCATTTGCGGAGGTGCTTTTGTTGGGCTTGAGCAAATTGTTGCTAAAAGAATGCAAAAGACTTCGATTGGATTCACTGCGGTTTTGAAACCATCGATCGAGGAAACTTCGAAACTTTTGCGTAAAGTCGAACCCGACGATTTGATAAAATATGGTTTCATACCGGAACTTGTGGGACGTTTGCCCGTAATCGCACCACTTGAAGATTTGACCGAAGAAGCAATGAAACGAATTTTGATAGAGCCTAAAAACTCCATCATCAAGCAATTCAAAAAACTTTTTGAACTCGATAAAGTCGAACTTGAATTTACCGAAGAAGCACTCGATGCAATCGTTGCTCGTGCAAAGCAACTTAAAACTGGGGCTCGCAGTCTGCGCGCTATCGTTGAGGAAATAATGCTACCCATCCAATTCGCTGTTCCCGATTTGGCTAACTTAAAGAAATGTATTATCACTCGAGAAGTTATTGAAAGCGGAGCATCCCCAATCTATGAATTCAAGCGTGGAGCCGCCTAAGACTGCTATTTAAACTTTACAAGGATGTCCTTAACAGCATCTCGATGTATCGTAAAACTTAGCATTTTCAATTTGACGTAATCCTCGTGATAAAAATAATAACCTCTGTTAGGTCCGTTGAACGAACCACTGCCAGAGTCCTTGAGCAAAAACCACATCTTTTTATCCTTGTCAAACTTATAGCCAACGAGATGGATGCCGTGGTCGTCGCCAGTTGTATTGTTCGAGAAACGGAATTGCCTTGCGTTTTCATCAATGTAATCTGATGGGATATCAAAAGTTGGAACAATTGCAACCTCTTTGTGGGATTCAATGCCAGCTTCCGATACATCACCTCCGATTACAATTGTAAAACCTTTTTGAATGGCATCTTTAATAATATTTATAAAATCATCGAGAGGTATATTGTAGTAGGTCGAATCGTGCCACCAATTATCCTGAACTTCTAATTCAACCATTTTATAATATGGTTTTTCCATCAAAGACATAAAATCAATATAATCGTCGAGATTTAGTTTCAAATAATCATTTAAGAAAGTCACTGGTGTGTATTCCTTGTTCTCATAAGTGAATTTCTTTGGAGGTTCGCCCATATACTTATTCAATATGCTTTTAATCGTTTCCACAACAAAATCTTCATTCCAAATAGAATTTTCTTTGACTTTTTTTAAGAAATTTTCCATTTCAGAAAACATCTTCGTATGGTCGTAAAACTTTTGTCCTTCCAACTTACCATCGAAGGCTTGAAGCGGGACGCAACCATACTTTTTCCAAATCCTTCTTACAGCATTCGATTCACTTCCTTCACCAAAAAAAGAAAGTCCGCGTGTTTGTACATAATATCTTGCCTTTTCAACATATTCCCAGTAAACAGTATACATTTCTGACAATTTTACCTTCTTTCCGCTAATTCGCTGAATTTCCGACTCGTAGAACGATGTGGTAGAAAAACTCCAACAAGTGCCAGTTGCGCCCTGAGACCGAGGTTCATTGTGCCAGTAATATTTGAACTCTTCTTTCGATTTTGGTAAATCCATCCCCTCGAAATCGACAATAAAACGAGGTTTCTTTTTCTCCGGCTGTTTCCAGTACTCTTGAGTGCTTTTGTGGATTTCCTCCCAAAACTCATTTTTGTAGTCGACAAATTTACCCTTGTTCCTCGGCTGCGAAAATGCCGATAAGATGAATAGAAAGAATAAAAATAAAGATAGAACGAATTTTGTTGTTTTCATAAATACCTCAAAATAAAATTTCAAAATTACAAAGGATAACGAAATGAGACAAAAATTTCGCTTGTGGGAATGAGGTGGAGCAAAAATATTTCTATTTCAACAACGCATAACTTAAAAGGACAAAAGAAAGCAAAGAAATTGGAATTGCAGCGATTCGGCTAAATCTGAAATGCGAAGCAATTAGGTAGATTATTGCAGAAGCTAATAAACAAGCGATTTGTTTGAAATAGTAAAAACTGAAAATTTCAACTGGAACAATCTTACCAAGATTTGCAAACCAAACTTGAAGCAAGGGTATTATTGGAAGTGGTAAAATCCAAACTATAATTGTTTGAGAAAGTGCGCCAAAACCAAGTGTAACATAATCCCAAAAGTTTATTTCCGCTCGAATAAGAATTTTATGAATCAACAAAGCAATTGCCAAGCCAATAGGTGTTGAAATCCAAAATTCATTGGGAAGAAGTACAATTGGGGGCAGTGTGACAGCGAAACCGAGCAAGAAATTTCTGAAAATGAACTTCTCATCAAAATCCCAACCAACAAAAAGACGCAAAAACAAAACAGGAATTCCAACGGCAATCCCGCCAATGATTTGGTAAACTATCGAAACTTGTGCAACGGAAACCGGTTCCCATACAAGATTTATATTGACAAGCATACCTGTCAAAATCAGAATGTAAGCCAGCAATACTGACAAATTCTCGCTTTTCATCTCTGTTGTACCTACTAATTTCAAAGGCTCCCAAAAAAATCCTAGAACAAGCAACAAAAAAGGAAAGCCAGTCAACGATTCGCCCACTTCGGATTCAGTTGTAAAAAAGTATGAATAAATAATTTGAACGGAAAATACGACGATTGCAAAAAGGATTTGGTTGAATCGAGCCTTTAATTCTAATGTATTAATCCTATTCAAATTCAAAAAAACCATTATACAAATAATAATTACTACTGGTGTAACAAATCGCAATGAAATAACAAGAACCTCTTTATAATTCGAGAGAAAGCTTGGGAGTTTCAAATTTGCCAAAAGGGCTGTGACTATGTCTGATTTCCAAAATAATAGGTAGCCCAAAGTAACAAAGACAAACAACACAATAAAAATCTCAATTAAGAAAATTCCCTTTGTCTTGACAAATGGAAAGAAATATTTGCTAAAAATTTTCCCAAATCTTCCTATTTCGTCGACAAAGTCGCCCGCAAGAAGCAACCAAATTGGAATAGTAATTACATTCCAGATTGTTGCCGAAAGAACTTTAAAATTATTTAAGTAATTACCAAAATCGGTTGATGCGGAATACACAAAATTTAAAACCATTGCAAAAAAGGGAAGAAAATTTAAAATCATAGAACTTAAGGGAATTAGGGAAAAAAGCCAAAAGATTGCAAAGGAAAAAATTAATTTCACTGCAATATTGAGAATTAAAATCTCTTTCGAAAGAATGAATGGAAAAGGTGGAAACTGTGCAACTGCAAGTGCAATAATAACCGTTTTTAAGTAAAAGTATTTGTTTCGTGGCAAAGTATATACAAATGGTAATGCAACAAATATTTGAGTGGCTATACTTACAAATGGATGGACAATCGCAACGGAAAGAGACATTCCAAAATAAATTAAAAAAAGAATGACAAAAATTTTTAAAAAGAATACTAAATCTTTAGTGTAAATTATAAATACATTCAAAATAAAAGCTAAAATGAAGGATAGAAATAGTACAGAATAATAATTCATAAGGAATGTTCCTTTTGTTTCAGGCGATAGAACAAACAACCATATTAGACTGAAAATGGGTAATGTAAAAATCAAAATGAGAGCAATTTTACCAAAAAATTTATCATTTTTTAAATTTTCAAACAAGACCCATTTGGAAAGAATTTTTTTGACTATTTCTTGTAATGCCATAGAAATTAACCAAAAAAGTTTGTAAAACTCTTCACTTCTTTAAAAATCTAATCAGATAGAAAATCAAGGAAATAATTATGCTTACAAGAAGCATAGAAGTAATTGGAATGTAAACTTTTATGTTTGGCTTATCGATTATAACATCTCCAGGCAATCTTCCGAAGGGTATTTTAGAAATGTATGGAAGGAGTAACCCAATTAGAATCAAAATTATCCCGATAGTAATTAAAATGAAGCGAAAGTTAAAACCAGAATCTGGCATAGATTTGAAAGATACAAATAGAAGTGCTCGGAGCGGGACTCGAACCCGCACGGGCACGAATGCCCACAGGATTTTAAGTCCTGTGCGTCTACCTATTCCGCCATCCGAGCTTTCAAAAGTACAAAATTAATAAATGAATTCCATTGAAAAAAATTTTTTTCTTAATAGATAAATTCTTAATTTTGTATTTTCTTAATACAAAAGGGTGAAAATAATTTTATGGCACATCATAAGTCGGCTTTGAAAAGGATTCGTCAAAATCGAAAGAGGCGTTTATATAACCGGCGCAATAAGCAAATTGCAAAGGAAATTGTGAAGTCTATTCGCCGTGCAACCAATTTCGAAGAAGCAAATGAATTACTTAAAAAAGCGTACAAGATCTTCGACAGAATTGCAGCTCACGGTGTTATCCACAAGAACAACGCTGCTAATAAGAAATCTAAATTAGCGCGAATAGTCAACAAGTTGAAAGTTTCGCAATCATAAATAAGTGGGCACCCGTAGCTCAATTGGATAGAGCATCTGACTTCGGATCAGAGGGTTGGGGGTTCGAGTCCCTCCGGGTGTGCAAATTCTTGCATCTTGATTCCTATCCTTTCTGTATTTTTGTTTTCCATTTGTTTTAAATTATGGAAAAACTATACAATTACTCGTTCATTTTGATATACTTTACTCAATTCCTTTTTGGTTGGGCTTTATTTTTTATTCTTAACTACGGCGTAACTGCTTTGGACATAAATGTTCTTTTCTCTTATTCTCTGCTTTTAGTTTCTTTTTTCTTCTATCGGAAACAGCTCCGAATTGCAATCAACTACCCTAATGTACTGTTTTTTATTTTCAATATTGCACTTGTGTTTACAATGATTAACCCAATTCTCACTGGTAGTGGAGCTGAAATTACTCAAAACATTAAATCCACCCTTCATTACTATTATATTGTTTTTTTTGTGATTCTTCTTTATTCTGAATTGCTGAAAACCTATGCACTTATAAGGATTATCAAAGGCTTGATCTGGCTTCTTTTTATTTTCAACCTCTACGGCATTTACCAATTGTTTGCTCGCGCACTTGGTCTTCCTTTCGGTTGGATTGAATACACAAACACTGGAATTATGTCTCGCTTGGAAATTATAGGAACCATTCAGCAAACAACCGTTTCCTTTGGCTCTTTCTATCGCATAACTTCTATTTTTGTCGAACCAAGTGTGCTTGCCAGTTTCAATATACTTCTCTTCATTTTTCTTGTCATACCTTGGATACAACAAAGACAAAGTTTTATAAAAAATCAAAAGCTGTTAATTCTTTTTGTTGCTACCAGCTTGATTACTTTGTTTCTAACTTATTCAATGACTGGGCTGGCAAGCCTTATTGTGGTTCTTTCCTTAATTGTTTTCATTGAATATTTTGAATCTTACAAATTCCTATTCAAAATTATCTTTATTGTCGTTGTAACAGTTTTACTTGCAAATCTTTTTATGATTGAACTCTTTGGAATAGACCTACTGAAACTTTTCACATATAGAATTGAAAATATCTTTTCGCTTGGCAGCGACGAGATGGGCGGCGAAAGCTTTACAACACGACTTTCCAATACAATGTCGACAATTGCAATCTGGACACAGCATCCATTGTTCGGAGTCGGATTGGGGTTACTCGCCTACCAAAAAGAATTTGTGGCAATTTTCAGCGATACCACTATTTTTTCTGTGCTTGCCGAATGTGGAATCTTCAACTTTCTTCTTTTCAATGCTTTGCTCTATTCCTTGCTGTTTACATCGATCAAACTTTACAAGATTGTCCGAGAAAATCCCAGCATCTCGGCAGACGAAAAGAAACTTATCGGGATTGCCCCATATATTGCTACTTTTGAAATTCTACGATGTTCATTCACTGCTAACATTCTTATCTACTTCATATTGTGGATGGATCTTGCCTTCATTTTCTTCGTTTTGAATTACTATTCGCAATATCTCGGTCACAAGGTCTTGACAATTTCTTTCAAAAATAATTGATATTCTTAAACTTTTATCTCAAGCGACAAAGACATTGACTTTCCAAATTCTCCTATCTATTCATTTTTTAAAAACAAAGGTGGCAAAAGAATCAAGTTCATAATTCTATACTGGAATAAAAAACCTTTGTCCCAAAAAAGGAACAAAGGTCTTGAGAAAGATAATTAATTTGTTTTATTTTGCAAAAGCAAAGCTGCGACGTTCGCGAATCACTGTCACTTTGATTTGTCCGGGGTATTCCATCTCTTGCTCGATCTTTTTTGCAATGTCGTAGGCAAGTTGATCTGCTTTAAAATCATCGATTTTATCGGGTTCAACTATGACACGAACTTCTCTGCCAGCTTGAATTGCAAAAGTCTTTTGCACACCATCAAAACTTTGGGCAAGAACTTCCAGCTTCTCCAGACGCTTCACATAATTTTCGAGCGACTCGCGACGGGCACCCGGCCGAGCCCCACTTATACTATCGGCTGCTTGGACAAGTACAGCATAAGGAGTTTCCATATCAATATCCTCGTGGTGGGCTCCAATGGCGTTGACTACAGCGGGATGCTCCTTGTATTTTTTGGCAAGCTCATAACCAATTAAAGCATGGGGTCCTTCGGTGTTCTGGTCGACACACTTACCAATATCATGCAGTAAACCGGCACGTTTGGCGATTTGCGGGTCGAGCCCGAGTTCTGATGCCATAATTCCACACAAATATGCCACCTCGATTGAATGATTAAGTAAATTTTGTCCATAACTCGAACGATATTTCATCTTTCCAACCAAACGAATCAAATCGGGATGGAGGTTATGTATGCCAAGTTCGAGAGTGCTTTGTTCTCCGACTTTGTAAATTTCTTCTTCGAGTTCTGCACGAACTTTTTCAACCACTTCTTCAATGCGTGCAGGATGGATTCGCCCGTCCTGCATTAATCTTTCAAGTGCAATTTTTGCGACCTCACGGCGAAATGGATCGAAACCGGAAATCACAACAGCCTCTGGCGTATCGTCAATTATCAAATCCACACCGGTCGCCGATTCAAACGAACGAATGTTTCGACCTTCTCGACCAATGATTCGTCCTTTCATCTCGTCGGATTCGAGCGTTACAACTGAAACAGTACTCTCGATGCTATGGTCCGATGCTGTACGCTGTATTGCTTCAAGGATTATATTCTTTGCTTCGCGCTGGGCATTTTGCTTGGCTTCGTCTCGAATTTGCTTGATGTATTGCGCTGCCTCGGTTTTTGCCTCGTTAATCAAATTATCCATCAAAATTTTCTTTGCTTCTTCTCGGGTTAACCCACTTATTTCTTCAAGCTTCTTCAATTGTTCGTTTCGAAGATTTTCAATTTCTGCAAGTTTCTGCTTAATCAATGATTCTTTTTGTTTTAAGTCTTGCTCGGCTAATTCGATTTGTTTTTCCTTCTTGGCAAGCAATTCGCTTTTAGTTTCGAGCGCCTCTTCTTGGGTTTTTAACAGCCTCTCTTGAGACTGTATTTTAGCTCTTCGTTGCTGATATTCACTTTCAAATTCCTGTTTGCGTTTGTGCCATTCCTCTTTAACTTCAAGAAGTTTCTCTTTCTTTAAATTGTTTGCGTCTTTTTCGGCTTCTTTGATAATAGTTGCTGCTCTTTCCTCTGCTTCTTTAATTTTCGAAGAAAGAGCCTTATTTGTAATAAAATAGGCAATTCCGAAACCAAGCAACAGCCCAACTAATGCTCCAACTACAATAATTAATTCGCTCATTTTTTATCCCGCATTATAAATAACTACATAAATATAAAAACGAAAAAAATCCAAATTAATATAAAAACATAATATAAAACCGCATTATCGCCCTGCCCACGCATTATACTGAGTCGGAAAGAACCCAATCCGACACAGTGGGTATCATCCTGACTATATTTTGCTTCCACCGGACATCCCTTTCGGATGTCACCACCGCTTGGGTGGTCGAGGCCTGCAATTTATAGCCAGAGCCTGATTCCCTTTAATATCAACTAACGGTTCTTTCGCTCATAAGGGGGCAGGGCTTTAATGCGGCTTTCATCTTTTCAAAGATCTCAACTTATTTTTTCGATTAAGTACAAAGTAATTTTCCGAATTTCGTCGACCAAATATTCCTGCTCTTTTTTACTAACCATCTCGCAATACTTCAACTTTTCGGCTATGTTCACTGCAGCAAGTGTGTAAATTGTTTGCAAAGACTCTGAACGGTATTTCTCCATTACACTTTGCAATTGCTTATCGACTTCTTCGACTGCCTTTCGAATTAGTTCTTCGTTTTCTCCTTTAAATGTGTACTCATTGCCTAAAATTTTGGCTTTTATTTTCCCCATCCTCCTTATATTCAAAAAGACAATTTAAGGAAAAAAATTGAAATAATTTAAAATTTGATTTGTGTTTTCTTTACAAATTTTCGAAAAGTTCTTTTAGCAACTTTTAAAAAAGCCAAATTACCAGGTTGAAAGCGCTGCCCGCTTCCATCCAGTACTTGTCTTCACATAAATATAATCATCATCCCAAGTAACGTCCCCAACATTGCCATTTACGTCGGCTGTCCCAGAGGGTGTATAGCTAGTACGCAAACGTAATTGCTCGTAACCATTCGTTGCTGAGAGGTCCAAAAGAGATGTCGGATTGGAAATCCCTATGCCCGTGTTTCCGTTTTTCAATATAACAAGGGCATTGCTCAAATTGTCCCAATCCATTCCATTTCCGACAACAAATAATCTGTCATTCAAGTTATATTCTGTTTGACTATTCGGGGTATAATCCAAATTGTATAAACCAACTACAACTTCGCCAAAAGATTTTGCAGATAGCCCCGTCCCGATTGCCATTGAATTGTCACCTCTGGTTTCATTGTATGCACCTGCTAGTATACCGGAGTTAATCCCGTACATATCTCCGTCGTCGTACCCAGCAGTATTATGTCTACCTCCCCCAACAAATGTATAATGTGCTCTTGCATTATTATTATATCCACCAACAACGGCACTATAATCCGAAGATATAGATATACTTTCACCTGCGCCAACAAATCCCGCATATCCACTCACATCATTATACAAACCGGAAACTATTGACGAATTGTATCCGCTAACACTGTTAAATTCCCCCGTTAGAACTCCAGAATTGTCACCATCAACATAATTGCCAATACCAGCTCCAATTATTGAATTGCTGCCTCCGTCCGAACTACCTATCCAATTGGGATAGTCAAATGTTCCACCAACCACAATAACCGAATTTGCTACATTACCATTGTCAATTGTGTTGTACGTGCTGCCACCGACAATATTAACTGCGCCAATGACTGGATATATTCTTATTGCATCGATTAAATTCGCTTTGAAGACGAGAGGTTGGTCATTGGTTGTTCCTAGAAATTCACTCCCAGAGACGTTGTTACCGGCAAGCGACCAGTAATTTCCATTTCCACCCACTAAAGTTCCGATATAAATCCATTGCTGCGTCCCGTTGGAATCTAATGTTAGTACTCTTCCATAGGGGGTTTGCGAAAAAGATGATAATAAAGACATAGCGAAAAGCGCTGCGATTGTTAAAATTGTTTTAAACATAAAATACCTTTAATATTGTAAAATTTAAAAATTTGTTTAAACTAAAATGCAATTTAATTATAACTTGTCAAAGAACACAAACAAAATTATTTTGTTTTCAATTCAAACGTAGGAGAATATGCGCTCTCGCCGTTCGGACCCTTTGCTTTCATCCTGATGAAATATTTTTCGTTCGGCACCAAATCGCTTATTTCATATTTTTGCAAATCCCCGATGTCGAGTTCTTGATATGGTTCGACAAACTGTTTAAAGTCTTTGTCTTTTGCTACATCGAGAATATACGATGTAGCACCTTTGGATTCCTGCCATCGGATTTCATATACATTTTCGTCGACTTTTTCTATGCTCGAGATTTTGGGTGGCGAAAGTCGGGTTGTCAACACTCGCGGGTTGTTCGATTCTTTTGCAAGATTATAGTGTCGATATTTTCCTTCTCCGTTGTATTCAAAAACGGCAATCGTATATTTTGTGCTCGGTTCCAATCCTGTTACTTTAACCTTTGGTCTTGGTTCCTTTCCGTCGTAAACCACAAAACATTTGTTGCCAATTATCCCTCCTTTGCCAAAGACTGAGGAACTGCCGTAGTCTTTGCCGTTTTCTGGTGTTTCAAGTCTTTCGCCTTCGGCCAGAACAAGGATGCGTCCTTCGCCGCTACCATTGACCCAACTAACAACAAAGGAACTATCGGTAACATCATCAAAAGCCAGATTCAAGGCTTGTCTTGTCGGACGCTTTGCCAAAGTTGAAAAAGTAATTTTCCTTTCAATTTGAAATGTATCCTTACCTTTAAGTGAATAAAAAACAAGGTAGTAGTCGTTTCTTGGCTCTAAGTCCTTTAAATATAATTTCTTTTTTATTTTTTTGTCAGAACAAAGTATAATGAAACCCCAATTATTAACTCTTTTCAAACTTTTAATCGAAATACTATCCGATGTGTATTCGATTTTTTCTTTACTAACTATCTTATTATTAACTTCTTTATTATCCGTAATTAAAACAAGGTACTTCTTATAATTGCCTGATGCAAAATCAAAAGTCACGAAATCTGAACCAAATGATTCAATTTTCAATAAGAAGTCGACAACGGTATGCTTTTTTTGAGAAAAAGCTATCGTAAAACAAGTAAAAAATAGAATTAATAGTAACCAAGCCTTCCTCATATTCGATATCTCAATAATCCACATAAAAATAGAATCCCGCCCCAAAGAATGGGACGGGATTGTTTAAAGAAAGCAATTAAGGTAGATATATAAATTTATACACGAGAGTTTCGCCTAACAATGTCACTCGCAAGAAGTAAGTTCCCGCAGGCGTCCCTCCATTTTCTGTTGGCATCGTCAATGGTATCAGTGTAATACCGGGTTCAATATTATAAGCACCGGAATAAACTTTTTCGCCAAATGTATTCAGGATTTCGACCTGCGATGTACCTCCTATGTCGCTATACAACTGCAAAGCAAAGGCATTGCCTTCAACAGGATTTGGCTGGACACTCGTAATGGCAAAGGTGCTGCCAACAACAGATTCTTCGACGATTTCCCTGGATAATGTGGATATTGTCCTTCGATTCTGATTCGCAGTTATATTTGTGTTATATACGATGCCAGCAGTTGCGCTCTTATATTCAAATATGACGAAAGTATACGAAGTATTTTGTGCTAAACCAGTAACGGTAACGGAAGAGCCAGTTCCATTATAAACAACTTTTGCAGTACTAGTACCCATAGAAGGAGCAGAAGAGAAATCAGAATTGGCTGAATAGGTTGTACCATCAGTTGGAGTATCCGTATTTGAGGTGCCCTGTTTTGCAGTTACTATGACACCGTCGCCATTTCCTCTTGTCCAACTAAACGCAATAGAAACTTTGGTTCGCGTGCCAGGTGTAATACTAGATGCCTGAGTTGGAGCAACTTTCAAACGCACATAATTACTGTTAACGGAACCACAACTATTCGTTGCAGTCAAATAATAGTAGCGATCATCAGTAAATGTTGCACTGGAGACGTTGTAATCTTCGTTGGTGGCTCCACTAATTGCTGTGCCATCATAACCGCTATTGTCATTATCGTAATACCATTGGAATGATGTTGCTCCGCTTGTCGTTGGATTAAATGCCGGGCTAGCACTATTTCCGTAAACAAGTTTGTAATCAGATGGCTGGCCGGTTATGCTTGGTAGAGAATTAACACTTACGCTTGTGTTACAAGATGAAACGCAACCTGTAATATTATCAGTAACTGTTACACTATAGGTACCAGCATCTGCCGAAGTCATATTGGCTCTTGTTGGATTTTGAACGCTCGAACTGAATCCATTCGGTCCCGTCCAACTATAGGAATAGTTTCCACTGCCTCCGGTTACAGTAACCGAAAGATTCAATGTGCTACCAGAACAAACTGGACTATTGCTACTGCAGGTTAGACTCAAAGTACTTGTAGTTACTGTCCACGAAGCGACATTAATTGCTGGTGAACATACGGTAGCACCTCGAACTGCTCTAATTTCAACTCCAACCAGTCCAGTCGTGGCTATGTTGGTCCCGGGCGTATATGCTGCCCAACTCGACCAACCGTTGCCATCATTAGTTCTATACTCATAAGTGTTTGTACCATTGCCTCCACTACCACCAGTAAATGTAGCACTGACCGCCACGCCCTGGCATACTGTTGTGGTATTTGGATTCTTTGTTATTGTTGGTGCAACCGGTGTTGCTTCAATGCTCCAAGATGCAGTTGTCCAACCAGAACTTGTGCAATTTGTACCATTTCTTCGCGCCCTAACAGTAACGCTTGTATGTCCAGTTGTGCTAATCGGATTGCCCGCAGTGTATGCATTCCAGGTTCCACTGTTATCATATTCATATTCATAAGTTTCTGTTCCATTTCCACCAGAGCCACCACTAAATGTAGCGCTGACGTCTGTTCCTTCGCATACTGTTGAAGTATTTGGGTTCTTTGTTATTGTTGGTGCAACGGGTGTTCCCTCGATGTGAACAGTCATCTGGTCGGTCGCAGGTGTTGAGCAAGGAGTTATGGCATTTGCTGTTAATGTCAATATGACTGAACCATTCGTTATGTCATTTGTACCTGGGGTATATGTTGTATTCAATGAATTTGCATTAGCAAATGTTCCGTCGCCAGATGTTGTCCACGTAACGGTTGAATAGTTTGTTGCAGTACCGCTGAGAGTTGCATCGCTCCCCTGACAAATGTTCTGGTCGGCTCCAGCATTTGCTGTTGGTGGGCCTTGCAGTGTAACTGTAGCGCTACCACTTCCTGTTCCAGAACAACTATTTCCATCTGAAACTGAATTTATTGTGTACGTTGTAGTAGTTGTTGGGGAAACGTTGAAACTATATGGTGAAGAGGTAATATTAGTGATTGTTCCATAATTAGCAACGTCAACAGACCAAGGAGCTGTTCCTGTTAAAGTAAGAGTTAATGTTGCGTTAGAACCACTACAAATTGTCGTTGTACCGCTAATCGTTGCAGTTGGCTGTGCATTTACGTTCACAGTTGCAGTATTCGAGGTTACAGTAGTGGGGGCACAGGTCCCATAAACGATAACTCGATATTGGTAACTACCGGCAGGCAACCCTGAAATTTGAAGTGTTGCACTTTGACCACTATCGGGGGTATAATCTACTGTACTAGTCGGTGTTCCGTCGCTCACATTTACCCAATTCGAGTCATTGTAGTATTGCCACTGGTAACTCAGCCCTCCTCCTTGTGCAGTAACGGAAAGGCCTGCCGTTCCACCGGCGCAAATTGTTTGGCTCGATGTTGGTTGCGTAGTGATAGCAGTCGGCAATGTTACGGTTAATGTTGCAGCTGTTGAATATTTCGTGTCACATTCATTGTATGCTTTCAATCTGAATTGATAGTTGTTCCAAGATGAATCAACAGTTGTAAGTGTCAAAGTCGTACCAGTCGAACCGCTTACCTGTACGCTATCAGTTAGGTCGGTAAATGTGGACCCACCGTCAGTTGAGCGTTGCCACCGATATTGCAAGCCTGCGCCACCAGTTGCCGAACCTGTGAACGAAGCATTTGTATTTTGGCAAACTGTTTGAGCGGTAGGATTCGAAACAATTGTTATCGTTACATTTGAATAATCAGTTGCGTTATTCGGATGTACCATTGCATTTCCAGCCGCATCAAAAACCTTGTTCGGACCTTGCGTCTCAACCTTAACAAGTTCAAAACCATTCAAGGTGCCAGTCCAAGTTATATTCGCTGTGGCGGTCGTTGCACCAGCGGTATGTGAAATAGATGCTGTATTAATGTTCGCAGAGCCGCCCGACTTTGTAATAGAAAGATTTGTCGTCGTAAGATTTCCAGTTGCATTGTTATTTGCATACACTGGCTCGCTAAATGTGATCGTTCCACTCGAGTTGTCGCAACTCATTACAAATGAGTTGATTGTCGGGGGCGTTACATCCTTCGTAAGGTTCGTCACAAACGGAATCGTCGAAACATTCCCAGCAC
>JBAMMD010000029.1:0-2370 GCA_039793965.1 Kapaibacterium sp. (SeqCode) | reverse complement strand
GCACCATCGGTTGCTCTCACTTGTACATAGTATCTTGCATTATTGCTTGTAAGAGATGGCAAAGTCCATGACCAAGATGTGGTACCACTTGCTATGAAGGTTTCGTTAGTATCAATTGAAGACGATGTCCAATCTGTTCCATTCCAGTAACCGTCGCTACCATCAAAGGTTCCATTGTTATTCAGATCGACCCAAATAGCGACATTTACCGTGCTCACTCCGCCACATCCAGAGTCGCTTGCAGTTCCGCTAACAGATGTTGGTGCTGTTGCGTAACAAGCACCACTTGTACCAGTAATACTTGCAGTCGGGTAGCTATGGTCAATCTGGTAGGTTTGCCCAGAATTAAATGTTGCAGTTGAATTATTTAAGGCTAAATCCGTAACTGGGCCATTGAAATCCAATCTTATTTCTGCCGTTGTCGATACAAAGCTCACATCGACAACAACATCATACTCATCATCATCATTGCCCGCACCAGCAACTGGTGTTACCGATGATATCATAGCCCCGCTACCGGAAAGGTATGCTAAAGTAAAATCAGAAATTTGTACGGTAGCATCATCTACTACCTCATTAAAAGTTACTCTGAAGGTTACACTATTGTTATTCGTACATTGATTTGATGGCGACTGCCGATTTATACTTGTTACATAAGGTCTTACGCCATCTATTACAATATTTTTATTTCCCGCTAGCGAATTTGAACCACCAGGGTTAGGCAAAGTCAAATTTGCGTCGTTTCCAACTGCATCTTTAATTGTTGCACTTCCTGTAAGCGTGAGCGAGGTGGTCGCTTTATAGTTTAAATCAGAGCTCACATCACCTTCTTGAACATTGTATGTCAACTCAATATAGGTGTTGCCACTTTGAGATGTCGAACTTGTTGCATATCGGTCTGTTGTTCCGGTTTCTAATTCTATCTGTGCTTGCCCGGTTCCGGGTGTGAAACTAACATTCTCGTTGAACTGGATTTGAACATTAATAGTAGACCCGATTCCGTATGTTCCATCCCCAGTTGTCGAGGTAACATTTGTAACTACTGGACCATTTGCGTCTATTCCGGGGGCATTGCTTGCATTCCCTGTACCTGTGCAAGCAGTGGCAAATGCAACGCCATTCCCATCTTTAAGGTCAATACTTAATGGCAAATCGTTTGCATCTGGAATATCCGTATGTCCGCTTTGGACAGTATAGACAACAGTGTAGGTTCCATCGCCGTTATCAGTGAAGCTTGTTCGATTGACACTGTTAATAGTAGTTGTTGTGTTTTCAATCAATCCCCATTGATTGTTGTTCGCAGTCAACGTAATTGTAACAGTTCCACCAATCCCAACTGTTGTGCCGTGTCCAGGGCTATACGATGTCGGCGGACAAGGGGAAAGCGATGGATTCGTTAAAGTTGTCCACGAACCAGTTGCTGCTGTCGAGGTATTATTGTTGTTATCGTAACTTTTTATTGAATAAGTATAGGTTGTGTTTGCCGATAAACCAAAAATTGGGTATTGCTTATCGCTTGGTTTTCCGATATCCACATTTTCATAACCTGAAACTGGAGAACCACCTTGCAAAATAGTCAACAAATAACCTGCGGCATTTGTGCCGTCGGTGGTCCAACTTAGCATTCCGCCTTCGCTCCACTGCGAAATAGTAAGCCCGCTCGGCGGGGTAATATTATTGGTTGTCGAAAACGAGCGCGGATTACTTGTGGCAGTGTTTTGATTGAAATCGGCATTTGTTCCGGAAATATTGTATTCGAAAACACGAACATTGTAATTTGTATTTGCCGAGAGGTTGGTCAAAGATGAGGTTCTTTGCGTTCCAGTAAGAATGTCTATCACAACATATGTTCCAGAGCTGGCGGAATAAACATTATCGGCGTCGCCGATTGCTGTTGACCTATTCCCATTAGCATCTGTAAGGTTAGAGAAATTGCCACTAACATCGAGCGGAGTTAGGTAATTGGTTAGAAAATCATTCCAATCGACTGTTCCACCGTAGTGGATTACGATGATTCGTCCTGCTCCGTTACCGCGAGTAAAGGAAACATCAGCCGAAGTTGAACCAACATTAGAAAAGGCGATATAGCGAGATTGAACCGAAGGGGCTGTCGCATTTGCTTGCAAAGCAAAAATCAAAAATAAAAGAAGGGAAATTAAGTAAGTCTTTCTCATTTCTGCCCTCGTTAAAATTTTACATAAATTTTAAACATTTCACAAATTTTAGTCAATATTTAAATGCAGGGGGGTATTAAAACCCCCTGCTGTAAAAAGTTTATTCCTTTACTGAAACAACATACCATTGCCCGTTGACATAAACAAGAGTAAGTTGGGCTGATTGAGTTGTTGTATATATTGTATTTGTGCCGTC
>JBAMMD010000028.1:0-1017 GCA_039793965.1 Kapaibacterium sp. (SeqCode) | reverse complement strand
TTCTCAAGAGCTTCTTTGAAATTATCTATAAGATTATTCTCGGCAAGCTCGTAGCACACCTTGATTGCATTTTTAATGGCAACCCTTTTGGAGCGCCCGTGTGCTTTGATTGAAATACCGTCCACACCGAGCAATGGTGAGCCACCAAAATTCTCATAATTCAAAGTGCTGAAAGCGTTTTTTATGGCTTTCTTCAAAACCACTGCTGCAATTTTCCTGATGTTGGACTTCTTTATTTCATCTTTTATTGCATTTATTATTAACTCCGCAGCGCCTTCGTAGGATTTCTCAAGGACATTCCCTGTGAAGCCATCAGTCACAAGAACATCTACTTTATGATTCAAGAGGTCTTGAGGCTCGACGTTTCCTGCAAAATCATTGAAATTCTCTTTAAGCAGTTTGTATGCTTCCTGGGTTATCTTGTTGCCTTTTTCTTCTTCCTCTCCAATATTCAAAAGACAAATCGAAAT
Organism: Kapaibacterium sp. (SeqCode); assembly: GCA_039793965.1. Lineage (GTDB taxonomy): Bacteria > Bacteroidota > Ignavibacteria > Kapaibacteriales > UBA2268 > Naka2016. The sequence goes on along the minus strand of JBAMMD010000028.1, from coordinate 547 downwards.
GTTGGTTTTACCTGTGAGGGTTGCCAAATAAACTCTTCCAAGTAATGCAAACACAAGGTATTCTTTAGCACTTATATCAACACTCGCTTCCACATCAAGCAGCAGTCCGTAGCCTCCGTCTCTAAAAGGAAGTACTACTCCAATAGCAGGCGCGTTACTCATTTGATCCTGCCAAGAGTGAAAATCGAAATTGCCATATACGAACCTGTATTACCTGCTGTCACAATCCCTTTTTCATAATCATCCTTGACCAGTTCGATTGTCTTGTGCATCGAAGATTGCTTCTTTTTTAACAGTGCATCTCTCGACTTGTCATGCATTGTAATAACCTGCTCAGTAGGCAATATTTCAGTACAAGACCTATTTTCGATTGGGGCAATTTCATTTCCAAGAGCAGCTTTGTTGCCAGTTAAAACAATCTCTAAATCTGGAATCTCCTCTAAAGCAAGGGCTATTCCCTGCACAACATCGTACGAAGCAAAATCTCCTCCAATTCCATCAACAGCAATTTTCATATTCTCACCTAATTCTTTGTCACAAAAGCTAT
>JBAMMD010000027.1:0-1047 GCA_039793965.1 Kapaibacterium sp. (SeqCode) | reverse complement strand
ACCAACCAGTATCTGGTGTTTCCGTAACCCTGACTGACCTGACAACAAACACATCCGCATACCAAGTAACGGATTCCAGTGGCAATGCTGTTTTCACCGTAACCATACCCCCAAATACAACTACAAGCCCAGTATCATATCAATTCCAAGCATCTGCTACCGTCTCTGATTCTGGTAATCCAGCTACAATTTGAAGCCTAAGCATAGGAGGTTAGAGAATGGACGATATTAAAAACATAATGAGCGAGTTCAAAGATTTATCAACAAAGATAGATGGAAGTACAAGATCTATCACAGAATTGAACATAAAAATAGAACTCTTACATAAAGACATTGACTTTATAAAACAGGCACTTATCAAATATGAGGAAAGGCTTACTGCAACGGAAAACAATGTCAGAATGCTTTCAAATGAAGTAACAAAAATAAACACAGAAAAAAATGTAAGGGCAATGGATATACAGGAAATGCAGGAAAATATTTACAAGAAATATTCAATAATAATGGGAATACTGCTTGCAGTATTCAGTGCAATAGATATATTGATAAAAATAGTATGAGGAGGTAAAAATGGCAACAATATATAGCAATAAAATAGCGGTTAACGTTTCGGGAACATCAGCATGCTCAGTATATAATGTAAATGCAATGGTAAGTAATGGGGAAGGGAGTGTTTCGCCGACTTCGGCAACAGTAACCTGCACACAGTCGGCAACATTTACTGCAACACCATATGCCAACTATGTATTTGGCTCTTGGGTAATAGCCGGGGATAAGGGGACATCTTCATCAATCGGTGGCAATCCTATAACTTTAACGGCAACTTTGCTGAGCTCCTATGCTACCAGCGGTTCAACAGTCGCACTCAAGGCATATTTCCAGCCAAAAAATATAATACTTGCCTTATGAGGTGAGAAAAATGACAAAATATAGCAATAAACTTGCCGTAAACGTGACATCTAGTGGCGGAGGCGGTGGAGGCGGAGGGGGGGATCAACCGAATTTAGAAATAACTGATTATAATGTCTCTATATTATGCCCCTCTTT
>JBAMMD010000026.1:0-1072 GCA_039793965.1 Kapaibacterium sp. (SeqCode) | reverse complement strand
TCTATATTTAAAGATATTTACTTCATATAAAATACAGGAGCGTGAAAATGTGGACGAAGATATTGACTTTAGCAGCAACATTTCTTTTTTTGATCGCATCCTACCATCTCAGCAGCAGTTGCACCATTTTTTTACCGTTAGGAGATTGATTAGGAATTGGCCCACCCTTATAAAACTAGCTATTAATCCCAATTCACATGCTACACTTATCCTTAAAAGCGGCAAAAAGATCAAAATTAATGGAATGAATGAATTTCTTGATTTCTGGCATTCTTATGAAGGGCAGTTGGAGCTTCTAAAAGGAATCAAAGCCTTCAATAAGATACATATTGATAGTACAAGACACATAATAAGTTTTGATTACATGAACAGAAAATTGAGCTTTGCTTATGGCGATTCAAAAGGAATGCTCGAGGCGACGCTTGAATGGATTCGAACGCAATTTTTTGAGGAACAATATAATTGGCTTGATGTAAAGGATAATGATGTTGTTGATATAGGAGCTTCAGTGGGAGACACAGCAATCTACTTTGCACTGAAAGGGGCTAGACATGTCTATGGATTCGAGCTCGACAGGGAAAGGGCGTCTTTAGCTGCAAAAAATGCTAAGCTAAATGGATTAGACAATATAAAAATTATAAATGCAGGCTGCGGCAAGCCTGGAAAAATTAAATTTGGTGGTAGCGAAGCTACTATTGAATCGCTTGACAAAATTGTTGAAACGTACAGGCTTAAAGATGCAGTATTAAAAATGGATTGTGAAGGATGTGAGTATTATTCTTTGCTTAATGCAAGCGATAAGACTTTGAGATCATTCAAGCAGATAATGCTTGAATACCATCGCGGCTATAGAGATATAGAAAAAAGGCTAAAAATTGCAGGCTTTAAGGTATGGCATTCTAGGCCAGAAGTATTCAAAAATGGAGAAAGCGAAGGATATCTGGGCTTCCTGTACGCTGTTAGAAAATAACCACTAAATGGAATTTTTTATCTTATCTCAATTTTTCCCTATGCTTTTCTCAAAGCTGAAGATCATCGCTTCAAGTACAAACCTTATTGCAAGTATTATTGC
>JBAMMD010000025.1:0-1078 GCA_039793965.1 Kapaibacterium sp. (SeqCode) | reverse complement strand
AACCACAAAGCAACGTTCACGAGTGAAATCAACACAGAAACTTCCACTAACGATCCGATTACAGTTGCAAAAGCTACTTGTGAGTTTATTCCGAATACACCAACTGCAGCTACAATAGCAAGTTCAAAGTCGTTACTTCCTGATGTAAATGCAACAGTTGAAGATTTTTCGTAACCGGAACCAATTTTCTTTACGAGGGAAAATGTGATAAAAAACATTCCCGCAAAGTAAAAGATATAAGGAACTGCAACTTTTAAAACATCTTGTGGCAGTTCAACAATTTTTTCACCTTTCAAAGAACATAACAAATATTGTAAATAAAAGTGCAGCTGGAGTTAAAACTGAAATTTTCGGAATGAATTTTTTATGATACCATTCTTTATCATTATATTATAATCAATGAATAGCGAGTAATCATTCCAACAAAGAAAGGGATTCAGAGAAAAGCAATTTCAACAATTGAAATGTCAACCAACGCACCTTTAAATCCAAATATCGGGGGAAGTACTGTAATGAAAACATAAGCATACATAGAATAAAGAAATACCTGAAATATTGCGTTGAAGGCGACGAGTCCCACTGCAAGTTCATTCAAAACAAGGACCATTGCAATACCTCTTGCCAATCCAACAAGAATTACACTTAACATCATTTCAGGTTTATCCGGTTGAAATATCAATGCAAGAAAAAACATAACAAACAGCCCGACGATCCAATTTTGAATTAATGATATACTAAGCAACTTAACATTGTTAAAAACAATTGGAAACTCTTCATACTTAACTTTTGAAAGCGGTGGATACATCATCAAGATTAATCCAATTGCAATAGGAATGTTTGTCGTGCCACTACTTAATGAATTCCAGAAATTCGCAACGCCAGTAAAAATTGAACCGGCAGCTACGTCCAAAAACATTGTTAAGAAAAGCCAAAGCGTGAGTTAACGATCAAGGAACGATAATTTTTTGAAACAGAAGTACTCATAAAATCTCCATATTTTTTCTTCGTGGTTCTCTGTGTTATCTCTGTGGTTCTTCGTGTAATATTTTTCATACACAGAGATTCACAGAGCACCACA
>JBAMMD010000024.1:0-1127 GCA_039793965.1 Kapaibacterium sp. (SeqCode) | reverse complement strand
GTTGTTTTAGTGTCTTTTATGAAATCTGGTAGTGTGGCTATTAGATAAAGAGCCATCATAGAATACCCTACTCCAAGCATAATTCCAATTATTAACATTACGAGTTGTTGTGTTGTTTGCATTATTTACCTCCTAATATATAATACTCTTCAAATTAGTATTTGTACCAAGGAATTTCCTCGGCACTCATATATTTTGCATTAATCCTTATATCGGCTTTTGTAAGATCAGGACTCACATCGTAAATCCAACCACCTTCATCGGTAATTTCAGTATCACTTACAACTCCGTCACCATTACCATAAATTACATTATTACTTTTTATGCCTGATCCACAAGTCCTGGTTGTTTCAACTGTAGGTATATTTCCATCTGCAAAAAGCGATCCTGCAAGTTTCGCCGGGAATTTTCCTCCATTCTTGGCATAGTAAAAAGCAAGCGTAGACCTTATTGCTTCAATCAGTGCCTTTGCCTGTGCAGCTTTTATTTTTTTATCTTTTTCTATTATACAGATGTCTATTATCTCAGAAATCAAAATGTACATTCCTACTGCAAATAAAAATCCAAGTAGCAATAATAGTAATAGTCCTTTTGTTGTTTCTTGCATTATTCACCTCCTAATTAGTATTGATACCAAGGCTTTCCTTCAACACTTGTGCCTTTTGCATTGATCCTTACATCAGCTTTAGCATAATCGGAACTTACATCGTAGATCCAACCGCCTGCATCAGTAATTTCAGTACTATCTACAACTCCATCATTATTGCCAGTGGCTACTGCATAGCTCTTGACAACCGTTCCATCTTCCTTAGTCGCTTCAACTGTAGGTACATTTCCGTCTGCAAAAAGTGATTCATCAAGTGATGCTGGGAATTTCCCACTGTTCTTTGCATAGTAAATGGCAAGTGCGGATCTCACTGTTCCAAGCTGCGCCTTTGCTTGTGCAGTTCTTGCCTCCTCAACCATGCCTTGATACTTTGGAATTGCATATATTGCAAGAATACCAAGAATTGCGATAACGATTGCTAATTCAACTAATGTAAAACCTTTCCTGCGCATTATCCACCTCCACATATATTATATGCATTTTAAAGTAAAAAATAAAATTTAATGTGTTAAAAAATTTT
>JBAMMD010000023.1:0-1144 GCA_039793965.1 Kapaibacterium sp. (SeqCode) | reverse complement strand
CCTCTCAATGGTACTTACCTTGTCGAAATCGGCATCGCTGCGCATCCACAAACGATTATAACAAGGTGTGGCTGAAGCAGCCGCACAATGTTCAATCATTGGCTGTGAATCTAAACCTTCCGAGGCTTTCAAGGGAGACAACATTCATAAAGAGCATGACACGCTCGTTTTGTATATTGAATTTTCCGCTCCGCTGATCTGGTATAACGGGGGCTTGTATCCATGGTTCCAGAATGCGGTGCTTAGCGATGGCAGGGCCACGGGAGCAGAGATAACAAGGCGCATAGAGGAGATGAGCAACTATTACTGGCATCCTTCACAAGGTAGTATATACCTTCTTCTCAAAGACCTGGCACGCGACGGCTATATAGAAATCGAGGAGGAGAATGGCAACAAGTATTACAAGATAACAAAAGAGGGGTGCATAATGCAGGAAGTCTATTCAGAGGAATGGGGCGCAAATAAAATAGGCTTTGAAAAACAGATCAGGCCACATGTGATCATTGGTTGAATCTACTTTTTCTGTATTCAAAAATGTATTTGGAGCGTATGCCTTTTCCAAAAATAAAGACATGAAAGAGAAGGAATTACTTTTAAAAGCAGTTGCTTATAACAGATTTGTTAATCTGGGTTAAAATTGTTGCAAAAGTAGTGCAAAATTTATTCATTTATTTGAATTGTTGGACAACGCCCACTTATAAAATACATACATATAAGGCCAATTGCAAGGAATAGACCAAGGGTCTCAAACCAAAAAGCTATGTGCAACAGGAATAAAGTTATTATCGATGCCTTTATTGAGTGCTTTTTACAATTTAATTATGAAAGTTTTATTTAACACCAGAGTCAAAGCTATCAGTGTGGGTTCAAATTTTGGAATAGTAATTTTGCAAAGAAGCTGGCAAAAGAGGTCAAAGATGATTACTTGTTTTTTATACGGAAATGATAATTAGATCGCAGTGAATGGGAGTAATATCTTATGAATTACCAGTTGAGTGGAAAGAAGGAAAAACCAAAAAGTCAGATGCACCGATATATTTTATTTCTTAAATCTGCAATAAAGCTAAGATTCTTACCAAATACTTGCATTAAATAACACAACTATCAAAATCAGAACCTTCAACTAACTTAAATAATTAATAAT
>JBAMMD010000022.1:0-9391 GCA_039793965.1 Kapaibacterium sp. (SeqCode) | reverse complement strand
GCCAAAGACCTACCCAGCGGTGTTTATTTTTACACATTGAAGACATCAAAGTTTGTTAAGACGAGGAAGATGATGTTGTTGAGGTAGATGACTCACCACCTAACCCCCTCTCTATTTCCATAGAGAGGGGGGGATGGTTTAGGTGCTGGAGGATATCTTTGCTTGGGTAAAGCTTGTTGCAACTGTGAGAGGGGATTGACAAAAAGAAAAAATTTTTTATATTTATGGTGTGTTAATGTTTAACAATCAAAAAGTCATAGGGAGGATAGCTATGGAACGGGTTTCAAAAATTACAGCAGCTTTATTACTTTTAGCTTTGTTTTCTTTTTTTTTTTAATCTATTGGTTGTGAGCCGTCCGGTTGATGGCCTCATCGTCGCAGCAACGCATGCGAACGGCGTATTTACGGCATCCGCCATGACGGGTGGTACAGCAACGAAGCTTGCCTTCACCGTCCAGCCGACCAACACCACTGTGAACTCATCCATCACTCCGGCAATCAAAGTCGCCATCCAAGATGACAACGGCAACACGGTCACCAGCTCGAACGCCAACGTTACCATTGCTCTGGGAAACAATCCTACCGGTGCTACGCTCAGCGGCACGACAACAGTGGCTGCGGTGAACGGCGTGGCGACGTTCCCTTCGCTCTCCATTGATAAAGCCGGCACGGGCTATACGCTGATTGCCACCAGTGCGGGTCTTACCAGTGCGACCAGCAGTAGCTTTAACATCACCGCTGCGAGCTCCGGTATTGTGCTTGCGTATGACAGCGGCGCGCCAACAGGCGGCGTCTACGAGGTGCTGCCCAACAGCGGCTGGATCATCGCCAACCGCTTAACCGCGCCCAGCAAGCAGGTGAAGATCCTGACGTTGAGTTACTACATCACGGGCGATCATGCGGGCGGCAACGGGAGCTTTATTCCCGTCGTGTATGCGAGCAGTACGGCCGTGGGAGGCGTTCCAGGTGTGAGTGCGATGTACGAGGGAAGCAGTTACAGTCCGACGGTTGGCTGGAACAATCTGGACGTATCGGGCGCAGACCTGACGCTGACTAACACCTCCAGTGTGGAGTTTTTCGTTGGGGTGAGATACAACGGAACGACCGAGCCGATGATAGGTTACACGGAAACTTCAAACGAACGGGCGTGGGAATACGATCCGACGCAGTTCGAGTGGAAAGCGTTTGATGCGATGCAGCCACCGTTCCCCGCCACATTGTTTATCAGAGCAACAGTGAGTACACCAAGCTCTGTGGTAGAGCTGGAGAACCGTGTGCCACAGGACTTTGAACTTTATCAGAACTATCCTAATCCATTCAATCCGTCGACGACAATTCGATTTGCGCTTCCGCGAGAAACGGAAGTGGAGTTGAAGTTCTATAACGTGAACGGGCAAGAGGTTGCGACGTTAGTGCAGGAGAAGTTAGCAGCCGGCACGTATACGGTGCAGTGGAACGGGAAAACGAATACCGGTCAGCCCGCAGCAAGCGGTGTGTATTTTTATGGGTTGAGATATGAGAACAAGCTAATGAGCAAGAAACTGCTTCTTCTTCGGTAACGGAAGGAGGAATAACCATGAACAACCAACAACGAGGTCTCCTTCTGTTCGTGATGGGATTGATTGCATTTGCTCTGCTGGCTTTTGATGCCAACGGACAGTCGAGCGCATTTCGACCGGGCGTGTACCGCTGCTCATCGTACAATGTTTCTGGCGGCGGTGGTTCCTGTCAGAATATGCCGCTGCTCGCGCTGTATCCGGACGGTACATACCAGTACTCCTCTACACGCGGACGCTGGAGTGTCCGCAACGATAGTCTCTTTCTTTCGAAGTCCACACTGTGGGGACCAGGGAAGATTCTCGGCAGCAACACAATTCGCTTCGAGTACGACTACCGCGGCTGGCATCATGTGGTCACGTGGGTGTGTACTGATTGTGCTTCTTCAGAACCGACGAATGCCAAATCCCCCGAAGCGTCTGAATCAAGTTCGAGCAACGTGTATGTTGGCGTCTCGCTCGTGCTTGAGTTCACGACAGCGGTCGGTGGTGTGAGCAGCTTTACGATTGTGCCTGCCGAATATGCACGAAATTACACGCACAATGCGCCTTTGCCGGAAGGCGCGGTGCAGGGGCTTGCGTGGGAAAAGAGCAGCACGCAGCTAGCGCTCGCTACCAGCCACAACAATAAACTGCAGAGCGGCAAACGATATGTGGTGTTTCTCACTTGGCCTCGGGAAACGATTCCCGTGGCGATTCTGGACCTCCCTCCCACGCGCTCGGACTTTTCCGCTACGCTCCAAGCAACGCTGGACGGTGAATTAGTCCTTGAACGGATCGGCAAGTAAGGTTTCGTGTGAGATGTTGGAATATCGTGTCGGATTGACATCTATGACGAAAGAGTGGCGTGTACTATTATCGGCTTCTAGCTGGCTCATTAGTTGAAACAAAAAAATTCATTGTTTTAAAATAAAGGAGGAAACCATATGTATATGCGACACTCATCTGGTATACATTCGCTGCAGTTTCATTGCAAAGCAGTAGTAGTACTATGTATGATCTTCTTTGCATCCGCATTTTGCCGGGCGCAGGGAAGTCCTGAACAGCGGTCCTTCATCGAAAAGATCACTCGATCAACCGGCGTTTCGCCGTCGGTGCAGTGGGATGAAGCACGCCATACCCCACGATTCATTGAAGGACAACTGACGCTTCCTTCCACTGAAAACAAGCTCGCCATTGCCCGCAGGTTTCTCCAACACTACCGCAGTCTCTTTGGAATTTTAGATGCCGACCGTGAATTCTCCCCGATCAAAGAATTTGTTGACGAGATGGGAAAAACACATCTCCGTTTCCAGCAGATGTATCAGGGCATTGCAGTCTGGGGAAATGAACTCATCGTCCACATTGAACCTGACGGTTCGATCTACTGTGTCGGTGGACGAACGATCCAGACACCGCAGATCGATGTTCAGCCAGCGATAGATTCGGCAAGAGCGATTTCGCTCGCAATGTCTCTCTTTCCGGCTGGTTATACTTTAGAATCACTCGGACGATCAATCTATGCTCGTAACACTGCACCAACATTAGCGTGGCAAGCCACTGTCGTCGGCGGTCCGGACGAATATTACCTTGTCTTCATCAATGCGCAGACTGGGGCGGTGTTGTTAAAGTTCAACCAGACTCCGTTCGACGGTCCGGTCGTCGGTTCGGGTGTCGGGGTTGACGGTCAGACTCGCTCGCTTCAGGTGTATCAGCAGGGTTCCTCGTACCGGATGATTGATGTAACCCGCAGCATGTTCGGCACCAGCGGGACTGTGGGAAGCGAGCTGAACGGGAACATCATCACAAAGGACGACCGCAGCGGTTCGGTTGTTTCGAGTGCAAGCTCGAGCTTTTCCGATCCTTCGGCAGTCGACGCTCATTACTACGCCGGGGACTTCTACGAATTCCTCCGCACAACATTCGGTCGGATGAGCTGGGACGGGAATGGCCGATCCATTGTCTCCTACGTGCATTACGGTACGAACTACAATAACGCCTTTTGGAGCCCGACCACGAATCAGCTTTACTATGGGGATGGCGATGGCGTCGAGTTTCGTTCCTGGGCTGGATCACGCGATATCGTCGCGCACGAAATAACGCACGGCATTACCGGAGTAACGTCGAACTTGATCTATCTTGACCAATCAGGGGCACTCAATGAAAGCTTCAGCGATATCTTGGCGGTAGCCTACGACACGCGAAACTGGACGTTGGGCGAAGATATCACGCTCGCTTCTCCCGGCTATATGCGCAATTTCCTTGACCCGCATCGTGGATATGTACTCTTTCCTCTCCCATTTGGTGCTCAGACAGCTCATATGTCTGAGTATCTCTTTGCCCCATTCGATAACGGCGGTATTCATATCAACAGCGGAATTCACAATAAAGTGATGTACAATCTTTCCCAATCGGTAGGCAGGACTGATGCAGCGAGAATCTTCTATCGCGCATTTACCATCTATCTTACCTCCGATGCTCAGTTTGTCGATGCGAGGAATGCTGCAGTACGCTCTGCAAGAGACCTGAATCTTGATACCACAGCAGTGAGTGTAGCCTATGAGTTAGCGGGTATTTACCCCGTCACTCAAGATGCCTCAGAATTTTTGTGGTACGATCCTCTCGATGAGAATGCGGTCGGCACAAATTTCGGCATCCTCCCGACCATCGCCACCTCATCTCCCGATCAAAAGTTCTCGTTAGTCCTGACGCCATCATACGCTCCGGCACACGTAATGACGATAGCGTTCATCTACGGCTCTGGGCAGCAGGGAAAGAATGTAATCGTTTCGATCCACGCGGACTCATCCGGTCTGCCCGGCAGAACCTTAGGCTCTCTTTCATACACGATTCCCACCAGTTTCGCTTTTGCAGCACTTGTTGATGTTTCAACACTTGGGGTCACGGTCACCGGAAATTTTCACGTGGTACTCTCCTCCCCCGCTTCTGCCGGCTTTTCGAACTTAATAATAATGTAAGCGACTTCGCCCCTCTCATTATTTTGATAATGATAATAAAATAATAACCGATTTATTAAGCATAATATTAAATTGTGTGATAATAATTAAATGATTGATTGACAACAGATAAATGAAAAAATGCTTATAACATTGTGCAAGAAAGAAACATTTGTGCAAATTTGAAACGATAGTGCGTTGAAATCCCACAACATATGCATATTGTTTTTCGTTAGGTGCTATTTTAGAAAGCCCATAAACAATAATAAAAATAGGAAAAAAATGAAAAAAACAGTTTTAATCACAGTATTACTTTTTACTTTTAGTCATATTGGACTTGCTCAAACGAACTTTGACAAAACTAAGTGGGATTACTATTTCAACGCACTTGAAGAAAACAACAAGTTTATGGGGAGCATTGCCGATTCAAAAAATGGAGAAATTAGTTACACAAAAACTATCGGATTTGCTGACATCGAAAATAACAAAAAAACAAATGAAAATTCATATTTTTTTAGTATGAAAAAGAACAAAACGCAAGGAACAATTAGATGAAGCACCAAAGATACAAATAAAGTGGCAAAAGAGGACTTTTTGACGAGCAATTCGGAAAAGAACGATTGACAGCTTTAGACAATCCGTTAGAAGCAATCAGCAAGGTAGTGGATTTTGAGATATTCCGAGCAACTTTATATTGCAAAAATATTTGAAAATATATTCTAATTGAACAAAATATTTTGTATAATTAAAAAATACTTCGTAATTTATAAGCTGATATTTGAAGGATATTTATTGGGTTCTTGATATTCTTCAGAAAAAAAGTAAATAAATAAATTTTTAGAACCCAACTTAAATAAAATATGTAAAAACTAAATCACGAGGGTTTAGGAAAACCAATGTATTCAAGCTAACATAAACATTTTGGAGGTTTATATGCGATCCATAATTAAAATTATAGCTTTTGTACTTTTCATTTTATTTCTTTCATTTAATTTTTCCTTCTCTCAAAGCTCGGCTCATTTAAAAATTGCTAATGCTAAACTTACTATTTCATTTAAAGGGAAAATCGCTAATTGTATAACAAATGAAAATGGGGAGTTTGCAATTTCTCTTTCGGATACTTCCAAAACATTTTTGGATGCAACCATACAAACGGCTTCTATTAAAGTAGAACTTCCACAAGATTTTAAAGGAAAAGTAAAGAATAGGAGTTTGATTGTTCAACTGAAAAAAGAAAACGCTCCTTACTATGAATTCATTTTATATTCTAAGAAAGGGAAAGAACCAATTGACGAAGTTGAACTTGTTTGTGAACAGATTGAAAAGAATCAAACGAAATCTCAACCACAGAAAAAAAACGAGATTAAACGAGGAAAAGGAGATGCTTCAAAAATAGGTGATAAATATATGGGGCAAGTTGCCCATTTTTAACTAACATATGTAAAACAAAAAGGAGAGGTCACTATGAAAACCAAAATTTTATTATATCTGACTTTAATAGTCGGATTCGTTCTATTTTGTGGAAATGCATTTTCTCAAGAAAAGATGAGGACTCAAGTAAATACGAAAGTTGTTCAACTTGATGGACGGAAAATCGCAATTGAACACAACAATCTTATGAAGGAGTTTTTTGGAAAATATCTAAAATTGCGGAAAGTTAAATTTCCAATGTCAGAACATGTATTTATCAGTGAATTACATGGATTCTTAAAATCAAAAAGTATAGGATTTCCTGTTGGTAATAATCAATCTCTAATTATGGCAAAAGACCCTATTTCCATAATAAGAAATGATGTAAAGAATGTCGAATTGCAAAAATTCTTAGTTAAGAGTTTTAAATTGCTTATTGAAGCATCGAGTGATAAAGAAATAAAAAATATTCATAAAAAAATAAAAGAAGATATATTAATTCTTAAAAATGACGAATCAGTAAATTTTGCAAATGTTTTTGTTTCTTTTCTTGAAAATATCCCAGAATTGTATAATTCTAGTGAATGGGAAAGTATATTAAAGGAGTTTTGTAATAATGATCTATCAAATTATCAATATGCAAATGTTGATTGGAGAGATGTTTGGGGTTATGTCATGGGCGCTTTTCATGGTGATCCTATTGGTTGGGCTGTTCAAGCTTCGTCCATGGAAATTTTACAATATATTAATGAAGCTATGAATGAAAGGTGAATCGTCGATAATATTGGTAAATATATGGGGCAAGTTGCTCATTTTTAACAAATAATTTTAAATTAATTTTATGGAGGTCACTATGAAAACCAAAATTTTCTTCTATTGGACTGTATCAACATTTTTGCTTAACATTTTTTCAACATCAGTATTCGCACAATGGGTACAAGTAAACAATGGGCTCACAAATGGTTACGTTAGTTCTCTTGCAGTTTTAGGGAACAACATCTTTGCTGGCACCAATGGTAGTGGTGTGTTTTTATCTACGGACAATGGAAATAACTGGACGCAGAGTGGATTAACAAATTTACAAGTTGACGCACTTGCGGTTTCAGGTAACAACATCTTCGCTGGTACAAATGGCAATGGTGTGTTTTTATCTACGGACAATGGAAATAGCTGGACTACAATTAATAATGGCTTAAGCAATCTGTCGATTACGTCAATTTATGTTTCTGGCAGTTATATCTATGCAGGCACTTTTGGCGGTGGTGTTTTCCGCACCGCCAATAATGGCTCTAACTGGACTCAAGTAAATAATGGGTTGTCGACATTAAACATTAATGCGTTTGCTTTTGATGGTCAATATCTCTACGCAGGTGGAGCAGGTCTTTTTCGTACTTCTAATAATGGTTCAAGTTGGTCTTCAATTAACACTTTTAACAATATTTGGGTACATTCAATTGCTGTTATGGGGACAAGTATTTTTGTTGCAACAGAAAGCCATGGAATATATCGCTCAACTGATAATGGAAATAGTTGGACACAGATTAATAATGGGTTAACTAATTTGATAGTACAAAGTCTATACGTTGTAGGCACGAGTATTTTTGCAGGAACAAATGGTGGGGTTTATTTATCGACAAATAATGGCAATAGCTGGAGTAGTACAGGACTTTCAAAGATTGCCTTCTCATTTGCAAAACTTGGGACAAATATTTTTGCAGGGACTGGTTTTACTGACGGAGTTTATCGAAGGTCGCTATCTGAGATGCTGTCCATTGTAAATGTGATTATTACATCAGATAATGCTTATGTTTATGGATTTGGAGATGTAAATGGAATAATAGATTACCATTATCCTGGTGTTGCAAATTCAAATGCGTATGAAATTTATTCACCTAATACAGGAACAGAGACATATACAATTGCAGGTAATTTAACTGGAAAATATATCTATATCGTTGCTTGGAGTGATGAAGCAGTATATCAAGGAACAATTGCTCAGTTCAGTGATGGAAATACTACAATACAAACAAGCCCAACACTACCAAATCCTTTTGTAAATTGGGAGGTATTTGCAACTGGAATTGATTTAGACCCTCAAACAAATGACCCAGAGCCAACATCACCAAATTATATACCAAGGCGAAATTCTAATTGCCCATCTCTTATTGATGTAAATCAACAAATTTCGATTGCAAACTTAAACCAAGGTAATCCAAATACAACAAGCGTTGGATGGGTTTCTACGACTCCAATACTGGGTAGAATTGGTGTATTAGCGTTTGGTCATAATAATAGCACTAATTATGGTGGGTTCCCTCCACAAACTGTTTCCGGAATCGATGTAAATGCACAATGGATGTGGTATAATCCAGATCCTAATAATATTACACAACCATTTGTTACTGGAGAATTTCCCGATTTCCCGGCTGACAAATCAAGAGAGTATTACATCTTCCGTGTCGGACCTCTTGATTCATTATTTAACACTTGTGAATGCGTTACTCCCCCATCTGAGATGGTAGGTTGGTGGACAATGGACGAAACTTCGAGCCCAGCAAATGACCTGGCAGGAGTTAACAATACAGGTACTTGGGTAAACAACCCAACTCCTGTTGCTGGCAAGGTTGATGGTGCTTTAAGTTTTTATGATAACTACTTAGATGTTTCTAATCAACCTGAATTAGACTTAGGAAGAGGCGATTTTTCAATCGATGCATGGATACTATCTGGTGATTGCAAAGAAGGAACAATTTCTCCTATAGTAGACAAACTAGATAGTAGTTCAACACCTCACAGAGGTTTTTCATTTTATTTAACACAAAATCCAGTTGGTTCAATGTTTCTTAATATAAACATTAATGGGACAACATATACCAGCACAACCTCATTCCAAATTAATACAAATCAATGGGTACATGTTGCTGCAAGTGTTCAAAGAGGAACAACACCTTCGACTGGAACTTTTTATATTAATGGACAACAAGTAGGAACATTCACACCTAATTTAGACGGTCCTGTAACAAACAATGTGAATTTATGGATTGGAAAAAGTAGATTAACAAATAAAATATGTGTTATAGACATTGATGAACTTGAACTATTTAACCGAGCTATTACACAATCAGAAATTCAAAGTATTTGGGCTGCTGATACTTGTGGGAAATGTAAACCTTCAAATCTTTTTGGAGAAATATGTATTACAAAATTTAATGATTTGAATGGTAGTGGCAAGCAAGATCAAAATGAAGGACCGGTTTATGGTTTTACATTTGACGTTACAGATGCTAATAATAATATAATTGGTTCAGTTCTTTTTGATCAAACACATAAACCTTGCATAAATGTTCCGGCTCCTGGGACATATACTGTCACCGAAGTTCCACAAAGTGGTTGGATTACAACCACACCTAATCCGCAAACTGTTACTGTTTCACCTGGACAAACTTATAATCTTACTTTTGGAAATCGTCGAGACACTTGCGTTACTCC
>JBAMMD010000021.1:0-1200 GCA_039793965.1 Kapaibacterium sp. (SeqCode) | reverse complement strand
TGTTATCGGTATTGGTTCGGTTATTGGAATGGTTTCCATTGGTCAGGGAGCAAAAAGTTCGATTGAGAGCAATATTCAAACTTTGGGATCAAATTTGATTGCTATTTTGCCCGGAGCCCAAAGGACATTTTCGGCCGTGGCAGCGGCCAGAGGTAGCGCCCAGACTCTGACAATAGAAGATGCCGTGGAAATTGAGAAAAATGTTTCCAATATTTTAGGGGTGGCGCCAGTTATTCAGCGAAATTATCAAGTTCTTGCTAAAAATAAAAATACCAGAACTCAAATCATTGGGACAACTGCTGCCTATTCTCAGGTTAGAAATGTTCAAATGGATTTGGGCTCTTTTTTTACTGAGCAAAATGTGACTAATTTATCGAAGGTGGCTGTTTTGGGCTCTTTGGTTCGCGATGATTTGTTTGGGGAAGGAGAAAATCCAGTCGGACAATATGTCAGGATTCAGGGAATGAATTTTAAAATTATTGGCGTGACAAAACCGAAAGGTGGTTTCAGTATTACCGAAGACGATGCTGTTTTTATACCCCTATCTATTGCTCAAAAATTTTTCACTGGCAACAATTTTGTCTCAACCATCGCCGTCCAAGCGGCTAACCCAAAAGTGATTGACGAAGTAAAAGCAGAAATTACCGATTTACTAATGAGGCGCCACAATATTAAAAACCCTCAATTGGTAGATTTTACTATTTTCACCCAAGAAGATATGTTGGGAATGGTTAGTTCAATTACTGACACAATGACCATTTTATTAGCCGCCATTGCCGGAATTTCTCTGATTGTTGGGGGAATTGGCATTATGAATATGATGATGACCAGCGTTACTGAAAGAACGAGGGAAATTGGTCTTCGGAAAGCCATCGGTGCTAAAAGATTAGATATTACTTTACAGTTTTTGACCGAGGCAGTGATGCTTACTTTTTTAGGCGGAACTTTTGGGATAATTTTGGGGTGGATTTTATCTTTAGGAATTTCCATTTTTGGCGGAATAACAACAAAGGTTTCTCTTTTTTCAATTATTTTAGCATTTTGCGTTTCAGCTTTCATCGGGATTGGCTTTGGCTATTGGCCGGCCCAGAAAGCGGCTAAATTGAACCCTATAGAGGCCTTAAGATATGAATAACATTATTGAGGTAAAAAATTTAACAAAAAAATTTGAGGATTTGGTGGCTGTAAATAATATCTCTT
>JBAMMD010000020.1:0-1200 GCA_039793965.1 Kapaibacterium sp. (SeqCode) | reverse complement strand
AAGAGATATTATTTACAGCCACCAAATCCTCAAATTTTTTTGTTAAATTTTTTACTTCAATAATGTTATTCATATTTCAATGCCTCTATGGGATTCAATTTGGCTGCTTTCTGGGCCGGCCAATAGCCAAAGCCAATCCCGATCAGAGCCGAGACGCCAAAAGCTAAAATGATTGAAAAAAGAGAGACCTTTGTTGCTATCCCGCCAAAAACGGAAATTACCAAAGCTAAAATCCATCCTAAAATTATTCCGAAAGCTCCGCCCAAAAAAGTGAGCATCACTGCCTCAGCCAAAAATTGTAAAGTAATATCTGAACTTTTTGCACCAATGGCTTTGCGAAGACCGATTTCTCGGGTTCTTTCGGTAACCGTGGTCATCATCATATTCATAATGCCAATTCCTCCCACAATTAAAGAAATTCCGGCAATGGCGGCTAATAAAATGGTCATTGTATTGGTGATTGAACTGGCCGCTCCTAAAATATCTTGCTGTGACAAAACAGTGAAATCGGCAAGCTGGGGATCGCTGATTTTGTGGCGCTTTAATAAGACCTCAGTAATCGCGGTTTTGACTTCGGTCATTATTTGAGGATTTTGCGCCTGGACGCTAATAGTTGAGACATAATTATTACCGGTTAAAAATTTTTGGGCAGTAGTAATGGGGATAAAAATTAAATCATCTTCGCTTCCAAAACCGGTTCCGCCCTTTGTTTTTGTCAGGCCAATCACCTTAAAATTTATTCCCTGAATTCTAATTGTTTCGCCTACCGGATTTTTTCCCTCACCAAATAAATCATCGCGGGTTACCGGTCCCAAAACTGCTACTTTTGCCAAACTATTGAGATGTTGTTCGGTAATAAAAGAACCTGAATCAATTTCAAAATTTCTAACCTCCAAAAAGGAAGGATTAGTGCCAATAATTTGAGTATTAGTGTTAGCTCCCTTGGCAATAACTTGAGTTCTTTTGGAAACTGAAGGCGCCACCGCCTGAACAAAAGGAATATTTTCAAGGGCTTTGGCGTCCTCTAAGGTTAAAGTTTGGGCTGTTCCCCTGCCGGCCGCTATTGGCGAGAAACTTCTCATTGCTCCTGGTATCACCGTAAGCAAATTTGAACCCATAGCTTGGATATTGCTCTCAATAGAATCTTTTGCTCCCTGACCAATGGAAACCATTCCAATAACCGAACCAATACCGATAACA
>JBAMMD010000019.1:0-1232 GCA_039793965.1 Kapaibacterium sp. (SeqCode) | reverse complement strand
TTTTGCTCCCTGACCAATGGAAACCATTCCAATAACCGAACCAATACCGATAACAATACCCAAAATCGTCAAACCCGACCTTAGTTTGTTAGTAGAAATGGCTGAAATTGCCTCTTGAATTAAATCTGAAATCCTCATAATAAAAATATCTAATTTATAATTGACCTAATTTCTAATCAATGTCTAATTTCCAATGTCTAATGTCTAAAATTTTTGGTCATTAGTCATTTAACAATATTTTATTCTCTAATTTCCTGAGTAATTTTTGAACGATGATTGATGGTATCGGCGATAATCTTCCCATCTTTTATAGAAATCAACCTTTTTGCTCTTTCGGCAATATATTTGTCGTGAGTAACTAAAATAATTGTTCTTCCTTGTTCGTTTAAATTTTCAAAAGTTTTCAAAACTTCTTCTCCGGTTTTTGAATCCAAATTTCCGGTTGGCTCATCGGCTAAAATTAAAAGGGGGTCGTTGACTAACGCTCTGGCAATGGCCACTCTCTGCATCATTCCGCCTGACAATTGGTTTGACAAGTGATGCCAGAATTCTTCGGGAAAAGCCACATTTTTCAAAACCGTTTTGGCAATCTCTTCTCTTTTTTGTTTTGGAGTACCGCTATAAACTAATGGCAACATTACGTTTCTCAAAACAGTTGTCCTTGGCAAAAGATTAAAAGATTGAAAAACAAAGCCAATCTTCTTTTTTCGTATTTCGGCCAATTCATCCTCGGAAAGGCGAGAAACATCTCTTCCTTCAAAAAGATATTGACCGGAGGTTGGTGTATCCAAACAGCCCAAAATATGCATCAGAGTTGATTTGCCAGAACCAGACGGTCCGATAATTGCCACAAATTCTCCTTCTTCAATAGAAAAAGAGACTCCTCTCAAAGCGGTAGTTTCAATTTCCCCTGATTTAAAAACTTTAGTGATATTTTTCGCTTCAATTAACATAAATTATCGCATTCTCATTTGACCACCCATTCCCGGTATCTGGAATTGCTGAGTTCTTTGAGTTTGAGTGGTCCTGGTTGTTGGGGCAATTCTTGAACTAACCACAATATCGCCCTCTTTAAGGCCAGAAAGAACTTCTGTTAAGGCGTCATTGGAAAGCCCAATTTCTATTTCTTGCCTTTTTGGTTGATTTGGCAAAGTCACTCCTGCTCGATTATTCAAATATGCCTGCTTTTTCCCTTCTGGCAGATCAACTAATTCCACATAATAAACTCCTCC
>JBAMMD010000018.1:0-1246 GCA_039793965.1 Kapaibacterium sp. (SeqCode) | reverse complement strand
AATAAAATTTGCCATCTTTGTAGTGAACTGTGTAAACAAAAACAGGTGAACTCAACGCATAATTTTCAGCACATACAACCTTTATTTCACTGCCGTTCGACGAAAAGAACTTACTTGAAAGAATCATTTGAAAGTATTTGTCGCTCAGTTTGTTTCCGTAAGAAAATTTTGAAATTCTTTTTTCTTCATCGATATATATTGGCGAGCCTACCTCTAATCCGTCTAATGCAGAAAAAGGATATGGAAGTTCGTTTCTTTCAAGAAGAGTGTCATTCATATTGTATGTATCAATCACGTTAGCAATGCCCTTTAGCTTTTCGTAAGTTGAGTCACTAATTCCTGTAATGTATATAGTTGACCAACCTGCGCTGTTATCTGTTATACCAGTATATTCAGCAGAGCCCCAAGGAGCAGGGATTTCAAGCAAGACATTGTATGCACCAGCTGGAAATGGCCCTAAGTAAAGGTAAGAGCTACCAGCGGAGCTACCAGATTTAACATCAACGGTATTATTGTTAAGCAACGCAGACTTTGGCTGTATGTCAGAAGGAATCTTGTAAAAGGCTGAATTTGAGAACTTCGTTGATATGTCCACATCGCATTCCTTAAGAGGTTCAACAGTAGCAATTCCTGAGCCACTAAGTGCCCCTAATATCGTCGGAAGCTCAATACTATAGGTATACTCACCTGGAATCATTGTTGGGAAAATAGCTGACCCACCATTTATTGTTCTATTTCCAATGTTGCCCAATGTAACAACTGTACCATTAGGCCCTGAGAAAACTATATTAGAGGGAACGATAGAAATGGAGTACGAATTAAAGATAAGAAAGGATTTATTCTTAACAACCGAAATGTAGTTGCCGTCTGAAGGAATGTTTAAACCCGATTTCAAACTTTGCAAAGAATTTTCCAATTGACTTTGTATGTCTTGCATGTTAGTGGATTCATTCGCTAATTTGCAAAAAGCCTGGACCTCTACAATATCTGGTTTCCTACCGTTCACAGTGATTAACGAGCTAAGCAATTTGTAATTGCTATCACTCAAGGCACTTTCGAATTTGTTTACAACAGCAGAAGCATTGTTTGAATGATTGTAGAGAAAAACGGCAGAGAGAACAAAAATAACAATCAAAATAATAACAATGGAAAAAACCAATCCAAATCTATTACTTCGCTTTTGTTGCTTCTTTATCGGATTATTCTCCTTGTTTGTGAGAATTGCCCCACAGTATGGGCAGAACTT
>JBAMMD010000017.1:0-1254 GCA_039793965.1 Kapaibacterium sp. (SeqCode) | reverse complement strand
CTTCTTCATTGTTTTGATTTTGATTTTCATCTTTTTCATCTGATAGTTGGATTTTTAAGGCGTGGAATTTTTTTCCTGCAATGGAACAACTGCTATACTTCAGAATTCTGTCTCCGCCTTGTTCTGCCATACCGAAGTCAATGAAAAGCTTTTTCAAACTTTTTTCATCAATCTTCAGTCGTTCGGAAAGTTTTTCAAGTCCAAGTGGTGTAAGGTAAAGAATTTCTCCATCTGTCTTTCCATATATGGCTGGTGGTGTAGAATTCTCCATACCTGAAGGAAAACAAGAGTTTTTCTCTCCGATAAAGTTTCGTATGGCTTGTTGTAATTTCTCTCGGGTAATCTCCGTTTTTTCCTGATAGTCTTCTCTAACTTCCTGCAAAATTTTTCCGAGTGTGTCAGTGATAGTATTCTTCGGAGTTGATAAATCTATATTTAACACAGCCTCTAAAACATCTATGGCGCAGTAAAGGAGTGCAAAATGGTTTTCCTGTCCCTCAAATTTGTATGGTTTAAGCTGTTCCCTGTGGTGAGTGTATCTCTCTTTGAGAAAGTCTATATTATTGGATATATAGGTGGTAATGTCCTGTAGAAGATTTCCGTGATGTTGATATATAGAGTTGTAAATTGTCTCTATATCGTTTTTATCTATATTTTGGTCTGAATAATTCACTATAATGCTTCTTCGATAAGACCCCATTGCTATTTTGTCTGTTTTTCGTAGAAGACTTGCAAAGCTTGTTTCTGATGTAAAGAAAAGCACTCCTTTATATGTCAGGTGTTCTCTAAGATTGATTTGTTTCGTTCCTCTTGTTCGGCCTATTCCATTTTCAAAGTCGTATATCAATTTGACCAAGTGTTCTGAGATGTGGTGGTATCCCGCTGTATTCAGTTCGTCCATTATCACCAGTGAATCTTTCCGCGTGGAGAAAAGGATTTCCGCACCTGTGCTGGTTGTGTTCATATTCGTTGCTAATTTGTTTGGATTTCCAAAGAATGATAATCCAAATTTCGCCGTTGTTGTCTTTCCTTTCCCTGCGGTTCCCTCAAGAAATACTATAAAATTTCTTGCCCCTACATTTTCTAACGGCTTGATTAGAAGGCTTGCAACTGCCCCAAGGTATCCCAGTCCGAGAATACTTCCTTTTTTGAGTATCTTTATCACTGTCTCTTTTTCCTTTTCTTTGTCTCCTGCTGCAGTGTAGCCTTTAAGATGGTGGTCAAAAACATATTCCTTGGCTGTCTGTGGTGATA
>JBAMMD010000016.1:0-1281 GCA_039793965.1 Kapaibacterium sp. (SeqCode) | reverse complement strand
TTCTTCCTCCTCAATTAGTCCTTCTGCAAATCTTTTAAGCCATTGTAAGAAGGCAAGGATTTCCTGGGTGATATAGCGGTATTTTTCAGAATTGCAGGAGATAACCCATTCAACAAAGTCGTTTTTATCCTGTGGCATAGAAATTCTTGTGGTATGCTCGCTCTTCATATATTCTGTTAATTGTTTGTAAATTGAATCATAGGCATTTTCTTTTTTACTCTTTGCCTGGACAAAAGCCAGTGTTTGCCCAAGCCCATTTGAAAGAATCATTGAAGGAATTTTTCTTACATAAGATTTATATTCCTTTTGTTTTTTACGTTCACTTTGAAAAGTTTCTATAGCATTTTCTACACACCCATACGCAAACTCTGCCCTTCCATTTTCAAGTTTGGTGATGGATGATTCGTTATTTTGTTGCACCATTTTGCCCTCCTATTGTAAAATTTGAATTCTTACCAAACCTTTTCCTATTGTCTGATTTCCACCAATTTGAAGGACCTCGGGACATCCCGATTTAAAAAATTCCAAGACTTTTTGTGCTTCCTCTAATGGATCATTTCCCTTTAAAACACCCTTTGCCTCATCTTTTTCAACCCTTATCGGTGAAGCCATTGCCAATGAATAAAGAACAGTATCCTGAGGTAAATATTCCTCTGTCCAGAGAGCACCTGATGCAACAGTTCCAGTTTTGTTGTCTATCTTTGTTCTTGTTATAATTTCAGTTGAGGTTTTAACAAATTGATTAAAATCATCTTCAGCAAGGATAACAAGGTCTTTTTTAAGCTTTTCCCGCCAGAATTTGTAGGGGTCACCTGGGTCACCTGGGTCACCTGGGAAGATTTTCTCAGCGAGATAACTTGCTATCTGTGCGGTCTGGTCATTATTACTTACGACAAAAGTATACTCTTCCAGGACAACTTTGGAGTCAATACAGACATTTGTCTGCCGGGGAACGGTATTACTCAGAGTAGAAAAATCAACGCTGAGCTCTTGCTGGGTGGTGCCGGTCAGGCTTAAATCCTCCTTAAACCTCTCCAGAACCATCGGGCAGGTTATCCAGGCAAAGACACCTTTTAATGATTTCACCGGAAACAGTAAAATCCTTGCATCAGTAAAAGTTAGAGCACCAGAATGAGATTCTTCGGTATCTTCTGGACCAAAAATAAGAGAAAGTAAGTTTTTATCATTCACATTGACATTCTGAGAATTTATCTGAATTTGTTTAGCAGAACTTTCAAGCGCCTCTCTGATGCATCCTTTCAGTCCCGATGCCTCAATCTT
>JBAMMD010000015.1:0-1284 GCA_039793965.1 Kapaibacterium sp. (SeqCode) | reverse complement strand
TTATAAGATTCTGAAAAATAGCGATAAATAATGTTTTTATATACGAAACTCATGAAACAAGTATATAATTAACCAAATCGTAATCATGCAGGGAGGCGAGGACGTTAAACGCAGGACCAACGAAACCCTCTTCAAAGAAGTGAGGAAATCATCAAGTTCAGGTAAAATCCTGGTTATACCATGGACTTCGGAATCTCTTGAGAAGGAGGCTGAATATTCCGGGATTCTACGTGACTATTTTTCACACTGCGGCTTTGAAAAGGTATTGTTTCTGGCCCAAACCGATTCTGAAAATGAAATCCAACGAAAATTCTCTGAGGTAGACACCATTTATCTTCCAGGTGGAGACGCTGAGGTCCTATATCGCGAGTTAAAACAGAGGGCTTTACAGAACAGGTTACTTGAATTCTCGGGATAATAATCGGCAACTCTGCCGGGGCAATTGTACTTTCAAAGGGAGGGTGGGGAGACGGAAAATTCTACAAGGGTTTCGGTCTCGTTGATTTCTACGTTTCCGTTCATTACAAGCTCAACGCAGGTCGTTTTGCTGAAACGAAAAATGCTATAAATGTCAATATTCCTGAAAACATGTGGGTCGCGGTAACAAATGAAAAATAATCAAATCTGATGACGCCTTTCTATGCTCGTATATCAGAAATCAAGAGGATATTTAAGCAGCAGGCGTAAGGAAAAGTTGTGGAGAGAATATGAGAAAATTGGAATTCAAAATGAACCGGTCGAGATTTGATTAATATTTTAAGCGAGTACTAATTTCAACTCTCACCTATTATAACCCAGTTATCTTTGAAGCTCTCGTAGTCCTTTGGCTGAAAAAAATAGCTTTTCCTTCCATCTTTCTCCCTTTCATGTATCAGTTTTTTTGCAGTCGGTGTATCAACAATATATGTATTTGGTTCTTTTGAAAGGTTATTCACAATAAAAACATACTCTGCTATCAGGTTATCCAGTTTTGCCCCAAATGGTGCTGGACTTCTGTGAGAAAGCGATTTTACTTGAATGGTGTGAAACTTTGTGCCATCTCTACTATAGATCACAATGTCAATTCCCCTTGCATTGCGGGATGTTGGCATTGCGTTCCATCCCCTTTTGCTTAGCTGATAGCATACATAATAAAGGCCCGCATTTGATACCAGCTGGTTTCTGCTAATTTTTTTGCCATTGGGTTTTTCCATGCTTTGAAAATGATTCATAATCTATAAAAGTTTTATCATGCATCCCCTCAAGCCCCCCTCCCCTGAAATGCACTCCGCAGGAGAGAATAAT
>JBAMMD010000014.1:0-1292 GCA_039793965.1 Kapaibacterium sp. (SeqCode) | reverse complement strand
GTCATGTTTGTGAGCAACTGGTGGCAGGGCTACACGCCACCGTGAATTTTGTATTGCTTTGCATAGCGTTGTATATCTGTTCCACAACCCGCACTTTACAGCTAATTAACAGCAACCACAAACTTTTTTGCGAGTGTGAGGGAGACGGCGTTGTCCAACAATTCAAGTAAATGAATAGTATTTTGCACTACTTTTGCAATAATTTTAACCTCAGATTAAAAATCTGTTATAGGCAACTACTTTTAAAAGTAATTCCTTCTCTTTCATGTCTTTATTTTTAGAAAAAGTGTACTCTCCAAATACATTTTTGAATACAGAAAAAGTAGATTCAACCAATGATCGCATATGGTATCCGAGCTGTTTTTCCAATTTATTTGGTTCGCTCTTCGTATTTCCTTTGGTGGCATAATATTGCGATTACGACCCCTTTTACGGATTATGCCTAACTGTTCTACAACATGTTTGCGCCTATGTTTGCCACGTTTTCCTATGGAATTGATTCTCACCGGTATAAATGCATTTATGTTGTTATCGTCACAATACTTAAAGTTCTCTTCTGAGTCATAGGCACCATCTGCAGCTGCATTGCCAATTGTGTTTGCTTCTTTTATGGGTTCGATTAAAGGTTCAAATTCTCTTACATCACCTATGTGATCATCTGTCACTATAATATTGAGTATCCTGTGAGTCTTTCTGTCTACTGCGACATGTATTTTTGTCCAGACCTTTCTTTTCCCATACCTTGTACTCCTATATTCTCCATCGTTTGAAGATTTTATGCCTGTCGAATCAATAAGCACATCGACATCTTTGCCTTTGTCATATATCATGAATTTTATGCCATCTTTCTTCATTTGAGATACTCTCCACTGTATCGTCCTAAAATTGGGGTATTCGAAAATATTATTTCTCTCTGTATAATCCTTAATAATCCCTTCTGCTGCCCTATAAGGAATTTTGAATACGCATTTTAATGCAAATACAGAAAGTATGAGAATATTCGAATATACATATGGGTGTCCTACCTTGTCTTTGTTGAGTCTCGACACTTCTGCACCATTATCTGCAAACGCTGACTCTATGTATGTGGAAGGCCTTCCTCTGTTGACCAACTGTAAGTTATATAAATTCCAATTTCTTTTATTTACATGCATGCTGGTCGCCAAAAACCAGTATGCACCCCGGGGCTTTTATAACTTCCGAAATAGTGGAACTGCATTAATTATTGGACAACCTCAGGGAGACGAAAAGTATAAATATTTTAAAATAACTGCTATAATCTGGTTTTTAAA
>JBAMMD010000013.1:0-1295 GCA_039793965.1 Kapaibacterium sp. (SeqCode) | reverse complement strand
AAATTAGAAAAAACAATGACTTTTCTTAAAATCGTTGGAGGTATACCAATACCAGTACTTGCGACATCAGATAAATTGCTTGAGAAAATTGGCGTTTTGTTAGATATGACAGTTGAGGAAATTGGTCAGGTTATAAATGGTTTCAAGTTGCTTATGCAACAATCTATACAAGGGGGGAAAAATGAAACAAACAGACAAATCCAATAAAATAGATACTCTTCAGGATGGTGAAAAACCATTGCTAAAGAGTAGAATAGGTGAGCCTAAAATAAGAATGTATGAGGCATACCAATGGATCAAAACCAAAAAGAAAAAATCCAGCAAAAACTAATAAACGCTAATAGGCTCAACATTTTTAAAGATGTCTGGGACGAGTTGAAGATTGAGCTGGAACAAAATGCAAAAAAAATATTGTATACTTCTTCACAATTAGAAGACCTATTGTTAGCTAAAGCGACCTTCCAAGTAATTGAAAAACTTGACAAAACAATTCAAATTGTGTTAATGGAAGGACAAAAGGCATATAAAATACAAAACAAGGCCCAACAAGGAACCCTTGAAAAGGAGTAAATATGGCAGAAAAATTGTTAGCGGGCAAGTACAAAACACCTGAGGAGCTTGAAAAAGCTTATCAGGAAAGCATAGAGTATGCAAACAAGTTAAAAGAAATAAACGACTCGTTAAGTGCATCTCTATCTGCAATTCAGTTAGAAATGGAACAGATCGCAAAACCTCCAGAAAACGACCAGAACTTAAACCCTCCACTCCAAAATATGGGACAGCCAAAATCAGATTCGCAGGAACTTGAATTGGATAAACCCTTAACAAGAAAAGAGTTTTTGGCTCTTTTAGAACAACAAGAACAATTAAAACAACAGGTGTTTAAGAAACAAAAAGAGCTATACGACAGATTCTGGAACACATATAAGGATCTGGAAGGGTTTGAGGATATAGTAAAAATTATGACAGAGCAGGTATATAGCGACGAGAAGTATATAAGAGAGTTGCAGAGGGGTGAAACAAAACAAGCATACGAAGAAATTGCAAAACGAGCAAGACAGAGAATTGCAGAAATAAAGAAAAGCAAAGTAAATATGCCCGTAACAATGCCGCCAGGTAATAACACAAAAGAAACTACAGCAACTAAAGAACCCGAACATGAAAAGGCAGTATATGAAATTTATCAGGAACGGGTAAAAAACTTTGAAAAAAAGAGAGCTATATAGGAGGTAAAATATGGCAGTAACACCCTCAAGTTGGGCTCAAAATGCAGCCCAGGCAGGTATAAATGTACC
>JBAMMD010000012.1:0-1336 GCA_039793965.1 Kapaibacterium sp. (SeqCode) | reverse complement strand
CCCGATGCGCCAATACCTCAGTTTGTGAATGCAATGGAGATGGCGGGGATTGAGGTAACAGGAGAACAAGTTTTAGAAGTTCTTAAAGATCCCGAAAACTTTCAATTAAAAATAGACAATAATGGAAAAAAATATGTTGACTCCGTCTATATGATAACTCAGGATGGTGTTAGATATTCGATGGGTATTACTTATGAAGAAGCAAGTGGTTGGAAAATTATAAATCTAAAGAACACGGCGAATCGAATAAATTTTAATATAGGTTCATCCATTGAAGGATATTCCTCCGTAACAGGTAAGGCTTCATTCTACATACAAGAATTCAATCAAGCACTTCTTTATGCCGACCTTGAATGGTTTAATACTGAACCCACCAGAGGACAACCGATTCCGCAAGCCCGAAGAAATAAAATCGATAGGGCTATAGAAATCGCTTCCCAAATGGGAAACACAACAATCGGTTCGAATCTTATTTTTTGGGGAGGATATCCAGATTGGCTAAAAAACGGCAAGTTCTCAGACGAAGAATTAAGGGAAATTGTAAAAAATCGTATTATAACAATAATATCTTACCTTCAGGGAAAAGTGTCTGTTTGGATTGTTTTAAATTCCTTCCATCCTGCACGTTGGGGTGGAATACATGATCCATTACGTGATCAACTTGGTGATGAACTTATTGATATAGCTTTCCAAACAGCAAGAGATGCTGATCCTTCAGCAATATTAATCTATAACGATACAAGAAATCATAGCTTAAATCCGAATAGTGAAAATGGTTCTGTAACTGCAAATACGATGCGTATCGTAAACCATCTTAAACAAAAAGGCTTAATTGACGGTGTTGGTCTACAAATGCACCTCGACGGTAACAACCCCCCAACTAAGCAAGAAGTAATAAAAGCAATGCGAAGTTATGGACTCCCAATTTATGTAACAGAGTTTGATGTAGATATGACTAATGTGGGGGGTAACAAACAACAAAAAGCCGCTAAACAGGCAAGGATTTTTCAAGAGATGATTGAGGCCTGTCTTGAGTCTGGAGTCTGTGTAAGTTTTACGCAATTTACCCCAGGTGATAGTGATTCATGGCTTGGAGCCGCTGCTGAAGCTACGGCTTTTGATAGTAATCTAAATCCAAAACCGGCATATTATGCCTTACTTGCAGCTCTAATCAATGCTGCGCGCACTAATAAATAAAGATTTTCTTTGTTTTTAAATTCTTGCCTATATTGAAATTTTTTCTATAAGTAATCGCAGTGTCCACCATAGAAGTTGATACTTAGAGCTTGTCTGAAAAGTTGCCACAAGCCAGCATTCGGGGTATCCTTTAGGTGCG
>JBAMMD010000011.1:0-1341 GCA_039793965.1 Kapaibacterium sp. (SeqCode) | reverse complement strand
CAGAATGCTTAGCAGAAAGCCCACGATTTCAATCGTGGGATGAATGCGAAATGCATAAATTTATTAATTGTATCTAAATATATAATATGGTAGTGAAGTAAATGAAATTAACTCAAGTTGTAAAGGTGGAGGGCGATTATAAAATATTGGACAATCTTGCCAAAATAACTAATGGACTGTATAATTCTGCGCTATATGAAAGCACACAAAGATACAAGAAAGAGAAAAAATTCTACTTCTACTATGACCTTTGCAATATCCTAAAGGACAACATGCTATATGCATTGCTGCCTTCCCAGACGGCACAGGCAGTATTGCAGAAAGTTGAAGGTGCAATAAAATCATTCATTAAACTTCGCAGAAACAATCCAAATGCAACATATCCAAGATACCACAAGAAGAATACAGCATGGGTGATACCATTCAAATCCCAGCAGATAAAAATTGATGGGAATATCTTGATTGTTCCGATGTCGATGAAATATAGGGAAGAAAAAGGTTTGTCATACCTTGAACTTAAAATTCCAAATCTGCGATACAATGGGATTGTAAAATACATAGAATTGTACAAAACGGACAAATGGTATGCATCGATAGTGATTGATGTAAAAGAACAGCAGGAATCAGTACCAAATGGCAATCTATATATAGACCTTGGAGTTAAAAATCTCGCAACTGTTTTCGATGGCAAAAAGGTTGTAATCTATTCTGGTGGAAAAGTCAATGCTATAAACAGGTACAGAAACAAAAAGAGTGCAGAGAAGCAAGCTATTCTTTCAACGATAGGCAAAAAGACAAGCAAGGAGAAGAGGCGCATTGCGAAAAAGACGTTGCAGCAGCTGAAACAGCAGCTGCATGCGATGACAAAGGCAATTGTGCAGAGGGCAAAGGCTGAGAACAAAGGCATAGTAATAGGCGATTTGTCGCATATAAGGGACAATGCTAACTATAATGATAATGCTAATCAAAAGATACACAGATGGCAGTTTGCAGAGATAACAAAACAGCTCTTCTACAAGGCGAAGATGCTTGGGGTAAAGATAACAAAAGTATCAGAAAAAGATACATCAAAGACGTGTGCGCTATGCGGCCAAGAGACAAGCGGGAGGGTGCATAGGGGTTTGTATAGATGTAAACTATACAACAAGGAGTTCAATGCCGATGCAAACGGTGCGTTGAACATAATGAAAAGGTATCTCCAAATCCCATTGCAGCAAGGCAGTGGGATAGGAGTAGTGGGTGTCCTGGCACACCCTGCGGTATATCATTGGAATGAGCATAGATGGTGCAATGATGCCAATGATTGAAACGAACCTTGAAACCGTGAGGAACCCCACGAAT
>JBAMMD010000010.1:0-1375 GCA_039793965.1 Kapaibacterium sp. (SeqCode) | reverse complement strand
TATATTGAGTATAATGGAAGCAGGCAAGATTATTGAAATCTTAAGTGATTACAACTACTGGGGCAACTTCAACGCGAAGCTAAACGAAAGAGAAGCAATAGGAATGCTCAAAAGCAATCTTGAGGTGCCTGTTGTTAATGTTGTAAAAGGAGTAAGGAGATCGGGCAAGTCCAGCATGGTATTGAAGCTCGTACAAGAGCTTGGCTTGGAAAAAAGCACGCTTATAATAAATTTAGAGGATCCAAGATTGCCTTTCAATGTAGATGCTACCTTTCTCATGGAGGCACTTGAAGCATATTCTGTCTATGTTGACCCCGAAGGCCCAAAGCTTGTCGTGATTGATGAGGCACAGCATGCATACGGCTGGGAACGTTTCGCAAGATATGTTGTTGAAACGAAAAAGATTAAGTGTATTGTAACAGGCTCCTCCTCGCAGCTTCTGAGCGAAGAGTATGCCACCTCCCTTACTGGCAGGCATATCGACCTTGTGGTCTTTCCTCTTTCCTTTTCTGAATTTTTGAAATTTAAAGGGGTGCAAGCATCGACAAAACTTGAAGTTGAAAAAAATAGGCTTGCGATACAGCGCCTGTTCAATGAATACATAGAATTTGGCGGCTTCCCCGAAGTGGTCTTGGCAGCAAGCAAAGAAACCAAAAAGAGCATTCTAACAAACTATTTTGAGGATATTTTAATCAAGGACATAGTCAAAAGATACAAAGTCAAGCTTGTGCCGCAAATAGAGTCGGTGGCGAAGGACTGCCTTGCAAACATAGCCAGCATTGCTTCTATGCGCAGGATTGCGAATTCATATAGCATTAGCTTGCACACTGTAGAAAGGTTTTTTGGCTTTTTTGCGAACGCGTATCTCTTCTTTTTTATCAAGAAATTTAGCTTTTCAAAGCGGAAACAGGAACGCAGCCTAGTTAAGTCCTATGCAATTGACAACGGCTTTTATTCAGCACTGGGATTCAAGTCGATGGAGCAGAAAGACAAGCTTATGGAGAACGCCGTTGCAGTGGAATTGGCAAGAAGGTATGGCACAGAAAACATATTTTATTGGCAAGATTACCAAAACCACGAAATAGACTTTGTTGTAAAGGAAGGCAAATCGGTAAAGCAGCTTATTCAAGTAACCTATGCGTCATCATACAACGAAGTAAAAAAGAGAGAGACAGACAATCTTGTCAATGCAGCGAAGGCGCTCAGATGCAGCGACCTAGTGGTTATAACTTGGGGTTACGAGGCGCATAAAAAGTATAAAAGAAAAAATCTAGTCTTTGTGCCTATATGGAAATGGCTCTTGAATGTCAACAAATCATGAAAAATTGTCATAATATAAAAGCAAAAAGAAGACAAATGAGCATGTTGGCTAATT
>JBAMMD010000009.1:0-1448 GCA_039793965.1 Kapaibacterium sp. (SeqCode) | reverse complement strand
AAAACTTCACAAAGATTGTTTAATTATAGTAGCTGGCAATACTCCGAAAGAATCATCTATCTCAAATGAATTACCATCCCCATTCATGAACAGAATAATCCATTTACAAGTAGAACCAGCAACAGTTGATGAGTGGGTGGACTACATGAATAAAAAATATCCTTCTTGGGATAGAAGAATATTAGCATTCTTGAAGAAATATCCAGAGGAGTTCATGAAACTTCCTACTTCAGAAGACGGGGAGATTTTGAATACATGCTCAGAAACTTATCCAACACCTCGATCATGGACAAATCTTGCCGTTTTAGACAAAAATTTAGTTACAGAACTCGCTCCCAACATTGTTGGAAATAAAACAGGCAACAGACTGAAAGCATACCTATCAACTAAGATTCCAACAATAGAAGAACTGGAAAAGGATATGACTAACATCTGGAAAAGTTTATCCGTATCACAAAAACACCTTGTCAACTCATCTCTTGTATCAGAAAAACCGGAACGAGTATGGAGGATCTTCAAAGAAATGTTTAGAATAGACAAGGAATTCGCGTTTTCTTTGTTGACCATTCTAGACAAGAATGTGAAACAGTTTATTGCAGAGAAATCTTCGTTAGAAGATCCTGATATGTTTACGGAGATGGTAACAAATATAAATGAAGTAAAATCTATACTGAAGGGGGACAAATGACTAATTTAGATATAGAAGGCATTACGATAAGTAAAATAGATCCAGCTCTATTTTACTTATTTCAGAGTGTGAAAATTACGAGAAATGTAAAAACAGAAGAAATTGCATATGCAACATTAAAGGGCATTGTTCTTGGAGAAAGATTCTTCTCCATGAACACTTCTGAAAGGTGCTTTGTGCTACTCCACGAATTGTTGCATATCTTACTGGACCATGTGCCTCGATCGATAAATAAGAACGCAAAGATATTCAATATAGCCGCAGATTACATAGTCAACAATATGTTGTTGACTATGAACAAATTCGAAATAAGATCAATTGATCCGATTTTTTCTTTGAAAGAATATGGCATCGATGATGATGAATGGAAATCGTCATCTGTAGAGAATATATATTACAAGCTATTGAAACAGCCTGAATGTTTAGAAATGCAATCGGGCTGTTCAGATAATCATTCAGACATTCATCCAGATGACGCCCAAACTGAGGGAGAAATAATAAGAGAAGGGGATCCGGAATTTACGAAAGCGGCCACTGATGAAGAAAGAAGAGAAGTTATCAAAAAAATAATTTCTCAATTCTCTAGTGAACAGGGTTCACTTAAGAGAATAATTGAGAAATTATATTTTCCTCAGCTAGATTGGAAATCTATCTTGAGGGATAGGTTAACAGCAAAAATAAATGCAACAGCATCAACTTGGAAAGTACCCAACAGAAGATTCAAAGATATGCCCAGTGTGAAGAAAACAGGAATCGCAAA
>JBAMMD010000008.1:0-12517 GCA_039793965.1 Kapaibacterium sp. (SeqCode) | reverse complement strand
ACCCGCGACCCCAACCTTGGCAAGGTTGTGCTCTACCAACTGAGCTATTCCCGCTTGTCAAAAAACGTTACTCTTGGGGTTACAAAATTAACAACTTTTTTTGAATTATCCAAATTTTTTTATTTTTTTAAAATCTCTTTTCAAAGAACTCAATACATCGTTCCTTCACTAAATTGAATTCAATTTCTGTGCCAAGTTCTTGCGAAATTGAGGTTACTTCTTTCCCTTTTATACCGCATGGTACTATATAATTGAATTCCTCCAAATCGTTGCAGACGTTCAATGCAAAGCCGTGCGAGGTGACCCATCTTGAACAATGCAAGCCGATTGCACAAATTTTTCGCTTCCGTTCAATCCAAACACCTGTCGCACCGGGAACCCTCTCGCCAGCAATACTAAATGTTGCTAATAATTCGATTATTGTTTCTTCAATCTCGCGCAAAAACCAATGCAAATCGGTTTTGTAATCATATAAATTGAATATTGGATATCCTACAAGTTGGCCTGGATTGTGCAAAGTAACATCCCCGCCTCGGTCATTGTAAATGACTTGGATACCTTTAGCTTCGAGTAATTTCGTTGGTAGCAATATATTTTCTGCTTTCCCAGCACGCCCAACAGTTATAACCGATGGATGTTGACAAACAATAAAAACATTTCTGTTCCGCTTTTCGGCGATTTCCTCTGCGATTTTCTTTTGTCTTGCCCAGGCTTCGTTGTAATCTATTAATCCCCAATCTTGTATCTCGAGCATATTTTATTTTTCGCATTTGACAAATTTTACTGACGATAATTATCCAATTTTCTTTTTGTTCCTTGTTAGTGAATTAATTAAATCTAATAAAACAAATTAGGTTTTAGATTCGTCTAACTTTTTTTTAAATCTTTTTTAATTATTTTGCATAAATTTGGTCGATTGTTTTTGCCTGCTGCTATTATTCTTTTGATTTTTGGCATTATTGCTGGACTTGAACGGGGCGGAGTGTTGTATTTGAATTTAAAACTTTACACCAATCTTGGCAATTTGCATTACTTGATATTTTTTGCTGGTTTTTTTGGCACTTTGCTTTCTGTTGAAAGTGCAGTTGGACAAGGGGAAAAGATTTTGTTTCTTATTCCAGCAACTCTTATTGCCGGGCTTCTGCTCTACATTCTCTCTGGATTGAGCTTTCTTTTGATAATAGGTAGTTTGGCTTTTTCTGTTCCTTCTTTTATCGTCTTTATCAAGCGAAAAGAATATATAACCTTTGTTCTATCTTGTTTATTGTTTGCTCTTGGCACACTTTTTTATATTTATGATAAATACTATCCCTCTGCGATTGCATACTTATATTTTTTAATATTTTACATTTTATCTGAAAGATTCGAGCTTGCAAAAATCGTCGGAGCCAGCAAGAAATCGTTTCGTCATTTCCTCGCAAATGAAATAATTGTCGTGATTTTGGTGGTGTTTTCATTGTTTGACACAACACTTGCATTAAGGTTTGCCGGATTTGTCACATTTCTCCTAACTTTATGGTTCGTACAAAATGACCTTGCGAGAAAAACAGTAAAGTCGCGGGAACCTGCAAAGTATTCCGCAATTGCAATGCTTTCGGGCTACCTTTGGTTAGCCATCGGCAATTTACTTTTTATAATCTCGCCTTCGACATTTTGGAGCGAGGCAGTCCACTCGATAACGCTTGGCTTTGTTTTTTCTATGGTTTTTGCCCATGCACCAATTATTTTTCCAAATGTCGGTAGGTTTAAATTTTTCTTTTCAAAATGGTTATATATTCCCTTAATAATACTTCACTTATCCGTTATTTTACGAGTTTCTTCCTATTTTCTTCCTACCTTAAAACCACACACATTGTATCTGAATTTTTTTGCAATTATATTTTTCTTTTCAGTTTTTATTCTTCTTGCTTTGAGAATCAAAAGAATTGAAGATAAAACGACCATTTGAAAATTAATTTATGAGTAAAAAGAAAATCAAAAATCTTTCTTTTTAAACTTTTTGTAGCCAAAAGCAAGTGGCAATACAATCCAAACTATATGGGCAAAAAAAGTCAGGATTTTCCCCCAAGTAGCAGAGATAAATTCCTGGAATACAGCACCAGTAATTCCCAACATAGCGGCAGCATCGAATTTAATTAGAATATTGATTCGCGCAAGGTCAATAGGATTGACAATTGTTAACCCAAGCAATATTTTTTCTATTGGATAATCTTGGAAAGCATAGGAGAAGAAAAGTACAAATCCATCGTAAACCCAACAGAGGACTAACCAGACAATAAATGCTATCCCCAATCCGGTCGACCGCTCGTCGATAAATGTTGTGATTAAAAAAGCAATCGAAACAAAAATGCAGATAACAAAAATCGAGGTTGCAACGAGGTTGCCAATTAATTCTGGTTCGATAATTCGACTTAGCGCTAAAGGAAACCCAACGCCTACAAGTGTTACGAATACGATTGGAATAGAAAGCCCAAGGAACAATCCAAAATAAAGGGTACCGCGGGTGATTGGTTGCGTTAGGACCAATTCGATGAACTCCCTTGAATTATAAAGATAGATACTGCCGAAAAGAACACCCATCAAAGGATTTAGAATAAACATTATTGTCATCAGACTTACAATGATCTTTGAACTATCATTTGTAAAATAGATTATTAGCGTAGTTAAAAGAATTAGCCCTAATGTGTAAATCGAAATCCAAGTCGAGCGAATGACATTTTGTAGTTGGAAAATTGTAATTTTATATAAAGTTTCCATAAATTAACCTACACCTTTAAGATAGTCGATTACAGCCTCTTCGAGACTCTGCTTTTGCATTTGTTGAATAAAAACTTTTACGGGACTATTGATAACAATTCTACCTTCAAGAATAAAAACGAGGTTATCTGCATAACTTTCAACTTCGGTAAGTTGGTGCGAAACCACTGCAAAAGTGGCACCTTCATTTCGCTTCTGTAAAATCAAATTTTTCAGGTCGGCTGTGGCAATTGGGTCTAACCCTGCGGTTGGCTCGTCGAGTATAAACAATTTAGAGTTGAATAAAAAAGCAAGTATTACACTTAGTTTTTGGATAGTACCACCCGAAAGGTTTTTAACATATTTATTTAAATGGGGCTCGAATTTAAACAAATTCACAAGATAGTCCAAGTTTGACGATTTACGCTTTCCAGCTAAAGATAAAATTAAATCAATTATTTCCTTTGCTTTCAAGTTCTCGGGGTATCTGCCAATTTGTGGCATATATCCAATAAGTTCCCTATAAAGGATACTATTGGAAATGTCGATCGAATCGATTTGAATTTTGCCTTCGTCGAAATGGACAAGCCCAAGCATACATTTAATCAAAGTAGTTTTGCCAGAGCCATTGGGTCCAACGATAGCTGTAATTTTCCCGGTTTCGATTTTAAGGTCGATCCCTTTCAAAACCTGTAGCTTGCCATAACTTTTATGTAAGTTTTGTATATCTACCATTTAAATTTCCTTATTGCTGGCTTTCTGTCGATAAGATACTTAGGAACAATCGAAGGAAAAATCTTCTCCGCAATTTCTAATACATCGACAAAAAAACTTTTGAATAAAAGTATTGCATTATTGTTCGATTGTAAAATAACAGTAAATAGGCTTACTGGAATATAAGGAACATCGCCGATTCCATCTTTGTTTAAATCGTAACCAGAATAACCGCTCCAGTAGTTTCTATCGAAAGAATTCTGATTTTGAGAACTATTGGTGGCAACTTCAAAAGTATTTGCCTCGAAGTTATTGTAGCGGAAGGTGTTCCCCTCGCAATTTCCAGTAATTCTCAATGCCCAACCATTTCTGTAGAAATTGTTTTTTTCAAAAAGTGTTTGGTCGGTGCCTTCCATATAAATGCCAACAGTGTTTCGAAGGAACTCATTCCTTGTGACGTAACTTCTTTTGATATCTTTCAGCAGAAGACCATAAGAACTTGGTCCCCAATTGTTTTCAAAAGTGTTTTCAACCATATAAACTCGATTTGTATACATTACAGCAACTCCAGCACCATTTCGTCGGAATGTGTTGTTTCGGTATGTGCAACTATCGGAAAACATAAAGTGTAAGCCATATCGCAAATTATTTTCGCTAATATTATTAGCAATTGAAGAGTTTGTTACAAATTCAAAATAAATTCCGTCCCTTTGAAGTCGTATTACATTGTTCTCAATCCGCGCATTTGAGCAATACCACAGATGGATTCCGTTCCCGGAGTTGGATTCTGTCCTATTTTTCTGCCCAGTAATTTTGCAATTTCTGATTGTAAAATTTTTTGAGCGAGAAAAATAAATTGCAAAGAAGCCATTTTCAATAATAACATTTTCGACAAGAACGTTTTCGGAACTATCGAATTTTATGGCTGCATAGTCTTTGGTATAGCTTATAGCAATGTTTTTGATTGTTAAGTTTTTAATTGTAAAATTTTTGGTTTTGACAAGAAATGCAAATCCATCCTGCCACCGACAATCGACGACTGCTTCTCCTTCGCCGATTATTGTTAGGGGTTTGTTGATGTAAATATCTTTTTCATTATATGTGCCAGATTTGATAATTATCGTGTCCGACAAACCCGCAATTCTTACAGCTTCGGCAATGGATTTGATTTTGCCTTTCTTGTCGACCTCAAAAATTTTGGAGTAACTTGTATAAAGCGAGGTTACAACCAGAACAAAGGCAATCAGATTAACGAAGATATTCTTCTTTTGCTTTCTCAACAACATCTTTCCAGGAAAGTATTTCAAATCCTTTTACAAGGTTTAGTTTTGTTGTATCTGCAATATTTTCTATAGCAAGGGAATTCAATCCCATAGGGGAGGGGTATTGCAATGTTCGGATATAAATCGCCGTTGTCGCATCGATAAAAGACTTCGGTTTTGTAAAATTGATTGTCCAATAATGTTTGATTTCATTGGGCTTAAGTTTAGATAAAGAATATGCAACCATACATTCTACAACATCAAATTTATATATTTTCCCTTTCGATGTCATAATCTCAGCCCCCCACTTTGGATCGACAATCGTCATCTTACAGAATTCGCAAACGTCGATTCCGTATTTTATTTCCTCGGGTTTATCCCCTCCCCCACAGGAAATAAGCAGAATTAAAGCAAAAATCAGAAGGAATTTAATTGGTTTCATCTTTTTTTGCTTTTTTTGTTCCTAATCTTGCCGATATAAATGCTAATACAATAGAAAGCGCAACAAAACCAGCCCCAATGTAAGGAAAAGAATATGCAGTGATGTTCAAAAGTTGTTTTTTCCCTATCAATGGCGGCTGGTAACTCATACCTTCAACTTTAATGATTGCTTTAGGATTGAGATTGTGTCCATAGTCGTAACCCCAGAGATAATAATCGTAAATACCTATTCCAATAGCAATAATTAAAAGCAAAATCCAGAGATATTTGTAAATCGGTTTATCAACAAAAGATACGATAAACCCAAGCACAATAAAAGCACCCAAAATGAATGGCATTACTTTGAATTCTGGGATCAGTTCCGGGTTGATTTCCTTCATTCCAATATAATGATTTAGCGTATTTAAGCTTTTTAGGTCGGTCTCGGTGAAACCTTCGATTGTGTTTATTTTAATCCATAATCCTAATCCTTCTGGGAACTGAGGTGCTTCAATGGAAATTACCCAAATTGGGATAAAATATACCACGATTAAAATTAAACTTGCTATAACCATCAAAATTTTTGTTTTCATTTTTAGTTCCCCCCAAAAATAAATTTAAAAAAATTAAAACAAAATACAAAAGCAAGGGAACTGAAAAGTTCCCTTGCCTTGACAAAAGAAAATTTTTTGAAACTTATTTATTCCAAGATAATTGTACATTTGCATTAGCCGGAGATACACGAATATACCCTTGCATTTCCTGGTGGAGAGCCGAACAGAAATCGGTACAATAGAAAGGATAAATTCCAGACTTCGTTGGTTTCCATTTTAAGGTAAGCGTTTCACCCGGCATAACGAGAATCTCAGCGTTGTCGCTTCCCATAACGGCAAATCCATGTGGAATATCCCAATCCTGCTCAAGGTTGGTTACGTGGAAATAGACTTCGTCGCCAACTCTAATTCCTTCGATATTGTCAGGATTGAAATGGGAACGAATTGCAGTTAAATAAATATGGACTTTATTCCCTTCGCGCACAACTTTAGCTTGGTCGGGGCTTAGTGTTCTATAAGGATGTTGGTTTTCTTCAAGTTTATAAATCTTTGCTTGTTTATCCATAATAATATTAGCAGGTGCCATTTGTGCGTAGTGTGGCTCGCCAAGAGTCGGGAAGTCGTATAATAATTTCATCTTTTCGCCGCTGATGTCAATCAGTTGACAAGATTGAGCAAGCTCGGGACCAGTCGGTAAATACCTATCTTTTGTGATTTTGTTTAAGGCAAGTAGGTATTTGCCAATAGGTTTTTTACTATCGCCACCGGGAATGCAAAGGTGACCAATAGAATAATAAACAGGTATTCTATCAACAACCTTGGTATCTTCAAGGCGCCATTTGGTTACTTCAGACGACACAAAGCAAGAAGTGTATGCATATCCTTTTCCGTCAAACTCAGTGTGGAGAGGACCGAGCCCCGGATTTTGAACTTCGCCGTGAAGAACTGCTTCGTAATTCAACACTGGGATACCATCGATCTCCTTGTCGAATTTTTTCTCTTCGATTGCTTTAATCATTTTGGTGAACGAAAACACAGGAATTACGGTTGCAAGTTTTCCACCGCCGACAATATACTCTCCAGTTGGGTCAACGTCACAGCCGTGTGGTGATTTCGGTGTCGGAATATAGTAAACCAAGCCAGGACACTCTTGCGGAATAAGAACTTTGACCTTGTTTAGCACATTGGAACTTGCTGTTTGAGTTTTCTCGTCGAAAACATTGTGATAATATGTTGCTGGCATTTCTTTAAATTTTCCTTGAGCTACATACTCTTCTGCTTTTTTCCAGTTTATTGCAGCAATGAAATCTTTATCGTTTTGACTTGCATTAACTTCTAACAAAGAAGTTGCTTGTTCTGAATTATAACAAGAGAAGAAGTACCAGCCGTGGGATTTGCCTCGGCCAGGATGGCTTAAGTCGTAATTGAAACCCGGCATCAAAATCTGGAAAGCAATCTCCATACGCCCAGTTTGTGGGTCGACTTTGATAAAGGACAATGTACCCTTCATTTTGTTTTTGAATTCCGCAATAGTAATATCCTCCTGTGGGATTGGTACACTGAATCTCGTTCCAGCAACGACATATTCTGTGTTTTCGGTGACAAAAGAAGATGGGTGGTTCCCTGCACTATTGGGAATCTCAATGATTTCTACTGTTCGGAAAGTTTTGAGGTCAATCCTTGCAATTCGAGGAACGTTATTAGCATTGATAAACAACCAGCGGCCATCTATTTCTCCGTTTGTCTGCGATAATTCTGGGTGGTGCGAGTCATCCCATGGTATGAAGCCATAGGAAGTATTCAACAATGCCTTTGTTTCCTCGGAGTAACCGTAGCCATTCTCTGGATACTGTGCAAAAACTGGAATTATGCGAAGACAACGTCCACTGGGGATCCCATAGACACTAACTTGGCCACTGAATCCCCCGGACATAAATGCATAGAATTCATCATATTGTCCTGGTGCGACGTAAACCTTTTGTGCAGCATCGCCTTCGACAACGCTCTTCTTTCCAGATGGACAACCGAAGAAAAGAAGAACAATCGTAACAACAGATAGTGCAGAGAAAATTAATAAAGCTTTGCTTTTCATAATACCTCCAAATTGTTAAACATAAAATTGGGCTATCTTTGCCCAGATATATCTCTTAAATGTTCGTAAATTGCTTTGGCATCTTCAAGCGAAACATTTTGATTTGTCATTTTCGTTAAATATTGCTTGACTAATGCTTTCACGGTATCGTTTTTTTCTTGCATCTCTTCAGGATGGACTATCATACTGATAATATAATCCGCACTTCTTCTTTTTACAACATCGCGCAAAGGAGGTCCAACAAGTCGCTTGTCATACTGATGGCAAGATGTACATTTCAGCTTGAAGATTTGTTCACCTTTCGCAGCGAGCTGGGGGTCGAATGGTCCAATTTTTACATCTTTAACGACGGTATAATCACCCCCTTCCTCTTTTTTACTACAAGAAATTGCAAGAGAAAGAATCAAAATTAGAACAATCGCGAGTAATCTTTTCATAATCACACCCTTTTTAAAAAAAACTAGTTATAAAAAAATTATTTTATTTTTTAGTCAAAAAAAGATTTTTTTTCTTTTTTTAAAAAAATTCCATTTTGTATCACTTTTGTTGTTTTTACTTATTTTTCAAAATTTTTTTATTTGAAAAATTTTTTATAATTTTGTTAGGTATCCTAACTAAAATTTTGAAAAATGTTATGGTGAAAGGGAAAATACGAAACAAAAGTCCACCTTGTCGGAGCTTCACTCTCGGCAACGGATTTGTTTGAATTTCCAAATCAACTTTTTATAAAATTATTTTTCATAAACAATTTTGTTAAACAAAAGGGAGTTTAAAAATGGAACAAGTAATAAAAGGATATGATTATGGTTCTGTTAATTTAGAACCATCACCAATAACAATCGAAGATTTGAAACTGCTTCAACAGACCTTGCTTTGGAGCGACGAAGATTCTCAATATCTTCGGAAAGCGGGCGAAGTTTTACAAAACCAAATTGATGAGATTCTGGATTTGTGGTATGGTTATGTTGGCTCGCACCAGCATTTAGTTTATTATTTTACCGACGGTGCAAACCCCATACCCGATTATCTTGCTTCAGTTCGCTCTCGTTTCGGTCAATGGATAAAGGATTTGTGTTTCAGAAATTACGACAAGGATTGGTTGAATTACCAATACGAAATAGCAAAACGGCACCACAAAACCAAAAAGAATAAAACCGACGGAGTTAGCGGTGTCCCGTTTGTTCATTTTCGATATATGGTTGCATTCATTTACCCGATAACTTTTACCATCAAACAATTTCTCGCAAAGTCCACCGCTTCGAACGAAGAAATTGAGAAAATGTATAATGCCTGGTTCAAAGCAGTTGTCCTCACCGTCACTCTTTGGTGCTATCCTTACGTAAAGGATGGAGAATTTTGACTTGTCGTTTTTCGAAGATTAATGATTGAACAAGGGGCGCCCGCCCCTTGTTCGGTTTTCCAAAATTTCTGTAAGAATTTAGAGTTTGATTTTTATTTTTGTAATTGGATATGATAATTTTAGAGTTAATTTATAATCTTTATGAAAAAAACATATTCAACGCAGGTTAACAACCTTTCCCTTGATGCAAAAATCGTTGCGGGATTTGAACGAATCTCCGAAGTCTTTCGTTTCCTTTTGTGGGATAAAGGCAAAAGTTTTAAACTTACGCCAATACAAATACAAATCTTAACCTTTTTAGCTACCCATCCAATATATATATGTAATGTGAGCTATCTGTCGCAAGAATTTAATATAACAAAAGCCACAATTAGCGATACAGTTAAAACTCTCATTCAAAGGAAACTTATCGCAAAAAAATCGAACCCAGATGACCAAAGATCATTCTATTTATCCTTAACGAATAAAGGTAAGAAACTGTTCAACGAAATTTGCAATTATCAGGATATTCTTGTTCGAATCTGTGAGGAATTCGAGGCGAAAGAGAAAAGTGAAATATTAATGTTTCTTATGAAATTAATTTATAAATTGGTCGACCGAGGTGTGATAAAAGTTCAGAGGATGTGTTTCACTTGTAGGTTTTTTTCCCAAGAAAATGGAAATTCTTTCTGCAATTTTTTAAATGCTGAACTTCCAGCCACCGAATTAAGACTTGACTGCCCAGATTACATATCTATAAATACAAACGAATAGGTAAAAAGTAGTTTAAATCTCTTTTCTTAAACGGGCGATTGGAATTTTCATCTGTTCGCGATATTTAGCAACAGTTCTTCGAGCTACGTTGTAGCCTCGCTTCTTTAATTCTTCAACTATTTTCTCATCACTATACGGGTTGTCTTTTGGTTCAGTTTCAATTATTTCCTTTATGACCTGCTTGATTACTTTTGTGGAAACCTCATCCCCATTGTCAGTTGGCAGGGATTCGCTAAAAAAGTATTTCAATTCAAAAGTTCCAAATTCAGTCTGGACAAATTTATTGTTTACAATTCTGCAAACTGTTGCAACATCGAGCCCAGTGTCCTCGGCTATATCTTTGTAAATCAAAGGTTTTAGTGCCGAGGGACCAAACTTAAAGAACTCTTTTTGCCTACCAGCAATTGCTGTCATCACTTTCAACATTGTTGTTCGCCTTTGAGCAAGCGCTTGCAAAAGAAATTTCGCATCGTCATACTTTGCTTTCAACCACTCCTTGGCTTCTTTGTCGCGTTTATTTAATGCCGCCTCTTTGCGCATTTGTTCATACATTTTGTTTATACGCAACGCCGGTATTGTGCTTTCGTTTAACATTACAAGAAGTTCCCCGCTTTCGGGGTCTTTCTCGATGATAAAGTCTGGTATAATTGTATTCATTTCGGGTTGTGAATCATCTATCCCGGGCTTTGGATTTAATTTTTTGATGAAATCGAATGCAAGTTTAATATCATCTTGTGTCCAACCAAACTGCTTTTGAATTTGTTGGAAATGCTTTTTGGTAAATGCATCGTAACCCTCGGTCAAAATTCTCAATGCTTGCTGCCTTCCAGGGGTATCGTCGGGATATGCATTCGTCTGTGCTATCAAACATTCTTGCAAGTTTCGAGAAGCAACCCCGGGTGGGTCCAGATTTTGGATTATTTTCAACACACGCTCCGCATCTTCGAGTCCCACTGGCGAGAGATATCCAACATTCATGTTTTCCAAATCACGGCTTAAAACTTTTTCAACAAGTACTTTCGCTTCGGGTTCGACCATAAATTTAACCGCAGGATTCTCCAGGTTCAATGAACTCTGGTTTTCTCGATCTCTTTTAAGATTTATCTCAAGAATAAGATTATTTGTGTCCTCGACTATTTCCTCGAGTGGTGTACGAAGATATCCATCTGTATCAACATTTCCAAGAATTTGCTCGCCAAGAATTAAATCTTCTTCGCGAAGCGGGAGCATTCTGAATTGCTGTATCATTTCTTGTATAAATGATACATTCTGCTTAATTGGAAATGGTTCGAAATCTTCGTCTTCATATCCATCGGTGGTTGCTTTGCGTTTCAAAACTTCATCGTCCTGCCAAATTTTTCGATAAAACTCAAACGGGTCCTGAATGTCGTCAATTTTTGGTTCGGCTGGCTGATATTCTATTGTTTGCTCCACTTGCGCCGATGATTCAAATGTCGTTGCCTCGCCATCAGTTTCGAGTTCTATGGTCTCGTATTCTATGGATTCCCCTCCATCCACGGCCTCGAGTAGAGGATTTTCTTGTAGCTCCTCTTCAATCTTCTGTTCCAACTGCTGAATCGGCATCTGCAAAAGCTTCAAATATTGGATTTGTTGTGGGGTCAACGTTTGTGTGATTGTTACTGTTGTAGTGATTGTTGGTTTCATAACTGACCTCCCAACTTATCGTCGACTTCTTGGACAAGATGCAACTCTTTTGTAACTAAATTTC
Source organism: Kapaibacterium sp. (SeqCode) (assembly GCA_039793965.1). GTDB lineage: Bacteria > Bacteroidota > Ignavibacteria > Kapaibacteriales > UBA2268 > Naka2016. The sequence continues at coordinate 897 of JBAMMD010000008.1, read as the reverse complement.
GATACCAAACCTCGCCGAACCTTCGCACCAAAGCTTCTTTCAAAGAAAAAACCAAAGGAACTTCTTCTTGAATCCCTCGTTCAATAGCACTTTTACACTCGGCAATCTTCACATAGACCAGTTCGGTAAAGAAAAATGAGTATTCCCGTATTGGGAACAAATGGCAAGAAATTGGCTTGCGAAAACCTATCTTTCCTTCGAAATACTTGCGTTCGAACGAACAACGAGCAATTCCGTTTTCAAAAAAAGCAAACACGCATTCTTTCCCATCTACAACATTTGTATAATATTTTCCTTCCTGTTTGATAAACCAGTTCGAACTTTCAATTATCTTCTTCGAACCTTCTGGTATAAGGTCCCATACCTCGGGTAAAAGTAACTCGATAACCTCAATTTCTTCGTGCTTCAAGGGAGCCCCCAAACTTCCTTCGATAAAACAACACGCTCCGCGACAACGACTAACATTGCATCGAAATGGTGCCAACATATCATTTGTACTATATAAAACTCCCTCGTGTATTGGCATAAACAAAATCCAATGATATCCATTTGCAAATTTAAAAAATAAATTTTAAAAACAAATTTAATTTGGTATGAAATTTGCTTTTTTCCTTCATAACCAAAATTTTTTCTCATTTTGTACTCTCCTAATTTCAGTAATTTATTACAAATGATATTTTGGCATTACCCAATGGCTTATTACAAAGCAATTGATGTGTGAATATAAGATTATGATAAAAAAGTGGTATGCAGAAGCCTATTTACTCTTTCGGCGGATTTAAAAAAAGTGTCTTACTTAATGAAGTATTTTTGTTGATTTGGTTTTGTTTTTGTTTATGCTGAATGTAATAAAATTACTAAACAAAATCATTTAATAATTAATTTGAAAAAAGGTTT
>JBAMMD010000007.1:0-12589 GCA_039793965.1 Kapaibacterium sp. (SeqCode) | reverse complement strand
GAAGAACCAAAATTCACGTAAGTCTATGTTTTCTAATTTATTACAAAAATTTTATCTTTATTCAAATTTTTGATTTTTCTTTCTTAAATTTGTGTGGTTGTTTTCGAGGTGTTAAATTGAGACTAAAGATTTATTTAAAATCGCAAACAGGGAAATTTTCAATACCAATTAATTACAATTATGCGTTGGGTGCGGCATTATACCGAATATTTTACGAAAGTTCCCCAGAATTTGCTGAATGGTTGCACGAGCGTGGATATATCGCCAGCGATGGACGGAAAATCAAGATGTTTACATTTTCGCAATTATACGGAACGCACTTAGAAGCAAAGGGAAGGTTAATCGAAGGCAAGGGAAGGTGTTGGTTTCTGTTTTCGTCGCCATTCGACCAGACGATAGTCGAGAATTTGGTATTTGGAATACTGATGCGCAACAGGATATTTATAGCAAACCGAGAAGTTTCCGCAGTGTTGAAAATAGAAAGAATCGAAAAGAGGGAGGAACCAAAGTTCAGTCGAAAAATGCGTTACAAAATGCTTTCGCCGACTGTTGTATCGATTGTGAAAGAAAGGGAGGGGAAACTTCACGAGTATTACCTTCGAGTGGACGAAGAAGAAACAGAAAAGCAACTGGTCGAAAATTTGAAGAAGAAATATGAAATTGTGTATAGAAGGAAATATGATGGGGAGTTGAAGATTGGGTACGACAAAGAATATATCAAAAAGCGTGGAGGGGCATCGAAAGTAAGCAAATTGATAACGATAGCGGAGGGAAAGTTGGAAGAGACAAGGATACGAGGATTCCTTTGTCCGGTGGAGATTGTTGCAGATATTGAAATGCAAAAGGTTGCCTACGAGTGTGGACTTGGGAAAAAGAATGGGCTGGGATTTGGGATGTTGGAAGTAGTTAATGACTTGAACAGATGAACTCTGTAACCATTTTGCAAATATCTTTGACATTGTCGATTGCAGTCGAAGTTTTTTCTGGATGTTCGTTCATTCCGGCGTGGTCGATGTCGTTGCGAGTTGTGGTGATATGGGACCAGATTTCAGCCAACGGTCGTTCTTGATCGGACAAGTTTTCTTTATTTTTCAGCCGCGAGAGCAAGGTGCCAAGTTCTTTTTCGACTTCCTCGCGACAGGCTTTTTTCTTTGGATCTTTATTTTTTCTTACAACGCAAAAAGAAACAATAATTTCGCGGGCAAGGGTGATCGCTTGGACAAATTGATTTGTTTCGATGTAAAAATCGAGCAAGTTAGCTTGAATTTTAAAGCCTTCAGTGGAGAAGAGATAAAAACCTGCAGGAGCTGTTTTCGGAAATCTCTTTTGGATTTTATCGAGTAGCAAAGCAAAAGGTTTTGCGATGGGTAATTCTTTGGCTTCGTTTGAAAATTCTTCGAGTTTTTTTGAAAGCTCGAAGGAAAGTTTGATGGCTTCTTCGATGCGAATAATAGACAATGCACTGGTAAGATTGGCGAGCACATCGCCAAAGGGTTTTAATTTTGTAGGTTTAATACTTTTAACTTTGGGCATATAGAACTGTCCTTGAATTTTGTTCAAAATTTTCGCAATTAGTGATGAATTTCCAAAGAGATAGAAATGATTTACAGCATCGGACATTTGAATCAGGTCGAGAAAAGGTGTTAGATTGAAAACTGGGGCAATATTGTCCAATCTTGCCTCGAAGGCGCCGTAAACGATGTTTTTAATTGTAACTTTTTTGACTACAGAAAGATATCGACAGATGGCGAAAATCATAAATGGTATCGAGCGGAATGCGTGGGTAATGTCGAAAGAAATTTCCGAGTTTTCGGGTAGATTAGAAGCGATAATTTCAAAGATATTCCATAATTCGTCTTCGGTTTTACCGCTTGGAATAAGAATTTTCTTGAGAGTGCAATTGACAAGGCAATCTTTGAATTTTTGGTCGAACTCCTCGAAGTGCTTCTGGCGGGACTCTTCCGTCATAATCAAATACAAAGAATCGAGTTTAAGGAAGTGGCAAAATGCGATGGGGAAATACTCGGTTTCGAACTTCTCGCCATTGAATATATAAGTTACTTTTTGATAATTGCCAGTACCAAGAAAGGAAATGCCAATTGCCATTTTCAATCAATTAGTTAAAATTTCGAACAAATTTTGGGGTAAAGCAAGGAAATCGGATTTGCTTCGGTCTAAAAAGCCATATTCAACGACGAGAGGCTTTTCGGAAACTATGCGCGAGACATCGTGTTTGGAGGAAATAATTTCGGCGATGATGTTCAACTCAACAAGTTTCGATGCGCCTCGCCATTCGGCAATGGAGACTTCGTCGGTGCCAATAATTATAGAGTGTGTACATTTGCTTAGAATTTCAAGGTTATAACGGTCGATCTTACCACCAGTATCGACAAAAAGCAAAGATTTCTCATTTTTAATCAAATCAATATGATTGGCAATAGAACGGGCAAAATCGGTATCGAAGCTATTTTTGTAGCGATAGATTTTGCCTTCTGCCTCGCCGAGTTCGCCGAACCAATCGCCCTCGCCATCGGGGCAAGCCTTTATAACAAAAAGCGAGCGTTGGTATATCTCGGGAGCAAGTCGAGATTGCAATTGATTGCGTAAGACTTTAAGAAAAACTGATTTTCCGGTATGAGGATTGCCAATGATAGCAATAACTTTTTTTCCAATAACGGGCATCTTATAGTATTTCAAGATCTTGTCTGTAGGGATAATATCGCCTATGGCTGGGGAATCGGTTTTGTGATGTTGAACAACAATAGCGCCCCAGCGCGGGTCGTAGACAGCAACCCAAGCAGAAGGGTGGCATTGGTGGACAAGGTAGGAATAGAGCCAGATTGGAGCCCGCCCGGCAATTACAACTCCTTTCGACCAATCGATTGACGGAGGTAACGATACTTGGTTGAGCTCAATTGGCGATATGATGCCATTGTTTTCGAGCAAAATGTCGAGAATTTGGAAATTTTCTGGGGTAGGAATAAGCGTAAGTTTTAAATTTTTCATAAGTTACTTAATTTCCCTTTCAAATCTAAACATTCGAAATTGTTGTTTCTTTTTGTCATAATCAGAGACATTGACAAAAATTTTTGTACCCGGCGGAACGGAAGCAAGATTATCGACTCCGCTACAATGGAATGTTTCTTTTTCATACCCAACGATAAGCAATCTTATCTTAATTGGTTTACTGGAGTTGTCGACAACCTCGGCTGGGATTTGTTTGGATTGAGGCGTTAGTTTCATTTCGACTGGGTATTTTGCAACATCGACTGATGGTTGTTTTAAATTTTGTTGTTGCGAAACACGTGTTTGGGTTGTATCGGCAAAGGAGTCGGAGTGAAAAGCATTGGGCGAGAACTCGAGCCAACCGATTGGGGAAACTCCATAGGCAAGTCGGCGCGAAGTGGGGAACTTGTTGAGATCTATCCTGTCCTTTTTCTTTTGTTTTGGTATAAATTCACTTAGCATATTTTTTAGGAATGCTTCATTGTTTGGATCATTTCGAAGAGCAAGGAAAACTGTTGTAGCCGTAAATCCGCTTGCCCACCCAATTTTGAATATATTCGATGAGTTTTTAATGTGTTGATTGTATACATTTTCCAAATCGGAGATATGCTTGGAATAACTGCTTTGCGTTTTTTTGCTTGAAACTTGCCCGAGCCAATTCAAGTCCCATTGAAGCACATCTTTGGAGAATTTCCGTAGGGCGTACATAATGCGCTCAACAATTCTTTTTTCTAAATCCAATGGATTATTGTTTTGGATTAAGTCGCGGACATCTATTTTAAATAACCTATTAAATTTCTTTTTAAAATCAATCCAGATTTTTTTGTCCTTATTCTCATTATCGTAAATAAAATCATTTTCTTTCAATTGCGAAGCTATTAGCTTAAGGGCATTAAAGTCGACAGATATTTCTGTTTTGAATACCAGCCCCTTTTTTATAAATTCAACTATTGGGGTTTGGGGTTGTTTTCGAGCATTGATTAACAAAAGCTCGGTGCTTGCCAACTCGAAAGGATTTTTTACTGGTTCGTTTAGATATGCGTCGCAAACAGATACGAATTTGAGCAAATCATACTTGGGGTCGAAGCCATCACCCTTTGACTCACAAACAAAGAAATGGTTTACAATATCGTCGTCTAACTTTTTTCCCAAATCTTTATTTCCTTTCTGTTTCTCATTCGCTTTTGCACGCTGATGATTTTCTAAGTCCTTTGTCGCTTTTTTTATGAATTCTTTTAGTTCATCAAGGTTTTCTGAAATTGCAGTGTAGAGCAAGGCAGTGCGAAAAACTCCTTTCAATGAAGAACCAGGAATATAAGGCGATTTATTGCTAAGTTTAATAATTTCAACGACCTCCTTCCAGGGTTTTGTAGAACTATCAATACAATACAAACAATATTGCGGATCGTTTTCGATTAAATTTCTTAACTCTGCCGACAACGAATTGTTTTTCAAGAAGTCTTTTACGAAATCGAAGATTGAAAGTTTGTATTCTGCACGACTTTTTGTACTATCAGAAAGTTTAAAATTTTCAGCGATATGTTCAGACCATTCGTTTAACTTGTCGTTAAGATAGTCGTATCCTAATTTGCTGCCGAGGAAGAAGAAACATTTGTTAAGATTAATTCGGTAACATTTATTATTGCTAAAATAATATTCTTCGGGACTCACCTTGTTCCCGGTGCCAATGTGAACTGGGGTTAAAGTCCGCAACCATAATGTAACAGCCATAGCCTACTCCTTAAATCTTGCAGGAATGGGAAAAGCAAAAGCATAGGAATATGCTTTTGGAACTTCCATAGTTTGCAAAAGCCTTCCAAGATAATTCTTCTCTTGCACGAAAGGGAAAGTTGAGCCTTCGGAAAACGCAAAGTAAGGTTTCTTTTCGTAGCCGAGCTTCTTGAATTGGCTTCCGATTATCCCTCGCCGTAAGGTTAATTCATAGAACAACTTATCCCTGTTTTCTTTGAAAAAGGAAAGTTCTTCTAATTCCGGATTGTATAGCGACAGAGTAACAAAATAATCAGGATTTTCTGGGACTTGAAGAGTGAAATCTTGAATGTCAAAGTGGAAGCTACCTTTGCCGGTCGAATTGTCGCCGCCAAAACCAAAATGGGTCAAAAACCTTAGCGCTGGATCGAGCAAGCTTAAATCCTTGCCATCGGCAAGGAAGAACAACCCTTGGTGTTGTCTATCCAGAAAAAATTCTCGTGTATAGTAAAGTTGCCCGCCTTCTTCAAGCTCAAGTGTCGAGCCAGTCATTGGGTCAATAGTATTGTGGAGATTGAGGCTATCGTTGAGTTTGAAAGGATTGTCCAACCATTCTTTTGGAATATCCGTCTCTTGCCTTTCGCCACTTATCAATTCTTCGAAAAGGGATTGAGGTATATACCTACACTTTTTCAACTTTTTTCTGTTTTCAATATTTTCCTTGCTTTCCTCGGAAGAGAAATTATTTTTAAACGACTTGAACAAAGGTTTGGGGAAGTAATGAACTTTTTCGTGCGTATCTTTATTGATTTCGAAAGGCATCGCAGAAGAAATCAGAAAAGGTGGCCCCCCATTAAGATATTTTTCTATGAAGTCAATTAGATATTTTTCGGAAAAGACATATCCAATTGCCACAGCAATCAACCCCCACAATGTGTCGGAACGAAGTTCGGTAACAAACGATGACCTTGGAAAAAGATAGATTGCTTTCATTTTAATCTTTACTCTATTTTTTGCTTGCAATATAGTTTTCGATTACACCAATTATATTCGTTTTAATAAAATCGTCGTCGAAATCGGACAACCGCTTGTGCTTGAAACCTTCTGGGTACAAGGAATCCAGGTCTTTCAATACTTCAACAAATTTATCAGTACCTTTTTCATAATCTTCCTTGAAGAGAATAATTGGGTCAACGAACTTAAAAGCAACTTTACCATAGCCACGAGTTCCGCTACCTCCGAGATATGAATTTTCGAGCAGTCTTAATGCAGTTATAAAATATGGGAAGTATTTCAAGCTATCGAGGACATCGCTTGTCGAATCATCATTTTTCGATTCTATTTCGTAGATGCCGTAAACGAATTCGACATTGAAAATCGAACCTTTCACGACTCGTTCAAGAAATCTTGGGTTTGCGGTGCTTGTAAGTCTGTCGATAGTGTTTTCTGCTTTGAATTCTGTGTAGAGCAATTCCGAATCGAGATTCTCCCACATTTGAATAGTCTTTTTGCTCGGGTAAGCATCGCGAACGATAAGCCGAGTTGGTCCTTTAAACTTCTTTTTGTCGTCTGCTGATTCGCCAAATATGTAATAGATTGCATCGTTTTCCTTTAATTTTTTATTCGCTTCAACTTCAAAGCCGAGTTCGAATGTGAGAAGCGAGCGAAGTTTCCCTTTTAAAGATGAGCCGGGAATGTAAGGAAAATTGGTTACTGGATCGCGAATAACCGGTGAATCGACCCCGCCAATTTCGAATTTTTCTTTCGAACCGCCAATATGCATTCCAGTGATGCACTCGAGTTGGCCCTTCAGAATTATGTTCCCAATGAATTCAACCATAGCTACTCCTTTCTATTATTAATTATCCTTTCCACCGTTAAATTTATGATAGGCTACGATAGCTTCAATTAATGCGAAGAAATTTTCAATTGCTTTGTTTTTATCTCCTTTCGAGTTGACCACTGCATCGATGATATCAAACATAAACTTCTGAAATTCTCGAATTTGTTTCTGTCTTCCTGCCGCATAAGCCAGCTTCGGTTTAAGCAAAATTAGGTCAGCTTCGATTTCCTCGTCAAATTTCCCTTTATTCCTGAACTTTGTTCTAATTCTATTGATATGGCTGAACACATTCCGAATTTGGTTTGTTCTGATGTTTTTGGCATAATTTTCGCCTTTGTTTTTTGCAGTCTCGTCGATCCATTGTGCAGTTTTCTCTGCTAAGTCCAGAACAGAGTTTGTTTCCATATTCACTCTCTATTTTTGTTCAACATTCTTGATTTCAAAATCACATAAGATGCTGGTATTTGGAAATTTACTACCCAAGTCTTTCGCTCCTCGAATGTGCCTTCGATAAATTTCCTTGCTAATTTGCGAAGTATTTGATCTAAGGATTTCACATCTCGGATATGAGTTGCTTCATCTTCGTTTTCGTGCTTTTGAAGTTTTTCGAAGTCAACTTTGCGGCGAGCAAAAGAATAGTGAAGTTTGGCTGAAAATCTGTGTATCTTTTCGACAACAATATTGCCTTTCTCGTCGAAACATTGTTGGGTAAGCGACAAAAGATTATGGATAAAGCTCCTCGGAAGTTTGTCGCTCAATGTTTTATCGACGATAGCCCTAAACAATATATCGCCAAATTCGATATATTCTTCCATTTGTTTCCAATTCACAACTCGATAAAATATTGAAATCTTATTTTTGTTTGCTTTTTTTGCCTCTTCAAGTTGATTGTTTGCATCATCAGCGAATTTTGCCACAGGATACTTCGGCTTGACAACCACTGTTCCACAAGAAATTGTAAAATTAGGATTGTGACAAGTGAATTCTGTGAATTTCTTGTTTACATCCTTCACAAAATCTATTATATCTATCCAGCGACCAACTGCGAAAAGGTCGTCCCCGCCTGAATAGACCAGATACACATTATTATCTCTTGCGATACTATTTATATGCCCACAAAAGAAATGGTCGAGTTCTCGCGACAGCATTGCATAACGCGAAATTGAATACAGCGATTCATCGAAGATGTCCTTGGATTTTAGCCCCAGAGAGAAAATCAAGCCTAAATTGTCAACATCCATTTTAGCAACGCCAAGCATTGGGAAGCTCGACTCATCTTCTTTCCCTTCGCCACTTGCAATTCTTTCGAAAGTTAATGGTGTTCCATCTTTTTGCGGAATATACGAGCCTACAAACTTAAAGGAAAATCCAATGTTCAACAAAATGTCATTAGAATAGGATTTTTCTGGATAAATTTTAAGCAAATCTGTATCTTTAAGATTATGGATTATGCAGTAGTCGAATTCTTTAATTTTATTTTTGAGTTCGTTTAAAACGTCAGTGACATCGGATTGTTTCACAAGCAAATAAGTTATTCCAAATTCTTTAAAATTAATCACGGGGTAATTTTTTATCCAAGGGGGGAAATCCGTAAATTCATTAAAGTGCAATTCGACGAGGCAATCACTTTGCACCAATTTTGTTCCTATGTCAATAAATAGATTTTCAAATTCCTCGATGCTTTTAACTTTTTTTAATGGTTCGTTTAAAATTTCGTCCAAAATGGAAAAGGACTTTTGAAGTTTTGCTTTTTGCAATTCGAACTCAATTGCATCTGTTATGCGCTCGAAATTTTCAACATCTGTTGCTTTAAACTCTTTTCGAGCAAAGACAAATTGCAGAACTCCGCCAAAGTTCTTCAAAAGTACCTTGTTTATTTGTTTTTCCGCTTCGTCCAATTTCGTGCGTGTAGCTTCATTGTTTGGAACAAGTATTAAAAAGTGACCGCCACTACAAAACAGAATATTTGCATCGTAGACTCCCAACTGTGCAGCAAGATAATTTGCAACAGTGTCTGTCAACAATTTTACATAGAAAGAACGCCCGCGAAGTTGCCTTGCCGCTCGTTCTGCCTCCTCGATCTCGTAGAATATAAATTTTTGGATACCAGATAGGTCGCCTTTGATGAACAAGCATTCTTTGCCCTTGTCTCCAAGCAATAAACATAAAGTCAATGCAGCGACTGAACGAGAATGGTCGAAAAGCGAGATATCCGGCGACGAAACATAGCCTGCAGAACTAATATAGGTAAGGTGGCGCTCGAATAATTTAAATAATGTTGTGAAAAACGGCCGAAAATGGATAGTATTTTTTAATATTTCCTTGCCTTCGCTTAAAAATTTATCTAATACATCAAAATAGTTAGACTTCAACTCATCTTCTTCTTTCGATGATAACTCCCAATACTTTGTGGACCCTACATTCAAGGGTTTGGGAAATTGTACCTCGAATTCCATAGATTTTGGTTCGTAATAATAAAGCCCTTGCGCTTTCAGCACTGGATTTAAACTCACTTTGGAAAATATCGACACGAGCGGACGCCGTGTCTTCATACTGCTCTTTTCTTCTTCAACACGCTCCTTTGCAGAAATTTCATCAGCCTTTCTAATTTCTTTAGACACCCGGCTTATGTAACCTCTTAATTCCTCTAATTTTATTTTACTTTTTGGCTCCCAAACTTTTAGTGGGTCCATCAAGTTCTCAACCATTCGGTTCTCATCAAGACCACAGAATATAATTGCTTCCTTTAACAAGTAATCGCACACAAGGTCTGCACCACGCTTTTCATGGTCTCCACTTAAGAAATCAGCTCGATAGGCAAGCTTTCCTATATCGTGGAGAAACGCTCCAAGATATTTCAGTTCAATTTCTCCTAATTCCGTCATATTCATTCTTTACTATTTTTATTTTTTCCGATGGTAATTCAATTCCATACATCTTTTTCCCGTAGGAACCTTTGACAGAGATAACGTAATAATCGGCAATTGGGTTGTTTGCCAGCATATTTCGAACCTTCCTTCGAATATTCGAGATTGCCTTTTGGATAATTTCGAAATCGAATTGCCCGTTTTGATAGCCAAACCGACGGACCCGTTCCATATGTCCATACGATGACGAAACTCGAGAATACAATTTCCACAACTTCTCGGAATTTGTTCGCGAAAAGTTTTTTCCCCCGAGAATGAATTTTTTTTCCGATGCAAAAAACAAATAAATAGCATATTGCAACGGAGGTAGCTCAAGTCTTTTGCCCCCAATTTTTACAACTCGCTCCTTGACAATAAATTCTAGCGGCATTAAGTTCAACGAACCATCGATTTCGTTTTGTAAAAAATTTATTGTTTCCGTGTAGCCAAGCTCTGGTAATACTTGCAAAAATTTATCTCGCAATTTAATAAACGGCTTTTCGACCAAATTCAATTGCTTTGCATCGGATAATTCCTCTGGGAAAAACCATCCCTTCAATTCAAAATTCTTATCGACAAGAATGTGATACATTTTGTCGTCCTTTCTGCCGAAAAGAGTCATTGCTGTTGCAAGGTCGACGCTCATTGTCTTCCGTCCCCCGCTTAGCAAACAGTATAGTACATTTCCAGCCGACGAGGTCAAATCTCGTACAGCTTTGAATACCATTTCTGCAAATGGGTTTTTCCCTTCTTCGATGGCAAATTCTTCGGATACAGAATAAATTTCCGTTCTTTCTTCCTTTGGCAAACTGATTGAATAAAGCTTTTCCATCCGTGGAAGATGTTCTTGCAAGCTCTTTTCAATTCTACTACGACATTCATCTGTTGTGAAAATAATAATTCGGTCGAACTTGATTTTTTTAAGCACACTCAAGCAGAAGATTCCTTCAGTTATTATTTGCGGATTCAAGCCTCCAAGAGCAATAAATATTTTTCTCTTATACTTAGGCTCCATTTTATGCATTTGCAAAAAAACAAATTTAAAAAAATAAATTAAAAAAACAAATTTATTTTGATATCGCTTTTAAAAATACTTCTTCCAATACCCCCATTGAGTTGCAATTAATCGATGTCTCGCTGTTTTTCCGCCATCCGCCATATCCATCGCTTGCATAGATTGCATAGATTGTTCGGAAGAATGAATTGATTTTAACATTGGTAACATTTTCGGAAATTCTTGTTACAACTACATTAAAATGCCCAGTCGGATCTTCAAATATTCCTTTAGCTAAAATTTTATCTCCTGGGACGCCACAATCCATAAATGTTCCTATTTGACCGCTCATCGAAAAAACCTCGGTGGATATGAACCCAGATGCTTTGTCCATATTCTTTATGGGAATTCCAAGCTCGCCAAAAAATCTTATAATCCGATTCCAGACCTCGTCGTAACTTAAATTAACATTCATTTGGTTCAAATACCGGTAACTCTTCGGTGGTTGGTAACTTGTGCACGATAACAACGAAAAAATGATCGCAATTAGAAAGTAGAACTTTTTCATTGTTTTTACCTCCAATATTTAAAAAAACAAAATTATTTGACTCCGATTCTTATTGCAATCAAAAGAACATTCTGAAAACCTTTTCAAAATGTTCTTTTTCCTATGCATTCCCTCCTATCTCCGTTTATCTTTTTTCCATTAAAGTGGTTGGTACTATGAAAAAACATTTTTATTTCTTTACCAAAGGAAAATTGTTCCGTCGCAACAACACAATCTATTTCATCCCGGACGACGACATTCCGCCCTCCGACGACGAAAATCTTCAAGACGATATCTTGCTCTCCTCGCTCGAACCCAAATCTATCGTCGATTCGGCTCAACGAACAATTATCCCCATCAACGAGATCGACTCCATTTTTATCTTTGCAGATGTCCACTTCAACTCTCGCTTCTTAGAATTTGCCTCCGCAAACCACATCCCAATCCATCTCTTCAACCACTTCGGCAGATACAAAGGCACTTTCTATCCAATCAACGAATCTTTTAGTGGTACCTTTATCCTCAAACAATCCTCTTTCTATCTTAAACACTCTCGTCGGATGTTTCTTGCTCGCAACATCGTCGACGGTGCAGCCCACAACATTATTAAAAATATTGCTCGCTATTCCAACAACTCCCCAGAACTCCAAGATGCTATCGCACAGATCAAACTCCTTGCTTCCAATCTCGGCAAGGCTATCTACACCTCGCAACTTATGGGCATCGAAGCTCAAATTCGTAAAATCTACTATTCCACATTCAACCATTTCATTAACTCCGAGATTCGATTTACAAAACGAGAATTCCATCCTCCAACCGACCCAATGAACTCCTTGATTTCTTTTGCAAACGCCCTTGTCTATTCTGCCGTTATTTCTGAAATCTATCGAACTCAATTGAATCCTTTCATCTCGTTCCTCCACGAACCCGGCGACAATCGCTTCTCGCTTGCCTACGATATTGCCGAAATTTTCAAACCTCTCCTTGCCGATAGATTAATCTTCAAACTCCTTAACAACAAATCTATTCGGCTCGAACATTTCCACTATCTCGACCAAGCTTGTTATCTCAACGAAGATGGTATTAAAATTATAGTCAAAGATTTTGAAAATCGCTTGAACAAGACGATTTTCCACCGATCGCTCAAACACCACATCTCCTATCGACGCCTTATCCGTCTTGAATGTTACAAACTTGTTAGCCACATCAAGAAAGAAAAAGATTATTCGCCCTTTAAAATATGGTGGTAAAGTCCATTTATTTCTTTATGTATAACCATTTTATATCTGACTATGTTTTGCATAGCTGTATACGACATAAACGAAAAAAGAGTTTCTAAAATACTTAAACTCTTTCGTCAGTATCTCCATTGGATTCAAAATTCTGTTTTCGAAGGGCATCTTTCTCCATCGCAAATCGACGAACTTATCGACAAAGCACTTGAAATAATCGATCCCGAAGAGGATTCAATAATCATTTACATTATGGAAACCGACAGATATGTTGAAAAACTAAATTTTGGAATCGACAAAAGTCGGCTAACCAGTAATTTTATCTAGTAGTTACAAAGAAATTTGTCGAAA
>JBAMMD010000006.1:0-1575 GCA_039793965.1 Kapaibacterium sp. (SeqCode) | reverse complement strand
TATTTTTAAAGGACCAAAATTCTATGAATAAAAAAATTTTTCAGAAAAAAATCATCGTTCCTATTTTGTTGCTTTTGATCTTGGCTGGTTATTTTGGCTATACAAAATTTATAAAGAAAAACGGAGCCACTCGTTATGTTTTAGCCCAAATTCAAAAAGGGACAATTGTTGTCTCGGTTTCTGGTTCCGGCCAAATTTCAAGCGAAGATCAAATCGACATTAAGCCAAAAGTCAGTGGCGAGGTCGCTCAAATTTTTACTGAAGAAGGAAAAGAAGTTAAAGCCGGAAAATTAATTATGAAGCTAGATGATACCGATTTCCAAAAGGCGGTCAGGGATGCTGAAACGGCTCTGGAAACGGCCAAACTGGAGTTGGATAAATTGCTTGAACCGCCAGACGAACTTACTCTTTTGCAGGCGGAAAATGCTTTGGCTCAGGCAAAAGAATCAAAACAAAAAACCCAAGATAATTTAGAAAAGGCCTACGAAGATGGATTTAATACAGTTGCCAATGCTTTTCTTGACCTTCCGACAGTGATGGCTGGTCTTCAAGATATACTTTTGGGAGACGATTTTAGTCAAGTCCAATCGAATATCAATTATTATACCAACACGACAAAAATTTACGATGAGAAGGTATTCCAATATTCCCAAGATGCTTATGATCGCTATCAAATTGCCAGAAAGGACTATGACCAAAACTTCGCTGATTATAAATCGGCCAGCCGGTACTCAGATAAAACTGTTATTGAAAAACTTATCAGTCAAACCTATGAAACAACAAAGGCAATTGCCGAAGCGGTAAAAAGCGCCAACAATTTAATTCAATTCTACAAAGATAAACTCACCGAACGCGATCTGAAACCCTATCCTCTGGCTGATACTCATCTTTCTCTTCTTAATATTTATACTGGCAAGACAAACAGTCATCTCTTGAGTTTGCTTTCAATAAAGCGGACGATCGAAGATAGTAAAGACGCTATCACCAACGCTGATCGATCAATTGAAGAGAGAGAAAAATCACTGGCTAAATTAAAAGCCGGGCCTGATGAGTTAGATATCAGAGCGAAAAAGATCGCTGTTCAACAGAAAGAAGATAATTTGTTGACAGCAAAAGAAAATCTGGCAAAATGCTCAATTTATGCTCCTTTCGACGGCGTAATTTCCAATGTCAAAGTGAAAAAAGGAGATACAGTTTCTTCTGGTACCGCTTTGGCAACTCTCATTACAAAACAAAAAATCGCCGAAATTACTTTGAATGAAATTGATGCGGCCAAAGTAAAAGTTGGACAAAAGGCAACTTTGACCTTTGATGCCTTGCCTGATTTAACTCTCACCGGAAAAGTAGTGGAGGTTGATACCGTAGGAACAGTTAGTCAGGGCGTAGTGAGTTATGGGGTAAAAATCGCTTTGGATAATGAAGATAAAAGGATAAAACCAGGAATGAGTGTGACAGCCGATGTTATTGTTGATGCCAAAACTGATGTTTTAGTTTTGCCAAATAGCACGGTGAAATCGCAAGGAGGAGTTTATTATGTGGAATTAGTTGATCTGCCAGAAGGGAAAAAGCAGGCAT
>JBAMMD010000005.1:0-12912 GCA_039793965.1 Kapaibacterium sp. (SeqCode) | reverse complement strand
AGTTGTCAATGCGCTTGAGGAGTGGCAAAGAGATTAAGGATAAATTTCGATTTGCGACTTTTTTGTAGGTTTCTGCTTAGCTTTTCATTGTTTGCAAAAAATCGCCACTTTTCCGCAAAATATGCAAAGTTTGCATTGTTTGCAAAAAATCGCCTGCAAAATGCAAAATAGAAAATTCTGTACAATTATTCTCAAGGAACCATTGTAATGAGTTAATCTTATAAAAGCTCGTTTCTTACAAAATAAGAACTCGGATATCTTGGTACATCCTGAACAAAAAACTTTCGTTTTGTCTGTTGCTTTTAAATTAGAAACTGTGGTAAAATAAATGCTATGGCTAATTTGAATATTAGTTTGTTTAGATTCATCAATAGTTTTGCAGAGTCTAATGTTAGCCTTGACAAAGCAATGATATTTGCTGCGCAGTATCTAATTTATACTGTACCACTCTTTCTTCTGGCTCTGTGGATTATGGGCAATGACAAGAAAAAGAAGGAAGCACTTTTAGTTTTTCTATCAGTTTTAGCTTCGCTAACATTAGCGTGGCTAATCACTAAGTTTTATTATCACCCAAGGCCTTTTGTCGTAGGACTTGGTAAGGAACTCATTAAACACGCTGCCGATTCTTCATTCCCAAGTGACCATGCAACGTTCATATTTGCGGTTGCTTTTGCACTCTTGCTAATCAAGGAATATTGGGAGAGTTTAATCTTCTTTGCATTATTCCTGGCTGTTGGTTTTGCACGAGTCTACTGCGGTATTCATTTCCCATACGACATTTTAGGGGCAATACCAATTTCCATGTTAGGTGCGTTTGCTTCCTTTATGCTGAGAAATACACTTTTTAGCCTATTCTCAGGATTGATACGTTTTTACAATAATATTCTCAAAAGGCTGAGCAATCTTTTTGTTTCTAAATAAGATGACGAGAATCTCCTAAACCTTGCCTGAGATTGACTTTTTTTAACTCTGCAGTAATATATAAAAACAATCCAAAACTCGATTATAAAGGAGGTTATTATGAAAGAGCAAACAGAGAGTTCTAATCTCTTTTCAAAGAACGCTCAGCAAATGACTATTGAGGAAGTCTTTGCAAAGCTAAATGCTACTCCAGCTGGGCTCACTACGCAGCAAGCAGAGGAAAGGCTTAAGCAATACGGCTTAAATGAAATCACTGAAAAGAAGGTAAGTCCAATCGTCAAATTTTTGGGATACTTCTGGGGTCCGATTCCATTTATGATTGAGGCTGCTGCTATACTATCATTTATCAATCACAAGCTCCCTGATTTTTTCATTATTTTAACACTGCTTTTAGTTAATTCAATCGTGGGGTTCTGGCAAGAAAATAAAGCAAGCAACGCAATTGAAATGCTGAAGCAAAGACTTGCAATCGTATCAAGAGCGCTCCGCGACGGAAAATGGCAAGAGATTTCTGCAAAAGAACTTGTCCCTGGTGACGTTATCCGAGTGAGGATGGGCGATATAGTGCCTGCCGATATCAAACTCATCGAAGGCGATTATCTAACGGTAGATGAATCAGCACTAACGGGAGAATCTCTACCAGTAGAAAAACACGTTAACGATGTCTGCTTTTCTGGAGCCATCGTAAAGCAAGGCGAGATGAACGGAGTTGTAGTAGCCACCGGAATGAACACCTACTTTGGAAAAACAGCAAAACTTGTCGAAGAAGCAAAAACAGACAGTCACTTTCAGAAAGCAATCCTCAAGATTGGGGACTTTTTGATTTTAGGAGCAATCGGCCTTGTAATGCTAATACTTTTTGTTTCTCTGTTCAGACACGAGCCGTTTACTGATACACTGAATTTTCTGCTCGTTCTGACTGTCGCCTCTATCCCTGTAGCTCTGCCTGCGGTACTCTCGGTAACGATGGCAGTTGGTGCAATCGAGTTGGCTAAGAAAGAAGCAATCGTAAGCAAGCTTGTTGCAATAGAAGAAATGGCAAGTATGAACGTGCTTTGCTCAGACAAAACTGGAACAATAACAGAAAATAAACTCACGATAGGAAATATAGAACCATTTGATAGTTTCAAGGACACCGATGTGCTTCTTTTTGGAGCGATTGCCTCAAGGGCAGAAGACAAAGACCCAATTGATGATGCAATTTTAAATAAAGCAAATGAGGCTAAGGAAGTTACAGACATTTTGAAAAATTATACGGTTACAAAGTTTAAGCCGTTCGACCCCGTGTCCAAGCGCACAGAAGCGACAGTTACCGACAGTTCAGGCAAATCTTTTCAGGTAGCAAAAGGTGCCCCGCAGGTAATTTTTTCTCTTACAAAAGGCGATAAAGACACAGAAACAAAGGTAAACGAAATCGTTGATACTTTTGCACAAAAAGGATACAGGGCTCTTGCAATTGCAAAAACAGACGAGAAAAATAACTGGGTAATCGTTGGGATTCTTGCCTTATATGACCCACCAAGGGAAGATTCAGCTTCAACAATAAAAACTGCCCAATCGATGGGAGTAAAAGTCAAGATGGTAACAGGCGACCACATTGCTATTGCAAAAGAAACTGCCAAAACAATAGGACTTGGAACAAATATCATTGCTGCAGGCGATTTTCTTGACAAGCCAGACAGAAACGCAACAACGATTGTTGAAAACGCAGACGGCTTTGCACAGGTGTTCCCTGAACAGAAATACCACATTGTAGAGCTGCTTCAAGCGAAAGGTTACTTTGTAGGAATGACTGGAGACGGAGTAAATGATGCTCCCGCGCTCAAAAAAGCAAACGTCGGTATAGCTGTTGCTGGTGCTACTGATGCAGCAAAGTCTGCAGCTTCTATTGTCCTAACAAAACCAGGCCTTTCTGTAATAATTGATGCAATAAAACAAGCTCGAATGATATTCCAGAGAATGACAAACTACTCTATCTATAGAATTGCAGAAACAATTCGGGTTTTGTTGTTCATAACAACATCTATTATTGTTTTCAATTTCTATCCAATTACTGCGCTGATGATTGTGCTTCTTGCACTTCTAAACGATGCGCCAATAATGACCATAGCTTTTGATAACGTCAAGTATTCAAACAAGCCCGAAAAATGGAATATGAACAATCTTCTTGCTATTTCGACAATGCTTGGCGTAGTCGGAGTATTCTCGTCTTTTGGCGCTCTCTATATAGGAAAGGAAGTGTTCCACCTCAGTACAGAAGTACTTCAGGCATTCATTTACCTTAAACTATCTGTAGCAGGGCACTTGACGGTATTTGTGGCAAGAACAAAAAGCCATTTCTGGTCAATAAAACCTGCAAAGCCACTGTTCCTTGCAGTTATAATAACACAGATAATTGCAACTCTTATTGCAGTATATGGAATACTTTTCCCTCAACCTCTCGGTTGGAAGTTTGCTGGATTTATATGGGCGTATGCCCTGGTAATGTTTGTAATAACTGACTTCTTAAAAGTTTGGTTCTACAAATTAATTGACACCTCCAACATACATTTTAGGAGGTAATTTGCCTTCTGATTTTCAGGTTGTAATTTTCGCATAATGTCTAAAGTAAGCGTGCGTTGGGAATGCGTTAAGAAAGCTCACTCTCAACGCGCGCCTTTTTGTTTATCGAGAATAATTTTGCGCTTAAGAGACAAGACTTTTTTAAAAATCTCCCACTTGAGGTTTATTTAGAGATTTTTCTAATATTGCAAATGGTGTAACTATCGCAATTTTATATATAATAGGCTTTAGGAGGCGGTTAAAATGAAATACAAAGTTCACAAAGTTGATGTGAGAGGAATGGTTGAAACTGCGAGCACTCTGGAAGATTATATAAACAGTCTTGACGGAGAAATAGTTTCAGTGGCTCCAATGATAGTTACACACATCGGTCCATCATTGCACCCAGAAGCTTGTACAGACTATTTCATAGTAATCGAAAAAGTTGCCAACTGAAAACGCTTTCATCAAAGAGTTTAATTACTTGATATATGTTGTTTAATTTAGAAATAGCCAAGGAGGTTTAATATGAATAACGACAATGAGCAAAACGGAGGAGCTTTTAGCGGCACTGCAAAGGAATTTATCGAAGTCTATAATGAGCTTACTTATACTCTGAGAAAAGAGCTTCAACTTGAGGAATACGTTGACTTCAACAGATTAGTGAGTGATGCGATTCATAGAGGAATGAAAATAATCGCAAAGAATGAAGTTGACCTCAAAATAATGAACGAACTAAGGAATTCTATCGCCCACAATCCTTTTATGGACGAAATTGACCCAATCGCTGAACCGCATCCAGCAATGGTTGAAAAACTAAAATCTATCCTTGAGGAGATTAAACACCCTCCAACAGCACTTGACTATTGCATCAAGGCAGATGCCATAAAATACGCAACGCCCAGCGATAATTTAAATGATATCTTAAAGATAATGAACGAAAACCTTTTCTCATGGATTCCAATTCTTGAAACAACACAGTCAGGCAAAGTTGTAATTGGAGTTTTCAGTGCAGATGTTCTGTTTGCATATGTATCATCAGGAAAGATGCTTCCCATTGATGAGGGCACCAGGCTTGCGGCATTTAAAGATTTTATAGGCATTGACGCTCACCCGAACGAGTATTTTGAGTTTATAAGCCTGCAAACGCCTTTCGAAGATGTTCAGAGAATGTTCAGACACAGCATAAACGACAACAAGAGGCTTGCAGTAATCTTCATCACGCAGGGTGGCAACCCAAACGAGCCAATTCTTGGCATGCTCACAAACTGGGACGTTATTAAATAGTTGCATTGGGATTTTGAGTAACCCCAGATAGAGCCCAAAGCAAATCGAGAGCAGTCATTGAAGCCGTCTCTCGACTTCACCTGAGCAATTTTTTACTATCTTCTAATCAGCCCTTAATGTCTGCTGATGCGTGGCAAACCATTCAAGACACACTATACTGAAGCTTCGTTCCGTAGCCTCACTTTTTGTTTGCAAAGCAAGTTCCGCCTGGCAAGAACAAAGAACCAAGCAAAGATTAGCAAGAGCTTGTACAGTGCAAGAAAGTTTTATGCTGGACTCAAATAGTTTTGGCTAAAGAGATGTTTCTATGATTCGTCAACGAAGGATGTTTAGTTTTGCAACAATCCCGTAGAAAAACCCATAAACAAAGAGGTCGAAGGTTGTTAAGACAAGTCCCACTTTAAGGAATTCGAGAAATGAAATTGAATGCCCGAGCTTCTCACTTTTTTGGATTGCAATTATGTTAGATGCAGCTCCCAGGATTGTGAGATTCCCTGCGATTGTTGTCCCTGACGCAAGCGCCATAAGTGTAGGAACAGAGTTTCTTACAAGCGGAAGTAGAATCATCGATGCTGGAACGTTTGACACTAACTGGCTTATTATTACGCTTACTCCAAGGATATTCAGTGGGCCTATGCTTCCAAGTTTTAATTTATCGAGCGTGCTCTGAATAGCTCCACTTAGAAATACACTCTCCATTAAAATGAACATTGAGACAAAGAATATGAGCGTTTTATAGTCAATTTCACTTAAGATTTCTCTTCTTCTTTTTGACAAAACTATCACTGGAATTGCTGAAACCATTGCAATGTAAACAAGTGGAAAATCATTCGAAGGGGTTAAATAAGCAACAATGACTTTGATAATGATTAGTACAACAAGAATAATACTTGATATAAGAGTAATCATTGCAAGAGAACTATCCTGAATTTCAACTTCTTCATGTATGAGCTCTTCTTCTCGAAACTCTTTTCTAAAGAAGAACTTCAAAACCAGATACGCAAAAAATGAGTTCAGAATCATCGGAATAAAATTGAATTTAAAGAAAGTAAGAAAAGGGTTAGGGATGCTTCCTTCAACTGCGATTATCAAGTTCTGAGGATTACCAATAGGAGAAAGAGTGCTTCCGATCGTCACCGAAAATGCGACAGTCAACAGTATCAATTTTGTGTCTATTTTGTGATTCCTCGAGAGTATTAAAGCAAGACCAGTTCCAACAATTGCAATGGTATCATTTGTAAAAATCGATGACAAAATACCAAAGAAAAATATCATTTGGAGAATCAGAAGGTCGACATTTTTAGCCTTTTTGAATAATTTGAATGCAAGGTATTCAAGGCTTCCGCTAAGTTCAAGAGCGCTCCCAAGAATAAACATAAACAAAAGAAAAAATATTACCTCAAAGTTTATTGACAGTATCGCCTGTTGAAACGAAATCTGCCGAGTTATCAATACAAGAATCGCGCCAAGGGTCATTGCTTGCCACATTGCAATCTCGTATCGCCCAAGTCTTCTTATTGAGATAAGCAAAACCACCAAAGCAAGTATTATTATGGAAACCATATTTTGAATTATACAGCAAATCCCTGGATTTTTTTACACAACTACACATTAGTGTTGAGTTAATCAATCACCACTTATAAAAACAGTTTGATTCTTGCTTTGTCATTAGCTTGCCCTTTCACTGCCATCTCATCGAAAGATGAAAACTCAAACAAAGAATGTTTTCTTGCCCACGCTTTTCCTGTGCTGATTTAGCAGTTTGGCTTAAACATAAACAATTCATAACTACACTGCTCTTTCTTATCTTTATTGCAAGAGGCCAGATTGTCACATTAAATAATGTTTATGTTTTTTATGAGAGATGGTGTTTATAGAAGATAAAATTTTCTCTTGACATAACGTCTAAAACATATTAGAATTTGTTGTGATGGTGAAAATTTCAGAAGTTGTCGAGAAATTGTATGAAAAGGGAAACTAAACTTATCCGCATTAGGTCCATCATGAAGATGTTTACGGCAATCATTATGTTGGGCGTGATAACAGGCATTTTTGTTTACATATTTTATTCACTCATAAGATTTTTCAGTTTGCTAATTATGAGAAAATTTATTAACCTGAGCGACCTTCAAGGAAATTTTAGTCTGAAAGAGAAGTTATTAATTCTGCTTGTGTTGACTTTGGCAGGCATCGTAAGCGCTCTCATTCAGCACTTTTTTCTAAAGAACAAACGCCACTATGGTACTGAAAGAATTATCGATACTTTTCACACAGAATCAGACTTAACCTGCAAGGAATTCATTGGAGAGTTTTCTATATCTACATTAATACTTTCTTGTGGTGGAAGTGCTGGCTACGAAGGACCATCAGGGGGCATAGGTGGAGCTCTGGGATATTTTATTTCAATTCTGTTAAAGATGACAAATGAGGAAAGAAAAACTCTCCTAGCGTCTGGGATTGGTGCAGGCATCGGAGCTATTTTTCTTTCACCTGTTGGAGGAGGAATCCTCGGAGCAGAGATACTTCAGAAGAAGCTGCTTAACTGGAAAATATTGCCATACTCTCTAATTGCCTCCTTTACAAGCTACTTTGTTTTTTCTCATCTGTCGCATCTCCACCAAGCCTTGCTTCCCTTTGGCAGTCAAGTAGGTCTTAATCTGGTCCTCATACTTTCGGCGCTATTTGAAGGAGTAGTGTTCGGCTTGCTTGAAGGACTTTTCATTCAAATTATTAAGTACATACAACGGATAAAACGAAATTCAGAGAAAATGCGAGCTCTGAAAATCGCAAGTCCAGTAATAGCTATGTTTATTGTAGGACTGATTATTGTTTGCTTTCCTAAAGTAATGGGCGGAAGCATAGAGTGGATTAATTATGTAAAAGATAATCCTTCAAGATTATCAGCAAGCGAACTTATATTCCTTCCTTTCATAAAAATGATTGCAAGCGCTCTTACCGTCGTTGTAGGAAAAGGTGGTGGATTGTTTGTTCCAAGCATTTTTATCGGTGAAGTGTCTGGCCTGGCTATTGGAAACGCTTTGCACTATATTTTGCCAAATGTTTTCATATTTGATTATATCCTCATAACAGGCATTGCAGGAGCTTTCGGATTCATAGGAGGAGTTGGAAACATCCCGATAGCAGCCGCATTCATCTGTATGGAAGCAACTGGCAACTTAAGCATATTCCCATACGCATTAATTGTGGCGCTAGTTAGCTTTTTTGTCCAGGAAGATTCAATCTACTCAACGCAAAGATGAAAAATCACACAGATTTGCGCCGATAACTTAAGATCAATATAAAGACTTTTCATCTTGCATACATCTAATTAAAGATGCTCGATTATTATTTTCCATAATGCATTCTATCTGCGAAAGGTTCCCAAAAATAAATCATGCATCAGAAAGCCTAATTTGCTCGAGTGGATTTGAGGAAGTCTGTTTAATTTTTTTGGTTCTCATGCAAGCAAACTATCTTTTTCAATTGATTTTTAATAAACCAGTATTTATTTAAAATTAACTACTTCTCTTATAATGTAATTCAAAAAAGGCTCCCAACTTGGGAGCCAAAAAACTAGTAGCGAAGAAACAACTACAGTGTCCTTATAATTCTTTTAGCTTCAGGAATTTTAGAAGGACTCATGCTTAGTTCATCAACGCCTAAGTTAACAAGTATTGGTATTGCTTCAGGGTCACCCGCAAGTTCGCCACAAACACCAGTCCATTTGCCCTTCATATGCGATGCATCGACCGTGAGTTTAATAAGTTTTAAAACAGGACTGTCAAGTGGTCTATAGAGATAAGAGAGGTTCTCATTTGTTCTATCTGAAGCGAATGTGTATTGTGTCAAATCATTCGTACCAATACTAAAGAAATCGACATAATCAACAAGCTCCTCTGCATTAAGTGCAGCAGAAGGAATTTCAACCATTATCCCGACTTTTATATTTTCATCAAAAGTGACATTCTTGCTTCTTAATTCCTCTCTAACTTCATTTATTACTTTGTTTGCCTCGATTATCTCTTCCTTAATTGCAATCATAGGATACATAATGAGGATATTACCATACGCACTCGCTTTTAGGATTGCCCTCAATTGAGTCTTAAATAGTTCGGTTTCTTTAAGGCACAGTCTTATTGCCCGCACTCCCAGAAATGGGTTAAGTTCATGCTCTAGGTTTAAGTAACTGATTTGCTTGTCTCCACCGATATCAAGAGTTCGTATTATTATAGGATAAGGCTTGAAACGCTCAGCAACAACCTTATAAGCTTCAAATTGCTCATCCTCAGTTGGTGGAGTATCTCTATCAAGAAACAAGAACTCTGTCCGATAAAGTCCTACCCCTTCCGCTCCCATCTCGAGAGCATTATCAACATCCTTTGGAGAACCGATGTTTGCAACAACTTCAATCCTCTTTCCACTTTTTGTATAAGAGAACTCCTTTGCTTTTTCTCTCAATAGTCTATCATTCTCTTCAATTTCTTTCTTAAGGTGCTCATATCTTCCTTTGATATCATCATCAGCGTTAATGTATACACCTCCTTGCGTCCCGTCTAATATTATTTCATCGCCATTATCTACGTTTTCAAGAAGCGCCTTGACACCAACTACAGCAGGAATCCCAAGAGCTTCTGCAAGTATTGCTGTATGCGATGTAGGTCCTCCTTTCTCAGTTATAAATCCTAAGACATTTTTCCTGTCAAGCGTTGCTGTATCAGACGGAGTAAGATCCTCTGCCACCAAAATCGAATTTGCAGGAAGCTTAGATAAATCAACTTTAGGCTTATTCAGAATGTTACGAAGCAAACTATCTAGAATGTCAAGAAGGTCCTGTGCTCTCTCCTTCATATAATCACTTTGAAGATTTTTTAACGTCTCTACGAATCCGTCAAATGCAGATTTTACAGCATATGCCAGATTATATCCTGATTTAATATTTTCCTTTATCTTTTCTTGAAGTGTTGGATCCTCAAGTATCAATAGATGAGCTTCAAATATTTCAGCCTCTTGTTGATTCGTCTTCTTGAGGCTCTCATAATTCGATTCAATTTCCTCTTTAGTTTTCTTCAGCGATTCCTCCAAGATTGCCTCTTTATCTTGAGGTGAAACTGAATCTTTTCCACTGTTTACTTCAATTTTCTCTTTATAATAAACCCTTGCAGCACCTATTGCAATTCCTTTAGAAACGCCAACACCGTTCATTGTGTTCATTCCGGGTCTCCAAAATTATTATTTACTAGTTCCTCAATAGTTTTCAAGGCTTCTTCCTCATCTACACCGTTAGCAGTAACAACAACGACAGTCCCTTTCTCAGCCCCGAGAGAAAGCACTCCAAGGATACTTTTTGCAGAAACCTCATTCCCATCTTTCTCCAACTTTATCTCGCTCTTAAACTTGTTTGCAGCCTGAACAAGTACAGCAGCCGGTCTTGCATGTAAACCAACTTTGTTTTTAATAACAAAACTTTGCGTCTTCATTATTCACCTCTTTTGTAAAATCTTTTCAAACCTCAGTTAATTCGCCATTATTTGCAGCAGATTTGTAAATTGCCTCTACAACTAATTGATCTTTATACGCCTCCTGGAATGTAGGCGTACCCGCAGGTACTGTATTTTGCAAAATGCTTTTAAAAAACCACAGCAGCCCAGTATAGTGTAAATCAACCATCGAGCCCATAGAAACCTTTGGGTCAGGATAGAGCTTTTTTACCTCGCAAAAGTAATCGTCTCCCAAAAAAACTTTGTCGTCAATGTAAAGCTGTTTCCCATTCAAATCAAAAATAACTGCATTGTAAGGGCTGGCTAAGTCTATCTTTATAGATCCTTCGGTACAGTAAACAAAAAGACGTGTTCCCTCGTTCCCAACTGCAACCCTTGAAACCTCAATAAAGCCTTTAACATCATTACTTGCAGTAACCATTACATAGCCCCAATCATCAACATCTACTTTTTGTAATTTCTCCGAATTCTCTAATTTCCTGCTAGCTACAGTAGTGCCAACAAACGCGCTGACCCTCTCAACATCACCAATTAGGAATCTTGACAGGTCAATTAAATGAATTCCAAGATCTACTATTGCCCCACCACCACTTTTAGCCTTCTCCAACCTCCAAGAAATCCGCCTTGAGGGATTCAAATAGCCCGTATGAAGCATTTCAAAATGAAAAGATTTTACCTTTCCTATTACCCCACTTTTAATTATTGCATGTGCCTGTGCCACCGCAGGAAGAAACCTTAATACAAGAGCAACTTGAGTCTTTGCTTTGACATTTTCAAGCTTGCTTAACAAAGCCGCAGCATCATAAACATTTGCTGTAAGAGGTTTTTCACAGTAAACATTTTTCTCGTGTTGTACGCTGTCCAACACTTGTTCAAAATGCAAGTAATTGGGCGTACATATATCAATCACATCAATGGATGAATCATTCTCAATATCATCAATTTTATCTACCACCTTCTGAAAACCAATAAGTTTCCCTAGTGTTTCTTTGTCTTCCTTGTGTGTTGTATAAAGGCTATTAAGGTTTACTTTAAAATTGCAATCATTATAAATAACGGGAATACTCTTAATTGATAACAAATGATTTTTTGCAATTGTTCCCAAGCCAAATAATGCGTAATTTAAGTTTTCCATATAATTTTAAATCCTCGTTACTTTCCTTAAATATCGCGGCTTATCAGGATCAAGCCTCTTTGATATGCTCAAATAGAATGAAAATAATTGGGCAAATAGTGCTTCAGCAAAAGGATACAAGAAATTAGCAGTTTTCGGCAGTTCAAAACACAAGTCACCGAACTTACACAGGCCTTGATTATCAGAGACAACAAGGATGTGAGCCCCTGTCTCTCTTATTGCTTCTAAAGCGTCTAAGGTTAAACTAACAGTCTCATCATCAGGTGCAAAAACGATAACAGGGACATTATCCGATAGCATAGCTATTGGACCATGCAAGAAATCGATTGTCGATGCCCCAATAGACTTAACATAACATGATTCTCTTAGTTTTAGAGCGGTTTCAAGAGCAGTTGAATAACTGAAACCTGTACCAAGTACTATTACATTAGGAGCAAATGTGTATACTTCAGCAAGCTTACGGATTTCAGCTTCTCTTGATACGATGTATTCCAAGGGTGGAAGAATATCATCCAGGCTTATCTTTGAATCGCTTAAAAAACTCGCAAGCAGTAAAACAGCCAATAGGGACGTAGTAAAGCTTTTTGTAGCGCATACGCTTTTTTCTTCGCCAGCAGACAAAAAGATGGTATTTTCCGTTGTTATTTCATGCAGAGAACTATTTTCGACATTCGTTATACCAACTACAAAGTTATTCATTTTTTTAGCATACTCACTAATCTTCAAAACATCATCTGTCTCCCCTGATTGAGAAATACCTATTATAAGACCATTAGTGTAAATAGGAGGGTTCTTATAGAAAAGATACAAAGACCCAGTCGACAAAAATGAAGAAATCTTTACAAGATACTCAAACACATATTGACCGTATACACAGGCGTTATCCGAGCTTCCTCTTCCAACCAACATGGAAAACCGTGGATTATAGTTTCTGATTTTACTGGCAATTTCCTTTATAGGCTCTATGTTTGATTCAAAAATATTTTTAATTATATCTGGCGTCTCTTTTATTTCACTTAACATATAATACTGATCATTCATCTATCCCTTTCCCTCCTAATTTGACATTTTTTTGCTAGTGTCACGATACTGTCAACAATTCTTTCTCCCTCTCCCTTTGAAAGAAATGTTGTAAAACTCTCATACTCATTCTTCTCATATGATTCTTCGTCTAATATGTATCCAACATAATCATTTGCGTAACCAATGACAAAAACCTTCAAAGGCGCTAGATATTGCTCTATCTTATGTCCAAGTAAAGAAAAGAGTTCGCCCGGAATACACGCAAAAGCCAGTTCATCAATTTTCACAAGTTGTAGGACTGTCTCAATTTTCCGATTCTTCTCCAAGAATCTGGATGCTAGACCAAGGAACTTCAATCCCTCAAGACGCGCTTCATAGATCCTTAGATTGTCTGAATTTTTAGATTTTGCCTTCGCTAGTTCAGCATTCGCTTTAGTCTCTAGCTCATTTATAACCTCTTCATACTTCGGTTTAAAAATGCTTTTTATGCTTGCAACTAAACCTGCT
>JBAMMD010000004.1:0-64436 GCA_039793965.1 Kapaibacterium sp. (SeqCode) | reverse complement strand
GTGCGGGATTTTATTAAATCCTTTTCTTCTGCCGGTCGAGGTTTTGGCACGCCTTCGGTAATGGAGCATATTGGTATTCCAAAGTTTGACCCCCAAAATCCGCTTCACCAGAAACTTTCCGAAATATCCAAAAAATGTCATCAACTCAAAGCCGAAGGCAAAGACGAAGAAATCGAAAAATTAGAAAAAGAAAACGACAGGTTGGTTGCCCAACTCTTTGGAATTTAATTTGCTCCAAGTTGTGTTATTCCAAACCCTCGGCTTCGAGTATTTCCTCGACAGTTTTGTATTTGTATTCTACGTTGCCATTTTGCAACGAGATAACCACTTCGCGAAGTTTTTTCTCTCTTTTCCTGCTTAAAGATAAATTGGATAGCAATCGAACTTTTGCCACGAGGAGTTTTTCCTCTATTGGCTTGCTCAAAAAATCGTCGGCGCCACTGTCGATGGCTTTCACTTGGTTTGGCACGTCGTTCAACGCTGTAACAATTACGATCGGTACATCTTTTGTCTCGGGGTTTTGCTTAAGTCTTTTTGCTGTGTCGTAGCCATCTAACCTTGGCATCATAACATCGAGAACGATTGCATCGGGTTTTTGCTTATCCACAAGTTCAATACATTCAACACCATCGTAGGCTTCCCCGACTTCGTAACCGTTCACTTCCAGATATTTTCGCATTAGTTTAACGGTAATTTTATTGTCGTCCACAACATAAATCAACGGTTTTTTCATCGATATGCCTCTATATTTGTTTTTAAATCATCTCCTCAAGAAAAACTTTTCGCCCACTTCGCAACGATTCGACGATTGCGAAAGTGGTAAGAGTGGCAATTTTAATGCCAGAAAAATCAATCGGGCTTTTCCATTTGGAAAAAGATTCAATAGTTTCTTCGATTTCTTCGCGATGTCCTTTTGTGCCGTCAAATTTTTTTGTGTTAATCTTATTATTATAGAATATCGTCAGAAGTTTAAAATTATTTAACAGAAAAGTGTTACCTTCCGAGAAGATTTCGATGTATTCTTTTTCAAGATTCTTGTTACCGTTTGCAAAATATTCAATTACTCCAATAGAACCATCCTCGAATTTTAAAGTGATTGCTGCTGTATCGTCGGTTGTTGCCCCGGAGAGCCTGTGTGAAAGTGATTCAGCAAAGACGGAGATGGGGGTGGAATCTGCCAGAAACATAAGTGTATCGACGAAGTGGCATACTTCGCCAACGATTCTACCACCGCCGATTTCTGGATGCTGTATCCAGTGGTCATTGGGTATGTATCCTGCATTTACTCTGTAGTGCATTGCGATTGGTTGGGTTCGGTTTGAAAGCATTTGTTTTATCGTGCGAATAGATTTGGAAAATCTTCTGTTGAAACCAACCATTAAAGGGATTGGGTTTTTGCGATATTCATTTTCAATTTCTTTCAACTCCTCTATCTTAATGCATAGTGGTTTTTCAACAAATACTGGCTTGTTTGCACGAATGCATTCAACCACAAATTTTGAATGTGTATCGTGGCGAGATGCTATGAAAACAACGTCAATGTCGGGATTGTTTATTATTTCATTCGAATCTGTTGTAGCAAATTTAAAGCCAAAATGACTGGAAACGGAAATTGCGTTGGTTGGTGTTGCTGTGGAAACCGTGTGGAACTCGACATCTAAATTTTTAAGTACTGGCAAGATATTGAATTGAGCAAAATTTCCCGCACCGATAAATCCAAGTTTCAATTTGCCCTGTTTTATTTTTTTTGCAAAAGAAGGAACAACCTTTTGGAATTCCTTTGCTTTTTGCGGGTATTCAATTAAAATTGCAATATATTTTTCATTCGGTTCTGAAAGAATTGAATAGGCTTCGGTTGCTTTATCTATTGGAAAGCGATGGGTTATGAGCTTGCTTGTGTCGATTTTCCCGTCCTGGACTAAATTGAGAAATGCTTCCATATTTCGTTTTTCAGTCCAACGCACGAATGGATATGGATAATCGATGCCATATTCTTCATAAAATTTATCGTAGCGCCCGGGGCCGTAACTACAAGAGATGGTGAACTCTATTTCCTTTTCGTAGAAAGGCGAGCGAGGCAAATTCATTCCTACACTACCGACCACAACGACTCTACCTTTTTTCCGACATATTTTCAATGCCAGTTCAGTTGGTTCGTTGCTCGAGGTACTTGCAGTAATTATAACCGAGTCGAAACCCATACCATTGGTGAAAGCCATTAGATTCGAGATCGAATCGGTATATCCAACGAAGTTACAACCGAATGAACGAGCCAGTTCAAAATTGTCATTGCGGATGTCGATCCCGGCAACAATGCATCCGTTGGCTTTGAGAAGTTGGACAGTGATGAGTCCGATTAATCCAAGACCAATAACCGCAACATATTCACCGAGTTTAGGATTTGCTTGTCGAACACCTTGGAGAGCAATAGCGCCAATTGTAGTGAAAGAAGCGCTTTCGAAAGAAACGCCATTGGGAATTTTGCAAGCCAGATTTTGGGGAATAGCAACGATTTCGCTATGTGTGGCATAGCCTGCACCGGCGCAAGCAACTGGGTCGCCGGGGGAAAAGTGCTCGCTTCGCGATTCAATTACAATGCCAGCAGAACTATAACCGAAAGTTTTGTATGAATCCAAGCGGGAGAAAATTTTGTTTACCGTCGATACAATGCCTTCTTTTTTTAGATTTTCCAAAACTGTTCTCACTTGCTCGGGCTGTCGTTTGGCGCGTTCCAACAAAGAAGATTTTGCATTTTCAACTGATGTCTTTTCCGTGCCCGAACTAATCACAGAGAAAAGGTTTCGGACAAGAATCCCCTTTTGTGGACAGGTGGGGGTTGGAACATCTGCCACCAAAATTTCGCCGCTATTTTGATGTTGCAAAACCTGAAACATATTTTTTAATTTTTAATAAATCAAATATAATCGAAAAATGTAATTAAAATTGTAGTCATTTAAACTACAAAATTTTGAATTGAATTTTTACAAAAAAATCATTTTATTTATTATTTTGTAAAATTGTTTAATGTTTTAATTTGAAATTTGTTATAAGTTTGTTTTTATATTTTTGTTATTTAATTTTGCAAAAGTTTATGGTTTTAAATAAAAATAAGGGAGGAAAGCAGTAATGTCAGCAAAAGGTGGTGGCGCTGGGAAGGTTTATTTTATTTTGTACCTTGCTGTTGTTCTTGAATTGCTGATTATCATTGTGGAAAGGGACGAAGCCGAAGAAGGATTGTTGAAAAAGCAACGCGAAACAATGCGTATCGTTGAAAGTATTCTTTCTCAATTGCAATCTGGGTCTGGGACGGAAGGAATTAATACTCGTCCGCAGGATGAAATCACAATACCTCCGCCGGGAATTAATATGCGAGAAATAATGGGAGCCGATATCAAATCTTCTCGAAAATACATAATTGAAGTTGGTGTTACCGATGTTTCTGCTGAATTGAAGCGGAAAGAGGGCGAAAGCGAAAAAGAATATCTCGAGCGAATGAAAGTTGCTGCAAAATTGGCTAATGTCCAGGAGATTGAGTATCAAATCTTTTACAATCCAAGCCAGGACCCGCTAAATGCACCGGCTTTTCCAACTGAGGATGAAATTCGTAAAAAAGCTATCGATTTTACAAAAATGCAACCTGGACAAACAATTACTGCGCCGGATGGTTCGACCTGGGAATTTTTGTCTTTGCGCAAACTTCTCCTCGATTTTCCGCAAATTGAAAAAGTGCTTACAGATAATTTAAGAAACTTAACTTTGCAAAATCTCGAACCATTTTATCCGAAAAGTTTGCAAATTGCTATTGGTCCCGCATACGCCCCAAATAATAACGAGGACAGTGTGTTCTATTATTCTCCTGAGATTTCGGCTCAACGTGGTGCAAGTGCTCTTACCGACTTGAAGAAAAGGGTTTTCGTTGTGAACTTCCAACCACCAGGAAGAGCTGGATGGTATAAGTTAAGAATTTATTCTCGAACAAATCGAATACTTGGAGTTGTTAAAGAACTTGCTGGTCCAGAAATTCCCGAGGATACGCGAATCAACATTGGAACTGTGACTTTAACAGTAAAAGATTTGAACAAAGTAAAGAAAGAACTGGAATCTCGACTTATCAAATATAATTTGCCACCATCGGATATGTTGCGTGATGCAAAATCTGTCGATGATGTCGAGAAATTCGACCAAATGCTTGAAAATTCCATTAAGATGGCTTCCAGCGAGGAGAATGCTGTCGAAGTTATAAGTAAAATTCGACTTTATGGTTACATAGCCAAACTTCTAACCCCGGGCTTGTCGGTGATGTTTCCACAGAATGCCAATAGCATTGCTTTCGACGTGCGTGTTATAACTCCAAAACCAGCAGTGTCGGAGCCGACAATAACAATAGAACCTTACTTTGCTCAATTCGACGCTGTCGAGCCCGTGTTTGGATTTACTATAAGTCCGTATCAAGGTACAACAGCCAATGTGGTCGAGGGGCGAGTGCTCGACGAGAGTGGCTCTCCCGTTGCTCGTATCGTCTGCCGTGGCGAAGATGAATTTGCCGGAACCATCGTTCCAAAGCCTGTTGTTGGCGGAAATCGTTATTATCGTGGTATAGTTGAAAGACCACTGGCACCGGGTAAGTATAAAATCGAAATTACCCACCGACTCGCTGGAAGGGCGAAGACTGAAACTTCGGAATTGGAAATATTTAAAACTGGTTTGACCGAAGAAAGCGCTCGACTTATAACATCCAAACTTCAAAATGCTTACTATGGATATAACATTTACTTCAATGTTATTCCAAATTCCGGGGCAAAGATTAAATCCGACCAATTTAGAATATATCTTGCAACAGATTTAGACCAACAGAAACCGCCTTATGTAGGATTGTCCATTCCACCAGAACAGAAGGTATTTCTCGATTGCAAAGCAAATAAATTATATGCAAAGGTGTGGTGGATTCAACCTATTACCGGAAAAGAAGTGGAATTGTTGCCTTTGACCGAAAGCGAAATTAAACAGGATGAACCAAAGATAAATCTTGCTACAAAAAGCGAAACCCGAAGCCAAAGTGGCAACAGAGTAAGAATTCAGGTATTAAATATTACTATTGTTCAACCCGATGATGGTTCGGGAGGTAAAACTAAAGCCGATGTATCGCTTAGCATAGGAAAACCCAAGTTCGAAGGCGGGTTGGAAGGACTTGTGGATATGCCTTCGGACCCCACTATCGAAAAAGAAGAGAATGGGTATTCAATTACATTCGATTTTACAGTAAATACAGCATTGATACCACGCGGGCAGGACGAACTAATCGGGAATATCAAGTTTCCATTGGTTGCAACGGCAAAGAACCTATGCAATGGTAAAACCGCACAAAGAAGCTCGCAACTGAGTGTATCGTTCCTCTACGAACGAGAAAAGGGGACAAGAAAAACTGCTCCAAGCGGTGGTGGTCGAAGAAGGTAATAAATAATGAATAGAACATTTGATATTTGTAAGACAAATGGTGGATATATTATGAAAAAGTTTGGAATGAAAATTTTGACTTTTCTTCTAAGCCTTGTGTTTCTTAGCCCAATTTATGCACAGGACGAAGCCTCGAGAACCGAAATGGAACAGATATTGGGTAGGTTTTCAAATTATCGCTTTGGCAACATATCAATTTACCGTTTGAAGAACATTAGTGATGTCCGGAGAGCAATTAAAATGCGACAGGAAAAAGCCGCCGGTATTCAGATTAATGAAGAGATTTTGAAAACAGTCCAACAAGAGGTCCTATCGATTATCGAGGACGGGGTGAAAGCAGATGAAAGTTTGCGTGAAATTTCAGCTGCAATAGAAAACAGAGGCTACACTCCCCCCGAAGCTACAATCCTCGAACAAGTATATCAATATTTTCGTTCAAAATATGCTGGCACTGCCGAGCAGAGAATAGAAAATGCATATCTTATTACCACTCGGTCGAAGCCAAACGAGTTGCCCAAAGTGATTATTGCGTTAATTTTAAGTTATTCCCAATCTCAAGATTTGGAGAAAAGCCTTAGGAATATTGGTCCGAGCGATATCTATACTTACGATGAAATGAGAAATTTTAAGTTGGATACTACTTTTTCTGCCGACAATTTGTACGATTTAATGATGAATGCATTGATACAAAGGAATGTCGAGAATAAAACAGTCGAAGCACAGGGAATTGGGAATGCCCAATGGTTCGCTCGCAAAGTTTTTGGCAATACGGAAAGCCCGTTTGCTAATGAGGCAGATTTGACTTCTTTTGATGTTCAAAAGATTTTGCGTGTTTCCGAAGGTGAACCTTTCGATTTTGGTTTACGCCAAAACGAATTGCTCGTCAGTGCAGATTGGATCCTTTGGCGACAATTTCCCAAGCCGGGCTACTACGACGACGCAGGAAATTTTGTTGTCGATACTACTATGAGTTCAAATTGGGACTTACCCAATTTTGGCTTGGAATTAAAATATGGAATTGATGGTATAAATTACTTTTCCTTTTTTAGCGAAAGGTTGACTTTGAGCGCTTTGTGGCAAAATGTGAAGCTCGGTCTCATCCTTCCAACAGACGGTTGGGCTTCGATGGGTAAAAATGTATTCGATATCGAAAGGAAATTAACTTATGGTAATTTTGGGCTTGCTGGGTCCTTCGATTTCCCAATCAAGGTCATCCCAAAGAGCGGAGTGTTCCATTTCGATTTTGGTTATGTTGTTGGCGATGCAAAGGAAAGCAAATATAAGTCGCGAAATCTCGATTCGATGACCTACAATCCGCTCGATGCTATTGCAAAATCTGATTTCGACTACTTTGTTCGTGCAAATCTCCAAGCATATTACACTTTCGGTGTCCAAATTGACAACAATTATCAATTTCGCTTTGGGCTTGGAGCGACATTTTATCAAGCAGAAAAATGGTTCTACGACTTGGATACAGCGAACTTCCGCAGGAAGTTGACTTTCAAAAAATATGACGAAACTTCCGTTGGGGATGTTAGTGTTCGAATCGATTTTATGGCGACAAATATTGCAACACCATTTGGTGCGAATTTGCAATACTTTAATGGTGGTATTGGCTGTGGTGTTTGGATGCAAGTTCCAATTATTCGCAATTGGCTTGCTGTTCGAATTGATGGACGGGGCTATTTTGTTCCTTTCAAGGACAAGCCCGAAGAATGGGAGAACAAAGGCTATTTTGTTCCAATGGTTCGCTTTATTGTCAATTTTTAATGTAAACAATAGTGATATGTGATATGAAAAAGTTATTTTTTATTGTTGGGTTACTCGTTTTGACATCGCTTTTTACTTCATACTCACAACATTCTAACATTGACCCGCGCGAGTTGATTGAATCGATGACAACAATCGACCCAGAGATACGGAAATACTTCCCTCGGTGGAAAGTTTGCGAAACCGATCTTCAGATTCAAATCTACCAAGCCTTTAGAATTTTGGGCTACGATGAATCGAAATTAAGTAAAACTAACATCGAAATTCTGGCAGCACCAAGGAAAACCGAGTTCGAGCCCTTCGATTTGTTGCTGCTCTCCTGCGGCGAGTTTAGTATGACTGCTGCTCAAATGCAGGTCAATCTTGGTGAACGTTTGCTTAATATTATTTCCGGGGCTGATGCTTTTGCAAATCCCAAAAATTGGGTCGACGGAAAACGCGATTATTGCTACGTGGATATTCCGCCTGAAGTTCCCGTCACTGCCTCCCAAGCCCAAGCAATTATCAATTATCTCGAGCCAACAAATGTCACCCACTCTTTTACTCTTTCTTTCTTTGAACAAACATTGAAATTTGGGGAATCCGGCTTCTGGATTAAAAATGCAATCGGAACGGACGAAGTAGGTTATCCCTTCTGGACTTCTGGCTCTTCGAAAATTATTCTCAAAAGACCTCTTTATGTGAACCGTGATTCGAAAACCAGCGATAGAATTCCATATTTAATTAATGCTTATCTTGGTGGTTCTTATCGTATTTCTGGCGGCATAAATAATAAAAGCCCTATTTTTAGTTGGGTTCCAAGTCAGAAATTGAATCAAGGACCCGGCGGAAAGTTGATTGCAGGATTGGACTTCTATATGCCTTTCCATCCCAAATTCGGTGTTCATCTGAATATGGAAATACCATTGACTGAATTGAAAGAAGAAAGTGTTGACCCAACAAAATATTTTTCTTATAAAAAAGTTAATCAATTGACCCATGATGAATATAGCGTTGCTCCGTTGCTGCGTTCATCCGGACAATTTACCCTTTTCTACAATTTGTGGCTTACCGAGGCTAATCCTGAAAATTATTTCCGACTGGATCTAGGCTTAAACTATTTTGAAGTTCGGGAGGTGTATTTCAAGCCTTCTCAATTTACTCACTTCTATCTTGTGCCTTCGCCCGAGGACGAAAGTATTGTTCTTCGCACCCACAAGCCCGGGGAGTTTGCCGATTGGATATATGTTAAGTTCGAGTATCGCAACCAAGCAGTTTGGCCCTTTGGTGCAAGCATCCAATATTCCAACCAAATACTCTTGGGAAGAGTCTATGTTCCATTGTTCAATTGGTTGTATCTCGAAGGAAGAGTTGCAAGGGTGATGCGCACAGCGTTGCCATTCGAGAACAAGACTTTCTTTTTGATTTCTCCAATTTTGAGATTGACGTTATAATGATTTTGTTTAGAATATGTTGGGACACCCTCTAACTGAAAAGTTGGAGGGTTTTTTTAGAAAATTAAGATTTGAGTATGAAAGTAAATGTGAAGAAAACGAAATCTGCAATGATTCTTTTTGTTGTTCTTGCATTGACGTTGATACATTCATTTTCGCAGCAGCCAGTTCCCGACTCAATGAAGAAAATCCAAGAAGTATTGAAATCGACAGAGGTAAAAACTGAAAAGAAACCGGTTGTGCTTACAATAAGAAATGTAGATATTGCAAAATTTCCAGAGATCAACATAATTGTCGAGGCTTTCAGTATGAGCGGTTTCCCGCTCGACACTCTTCGAGCAAGTGATGTGATTGTAACAGAGAATGGAATTGAAAAGCAAATTATTTCGGTTACAAAAATATCTGTGAAGGAGCGAATCCCTGTGGATTTTGTTTTTATTGTCGACGTCACTGGTTCGATGCAAAAACATATCGACGAGACAAAGAATAACATTTCTCGCTTTCTCTCCTCTTTGCTTAGTCGTGGAATCGACTATCGAATTGGCTTGATACTTTTCTCCGACATTGTCGAAAAAGTGTACCAACCCGTGGACAATGTCAATAGTTTTCTTGCTTGGCTTTCGGGGGTTCGGGCTTTTGGTGGCGGCGACGAGAAAGAAAATGCCCTCGAGGCAATAAAAGCTACAAGCCAGATTGCCTTCCGACCTTCTGCCAATCGTGTGATTGTTTTAATCACCGATGCCCCATATCATCAATTGGGCGAGAAAGGCGATGGTGTGACTTTTGAAACAACTAACTCAATAATAGAATATTTGAATAAGAACGACATTCGTTGTTTTACAATAACACCACCAAAATTGAAAGAATATAAGTTGATTGCAACTAAAACTCGTGGCAATCAGTTCGATATTGAATATCCTTTTTCAACAATTTTAAATAACTTTTCCAATCAACTGACAAATCTATATTCAATCAAATATCGTACAGATTTACCGGCAATTCCAGATTCGATTAATATTGCCATTTTCAGCCCGGAACGCAAGGAAATTGTTCGTAGAACTATTCCAATAGTGGAGTTAGGCAGAAAATTAATTATCGAAAATTTACTGTTTGAAACAAATAGTGCAACGCTACCAGATACTGTCAAGGAACTCGAAATTCTATATCAGTTTATGAAAAACAAACCCAATGTTTCAATTCTCGTCGAAGGACACACAGACGACCGAGGCACCCACCCATACAACGATAGACTTTCCCTACAGCGAGCAGAATCTGTGAAAAATTATCTTGTCTCTCGTGGAATTAATCCCGACCGGATAAAAACAGTCGGCTACGGCAAAAGAAAGCCTCTTGCTCCAAACGATACCGAGTTTGGTAGACGATTGAATCGACGAACAGAAATCGTGATCCTTTCGAAGTGATTATTTCGAGCGGATTGTAAAGAAAAGTAAAGCTGCAAGTGCTGTTGAACCAATTATTAAAATTGGTTCGATGTATTTTTTTAAAAAATTTTCGGGTTCCTTGGGTTTTGGGGAAGTAAAAGGATTGCCGTCTTTTTCAACGAATTCGAAATTATCAGTTTTAATAGTGTCTTTGTAGGTTTTTGCAAAACTAAATGATTGCACAAATGTTTCTGGGGATTTCACAAGCCCAACTATTTCCAGCTCTATTTTACGAGAAATTTCTTTTGTTGGTCTTTCTCGTCGAACTCTTTGGTAGTTGATGGCATATCTATTTATCGTTATTTGAAGAACCCTGCAACTATCGCAATTTGAAATGTAAAACTTAAAGTCGCGAGAGCTCATTTTGTCGATCAAAATATTCTCTAAAAAATCACTCAAGGGATGGCTTGCAATTTTTGGAAAAATGTTTTTGTGTTTTGTAGTATCAATCTTGTTAGCAAGGGAATCGCAAAACTGAGTTAGAAACGAAATAACAATTTCTTTGTTTGTGGGAATTTCTGCTTGCGGAAATGCTTTGAATTGTATGGAAAGGAAAAGTAGCGTCGTGAGAACGAAGAAAGAATTAGCTTTCATTTATTGTTGGTCTTTTTGAATTGGATGAAAGCCTCGAGAAGTTCCTTATCGTTCCAAAAAGCATTGGGGCGAATTCGGTAAGGTTTTTTTCGATTGTGGACATAAATTTTGACAACCCGAAGAGGTCGTTTCAAGTTTGTAATGATTTCTTTTCCAATTGTAATCTTTGTGATTAAGTTAACGGGAAGATTTAATTCTTTAAATCTTGTTCGAAGCGTTATGCTATCTCTTCCAATGATGATTTCGGGAGATTTCCAGACGTTAAACAGATAGCCAGCAATTGAAAATAATATTATGAAGGAAAGAAGTATTACCAGCGGGTCGGAAATTCGCAATGTTAAAGTCCCTTCTTCAAGTGTCCCCCTAAGAAGAGAATAAAGTATTAAAACAATGCAATAGATTGCAATTGATTTCCAGTAGAAATCAAAACGTTTCTCGAATGTAAGAGGTAATTGTTTACCCATCGATTTACCCAAAAAGTAAACATATTAAAAATCAAAATTAAATTAAATATTTAAAAATTTCAAAATTTCATTTGCAATCAGTTTGCCAGCCTCGGGGTTGCCAAACTTTGTAATGTTTGTGGAAAGCATTTTTTGCATTTCTGTGGAATGGATCAAATTGATTATAGCCGGTATCAATTTCATTGTTGCTTCGCTGTCGTGGACAACAATTGCTGCAGAGGAAGATTCCAATTCGCGTGCGTTTTGTTCTTGATGGTTTGCTATAGCGAAGGGATAGGGAACAAGTATTGCTGGCTTTCCGAGAGCAGAAATTTCGGCAATTGTCGAGGCGCCAGCCCTTGAAACAACAATATCGGCGGCTGCGTAGGCTGTTGCCATATCTTCGATAAATTCGAATATTTTTACCGATGGATTCTCGATGTTTTCAACTGAAAAGTTACTCCCAATTTGCCAGATTAACTGGCAATCGTTGTCGAGCAGTGTTTGGTAGTTATGATAGATTATGGAATTTAAAGTTCTTGCCCCAAGACTGCCACCGAAAACCAAAATCGTAGGTTTGTTTGGATTTAATTTCAAATTTTTTCGAGCTTCTTCTTTGGGAATTTGCTTTAATAAATCTTTGCGGATAGGTGTGCCAAAGACTTTGAACTTTGCATCTATTTTTGGTGGAAGATATCGTTTTGTGTTTTCGAATGTAGCAAAAAAAATGGATGCTCTTCGCGCAAGCAAGCGATTTGCACGTCCGGGAACAAGATTGCTTTCAAGAAGGAAGAATGGTTTGTTCTCAGAGTTCAAGGCAATGCCAGCGGGATATGTTATGTAGGCGCCAGTTCCAATGCCGAAATCGATATTCTCTTTACGAATAAGTTCTCTTATCAAATTAATTGATTTGATTGTTTTGAAAAAAAATTTAAAGAACTTCAAGCCAAAGCCAGTGAATCCGACCATGGGTATGGGGAGAAAGTGCCAGCCTTTTTCTTTTGCAACGCGGGCTTCGATCTTTTGTGGATTGCCGACAGCAAAAACTTGTATAAGAGAAGATTTGCGTAAAATTTCGCTGATTTCGTCGATTACGGAAATCGCTGGGAAAAGATGCCCACCAGTGCCACCAGCCGAAACGAGAATTTTCATTTTTTTGCTCAATTACTTTATTCTAAATAAACGAATTTGCAAAATCGAAAGTCCAAGCAAAAGAAAGAATACAACAAAAGCAATCGCCGAGGCATAGCCCATTTGGTCGATTTTAACAAAGGCATTTTCATAAATTAAATAGACAAGAGTTGTTGTGGAATGCAATGGGCCTCCGCGGGTCATAACATAAATTTCCACAAAAATTTGAAACGATTTGATGGAGTTCAAAACAATTACAAAAAGTAACATCGGACGAATGGATGGGAAAGTGATTTTCCAGAATTTCTGCCAAGAGCTGGCAGAATAGAGTTCAGCCACTTCGTAATAATCTTTTGGAATTGTTTGCATCGCAGCGAGGAACAAAATCATATAATAACCAGTGCTCATCCAAATGTCCATAAGCATAATTGCTGGTAGCGCAGTCGTTTCGTCTTGCAACCACCCCAGTTTTGGATAAGGCAAATGCAGTATTTTAAGAAGATTGTTTATGTATCCATCGCTCGAATACAGATTTACAAAAATGATTGAAATAACCACCAAAGAGGTAATGCTCGGAACGAAGAAAACAGATTGGAAAAATTTTTTTGATTTAACAAATTTGCTGTTTAAAAGACTTGCCAGGAAAAGCGAGATTGCTGTGGTTATCGGGACGGTTACGATTGTAAATATTGCTGTATTTTTAAATGCTTTCCAGAACAGTGGATCTGTCAATACTCTCTTGTAGTTTTCGAAACCGATGAACCTGGTTTTCGATGTTAATGTTTCATAGTCGCATAGGCTAAGATAAAATGCGTATACCAATGGATATAACCAAAAAATGGTGAAGACAACAAGCCAAGGCGACAGAAGTAGAAGGTTGTTAAAGTAGTCTTTCTGCTTCCAGTTCATAAATGAACTTCCTTAATGAAGTGTAAAAGCACTCCAAAGGTAAACCAACAACATTGTAGTAACATCCGTTTACGCTTTTAACAAACACAGCACCGAAATCATCTTGAATTCCGTAAGCACCCGCTTTGTCCATTGGAGAGCCAGATTGAACATAGGCTTCGATTTCGTCATCTTCGATTTTTCGAAAAGAGACCTCGGTTCGGCGAAAGCAAGTTTTGTATTTGAGTGAAGGTTTGTGTAAAAGCACGATGCCGGTAAATACAATATGGGTACGATTGCTTAACTTTTTAAGCATAACTTTTGCTTCGTATTCGTTGGCTGGTTTAGTCAAAATGTTCCCGTCGAGGACAACGATTGTGTCGGCAGCAAAAATAATTGAATCGAAATGAATCATTTCGGCAACGCGAATTGCTTTTGCTTTGGCTATTTCGGTCACCTTCACAGAGAAATCGTATATATCGGCGAATAAAGAATCCTCGTCGATTTCTGGTGGGATAACAGATATTTCTAAGCCAAGCATTTCAAGCAATTTTTTTCTGCGCGGGGAACTGCTTGCAAGTACTAATGGGATTTTTAATCGTAACAAATTTGCAATTTTGACCATAAATCTATAACTCTTCGATATGGAATTCACTGTTTGTGTAAATGCAAATTTGAGAAGCAATTTTCAGTGAAATTTCAACAATTGCACGAGCCTCGAGATTTGTATGCTCCATCAAAGCGCGAGCGGCAGCAAGCGCGTATGGTCCTCCT
The DNA here is from genome assembly GCA_039793965.1 of Kapaibacterium sp. (SeqCode). Taxonomy (GTDB): domain Bacteria; phylum Bacteroidota; class Ignavibacteria; order Kapaibacteriales; family UBA2268; genus Naka2016. The sequence goes on along the minus strand of JBAMMD010000004.1, from coordinate 50,507 downwards.
GAACCGATTGCCGACACATTGTCGTCGGGCTCGACAACATCGCCGTTTCCAGTCAGAACAAACATTTTCTCCTTGTTCATAACGATCATCATAGCCTCGAGGCGGCGAAGGTAGCGGTCTGTACGCCAGTCTTTTGCGAAGTCAATTACAGAGCGATAAAGATTCCCGCGAGTTGATTCAAGTTTTTCTTCAAAGCGTTGTAAAAGAGCGAATGCGTCGGCTGTGCCTCCAGCAAATCCTGCCAAAACAGAGCCGTTATACAATTTGCGAATCTTTTTGGCGGTATGTTTGAGAACGGTGGTGCCAAAGGTCACCTGCCCATCGCTTCCAATAACCGCTTTCCCGTCTTTAATTAATCCAACCACTGTTGTGGAATGTAAAATTTTGTTTTCCTTATCCAACATCTTATTTTTGTAGGTTTAGAAAAATCTAATTTAGCAAAAAAAGAGAAATGGATAGGTTGATGTCATTGATCGAGATTTGGAAGGAATTTGCAAAGTCCAAACGAAATCTAATTCTTTTGGTTCTATCCTTCATTACCGTCATTTTGGCTTTGCATTTTGCTGCAATATTCATTACTGCAATCGAGCATCGCACTGGGTTTTCATTCCACGACCCGATTCTTGCTCTTTTGCCTACAATTGATTTGACATGGTTGATTTTTTCAGTTTTGTATTTCTCTGTGTTTTTTGCATTCTTTCATTTACTTCCTTCTCCACAAGAACTTATACTTGGTTTCTTTTCTTATTCCTTGCTACTCTCCTTTAGGATTTTATGTATGTATTTACTTCCGCTCGATCCCCCAAAAGATATGATTTTGCTTAAAGACCCCATCATTGAAGGATTTGGCACAGACATAACACTAACTCGCGATTTGTTCTTTTCTGGGCACACTTCGTTGATGGTCTTGCTTTTTTTACTTGCCAAGAAGAGATATGCCAAGATTCTTCTTCTTGTTGGTACATTCATTGTTGGTTTTGGAGTAATGCTACAAAAAGTTCATTATTCAGTTGATGTTGTAGTTGCCATTTTTGTCGCCTACTGTTCTTACTCTTGGATGAAAAAAATTTTAGTTTACGCAAGAATTTTGAAGTAACAAAATCTTTTTGCAACACAACATATTAGTCTTTCCTTTTAAAGATTGCAATCTTCATTTATTTCGCTAATTTTGAATTTTGTTCCACAATTTTTGAAAATAAACTTATGGCTAGTCAAAACAAAAAACACTATCGTATTGCTTGGCTACCCGGCGACGGGATAGGCAACGATGTTATGGAAGCTGCGCGCATTGTGCTCGACAAAGTGCAACTCGATGCAGAGTATATCCACGGCGACATTGGATGGGAATTTTGGTGCAAGGAAGGCGATGCTCTCCCTCTCCGTACGATTGAGTTACTCAAAAATGTCGATGCCGCTCTTTTTGGTGCAATAACTTCGAAACCAACCAAAGCAGCCGAAGAAGAACTTGTCCCAGAATTGAAAGGTAAAGGATTGGTCTATCGTTCGCCAATCGTTAGAATGCGCCAACTTTTCGATTTGTATGTTTGTCTTAGACCTTGTAAAGCATACGAAGGCAACCCCTTGAACTATCGGGATAACATCGATTTAGTTGTTTTTCGTGAAAACACTGAAGATTTATATGCTGGGGTTGAATTCCATCCAGTTCCCGACGATTTGAAGGAATTGTTGAAAAAGCTTTCTAAAAATTTCGAGCCTTTCGCAAAACTCGATTCGGAACAATTTGCAATTTCTTGTAAAATTAATACGAAAAAAGGATCTGAACGAATCGTTCGTGCTGCTTTTGAATATGCACGCAAAAACGGTAGAAAAAAAGTTACAATTGTCCACAAGGCAAATGTTGTTCGTGCTACCGATGGCTTATTCCTTGAGACTGCAAAAGCTGTCGCAAAAGATTATCCCGAAATCCAATTCGACGAAGCAAACGTCGATGCGATTACAATGTGGCTTTTGAAAAACCCGAGTAATTACGATGTACTTGTAGCTCCAAATCTCTATGGTGATATTGTGTCGGATTTATGTGCCCAGATGGTCGGCGGTCTTGGTTTTGGCTGTTCTGGAAACATAGGCGAGAAACTTGCTGTTTTCGAACCGACCCACGGCTCTGCTCCGAAATATGCAGGACAGTATAAAGTAAATCCCATTGCTACAATCCTTGCTGCAAAGATGATGTTGGATTGGCTGGGAGAGACCGAAAAAGCACAACAAATCGAAAATGCTGTTGCACAAGTGATTAAAGAGGGGAAAGTTCGAACCTACGATATGGGCGGAAGCCATTCAACGCTCGATATGGCAAAAGCAATTGCTGAAAAGATTTAAGGTGGAATATGGAAGTCATTATCCACGAAGTTGGCTTGCGCGACGGCTTGCAAATGGAAAGCCAACAGGTTCCGACAATAACAAAGGTGCAATGGGCTGAAATTCTATCTGATTCTGGTATTGATGTGATTCAACTTGGCTCGTTTGTCAATCCGAAAATTTTACCACAGATGGCAGATACCGATGAATTGTTCGAAGAGATGAAAACGAAGAAGAAAAAAAATGTTCGTTTTTCAGCACTAATTTTGAACGAAAAAGGATTGGAACGAGCGTTGAAATCTGATGTCGATTTGATTTGTATGGGGGTTTCCGCAAGCGAGACCCACTCGAGGAAAAACACTGGAATGACAATCAACGAAGCGCTTGAAAGAATCATAAATATTGCAAAAGAAGCAACTCGATTGGGCAAGGATATTCAAGTTTCGGTGCAATCTGCTTTTGGGTGTGGCTTCGAAGGCGAGGTGCCCGAAGGGCGTGTCTACGCCATCGTTGAAAGGTACTTTGCCGAAGGCATAAGCAAAGTTAGTCTTGCCGACACTTCTGGCTATGCGTATCCAACAAAGGTGGAGCGAATGTTTCAAACTTTGCAAAAGATGAACCCAAATGCAGAGTTTGCAGCACATTTTCATAATACTTATGGACTGGGAATAGTAAATTCTTATGTAGCAATGCAAAATGGAGTGAAATATATCGAAACTGCTTTTGGTGGACTTGGCGGTTGCCCGTTTACCAAGCAACCAGCTGGGAATGTATGCACCGAGGATTTTGTTAATATGCTTCAAAAAATGGGATTGAAAAAGAATATCGATATCGGAAAAATTATTTCAGTCACAAAATATGCGAGCGGTTTTTTTGTGAAAGATCTACCGGGTTATTTGTATAAAACTTGGAGAGAAATATGAAAATACTTAATGGTATTCGGGTTCTGGATTTAACAAACGTACTATCTGGACCTTTTGCCACATTGCATCTGGCACTTCTCGGGGCGGAAGTAATTAAAATCGAAAATCCAAAGGATGGCGACCTTGCGCGAAAACTTGGTTGCGTTACCGAATACAATAAAATGCTGATGGGGACAAGTTTTCTCGCTCAAAATTCGAATAAAAAGTCGTGCACTTTGAATTTGAAAGATGAACGAGGACGCGAAATCTTCAAGAAACTTGTTGCTATTTCCGACATCGTCGTCGAAAACTTCCGTCCCAAAGTGATGGACCGACTTGGGCTTGGATATTCTGTGTTGAAAGAGATTAATCCCCGTTTGATTTATTGCGCCATTTCTGGGTTTGGACAAGAGGGACCAGACGCATTCAAACCCGCATACGACCAAATAATCCAAGGATTAAGTGGTGTGATGGCAATCAACGGGGACAAGCGTTTAAATCCCTTGCGATGTGGGTTCCCCGTGTGTGATACCGTTGGCGGGTTGAATGCTGCCTTTGCAATTCTTGCTGCTCTATATTATCGGGAACGAACCGGCGAGGGACAGTTCATAGATGTAGCTCTTCTCGATTCGATTATGCCGCTTATGGGATGGGTCGTGGCAAACCTTTTGCTTGGCGGGCAACAGCCCGAGTTGCTGGGAAATGATAATTTTACCGCAGCACCATCGGGGACATTCAAGACCCAAGACGGATACATCAATATCGCAGCAAACAAGCAAGAGCAGTGGGAAACGCTTGCCGATTTACTTGGTCTTTCCCATCTGAAGGAGGACCCACGTTTCAAAGAACGCGATATCCGAAAGAAAAATCGTTTCGAGCTAAACCCATTGATTGAAGAAAAATTAATTGAAAAGCCAACAAAGTATTGGGTGGATTTGTTGAACAATAATGATATACCAGCGGGCGAGATTCTTTCGCTCGAGGATGCGTTAAATCAACCACAAATACAAGTAAGAAACACATTTTCTACTTTGGAAGTCGATGGGATTGGACCAATAAAAGTATTTAATCTTACTGCAAAATTCGAGAAAACACCGGGTTTTGCCGAAATCCCGCCTCCAAAACTTTCTCAACACACCGAGGAAGTTCTTGCCCTTGTTGGTATCACAAAAGAAGAAATTGCAAATCTTCGAAAAGATGGAGTTGTGTAACTTTTGGAGAAAATTATGGGAAGTACATTGGTACAAAAAATACTTGCAAAAGCAATTGGCGAAGATAAAGTTCAAATTGGCGATGTTGTCGAACCGAGAGTAGATTTGGCAATGTCGCACGAAAATGCCGCACTTGTGATAAACCAATTCCTTGAAATTTTTAAGGGTACTAATTTGGAACCAAAAGTTTGGGACCCAGAAAAAATTGCAATTATATTCGACCATCGTGTCCCGGCCGAAAGTTCGAAAACTGCAACAAATCAAAAGAAGGTTCGCGAGTTTGTCGCACAGCAAGGAATAAAAAAATTCCACGACATCCGCTCCGATGAAATGGGCATATGCCACCAGATACTTCCAGAGAATGGTTACGTCCGACCTGGCTATGTTGTTGTAGGCACCGATAGCCACACAACAAGCCACGGTGCATTGGGCGCCTTTTCATTTGGAATTGGGGCAACAGAAATGGCGTCCGTATGGACATTAGGTAGAATTTTGAATGTCCAGGTACCAGAGACAATAAAAATTACTGTAAATGGAAAATTCAAAGACTTTGTCGAACCCAAAGATTTAATACTTTATATCGTTGGGTTGATTGGAGCCGAGGGTGCAAATTACAAAGTTATCGAGTTTCACGGTGAAACAATTAAAAATATTAACACGTCTGGACGGCTAACGCTTTGCAATATGACAGTCGAAGCGGGCGCCACATCAGGCATTGTTCCGCCAGACGAAGAGACCGTGCGCTATTTGCGTGAAGTTGCTGGCGTCCAAGACGAGATAGAGTTGATAGGGCCAGATTCAGATGCTGTCTACGAGCGCGAGATCACAATTGACGTTTCGAATCTTGAGCCACAAATTGCCTGTCCCCATACTGTTGACAATGTTAAACCCATAAGCGAAGTTGCCGGCGTTAAAGTCAATCAAATTGTTCTTGGTTCGTGCACCAACGGACGTTTGGAGGATTTGGAAACCGCTGCAAAAATACTTAAAGGTAAGAAAATTGCTCGCGGTGTAAGAATGCTTGTGTTTCCAGCCTCGGGAAGAATTTACCAAGAAGCAATACGCCGAGGTTACATTCTCGATTTGATGGAAGCAGGTGCTGTCGTCGTCAATCCCGGCTGTGGTCCTTGTCTCGGCGTGCACCAAGGAGCCCTTGGGGATGGCGAGGTAGCGCTTTCGACAACCAATCGAAATTTCAAGGGACGAATGGGAAATCCCAACTCGGAAGTCTACCTTTGCTCGCCGAGCGTTGCTGCTGCAAGTGCTTTGACTGGTGTTATTACTGACCCAAGAAATGGAGGTTAATATGGGAAAAGTCATTTATGTTCTTGGTGATGATATTTCGACGGATATAATTTATCCGGGTCGATATATGGCAACTGTGTTGCCAACCGAGACTCCCCAATATGTTTTCGACGATATAAAAGATTTACACAATATTCTTGTGAAACACGAATTCGAGCCAGGCGATTTCATTGTTGCAGGGAAAAATTTTGGCTGTGGCTCGTCGCGCGAACAAGCAGTTTCGACACTTCGTGGCTACGACATTAAAATTGTTGCAAAAAATTTCGCAAGAATATTTCTTCAAAATTCGATAAATCTTGGGCTTCCGACCTACATTTGCCCAGAAATTGATGCAGAAGTTGGCGACGAACTTGAAATCGTTGCCGACAAGATTATCAATAAGACCAAAAACAAAGAATACAAGTGGATACCACATCATAAATCTCGGCAAGCAATAATTGATGCTGGTGGTTTAATTCCTTATACTCGTAAACTCTTGATTGAAGAAAGAGGTAAATGAAAGAACTTTATGAAATATAAATCGAGGGGGACTTCCCCCTCGATTTTTCCAAATATTTTACTTTCTTTGAATAAATAGATGAAATCGAATAATTTGCTCAAAACAACTCCGTGTTCTGTTTTACTACATTTTCTTTATTTTTTCGATAATCGAAGTGGTTGATTTGCCTTCGACGAAGGGGATAACAACAACATTCCCCCCGCAATTTTTTACAAAATCGGCACCGACGATATCTTCCGGCTTGTAATCGCCGCCTTTGGCAAGAACATCGGGTTTGACTATTTTTATGAGTTCAAGCGGTGTATCATCGTCGAAAATCACCACAAAATCGATAGGCTTTAAAGCGTCAAGGATTTCTGCTCGTTCTTTTTGTGGGGTAAGCGGACGGTTGTCTCCTTTGAGTCTTCTAACCGAATCGTCGCTATTAAGTCCAACGACAAGGACATCGCCTAAATTTTTTGCTTCGGCAAGGTATTTGACGTGGCCAATGTGAAGAAGATCGAAACAGCCATTTGTAAATACGATTTTTTTACCTTGACAGTGAAGTTGTTCGCAAATTTTTCCGATTTCGTTGAAATCAACAATCATTCGATAATTTTCTTGTTGTTTTTCCTAATTGTTTCGAGCAATTTTTCTATTGTAATCGGGACAACGCCGGGCTCTTCGCAAACAGTGCCAGCAGCGTAATTCGCAATAGTTGCAGACTCTTTCATATTTGCTCCAGTAGTATAGATTGCAGCGAATGTTGCAATTGTTGTATCGCCAGCGCCCGAAACGTCTGCCACCTTGCGCGCACGCGTTGGTACAAACGAAAAATCTGTTTCGGATTCAAATAAAGCCATCCCGTCGGCTCCAAGAGTTAAAAGTACAGCTTTTGAATTCAATCTTTTGAGCAATTGAAGTCCTGCGTCGATAATTTGTTCCTTTGTGTTGATTTTTGTATTCAATGCTTGTTGAGCCTCTTTACGATTTGGTTTAAACACTGTTGTGTCTTTATATTCAAAAAAGTTCTCAAATTTAGGATCGACAAAAGTTGGGATTTCCTTTTCATTTGCAAGCGCAATTAATCTATTGATCAGTTTTGGTGTGATTGTACCTTTGTTGTAATCCTGGAAAATTATACCGTCGAGGTCGCGTTCGTTTGCTATTCTCTCGAGTATGAAAAGAGTAGCCTCTTCGGATATTGGGTCGCGCACTTCACGGTCGACTCGGACAACGTGCTGGTTGCTTGCAATAATTCTGGTTTTCACTGTCGTAGGTCTTCCCGCGTCTACATAGATTCCAGAAGTATCAATCTGATTTTCTTTTGCAATTTCAAGAAATAGATTACCACTGTTGTCGTTTCCGATTACACCACATAGTATTGGAATTACACCAAGACTTCGCAAGTTGTTTGCGACATTGGAAGCTCCGCCGAGATGGGCAGTTTCATCTTCGAGTTCGACAATTGGGACTGGGGCTTCAGGGGAAATTCTGCTGACGCTGCCCCAAAAAAAACGGTCAAGCATAATGTCGCCAACAACAGCAATTTTTTTGCCAATGCATTTTGTTAATAAATATTTTGCCCTTTCTTCGTTAACTTCTATCATATTCGTTTCAATTTAAAAAACATTTAGACGAAATGATTAAACTAATCTTATTTGATTTCAAGAAATGTTTTCTTGCTTGTTTCTTTTCATTTCCTTGAAAAGTTTTTTTATAAATTGCTCTGTAACACCAAGTTCGCTTGCGATTTGTTTGAAGTTTTTCGAGGAATTTTCTTTGATATACCTTTCGATGAACCTTTCCAGTCGTGCAATCTTTGGAATGTAGATAGACATTCCCGAGCAATATCGAAGCAAGATTCGAACAGTGTCGATTCCGCAAGAGTTTGCTATTAATTTTAAATCTTCGGTCAAGTCTTCGATTTCCACTTTCGAGAAGATATCTTTTAACTTTTCCATTTTTGCTTTTTGTTTGTTTAAAATTTTTTAAATTTGTTTTTGTAAGAAATACATAAGTTTTATGTATTTCTTACAACAAAATTAAGTAAAATTTACGAAATCTACAAAATGGAAAATTTGAATAAAGAAATTGGTGAAAGGATTCGTTTTATTCGCTCGATATTCAACGAGGGAGGCAAACTTTCTGCGTCGCAATTTGCACATCTTCTCGGTGAGACGATGCATAAAATTTTGAATTATGAACTCGGCAGAGCACAAGTGCCTCCTTCGTTTTTGGCAACCTTATATTATCGCGGGATAAATCCAATTTTCATACTTACTGGCGAAGGAAGCATTTTTGCGCCAAATCGAGCTGGAGAGGTCTTGCAAGAGAGACTTTCCCCCGCTTTGAAAAAGATTGGTTTTCAGGAAAGTAGAGCAGGCGGCATTTCCACCAACGAAATGAAATTGGTGGACGCCACAGATGATAAATTTTTGGACCGAGACGTCGACCAGTTGATTGAACTTGCTCGTAGATACACTGCTGTTGCTGGTGATTTGATGGAGATAATAAAAAAGCGGAGTCAAAATGGATGAACAAGAGCGGCGACGCCTAATCAAGCAGATTGAACGAGAAATCTATTTTGCACATCTTCGGGGGCAGTTACCTCCGAATTTCGACAAAACATTAAGGATTTTAGAAACTATGGGAATTGACCCTGATGATTTGTTGGACAATGCTTTCTACAAGTTTGACCTTTTGTCGATCCTTTCAGAGAGTGGTTCTTGTGAACCAATAGCGAGCCAATCGATAGACTTTGCGCAAAAAATAGTTTACGAAGTTGGAACTGGTAAGGAAATTGAATCACTTTCCCGCTCTGGATTCTTCTCCTACACAGTGGTTGGAGATTCAATGATTGGAGTTGGAATTGAAGACGGAGACATCGTTTTAGTTCGGCAAGAGCCATTCGAAGATGGGGCTGTTTATGTTGTTAAAGTCGAAGATTCGTTTTTCATCAAGCGAGTTCAAACGACCAATAAAGGCTATTGCTTAATATCGGAAAATCCCAAATACGAGCCTGTTGAAATCAAAATCAAAGACAATATAGAATTTAATATTATTGGCAAAGTAAAATACATCTTGAAGCGAATTGGCTAAATAACTTCCCTCTTTCGTTTTATCTTAATTTTCTGTTCTCTTTTATTAATTCGTAACTGAAAGATATAGTAAAATTCTAATGTTTGGAATTATATCACAACAAATCAAATGCATTCCAGATGATTGCAATTGTTTTTTGATTTTATTTTATTTTTACTACCTTGTTAACTGTTTTTCTTGCACTTGTCGAAACTTCGATGAAATACAATCCTGAAGGTAGTTGACTAAAGTCGATCAAATTTTCGTATTGTGCTGTCTTTTCGACGAGAATTTCGCCATGATTGTTAAGTATTTTGTATGAAAATGGGTATGTATCTATGTTTATAAAAGCGTAATCCTCGACTGGATTTGGGTAAACAATGCTCAGTTCATTGCTTTGGTTGTCTTCGGTAGAGCGTGTTGGGTCCGGCGGAGTTGGGCAAACATACCAGGAAAGCAGTTCGTGTGATTCGTAGGCGCAGCCCGTTGCAGAAGTAAAGCCAAGATAGGCACGGTAGCCGCGGTCGAGTTTCAAAGTAGAATATAGGTCGAAATTATTAATTGTTAAAGCGGGTTCGGCAAACTCTTTAGTGGTATCCAGATAGATTTCTAAAATCTTGGCTTTTTCGTTATAAACGATTTTTGAAAAGTAAATAGTTCCGTCGGTGCGAATAGGAAGAATACGGGCATTAATTCCGAGCATATATTGTGCTGTGTGTTTCGAAGAATTAGTTTTTTGGCCATTGGTTTGAACGGCAATATGGTTGCCGTTGGGGTCGAAGAAATTTTCTATTTGAGTAGAGTCGTTAGAGAAAGTATCGAACTCAATTGCAACGCTATTTGGAATGCCGTCGTAACCAATTCCACCTCCAATTGTACCGATAGCATAAGGTATGTAGTTTTGGATTACGAAAGCAATACCGTCGGCTCCGGGAATCGATGAATCCTCGCAGGTGTTGTTCGAAGCACTTCGAATGCGAAACGAGAATTCCGTACGGAAACCAGAAATTACTGGAAGCAAGTCGGCATACCAGATTGCGCCAGCTTTGTTAACTGCTGGCGGGGTAAGTTGAATGTAGTTTTGAACTTTGGCGGCGTTTCCTACGAAAACGATTTTCGTTGGGTTTTCAAAAGTCGGAAAATCGAACTCCGAAAAGTCGCACTCTGAACGATAGAAGACCACCGCAGCAAAGTTCGATTCGATGCAGTCATTCCCAATTTGGATGAAAACCGTATCTGCTTTGGTTGGTAATTCGTTGAGTACAAAGTGCAAAGTGTCGTCGGAGCCCGATGGAACCTCTTTTGGTAAATTCCCTTGGAGTGTCAAATCTATATTGCCAAGGATATTAACCTTTGAGATTGTGATGTTTGATTTGCCATAGTTTTTAATTGGAATTGCAATGTTGAGAGGGACAGATTGCGCATTGACTCGTGTAATGAAATACTTATTTGGAATACCAGAAGGATGTTTCAATGTGAAGCCGTGCATTTCTCGAGAAAATGTATTTGAATTTCCAGCAGAATCGATGACAACGATTGCGAACTCACCATCTTCGAATGGATTGACGAGTTCTATTTCGACAATAGTTTCTTTGTTCCCTTTGTTGAAGTCGGTAATATATTTTACATTTGTTGAATTTTCAAAATATAAAGTGTCGAGCCAAGAATCGAAGTCAGCAATTTCTCCAATTTTCAAGAATGTCTTGAAACAATAAGAAGAATCGGTAATAATTTGTGGAGGTCTCCAATCTCTTCCTTGGAAATACATGCCTCCGATGTATCCGTATGAATTGGCTGGACCATAGCCATAGGCATAGACGCCGATGGGCTTCGATGAGCTAATTGAATGTTTTCCTTCTTGAACTTTTACATTAGCATAATAATAATTCGAGCCGGGTACTGATTTGAAAAGATTGGGCGAAACTGTTGTTCCGTCGATTTTTGTATCTGCGAGAACATCAGCCGGAACCACAAGGGTTATATAGTGCTCTTGGTAGACTTTTGTGAACTGTAAATTGTCTTGAATTTCGTATGCTTGGATGTTGATTAATTTGCAACTTTCAATAAACTGTTCTTCTGGCGGTATAATCATCATAAAGGGGTCGCTAATGTAAGTGGCTCCACCATCGTTCGAGGTTTTCTTATATTGGGCGACAAGTATCGGTCCAGTTGCTGTTATTGTCCCAGCAGTTGAAATTGGAGCTTCGAAATAGTTGCCACGATTTAGATTAGCAATTAGATTTCCGTTGAAGTAAACTGTTGTGTTATCGTTTGCTGCAAGCACGCGATAAATGTCGTACCCAATGTTGGTGATTTGCGCGGGTTGTGGGAACGGAATAATATATGCACTTTTGCCCCAAGCTTGAATTGGTGGTATTTGCTCGCAAAGGAAATCGCGCGAGGGCGATGTGGCATTTCGAAAACTTTCGACGGGGATCGTTGCTCGCTGGTGACCAGCAAATAGAGCCACGGGTTTGTTTGCTGTTACGATTGTGCCTGTAAGGTCTGCTATCGGATTTGCCTCGATATCTGCTTGGACAAGGTAAACCTGACCTTTGTTGAGTGTTACTGTTTGGCGAGCGGTACCATTTGCAAAAGTTGCGACAGATGGTTCAATATTCACAATAGTTGAATCTTCTGTGGCTACGATAGCAAACTCGGAAGGTGTTCGTCCGCCAGCCGAAAGGAAATAGCCATCGCTTTTATAGGAAAGCACAATGTATTCTTTTCCAAGTGATGGAGTTGGTAGAACAAGGAAAGCATCGCTCGATTTGTTCCCTTGACTATGAGCGTAAACATTTATAAACTCGTCCGAAGTGACGTGGAAAGAAAGATAGACTGGTATTTCGTCCATATTCTGGCGCCACTCGGTCGCCATATCATTGAACCCAAGCAATTCATAATCATTGAATGGGAGTTTGAAAATATAAATTTCGTTTGGGTCGTTGATTGTGAAATTCACACTGAATTGATTGCCCAGCACATTGAAATATTCAATTTTTCCACTCGTAGGTTTGTCTGCAGAAATGAAGATATATATTGAATCGCTGAGTCGGAAAAGTTGATTAGAATGGTATTTGTAGTTATGATAGTTGGGTAAAAATGTTATCCAAAAATCCTTGCCTCGACTGTCGATTGTTTGAGTAAAGACTGGTGAAAAAATAAATGGAACCAAAAGCGTAATGAAAAAAAAATTTTTCATTGTCTTCTCCATATTTTTAAACTTATGTTAATTATTTTCATTGTTAGCAATTCTAATTTACTCAATTTTAAAAATATAATATCAAAAAAAGCAATTTAATGCTTTATTAATATTTTGGAAGTGTATATTTTGTCTAAGTTTTTTATCATAATAATATAGACACCGCTTCGGAGTTTATTGATATCAATCTCTGCTAATTCCTCATTGTTATTGAATTTGCCTTCGTGTAGTTTGTTCCCAATCAAGTCGTATAACATAAATCTGGAGTATGTATTGATTGTTTTCCGTTTGAGTATAATTTTATCATCGAGTTGGCAAATTAAATAATCTTGGTCGATATCGCTTGTATTTTCCACTGTGGAATAAACTGTCGAAGCGTAAAGTGGAACAACCCGTCGTCCCAGATTTGTATAAACAGCAACAAAAGCTGGCAAAGAATCGAACCAGAATGTGCCCTCGTCGTTGCTTAAAATGACAACTGTGTCGATCGAAGACCCATTTGACAATCTAAAATTAAGTTCAACTGGTATATTTATATATCGACCGTAAGATTCGGGTTGTACTTGTTTAATAGTTACAATCGATGAAGAAGTGTTTTGACTTTGGATATATTGTGTCGAGCGAATTTCCAAAATAGGATAGCCGGGCTGGAAAATCCACTGCTCGAAAAACCAGTAAAGATTTTGATTGGTGTATGCAACCGAAAAATTGAGGAAATCGTTTGTCGAACGCGATTGAAAACTAAATAGATCCAGATAGTTTCGAATCAAATCGAAAAACATTATATCTCCGAGCAGATAGCGCAACATACCAACAACTACTGCACCTTTTACATATATAGTCGACGGGTAATTCGACGATGGTTGTTTTCTTGGGTAATTGTACAAAGGTAGAAGTCCTTCTTTTTTTGCAACGCTATTTATATAGTAATTTTTTTTCAAAAGTAAATCTCTAAGATATGCTTCTTTGCCAACAACTCTTTCAAGATATAGAGATTCCGAAAAGGTTGCAAATGATTCGTTGAACCAAGCATCTCGAAAATCGAGTGGGGAAACAGAATTACCGAACCACTGGTGGGAAAGTTCGTGCAAAGCCATTATGTTGTTCGTATCTTTGTTTGCAAATAAATATTGTGGATAATTTCTCGGAAAAGTAATCATCGTTTGATGTTCCATTGCTCCTTTGTCGAACGGGACAATTACGTAGCCAATTTTTTCAAAGGGATATTTCCCATAAGCATTTTGCAATGAGTAGAAGTATTTAGCGAAGTTGTTGAATGCGAATTGGACTGCTTCTTCATCCTCGGGAAGATAGAACACTTCCGTTGCAATTTTCGAGGGCATATTCAAAGTGTCGAGTTGCATCTTCTTGAATTTCCCCATTGCAAATGTCATCAGGTAGGTAGCTATTGGATATTTCGAACTGGTAATTAAAAATTTTGTAGTGTCATCGATTTCCCCGGTAGATTCAACTATCCCATTTGTGGCTATCTGGAATCCCGAAGGATATAAGAATTTAAAGCGAAAAGTGGCTTTGTCCGAGGGATGATCGTAGCAGGGCAACCAGTGTTGAGTTGCTGAAACATAATCATTTTGAAAGCCAACTCCTATTGCAAATAGTACAGAATCTATCAAGAAGATACCACCGAAGGGATTAGTTCCGCCTTCGTTTGTTGCAGTTCCCGAGTAGTAAATGCTTAACACAACAGTGTCGTTTTCTTGTCCATTCAAATTCGAAACCACGAAATATTTGTAATCCAGTGTGTCTACGCTTTTTTCCGTAAAACTAACTTTTTGATTTCGATAAAATACGCTATCGACTCGCAGACTGCGCAGATGGAAATAGAAACTTTTGTTTTCTGGGTTTTGCGTCCAGACAAAGAAAATATTACAGACACCAAATATTTGCTTGGACATACCTTTGCGAAGGTCGATTGTTGCGTCGTAGTGGATAACATCGAATGGTTGTGGAATGTATTGAGTTGGAAGTGATATTGGATTGTCGGCAAGCGCAAAATTTGAAACACAAAACAAAATAAAGATAAAAAAATCTTTTAATTTTGAAACTAACATTGTAGCAATTCAAAAAAATGAAAAACTAATTTATTCAAATTTGTTGTAATTTTGCAATCGATTTTTATGTTTTTTAGGAAACATTATGAAAATTATACCAGTTGTTGCTGGTATACTTGAAACAAATTGTTATCTGGTTGTCAATGAAACAACCAGAACTGCTTTATTGGTTGATGTTCCACCCGAAAGCAAAGAGATCATTATTAATAAACTGTCAGAAGAAGGTTGCGCGCTCGAAGCGATACTGCTCACTCATACCCATTGGGACCACAGCGCCGACGCACATCAATTGAAGCAAGAGACCCAAGCCCCGCTTTACGTGCATTCCGCCGATTATTACCGTTTGCTGGAGCCTATGAAACATACTATTTTCGAATTGGATTTCACCATCGAGCCTTGCGAAGCGGATTTTAAACTCGAAGGTGGCGAAACTCTATGCTTCCAAACAACAACTCTTCGCGTTCTACACACACCCGGGCACACCGAGGGCAGTGTTGCTTTCGTTTGCGATGATTTAAAATGTGCTTTTGTTGGCGACACTATTTTCTATCTTTCTGTTGGTAGAACAGATTTGCCCGGCGGTGACCCAGCGCTTTTACAAGAGAGTCTTGGTCGAATTCTTAATGAATTGCCCGAAGACTATATACTTTACGTTGGTCACAATCAAGAAACAACCGTCGGATTTGAAAAGAATTACAATCCATACTTAATGTTAATTTAAAGCTGAGAATTATGAATTTTTTTTCATTTTTATTTAATCATTTAGTCAGAAAAAAGTTCATAAGTTTGCTTTTCTTTTTGTTGACAAGTGGTTGTTATTCGTTTAAAGGGGGAAGTTTACCGGAACATATCAAGACAATCAGCTTTGCGCCAATTGTTGATAATAGCAATTATGGTAATCCCCAGTATAGGGATATGTTTATTAATGAACTTATAAGAAAATTTCAAAAGGACAACAGTTTAAAGGTGATAGAAGGTACGGGCGATAGCAAATTGAACATAACTATTAATTCTATACGAGACGAAACAGCTTTTGTTAAGCCAGGTGAGTTGGAAAAAGAAAGGAAAATAACAATGGAGGTCACAGTCGAATTTTTCGACGCTGTGAAAAGTAAAAGTATATTTAATCGAAAATTTTCAAATTATTCTATATATAGCGTAGCTGAAATCCCGTCATCTCGCGATCGAGCAATTGAGGATGTTATATCAAAATTAACTGATGATATCCTGTTAGCCACAGTATCTGGGTGGTAATATGCAATATTTTTTATCCCTTTCGTCATTTGTTTTCTTAATTGTTATTTTTTTGATTTTATTATGATTACAAGGGTATGTCCATAAATTTGAGGTGTAAAACAATCTATGGAATATGCTATACTAATTTTTTATTTTCTTTCTCTTTCGGTTTTGTTCCTTTTTGGAATTCACAGTTTAGTTCTGCTTTATTACTATCATAAGACGCAAAAGATATTGCTACCGAAGTACGAGTTGCCGAAAGAGCTCCCCGTCGTAACGATTCAGTTACCAATTTTCAACGAACTTTATGTCGTCGAGCGTTTGATTCGAAACGTTTGCAAAATTCGCTATCCCAAAGATAAGTTGGAAATCCAGGTTCTCGATGACTCGACAGACGAAACCCAAGAAATTGCCCAAAAATTGGTCGAAGAGTATCGTGCAAAAGGCTTCGACATTCATTACTTGCATCGTGGAAATCGCGAAGGCTTCAAGGCTGGTGCTTTGAAATACGGTCTCGAACGAGCACGCGGCGAGTTTATCGCAATTTTCGATGCCGATTTCATTCCAGCCGAAGATTTCCTCGAAAAGACCATACCCTATTTTCAGAATCCCCAAGTTGGTATGGTTCAAACTCGATGGGGACATATTAATGAAGAATATTCTTTTTTGACAAAGGCTTTAGCTTTGTCGCTCGATGGTCATTTCGTAATTGAACAACAGGCTCGCAACCGTGCCGGCTTCTTTATCAATTTCAATGGCACTGCTGGTATCTGGCGGAAGCAAACTATTATTGATGCCGGAAACTGGCAACCCGATACCTTGACTGAAGACCTCGACCTTAGCTATCGCGCCCAGTTAAAAGGATGGAAGTTTATATTTCTTAACGACGTTGTTTCGCCCGCAGAGTTGCCCGCCGATATTAATGCTCTGAAAACACAGCAATTTAGATGGACAAAGGGTGCAGTCGAAACTGCAAAGAAAATTCTTCCGATGCTTTTAAAAGCAAAACTCGATTGGAAAGTAAAGCTCGAGGGTGCAATCCATCTGACAAGCAACATCGTCTTCCCTTTAATTCTTGTGGTTGCTTTGTTGAATGTGCCGCTGGTAATTATAAAAAACACATTTTCCAACTTTGATGTTTACTACAATGCGATGAGCATTTTCGTTCTTGCTTCGATTTCCTCATTCCTTTTTTATTTATACTCACAAAAGGCAATTCACGTCGATTGGCGAAACAGAATTTTGCTTTTCCCTGTGTTTCTTGCTGGAAGTATGGGTTTGGCTATTAACAACACAAAAGCCGTCTTCGAGGCGTTGATTGGCAAAAAGTCTGGTTTTGCTCGAACTCCTAAATACCGGATTGTTTCCAGTAATGATGACTGGCGGTTCAAAAAATATGTCCAGCGCAGATTGAGTCCCTCGGTAATTTTCGAGATTTTCGTTGCTTTATATTACTTCGTTGGTATCGGTATTTCAATTTATTACCTCGAAATAGCTGCCATCCCATTCCAATTGCTTTTCCTTCTGGGTTTTGGCACTGTTGGCTATATGTCGATTAAACACGCTCTTGTCACTTCGAAATAAAATTTATTATATCCTAAACCTCACCTCTAAATCCCCTCTCCTACAAGGAGAGGGGACTTATTATGTGCCGTCTCCTACCCCCTCTCCTACAAGGAGAGGGGCAGGGGGTGAGGTGAGATGGAATTTGAAAGTGCAAGAGTGAAGATGAGTCCCGACAATTAAAAGGGGATAAAATTCAAGAAAAATCAATTGATTTTTGTTTGTAGTTATTTATTTTTTCTTTAATAATTCTATTCGTAAATCGTATAAGTTAAATCTGATGATTTTGTTAATTTGAATTGTATGAAATGTATTAAGGATTTGACTTTTGTTGAACTTGAGAATTTTCTTACAGAACGAGGTTTCGAAAAATTCCGTGCGAAACAGATTTGGTACGGTATTTTCATTAATCGTGTCAATGATTTTCATCAGATTACAACTTTGCCCAAAGATCTTCGTTTTGAACTTGCTGAGAATTTTTATATAAATTCAATTTCGGGTAAAAGATTTGAAGTTGCAACCGACGGGACAACCAAATTCCTTTTTAATCTTCGAAACGGCAATTTTGTCGAAAGTGTTTTTATTCCTTGGGATAAAGGACTTAAGGAGCGAAAGACGCTGTGTGTATCGTCGCAAGTTGGATGTGCGCTTGGTTGCAGTTTTTGTGCAACGGGGAAAATTGGTTTACAAAGGAATCTTTCGCCGGCTGAAATAATAGATCAGATATTTGAAACTGAAAGAATAATTGGTGCAAGACTGACCAACATTGTATTTATGGGGATGGGCGAGCCTTTGCAAAATTTTCGAAATCTACTCCAAACGCTCGCGATATTAACAGATGAAAATTTGCATCTGTTTAGCAGAAAAAATATCACTGTTTCTACATCGGGCGTTGTCCCCAAAATCTATGAACTTGCACAAATACCAAAGCCAGTGAAGCTTGCAATATCGCTCCATACGACCAACGAAGAGTTGCGTGCCCGATTGATGCCAATCGCAAGAAAGTGGAGTTTGAAGGAATTGATCGAAGCAGCCATTTTTTACTATCGGACAACGCGCATACCAATTACTTATGAGTTTATCCTTTTTGATGGATTGAACGACAACGAAGCCGAAGCAACACGACTTGCCAAATTTGCACGGGCAGTACCATCAAAAGTAAATATCATCCCCTTCCACAGAATTGATTTTGTTCCATTAAACGAGTTTGAACGCTGTTTAAAGCCAGCTAGTTTTGAAAAAATTACCAAATTCAAAGATTTACTTCGTAGCAAAGGAGTTCCGACTTTTGTTCGCTCCTCGAGTGGTTACGAAATCAATGGGGCTTGTGGGCAACTTGCTTTTGCTAATTATTCACAAATAGAGTTGAATTGATGAAAGTTTTCTTTCTTTGTCTTGCATTTTTTTCTTTCGCTTGTGTCGGTGTTAATGCTTTGGATAAAAATTCGTTCGAAATTGGTGAATGTTATGTGTTTCGTTTGGTTAATGGGGATGTTTTAGAGGGCACAGTTAGGTCTTTTGAAAGCGACGAAGAAGGCGAAGGAATTCAAGTCGAAAGTGAAATTGGGATCGGCACTTTATATTTTTCTCAAATTGTAGAATTTTTTCATTGTTCGAAATATTATCGTAGTTCCCATAAATACTTCTTTTTGCCAACTGCTATTGGAATTGGAAATAATCATTTTGTTGGTATGCTGGAAGCTTTTTTCTTTTATGCAGGCATAGGAATAACCGATTACTTTTCTTTGATAGCGGGGCGCTCGCTCCTTCCGTTTGCATTTTCAAACCAGCAAATTTCATTAATAAATGTGAAAGGCAGTTTGCCAAAATTGGTTTTCGAGGATATTTTCCGCGAACTTCATATTGCCTTTGGAGGGAACATTGGATTTGCAAACAACAACAATAGATTTATTCATTTTTATGGCGTTGCCACTGCACTTTTCTTTAAAACAAGTCTTTCAACCTCAATATTTTACAAGATGGGAAGTGGAGATTACTACATTTTTCGCTACGGTGCCAATTCCGTTGATGTTGAATATCCAGATGGTGCTTTCGGTATTGCTCTTGGCTTGGATTCGCGACTTCCAACCTTTAAGGATTTACACATAATTGGAGAACTTTGGAACATCGATATTGCCCGCCCAACCCATTCCGGCATTTTCCTCGGTGTTAGGATTTCTAATATGAAATTCACATCGGATTTTGGCTTCGCCTGGTTCACCCAACCATTTGTTGTACCAATTATTAATTTTGTATGGACACCGTTTTAGAAGATATTCGGAATTCTATTGGAATTATACCAGCACGCTTGGAATCTTCGAGGCTTCCTCGGAAACTTCTGCTTGAACTGGCTGGAAAGCCAGTTATTCAATGGACATTAGAAGGTGCTTCGACTTCAAAATTTCTACAAAGGATTATTGTTGCAACAGATTCGGATGAGATTTTTGACTTTTGTTTTAAGATAGGATTCGAGGCTATTCGAACCCCGTCGAATTTTGAATCTGGGACAGAACGGGTATTCTGGGCATATCACAATCTTGGCGAAAAGTTTGACTTTATTGTAAATATTCAAGGAGATGAACCATTTATCAATGGTAATGATATCGATAATTTATTGTTAATGACATTTCGAAAAAAGGCTAATATATCAACACTTGTGGCTCCGATCACAAGCGAAAGAGAACTTTTCGACCCGTCTACCGTCAAAGTTGTTCGAAGACTGGACGGTTTTGCTTTGTATTTTTCGAGAAGTACAATCCCGTTTATTCGCGATGTCGAACCGAAAGACTGGCTCGCAAGGCACAATTATTTTAAACACATTGGAATATATTGCTTTCGTAGCAATGCAATAGAAAGAATAAATTCATTCGATAAATCGAATTTAGAAGGATTGGAAAAATTGGAGCAGCTTCGTTGGCTCGACAATGGGGAAGAAATTCTTTGTGTCGAAACCAAACAAACACTTATAAGTATCGACACAGCGGAGGACTTAAATCTTGCCGAACATTATCTTAAAAATAAATTGTCGATTTAATCATTGACCTAAAATCTTTGGCTGGCTTCCTTCCGTTTTATTTGCGCTTGAAGTTCTTTGAAGACAATTTCTGGAGAAATAAGATTCATTTCATCGAACTGGTCGGGGTTGATTGCCGGTGGCGAAAGAGACGATGAGAATGGACCAATAGGACCCCAGCGTTTTGCAGAAAGATGTGGGGTGTTTGGAAAAAGTCCCACTGTTGGAATCTCCAGCACCGATGCAATATGGAGAATCCCAGTAGAATTTGCAACCACACCACACGCAAGCGAAACTAATGCTATCGTTTCGTAAAGGTCGAGCCTTCCACATAGGTTTATAACATCTGGTGCCAGGTCTTGGATTGCAAAGGCGAGTGAGGTTTCTTGGCTTGTCCCAGTTATAATTACTTTGAAATTATTTTGCAACAGCAATTGTGCAAGCTCGCCAAAGCGGAAGATAGGCCAGTTAATGCTCGACCCTCCACTTCCCGGGTGTAAGATAATAAATTTGTATGCTGGGATTCCTAGTGTATCGAGTATCTCCCGGACTTTTTTCTCTGCCTCGGGTTTCACAATAATTTTTACATATTTCAACTCGAGTGGTCGACGAAAATAGTCTTCGACCATACGAAGATTGTATTTGGCTTCGTTGAATTTTGCAATTTTTCGGTGGTCTTTGACTTTGTGTGTGAATAGGAAAGAATACCAACGATATGCCGAACCTATACGAACCTTAACAGCGGTTTTATATGCCCAATAAACTTCCATAAACTTTGGACGAGGAAAGAAAGCCACCTCTGGATGGATTTTCGTGTATATTGTCTTAAAATCCTGGTCAAAATCTTCTACAAATACAATGTTGTCGATTACTGGACAATTGTAGAGTATAGGTTCCACGTACTTGCTTGCAACAAGCGATAAACGGCAATTTGGGAGAACCTCTTTAATTCCTGAACACATAGGAAGTGTGAGAATCATATCTCCGATACGGTCGGTGCGGATTACAGCAACGTCTTTCGCATCCCTATAAGTATTTTCGAAATTCATAATTTGCATTTTGGTGAAAATTGAATTTGCAATTTAAGTGATTTTAAAAGGATTTAAAAAAAGGAGTTTTTGGTGGCTTCTACCTTTGATTGTCTGTTTGCTATTGGCAAGCAGAATTTTTTCTTCCACAACCAAGACTTTCGTTTTGTCAAACTGGAGACACTTTATAAAAGAAACAAACTCGGTTGTTTTCTACTTTATTCCTTTGAAGGATACACTTTATTTTCTTGGTTATGATTATATCGAAATTAATTTGAAATCTCAACTTGCATTTCATATAACCAGGTCCGGAGACACCGACACTGTGAAAATTTCATCGGGGAATAAATATCTATCGAAAGCAATCGAGACGCCGACCGGACTTTTTGCTGTCCAGAACAAAGCCCCAATCCAGATTTCCCGGCAGTTTGAAAATGCTGAAATGTTGAATTGGATCGGTTTCAACGGAAATATTGGTTTTCACGGCTTGAAGAAGACTGGCTATTATTCACATCTTGGACGAAGACCCAGCTCCCACGGCTGTGTGCGAATGTCCAATGAAGATGGAGTTCGATGGTATCAAAAAATTAAAAATGGGACTCCAGTTTTGGTTTACCATTCAAATCCTATTCGAATTTTAAAATTTGCAGATTACAAAGAATTCAATCCTGAAAAAGATGTTGTTATTACAACCGGTAACAAGGGTTTTTACAAATTTTTAAATTTTAGGCTTGATAATATTCTGAAAGGAGAACATTTTCGAAAGAATCGAGGCAAAGTGTTCCTTGCAAGGACTTTGAGAATACCCAACTCAACTATTGAAATAGAGACAAGAAAAGAACTGCCTTTTTATCAACAGCCAAAATTAATGCAGGATAAAAACCATCAAACAGATTTCGTTTCAACTTTCGTCTTTGTGGATTTCAAGTATATTTCCGACACTTGCGAATTGAAGTAAATCGGATTCAGTATCTTATAAATGGGAAGACCAAGTTAAGTTCTTTAACTTCGAATAAATAGAATCCTATTCCCAAATCAGTGGTTTGAAATACATATTGGCTTGAGGAGTTTTCAGTAGAAAACGTTACAACTTCTTGTCCGAGAAGATTCAAAATTCTTGCGTTAAGTTTTTTATAATTTAGTTTGTTCAATTTCAAAATAATCTGGTTGTTTGCATTTAATTTGATATCGTAGTCATTTTGAATTGTATTGTGGATTTGGGAAGTAGATATGTTCAAATTTCGCATTTCGAAGTTTAGTGGCGTTCGTTGCAACAGAGCATCGGTTACCGTCAATCTGGTTGTGTCAATTATCGCACTGGTCGCAAGTGTTTGAAAATTGATTGGATGTGGTTCCGCATCGAGGAGGTAATTTTTTGTTTGCATTTCGCCATCGGGTATGCTTAAAGAGCTGTCTGTGCGAATTAAAATAATGTCCGAGTTGTCATTGCTGAATGAATATGAATATCCGCCAGCAAGTATTGAATTCGTTGTATATTGCTTTATACAAAAGCCAAGTTCACTATCGTTGCCAACGAAGAGCATACCTTTTTCAAATAATCCATTTTTTTTAAGAATTGATATTAAAAGGTCTGAATTATCCGAAGATTGCGCAATTGCGCTACCAGTTGCAAGAATTTTGTCGTTGGCGAATGGGCTTGCATTGATGATAGTTGTGGAATAGGCATTAGGATAGTTATAAGCCCATTGTATATTTCCAAAGTCATCGACAACGAGAAGGAACATATCATTCTTTCCATCGCTACTAAATGAGTTGGAGTATCCAATAATGTAATAAAAACCATCGAAGTTCAAAATAGTCGAAGGAATGTCATTTCCGTTACCGCCGTAAGATTTTTCCCAGATGATATTACCAAGAGTATCGATTTTCACTAACCATATGTCAAATTGGGTTTCTTCGGAAGAAGTCATAGCGACAAAAATGTAATTTCCATCGTATGTTGGTATCATATCTTTAATTCCTTCGTAGTTTTTAGTTCCATAATGTTTGGACCACAGAAGATTTCCATCGCGGTCGGTTTTAAAAATGGTTGCGTCGTGCGACCGTCCAGTTCCAAGATAGGACCAGCCACCCACAAGGTAACCGCCGTCGGGGGTTGGTATTACAGAAGCAATAGCATTGTCGTCGTATGTACCATAAGCCTTTTGCCAAAGGATTCTCCCTTCGAGGTCTACTTTAAGAAGAAGAATATCCGTACTTCCAGCGCCAAATGATCGAGTTTGGCAACCTACTATGATGTTGCTATCCAAAGTCGGAGCCATTGTCTGGGCATAGTCGAGTTCGAAAGCACCGTAGGAATATTGCCAGATGATGTTTCCGGTTTCATCGATGCGGAGGAGGATAATATCTTCGTTTAGATTGAGATTAGCATTTGTCCAGCCAGCAAGTATAATATCATTGTTTGGTAGTATATGGAAAGTGTGGAGGTCATCGCTTTTTCCCTCGTAATAAAGTTTAGCCCATTTATTATTATCGAGCTGGCAGAACCCAATATTGATAATAAATGTTATCCCAAAGAAAATCGTAGAAAGAATGCGAAATGGATCCTTGTTTAGTTTCATATAAAGCTCCATAAATTTTTGAATTAGAACTAAATTAATAAAAAATATTTTAAAGGGTTCTTTTTTATTATTAAATTTTTTATTAATTTAGTAATCCGAATAGTCTAAAAAGCGGAAGTGGCGGAATTGGCAGACGCACCATCTTGAGGGGGTGGCGCCCGGTAGGGCGTGCGGGTTCAAGTCCCGCCTTCCGCACAGAAGCTTTGTCTTTTGTCCGACGATGAAAGTTTAAGTCTGGAGATTGTTCATCCAACGAGGCAATAATAGTTTAAGTGGTTAAAATTCGAGGGGTTTTTTCCCTCTGTTATGTTTGATAAATTGGAGGTTCCTATGGATGAACAAGTCCAATCCTCGGGCGAAAGCCCTGCGACCTTTCAACCCAACTTCGACCTCAGCGTCGGTTCAATCATTTCCAATGGCTTCTCTCTTGGCTTTAAAAATCTTTTCCTGATTATCGGATGCTACATCCTCTGGGCTATCACATTGTGGATTCCTTACATCAACGTCGGCACAACGATCGGGTTGTACGGTATTGTAGTCAAGATAAGCAAAGGCGAACGCTTCGGTGTTGGAGAAATCTTTAAACGGGAATATCGTTCGATTATGCCGGAATTTTTACTGCTTTCAATTTTGTTTGGTTTGACTCTCTATATTGCAGCGGTGTTTGTGTTGGTCCCAGCAATTATTTTAACAATTGCCTGGGGGTTCTCCTACTTTTTTATGATCGACAAAGGATTGGGAGTTTTCGAATCGCTAAAAGCTTCGAACAAGTCTACTTATGGGCACAAATGGGACATTTTTGGTGGAATGTTTATCCTTTATCTTATCGGAATAGTTGTAACCTTAATACTTTGGCTAATATTCAAGACCAAGCCAGACGAGATGTCGGAATTTTCACCAACGGTTGCCCTTGGTTTAGCTGCACCAAGTGCTCTTGGAATCATCTTGATTGTAATAGTCTGGTTGATAATGACAGCAGTTTTGCTTGCTGCCGAAGCATACATCTATCGTGAACTTTCGAAAAAAGAAGTTTAAATCTCGCAAGCGGGGGAAAGGTTTGGCACAGATTTTGACCTTTCCCCTTTCTTTTTTTAGGTGTTACTATGGATGATTTTTCCTTTTTAGAAAATTCTGAAAAATTACCAGAGGAGATTGCATTAGAAAATGCTGTTCAAAGCGCCTTAAAATATTTTGAAATGCGGGATTTCCAATCATCTTTGCCTTTTATTATCGAAGCAATAGGAATTTGCGAACAATTTGGCGTTGGCATACCCAATCTTTACTTAATGAGGGCCTATGCTGAAATGGAAACAGGCGAACCCGAAAAGGCATTGATTTCCATTAATAAAGAAATTGATAATTTTCCGTATAATTCCCGCGCTTTCGAACTCAAAGAGCAGATTGAACTTATTGTTCGAAGGAAAGGTCAGGGCTTCTAATTTTAAATCTTTTGCGCTTCTGGATATGAAGCTTGCAATTTCAAGTTAAAAGGGGAAAATATCTAATTTTTTAAAAATCTAAATTCACAATTTAGAATATGTTTTGAATAACTATTAATTTGATTCTTCCAATTACAAGTTGCTCAAAATTGCCGATACCCGCAAAGAGAGTTTTATTAAGGAATTATTTTCAAAAACATATTCAAATTTGAATAAACGAGTAGCAAATCTATCAAAGGATGAAATGATTTTTTTAGCAATGTAGTATAAAATCAAGTGTTCTTTGACGAGCAAGGTGTGATTGCAAATAAAATTTCTTGTTCTTTACGGGTAAGTTCCCAAGGAGCAAGTTTGGTCTTTTGTCATTGCCTTTTGAAATAAGTTTATAATAAAAATGAATGTGAATTAAATTTACACTTATGTTAAATCGTTTTAACATTTTTTTGTTTAGCCTATGTTTAGAAAAAAGACCAAAAAGGAAAGCGAAAAAGCCGAAATGACCTTTCTTGAACATATCGATGAATTGAGAAGGCGAATAATATATTCGTTAATTGGAATAGCGGTTGGATGTGCAATAGTTGGATACAAAATTGATTTTGTGGTCGAGCAGTTACTTCTTGGACCTGCAATTGGAGTGGGATTGAAATTGCAAAATCTACAACCTTTTGGACAGCCATTTTTATATTTCAAAGTCTTGCTGATAGGAGGGGTGATTATTGCCCTACCATTTGTTTTGTATCAACTCTGGAAATTCGTTGCGCCGGGTTTATATCCAAACGAAAAAAAATGGGTTAGATTGATAACATTTTTCACAACTTTGTGCTTTATTCTTGGGGTTTTGTTTGCATATTTAGTTATGATACCTTTTATGCTAAAATTTAGTGCATATTTTGGGACAAAGGCTATCGAAAACAAATTCGACATTAATTATTATTTTGGATTTGTTACAATGATGATTCTTGCCTCGGGATTGGTTTTCGAAATGCCTATGGTAAGTTTTGTTCTTTCCCGCTTTGGATTGCTTTCGTCAAAATTTCTGCGGAAATACCGAAGACATTCAATCGTTGTGATTTTTATTCTTGCAGCGATATTGACGCCCACTCCAGATCCAATCAACCAGAGCGTATTTGCTCTACCCTTATTAATTTTATATGAAATTAGCATACTTGTTGTATCTATCTCTGAAAAGAGGGCTCGACGGAGCAAAGATGAAAATGAAATGAAAGTTGATACCTCGGACGCATAACTTTAAATAAATAATCAATTTTGGAAATTATTTTGAAAAATAAATTTTTTTGGTTAATTTGAATTTTTTAAAACTTTAATGTTGCAAAGAAAGTTACCTTTTTGAATAGAAAAGTTGTCTTTGTAGTGTTTTGTGGAATTTAATTGACAGTGTGTTCGAAGGTAAACAATTTTGCAAAGAAAAAAAGTAGAAATTGAGGGAAATTTTGAGGATTTGGAAAAATTTTGTTTTTATTTATAGTTTATGTGCGTAATTTAGTATTTGCAAGGTTGGTTTTGAACATTGAAAATGTGTTTATCAAACGAAAATTGAGGAATTGAAGGAAGTGAAAGAAGTTACAGTTAAAAATAAGATCGAAACGGAAAGTGCCCCGGAAAAGAGCAAGCTACAACAGTTTATAGAGCAAAACCAGAAAGCCATTAATATTGGTGCAATCGTAGTTATTGCTTTAGTTGTGATAGTATTTGTAGTACGCTATTTTGTATCTAAGTCCGAGGCAGAGAAAGAACAAAAGGCGTCGGTGGCAATTTCAAGGATACTACCTTATGTAGAAAATGCACAATATGAATTGGCATTGAGCGGCGATAAAACCCGAAAAGTGAGAGGTGAAGATGTAATTGGCCTTGTGGACATAGTGAAGAAATACAAAGGAGTACCCCAATCCTACGTTGCAGCTGTTTATGCTGGCAATTGTTACTTACAATTGGAAAAATATCGTGATGCTATCGAATATTTTAAAATTGCATTGGATGCGAAATCTGGGATTGTATTGGAAGGCGCTTCTGCTGGTTTAGGCGTTTGTTACGAAAATTTGGGTAATTACTCCGAAGCGGCAAAGTATTATGAAATGGCATCGAATTATGCATTACCAATTAGTGTGAAGGATAGATATCTTTATTTTCAAGCATTGTGTTTAGAAAAGATGGGTAAGAAGAAAGATGCGGAAAAGTTGTATCGAACAATAATTGGAGATAACCAATCGGAATTTGTTGGACCTTCGAAGTCAGCATTGATTCGACTTGGCACAATTATTGAGTAGATATTTATGATTTTGAAAAAAATGTTAAAAGTGTTGAAAGTTTTTGACAAGAAAATAGATAATGTTAAATTAATTTGTAGCAATTATTAGGAGGAATTATGCAACGATTGCTTCGTCTAAGTCTATTTTTGGTTTTGTTGGGTATTATAACATTTAATACCTATGCACAACCACAAGCATTCGTTTCGGGGCGAATTGCACCGAACGAAGTTCGCGTATTCGTTAAGGACACAGTTTATATAATCAATCGCGACTACGTCGTTGGAGGTACTCTGATCATCGAACCTGGAACGACAATCAAATTCTACCCCAATGGTCGGTTAATCGACTCTGTCGGTGGTAGAATAATTGCCGATGGTTTTGCAAATGCAACTTATGTTTCAAATCCTGGTGGATTGAACCCAACAGCTATCCCATACTCTCCGAGTAACCCCTATGGTTGGGATGGTTACTCTGATTTGAATTACTTCCTTTATAACGGGGTGGTAAATGTTTCGACGCAAAGGGATTTGACAATTCATCCAAACAAATACGATTATATGTTTGGAGTTGTGTTGAACACAGACCAAAGGAAGTTTTCAAATTGGCCAGAGATTCCCTTTCCGCTTGGTCCCAACCAGAGACTTTTACCATTTGAATACGCAATTATGTTCTATGCTTCAAGATTGCAGAACGACCCAACAAACGACCATAATCTTTGGCTTTATCCTTGGAAACGATATGGTGGGCGCAATGTCAATATTGTGTCGGCAAAGATTCGCTTTATTGGTCAACCAGAGAATAATTTTTCACGTGAATGGGGTCATATTGTTATACTTCCTGGTGCAAGAGCAGCATTCTTCCGTAACTGCTCGTTCGAAGGATTCCGAAAAGATATTACCGTTGGAAATAAACCATTTTACGGCACAGATTTAGGCTCTACATGGACCAGTTTGAATGAAACCCTGGCTAAGTTAACGAATGGAACTGGAGGCGCGATTACTTCTTTGTCTTCTCGTTTGTGGCTTTTGAATTGTGAATTTAAAAATAATATGGCTCGCCATCGCGGAGGCGCTCTTGCTTTGTTGCAAGCTCCCGAGGGCTTTCCTGTAGATCCAATTATTAATACATTGCCAACATATCCAGCCGACAAAAATCCGAATTATGTTGAAAAGGATGGGGAAATTTCTAAGATTTTGAAGAACTTCCCAATTAAGGCTTACGATTTGATTGATGAGGCATTCGATGAGCCTTTAACTGGTTTCCAGCGACAAGCAATCGAAGACGCCCGACTTGCGCTTTTGCTCGGACGTATTAGAAATGTGAAATTCGACGGAAACTTTGTTCAACTTGCAAACGTACGCACCAGGCTGATTGGTAACCCTCCAATTCCAGTTGTGACCGATGCAACTGACGAACCGGCAGCCTATCCGCAACAATATGGTAATCAAGCCTATGGTGGAGCAATTTACATTGCAGGTAGAAATGACCAATATGGGGAAGATACGAGAATTGAGGTTGGATTGGGCATAAATAACTCGATTAAAACCGACAGTCGAGGTACAATAGTATTTCCAAATGGTGATACATTCGAAGCAACAGGTAATAGCGCAAGTAATTATCAAAATAATGGAAATACATCTGGTGCCCGCGGAGGCGCAATCTATGTTGGTGCAAATACATCATTAATTGTTGCAGGCAAATTTATTTCGAACGAGACTTATGTTAAATATTTGCAAGATTCAATTACTGGGACAAACAGCGGGTATTTCTCCCGAGGCGGTGCAATCTTCTGCGAAAATACCTATGGACGCTTGCAAGTGCGTGGTGGTCCGCAAAGAGATGCGCTTGGGAATGAAACACAATTTGTAAATAACCGTTCGGGATCTGGTGGCGCAATTTTTGTCGATGGATTTGCAGATCCCGAGATGTCGCCTGTTATTGGTGGTTCCGACGTATCGCCTATCACTCGTGACTACGGATTCAATATTAAATTTATAGGCAATAGTGCAACAGCATTTGGCGGTGCGATTTATACAGCACGCAATATGTCGATTGCAGGAGCAGGCGGCGTTGTAGCCAATTCGTTGATTGGATACGGTGGGAACTATCCAGTGATTTTTGAGAATAATACTGCTGGGTTTGGTGGTGGTGCCATTGAAATTCATATTCCACAAGGTTCGTTGTTGGTACCCCCAGAACAGAGAGCAGTAGACCTCCGACGGGTCCAATTTATAAATAATGTTGTAGGCCAGGGTGTAGCTGAAATTAATAAGCCATACATCCGCGGTGGCGGTGCAATGTACACCATTGGAGCGGATTTGAATGTGGTAAAAGGTGTACAATTTATCGGAAACAAAGTATATAATGGTAATGGTGGTGCTCTGGCAATGGTGAATCCAGAGTTTAACACCAAACGATACTTTGTAACTGATGTCGACAATGTAACGGTAGACCCAAATACATTGCTGGCATTGGACTTTACTTCGACCGATGATGTGTTTACTTACAAGTCATTTGCCTACCCGCCCGATACAAGAATGCTAACTCAATTCCTTGACAACGAAATTATTGTCGAGGATAATGTTTTGCAAACACAAAGTGGAAGTGGAACGACACAAATTGAGGCTGGAACAGAGCAAACAGTGTCCGACCTTTATGATGTTGCATTCTACGATCCAAGTTCAGGATTTGCGGTAGGACAGTATGGAACTATTATCAAGATAACACAGGGCGGTGACCGATGGGAGTATACAAATTATTCACAACCCTATCGTTTGATGGCGATAACCTTCAAAGGTACTAATGGATTTATTGCTGGCGATCGTGGGGTTATCCTTAAGACAGATAACAATGGAACAAGCTGGCGAGAAGTTCGACCTGCAATTGAATCCTATGTTTTGAATGATTTATTCTTCCCAACAGCAACAGTTGGTTATGCAGTTGGTTCAAATGGCGTAATATTGAAAACAACCGACGCAGGAGAAACTTGGACTCAGGTTGGCGAAGGCGTTACAACTAATACGCTTTGGTCAGTTTTCTTTACAACAGCAACCAAAGGTTATGTTGTTGGTGCACAAGGAACTATATTAGTTACAAGCGACGGTGGTGCAACGTGGGATGTTCGCTTTGCAAATACATACGCACCATTGAAAGATGTGTACTTTGCTGATTTAAATACTGGATATATCGTTGGTTGGTGGGGAACAATTCTTAAGACTACCGATGGAGGAAACTCTTGGGTGAAAATATTCGAAGACCCACAATACAGCTTCAACAAGATTTACTTTACATCCCAAACCACAGGCTATCTATTTGGAGAATATGGAGTTGCTTGGAAGACAGTTGATGGCGGTGCAAATTGGACACCACTTAACATTGGAAGCAATTACAGTGTTTATGGAGCGATTTTCCCGACAACTCAATGGGGCTTTATTTCTGGCGATTATGGACTCTTGAAGCGAACACTTGATGCTGGCAATACTTGGAGCGACATTAAGCCCGCCGATGCAAGGTATGTAGATGTTGTCCGAAAGAATTGGGATACAGACTTACCAGAAAATGGCATTGGTCTTGGTGGTGCAATTTATATCCTTGATGTAGTTGATGACAACAGGGCAAACCGCGTTGATACTGTTTTCTTCAACAGAGTAAGAATTCAAAACAATAAAGCGTTTACTGGCGCAGCAGTTTATTCCGACAATTACAACTTGCGTCTTGTGTTCAATCGTTCGCTTATAACTGGGAACGAAGCATATTCCCAAATTGGTTATGAACAAAACGTTATCTCTGGGCCAGTTAAAAGAGATAATAATAGAAATATTACAAATAATCCAGCATCGAGCGATCTGGCTGGTGCAATTCTCTATGGTGAAATTGTTGGACCATTACCATCAACTATGGCGCCAGAAGCTGCCAACTCGATTTACAATAACAAAGCTCGATTTTTGATTCGATTGCCGGATGCACCAAATACAAAAGGGGTCCTTGCTGGGAAAAATGCTGGATTTGGGGGAACTGATACTTTGCGAGGAAACTATTGGGGTCGAACCGAAGCAAATGTTGTGATGTCTGTAGTTTATCAGAAGAAGATTATTGCAATTAATGGAAACGACACAGTATACGCAGAACCTGCGTTGATGGAAACATTCTTTGTCGATTCCGACTTTAATCCCAAGAATGAGACGTATATGAAGTTTATGTTCCCAACAACTGCAGACCCACGAGAACAAGGACCATTTGAATCAACCCACAAATTTACTTATAGACCAATACCATTGGATAATGGTGCCGACGAAAATACCCCGAGTCAGTACAGTATTCCAGAAAAAGTTTTAATGTCCGGGCTTGTCTACGATTTGTACGACAAAGGCACTGATATCAAAGTTGCAGATTATTCAAATCGACGAATGGTACCAATCGAAGACTTTGCAGTAGGTATACCACCATTACTTCGTACATTTAATGATCCAAACAAACCATCCTATGGAAAATATGTAAAGAGATGGATTCGAGATCCATTCGTTGCAGAAGCACGGGATGAGAACGGACAATTGAAGTATCCATTCATTGCGGCAATGCAAGATGAATTCCGACCAAACGAAAAGGGTGAATATTATCATCCGATTGGGTATCCGTTATTCCTTGAAGCACAAGCAAATTACGATGGACTTGCAGAACGAGCCAATCACGACCCGAGATTGTTGAACGAAACCGTGTTCTTTGTAATAAATGAAACTACTGGTGATTACATCCGGGTTACATTGAAACAAGTCGACGAGAATGCACCATATCGCGAAACATTCCGTGCAAGAGTGGAATTGGTACCGGATTCTACAAATCGTAATCCAAACACGACAATTCGACGCTCCGAGGAAGGACTTTACAACCTTGGTACCGGAGCGTATCTGTTACAGCAACTTCGTTGGAATCCCGAAAAAGAGGACCGTGGAGCTCTTGCTGGACGAAGATACCACGCTACTACCACTTCGTTTGGTAAAGTACCAAACTTGTTCTCGAATAGACCAACAATGCCACCTTCGAACCAAGGTAACCAAACATTCTATGCGGGCGAACGATATCGTGCGCTTCCTGTTGATACTGGCGATGTCGTCAGAGTCGTTTCGAGAACAGTCCTTTGGAGAGATGGAGTTGTACCGGCATACGATGGCGGAATTAGCTTCAAGATTGTTGGTTCGACCGAGCCACCAGTTTGGACTGGAAACATTGTGAAATTGCAAACAGATACCGTTGTTAAAATTGTACCCTCTGAATATCCGAACCGTGCTGGGCAAACCGATACTTTAAAACTTGTTGAATTTTTGCATACAATATTCCTTACAGAAGATAGAGAATATCCTCAATATCCTGGTACATATTCTGGATTGTTGCCAGAAGAAGGACAAGGACGCGACAGTATCTTGAGCGTAACAGCTATGGATACGAATAAATACTTTGACCCGCGTTCCTTCTTGTTCCCGAATCTTTATAGCCAATTGACATACCACTGGAGCGTCGATCCAACAACTGGACTATCCAGATGGTTGTTAGTCGATACTATTCCAGCTGGCGACCAAACGGTAATTAATCCGAAAGACAATGCCCTCGGTTACCTTGTATTCCGTGGCAAACCGATTAATCCATATGTTGTTCCAGGTGGAGAATGGGTAAATGTTCGAGCCGAAAATTATCCGCCCGCTTACCGAGTGCTCGATTCCTTGAGAGCTATAGGTGCACCACAAGATACAATCGATAAGTTTATCTATACCTTTGCACCATATTTGAATGCTTATGTTTATGATACAGAAAATGCTCGCTTCTTGCAACAAGACACGATCCTTTACGGTGGACATTACTTCATTGACTACTCGTTTAGAATATTCGTTGTTGATAGTACACCAAGATTTATGGATTGGGTTGCTACTGAACAAGAAGCGGAAGCACAAGCCGAAACAATATATAAGAGAATTGATCGTGCAGGAACTAACCTTGTCCCATACGTTATTTATAAGCCTTCCGTTTATACTTGCGGTATGACCGAGGATAACAAGTTGAAAGCAAACTTGACAAATAAACTTCGCTTCCAAGTCGACTTCAATACCGACGACGAATTAGAAGACCTTGCTGCCGAGACTCTCGATCCTCGAGGCTGGGACTTCCGATATGGTAAGACAGCATACGGCTTTATGAACATTGCAATTAGAAACCGCGACTGGTGGAACAATCCTGGCGATACAGTTGTCATCGATACAACAACTTATGACCAAAACTTCGACGGCAGAAAAAATGAAAGTGTGATTACTCAAACGCGTCCTGTTTGGATGGGTAATCAATACTTGATGAAATATGGGACCGATGATCAATCCGACCCGTTTGGTGTCGATTTGACGACACGTGGGCAAATTAATATTAGAATAGACTCGGCGCTTGCTTGGAACTTGTTGAATATAACACCACAAGTTCGTTATCATCAGGCGCTTAACACCGACACTGTGTTTACAATTGTTGTTAACGATGGACATGGTGGAATCAACTTTATGACGATGCCAGTCTTTATTAATGTTGCACCTATCATTATCACTGAAACGTTGCCCCCAGCAAAAGAAGATGTTGATTACAATCCGCAATTGATTGATTCAAGCAAGGCGATTAAAGTCTACGACCCGAACTTTGGACAAACACACGAGTTCGAACTTATTTATTCAGATTACCCGAGCGACCAAATTCCACGTGACCCCTGCTTCCCAGAGGCGGGTAGTTGGGATATTTCGAACTTGAAGACTACGCCAAGTTGGTTGAAGATTAATAAATATAGCGGATTGTTGTATGGTAAACCGGGCATAACCGACGCACCAAAAACTGAACAAGTTGTGGTTGCTGTGTGGGATATCGTTAATGACGAGCGTCAATTATCTGCTATCAAAGTTCTGACTTTGTTTGTTGATTCGACTAACCACAAACCCAGAATTACAGCCGCACCAAAAGTCGTTTGCGTGGAAATAGGTAAACCATATTCAGATACGCTTCTTGTCTGGGATTATGACTTGAAGCGTACGCCAGTGCAAGAAGAACTAACCTTGCGAGTAATTCGACCATCAGGCTTTACAATTGAACCTAGCGTTATTCGAGGAACCCTTGCAAAGGATACAGTAAAAGTGCTGGTCAAGACAGATGCCTTCCCAGATGCACGCGATCCGGATGGCAAAGTAACTATATTTGTGGAAGTCACCGATGCAAGCGGGTCCCGCGATACTTTGATCTATCGAGTTGAGGTATCGAAACCGACAGACTTTACTTGCACATTGAAAATCGAAAATACATTCCCGGGCAACATACCCGGCGACGGAAAAAGTGCATGGCAAGAGTTAGTCTTTGGAACTGCACCAGTTGATGCAACCACAGGCGAGGGTCTTGACGGGGAACCAATAGGAACACTTGATGCAGCATATTGCGAATACGAGTTGCCATCTATACCGCCGATTGATGTGTTCGATGCAAGATGGACTATCTCGTTAACTAATGGAACATTGCGCAACATATTCCCCAGAGCAAAGAATGCACCCGACGTGCGAATTTACAAGGGTAGATTCCAGGCTGGTGGAGTAGTTGGCAATACTTCCATATTCTATCCTGTATCAATTAGATGGCGTAAAGATGAAATTCCCGATAAGAATGATGCACAACGCAATCCGACTGGAGGACAATGGTTTATCCGAGACGATAAATCAAACGGTAATGTGTTCAACTACAATATGAAGACAGGCGAAGGTTATCCAATCGACGGCGATATTAAGATTATCGATGAAGGGCAATACTGGCGCGTTCAAATTGGACGAGATAATGTTAGCGGATTCTTGATTGTGCACGACTGGGTAAGCTCCGTCGAAACACCCGAGACACCACAGTTTGGAATTATCTCTGTCAATCCGAATCCAGTATCGAGTAATTCCAAAGTTGTATTTGGATTGTCCGAAGCAGGCAATATTAGAATCGAATTAGTTGATGCATTGGGTAATGTCGTTACCACTGTTGCCAACGGATATTATGGAGCTGGGCAATATACTGAGAACTGGAATGTTAAGAACGAAATAGCGAGCGGTCTATACTTCTTGCGATTGACAAGTGGGTCTAAGACATATAATTATCCAGTAAATATTATCAGGTAAAGAAAATGCTTGTCCCGAAGGGTTACCTTCGGGGCAAGCTTTGATTGATATGGAAACAAGGTTTTATTTAAATAAAAGGAGAAGTGATATGAAAAAAATCTTCGGACTAACTGTAGGGATAACAACAGCAATAGTTTTAATGTTGTCCTTGCAGATTACGGCAAAAGCTCAAGTTTACGGGGATTTTGATACCGTAAGACAAATTCGGAATGTTCCTTACGAACCACTTGACGATGGTATCGAAATTCCTCCTTCTGCATTTGGCATACCACCAACGTGGCTTCAAGACCTCGACGATGGGTATTCGTTCCCAAATGGAATCGATATCGGTTTCCCCTTTGAGTTCGGTGGCGAAATTTATACTAAGCTCTGGGTATGTATCAATGGATTTGTAACATTTTCGCCACCACCATTAACCCCTGCAAAAGATCCGACTGCTTTGTTCAATGCCAATTCATCTTATCCCAAAAATGTACTGGCGCCTTACTGGGGCGACCATTACTACCATACTGATGTTGAACGATTCAACGGGTACAAGCCGACAAAGATTTATTACAAATCTGACCCAGACAGAGGGGTTTTTATAGTTGAATGGAGATATCTTAATATTAATGATGTGAACGTTAAATCGAGTATTGCTACCTTCCAGTTAAGATTGTATAAGTCGCAAGATCCATTCACTGCCGCTGGTGATATCGAATTTGCCTACGGGCAGGTTGGTGGAAACGAATATACAAATGATACTCGGGTGATTACAAGGAATGCTTCAGTAGGAATCAAAGGAGAATTCGACCCAGCCGACTTTTTAAATGGACTCGAATATGGCAGAGATCTATCTATTGCAAAAACAAGCACGCGATTGACTAATGAATGGGCACCATCGGGCGGAACAGACCACCGGATCCGCTTCAAAGCTCTTGCTCGATTTAATGTTGAAGAATTCTGGGGCGATGGTGACGTCGACTTGTCGAAGGGTTATAATCGTAAGCATTATAATATGCCCCAAAGTCGCTATGTTACTGTTAATGACGCAAGAGTTATCTTGAGAAGTGTGGCAACTGGGGTTCCTTTGGATAGCGTACGCCGTCGCGCTGCTTATCATGGCGATGTGAATCATAATGGCAGATTCTACTATGACCTCAATGGTAATCGAAAGGAAATTAAATGGCGCAATAAGTATTATGGCGATAGCCTTCCGCCAGAAGTTGGTTCGATCAAGCAAATATTCTATCAAGCTAATGAATATGATGCTGCATTGATATTACATTACATATCGGCAAGGCTCCCTGAACTTCCCTGGATTTACGATACAATACCACAATATGGTAAAATTGACGCCCGTGAAATTGCAAATAATATTATCTTTGGGAAATTTGAAACAGTGAATAATCGTGTTCGTGTTCCAATATACTTAAACGGCGATTACAGTGGCCCACTTTCGATTTTCATAGAGTTGAGCGAACCCTTTACTCTTCTCAAGAACAATGATAATGTGATTGTCGATTATGAAAATAATCGTGGCGTTGTAATTGGAAGTGGCAACTTTTCTGCAGAATCGCCAATCGCTTACCTTACATTTGAGAAACCGAATATTGTATTGAATCATATTAATGTTCGTTTCAACGAAATTGGAAGAAACCCAATCTTCTTGCTTGGCGATATTGCAAAAGAAGAAAATAACGCTATCAGGATTATTGAAAATGCATCGGCAAATCCTGTAGTTAATTTGACAATTGCAGTTCCCGGCACATACAAAGTTGATCTACTTGATGTATCGGGCAATGTTGTTAAATCGTCTGACTTTGAAATCAACGGGTACAGCAACTTTAATGTTGATTGGAGATTCGATGAATCAAACATAAGCAATGGCGTCTACTTTGTGCGGTTGACCGGAAATGGCAAGAGCATCGTTGAAAAAGTTGTTTATATTAGGTAATGTTACGATAGTTGTCTGGCTGGCCTTTGTGGCTAGCCAGACGGCACTATCGCAAAGAAAAGCAAATTGTGAGTTGAGTGTTTACGGTTCTTTGAAAATTGATGTGTGCGGGGATGTGAATAAAAGGCAATTCATTCTCGTAATGAGTATAGGAAATGTGTTTAGGTCTGATAGCCTTTTCGGCTTTAACTATCAGATAAGTTACAATAAGGAAAAAGTTAAAATTACCGATGCTCTTTACCTTAATACTTTATCGGAATTTTTAGATAATAAGACTGTTTCAATTAATTCGAAGGAAGGGAAAATTAATGGCTACGCAATAACAATGGGAATGGAACCGGTCTATGGAAATCGACCACTTATCGCATTCAATGGACAATGGATTTCTGATTGCCCAGATACTGCAATATTTACTATCGACTATATCGAATTTACGGACGAGTTTAAAGTTGAAATTGATACCTTAAAACCCGCAAAACTCATTGGTGATGTGTTCGTTTCGAATGATAGAATCTTTAAAGTTTCGATACCGATTGATACGATGACAACCACCGATAGTTTAGCGCAAATGGATGTGAACTTGAAAATTCCACGAAATTCAAGACTTGGTGAATTTAATTTAAATATTAATGGATTTTTTAACAAGGTAGGAATTGATTCTGTTGCGATATTAGGCAATGATTTCGAAATTAATTCCTATGAGTATTTAAATGGGAACAATTTTATTGTAAAGATTAAAAATAAAAACGATTTCGGACAAGAGAACACTTTAAGATTATATTTACATTTTTATAAACCGAATGAAATAATAAAAATTTCAATTGAGCCTGAATATGAAATGTATTGCAAATGTATTAGTGGATTTACTGGTGATTCAGTAAATGCGTTTTATAAAAAAGAAACAAGTTATGTTGACTTAGAAAATAATGGAATTAATATAGATGGTTATTATAGGTTCTTGGTATACGATAATATTGGAAGGTTGGTAAAAGAAATGATAATTGAGAAACCACAGGAAATTGACAAATGGTTTCAAATACTAGGATTAAGTAAAGGAATATATTACGTGTTTATTGAAAATCAATTTTCGAAAGTTATTGAAAGAAAAATATATGTTAATTATTAATTGTTCACAAATGGGAGGTTCTATGAGTAGCAAAGCGATTTACAAAGGATTTTCTAAGCTTTTCTTGGGGTTATTGTTAACCCTGGGAATACTAATTTTCGTACAAAAGTCATATTCACAGGAGATTAAGCCAGAGATTCCCCGACTCTCGTTAACAGGCGCCGATAACGATTGGGATGCAAACTGGTATCCAGATGGTAGAATATGGGTACCACCTTCGATCGACCCAAACAAACCCCGCGAAATTCTTGTTCCAGTTTTCATTGAAAACAAGTGGTACACACACGAAGCAACCAAAGATGTTTATATCGCAGACCCAATTAAAAGTTTCTCCTTCAAGGTACAATACGACTCGACTGCCCTTCGTGCGGTCGGTGTGCAAACATTTGGATATCGCGAATTAAACTATTTCCCCGATGAGAAATTTAAATATCACACACTAGCTAAAGATTTCCAGATTTCCTGGATGGACGATAAGGATCCAACCTACTGGACATTTATGGTACCGAATAAACCATTGCAGGACAGGCAAAAAGGCCGCGCTATCAAAATAACTGGCATTACAACAACAAGTTATCTCCCCAATAGTGATGGTTTTGCTGTCCTTCTCTACATTAGATTTATGCTTGTTCCAAAAGCTGGGGCACCGATAGGTCTTGCACAAAACACACCACTGATGATCGGTGCAGACACCATAAAGTACAATGATCTAAATGTGCGGACTGAAGCACCATTTAAAAAATATCGTCCATATTGGAAAGGGCGCTTTGTTGCCGACGATTATCCCGATCCAGGCCAATTCACCGGACTTGCCGGCGTTGATAACAGTGCCTATCCAAATTGGAGTAATGAGCCTTACTACCCTGGCGTTATCTATTTGAGAATTAGTGATAATGTGCCACGATTTGGATTTATCCTTGAGCGTGCAATTGGACAAATTCCACAAATTGCTATGATTGGAGATGATGGCTCGCTGTTCGAAATGAAAGACCCAATTACAATTGATTCCGCATCTTTATCTGCTCCCCCATTTGGTCAAAGAGGCTTTAGATTAGTTAACGAGGTACCATCTTCTCGGTTATTAGATATTGAAGTCGAAAGCAACGAACCTTGGCTTTTCTTTAGAACTTATATACCACGCGGAGCTAATGCCAAAAATCCTATTGCTGGGGCAACTCGTAAAGGTTATATCCCGTACATTGATAATGGTATCCTTGGCGATGTTGCTCGTGGAACACCGATTTGGGGGCGTTCGACAAATCCCGACCCAGAAGTGCATATTATGATTGAATGTCGACCAAACGAGTTGAACGGTGCAGGACCCGAACAAACAGGTATTTATGTTGGGTATATAACATTTAAATCGCATTCGGCAGAAATTTCCCCCGTACGATTGAAAATAACCTTTATTTACTTCCGCAATCCAATCGAAGGAGGTATTTCATCCGGTCGACCAGCGGGAATAAACTTGCAATTAATACCTCGGGCTGGCTTTGGTGAGCCTGTGAAATTAATCTTTGGAACTGGCCACCGAGCTACAATGGGTGTCGATACATTGTTTGGAGAACACAAATATGAAACACCAATGCCAGACGACCAATTTGGAGCAAGATTCTTCCCACCACCGAACGCTCCAGCAGATTTGATTGCATCCATCCAACATGGCTTTGGAAACTTTAGCCCGGACGACGACGATAATGATGGAACACCAAAGTATTGTGTCTCGCGAGATATCAGAAGCAGCGACGATACATTGCAATCGCTGTTGTTCCTTGTCCGTTTGAAAGCAGAAAACCCGAATTATTACCCGATAACTATTGTGTGGGACGTACAAGATTTCCCAGATGGTGCCAATCTATTCATTCGTGATACTGCAAACGGGCAACTGTTCCCTGCTGTTAATATGAGAAAAGCAACAAATATTGGCGGTACACTCTATTCCTATCAGATTACCGACTCGCGTGTTCGTTCCTTCTTGATTGAGTACACACCAGCACGAATTATTAACTACGTTGATGAGTATGGAAATCCAATTATTAAGAAAGGATGGAACTTCCTTTCGCTGCCAGTACGCCCGATAAATAATCAATGGAATGTTGTATATCCAAATGCAATCAACAAACCCTTCTTCTGGTCGCAAAACCAGTATCAATTCGACGAGTTGTTGCGTGTTGGTGTTGGCTACTTCGTGAAATATAGCGACCAAATCGACACGAAGTTCGCCGGTTCCTATATTAGTGAAATATCAGTATATGGTTCGGGCGATAGTGTGAAGATTTATCCGGGATGGAACACCATTGGTTGTGTGTCTTCGCCCTTATCTATTCGAGATATTTCCTTCAGCAACTTTGGTGCCGAGGCGCCAACTCCGACTGAAGTTCGTAAGAATGGTATCTGGGGATACAAGACAAACCGCGGATACGAAGAAGTTTCCGAACTTCGACCGGGTCTTGGCTACTGGATTAAATCCGATGCTCACGGATATCTCCGACTGGTCGCACGCTTCGAAAAATCAATTGAAAATGCAATTCCGGACGAAAAGGACAATGCAATTGAACAAAGTATTAAAATTAACTTTGCCGACAATGCTCAACACGAGAAGACATTGTATCTCGGCTTGAACAAGGCAATTGAAACAAATATGTTCGAATTGCCTCCTGTTCCATTTGCCGATTTGTTCGACATTCGATTCACTAATAATTCATTGCTCGAAGTTTCCGATAATCCTGTTGTTAAACTCAATGGCGTTGAATATCCATTAGCAATTTCAATTGACGACCCAGCAAACAATTACACATTCGTCGATGCAATAACTGGTGAAGTTCTGGGAGTCATCACCCCGGGCAACAATATGATTGTCGTGAACAAATCGAGCAATGCAATTAGAATTCTTGTTGCAAGCGCCGAAACTGGAAATGGCTTAACAATTTATCCAAATCCTGTGACTTCAAGCGCTATTTTACGATACAATCTCGCCAACGAATCGAATGTAAATATTGCAATTTACGATGCGCTTGGCAACGAAGTTAGAACTCTCATCAATGGAATTGTTCCCGCCGGCGAGCATACTTATACAATTAATGCAAGTGATTTTACAAGTGGCCAATACATTTGCAAAATGCGGATAGGAAACGAAACGAAAATGGTTGTTGTAAATATCGTAAAGTAAGTTTTCTATCTGACTAAAAACTTGAAATGGGCAACATTTTGTGTTGCCCATTTCTTTTTATTAAATGCAGGAGGTATGTTATGAACTGGTTAAAGGCATTTGTAATAGCGATATTGGTATGCAAATCTTTTGTTTTGGCTCAACAACCATTGCAAATTAATTTGTCTCTAATCGGCAACGACACAATTGTTTTCGATAAACTAAAGTTTGGATTCCATCCAAATGCAACAAACGGCTTGGACACTGGACTTGGTGAACTGGATCTACCTCCATTGGTACCTCCAAGTGGATATAAACTCTACGGAGTGTTTATTTTCTATGATTCGATACAAAAGAGCAACATCTGGTCGTATCTCGACCTTAAGCCCTTCCCAACAAATTCTGCCGATACAGTAAAGTTCCTGCTCTATGCAATGCGTGAATCTGGTATAAAATTGCGCATTTATTGGAATACACTTACCGACGAGATTAGCTCTGCTTGGCTTGTTGATGAGTATCTTGGAACGCTTGTTCAAGTGGATATGAAAAAGAACAACTTCGCTAATATTGAAAACGAATTCCTCGACAAGTTCTATATTAAAATTGTTCTGGGTCGAACAAACAGTGTCGAAAATACTTTGCCGACCGAAGTAGAAGTAAATTACTCGGATATTTCTGGTGCTTTGTTGATTAAGAACATGACTGAAAGTGGAATTCTTTGTAAAATTTTTGATGTAATAGGAAATATTGTTTCTGAATTTGTTCTGGAAACCGAAAAGTTGATCCCAGCAAATGTTTTGTCAAAAGGGATTTATTTTGTAGAATTGAATTATCCAGATGGTAAGAAAATTTTTAAAAAGGTAATGGTCTATTAAACGGGAAGATTATGAACGAAAAGCAGAACGAGAAAAATCAAAACCAACAACAGGGGAAAACACAGCGAAAGGCAAATAAGAATATTCAAAAGACTGGAAATGATATTATTATAACAGTTGTTATTCCATTGTATAACGAAGAGGCATCGATTGAAGAGCTGGGCGCAAAGTTGGAAAAGGTGCTTAACCCTTTGACAAAAAACCGTTACGAAATTATTTTTGTCGATGATGGTTCGACAGATAGTTCTCGGGATAAAATTCGCGAATTACACAATAGAAACCCTCGAATACATTGTATAAGTTTTCGTAGGAATTATGGCAAATCTGCCGCCCTTGCGGTAGGTTTCAAAGCGGCTCGTGGGAGATATGTTGTTACGATGGACGCCGACTTGCAGGACGACCCCGAGGAGATACCCAATCTTATCAAGAAGTTGAACGAAGGATACGACCTTGTCTCGGGATGGAAGAAGAAACGACACGACCCAATAACTAAAACACTACCTTCAAAATTGTTTAATCTGGTAACTTCGTTGGTTAGTGGAATTCGGCTACACGATTTCAATTGCGGGTTGAAAGCCTATCGCAACAATGTAGTCAAGCGGTTGAATGTCTATGGTGAAATGCATCGTTATCTGCCGGTGCTTGCCTATTGGGACGGTTTTCGTGTGACGGAGATACCTGTGCGACACCATCCTCGAAAGTATGGAAAATCGAAATTTGGTTCTGGTCGTTTCATCAAGGGTTTTCTCGATTTGTTAACTGTTATGATAACGACAAGGTATATGCAAAGACCGCTCCACTTTTTTGGGACAATAGGAACGCTTATAACTTTTCTTGGATTTGTAGTAAATTTGTATTTAATAATAGAATGGCTAATGGGTAAAACATATTTGAGCAACAGGCCATTGCTCTTATTTGGAATTACTTTGATTATCTTCGGAGCCCAGCTGATTTCAATTGGTCTGCTCGGCGAAATGAATATTAAATCTTTGGCAGAAAAAGTTAATTATAATATAAAAGATAGATTTTAGGAGTTGCAATGAGAAATAGATTTTTGATTTTTTGCGTTGTTTTTGCTTTTTCCATTGGAATAACGCATTCACAATTCAAGGACCTTGGCATTGATTTCGGTTTGATACCGACAAGCATTTTTGGGAACAATAGCGCCTCGGAAGTTTTTCAATCGCAAAACAAAGAGACAATAGGGGGCGGTTTTTTCGGTTTTCAAACCGGAATTTTTGTGAAAGCTGTGTGGCAGTTTGAGAATAGTCCTATTTCAATACCCTTCGGCTTGGAATATGTTTTCTATCGAGCGTACCATCGCGTACCGCTTGCTCCCAACGTTACGTTTTATATCAAACATTTTATTGATATTCCAACTTTGACACTTGGCTTTCGCTATGATCTTTTTAAATTGCCTTTTGCTAATGTTAAGGCTTATACCGAATTAGACGCAATGGGAAATTTTGTTGGCAAAAGCAACTATAACATTCGTATAGACTACGAGTCGTACGATTCGACTGTGATTCGAAGCGTCTCGAACAAAAATGCTGTGTTTCGGCTTGGCACAGGGATTAAATTAGGCTTCCTTGGGGAGATTGTGCATCCTTGGTACGCCAATTTATTTGTTTCGGTCAACTATGTAAATTTATTTGGAAAAAACAACAAGAGGGGAGAATTGCTTACTCCCGACCCCAGATACGAAACAGTTGAAAATCCTGTGTATAATTTCCAACTTGCTGTTTCATTAATGTACAAGTTTTAATGGTTCAAAAAAGATATATCTTTAAGTCGGATTGCAAATTCTTTCGTGGGGATATTCCTTGTGCTCCACATAAAAAATTAGGGGTTGTATGCGCCGATTGCAATTATTATATACCA
Organism: Kapaibacterium sp. (SeqCode); assembly: GCA_039793965.1. Classification (GTDB taxonomy): domain Bacteria; phylum Bacteroidota; class Ignavibacteria; order Kapaibacteriales; family UBA2268; genus Naka2016. The sequence goes on along the minus strand of JBAMMD010000004.1, from coordinate 5,684 downwards.
CAAGAGAATATCATATTAATAATCAAGTTAGGTGCGATTGGAGATGTTATTCGAACGACGCCTTTGCTCCATCGAATTTTCGAAGAGCATCCTAAAAGTGCTGTTTGGTGGTTGACTCATACGCCCGAGGTTGTACCATCAATTGTCGACCGAGTGCTCTCTTTTACACTCGAATCGATATTGTTGCTTCAAGAGACAGAATTTTACAAGGTAATTAATCTTGATAAAGATGCCTATGCCTGTGCTCTGGCGAAATCGCTGAGAGCAAAAGAAAAGTATGGTTTTACGCTTGAAAATGGGAAGCCCGCGCCGATTAATATGCAAAGTTATCATAAGTTTTTGACTGGGATTTTCGACCCGGTGAATAAACAAAATACTAAATCATATCTGGAAGAAATATTTGAAATAGTTGGGTGGGAATACAATGGCGAGGAATACATTCTCGAGGTAACAAATTCCGACCGTTGGAATATTCCCAACGAAAACAAACCAATAATTGGTTTGAACACTGGTTGTGGCGGGCGTTGGGTTTCGCGTCTTTGGCCCGAGCATTCTTGGATTGAACTTATTCGCTTGCTGCAAGAAAATCACTACTTCCCATTACTACTTGGGGGCGAAGCCGAAGACGAAAAGAATAAACGAATAGCGAAAGAAACTGCAGCATATTACCCCGGCTATTTCGACTTGAAAAGGTTTATTTCCCTTGTGAATCAATGTGAGCTTGTTGTAACAACGGTAACAATGGCATTGCACATAGCAATAGGGTTGAAGAAAAAAGTTGTCTTGCTCAACAATATATTTAACCGACACGAATTTGAATTGTTTGGACGGGGAATAATTATCGAACCCGATAAGCCTTGTAAATGCTTTTTCAGTCCGACCTGTACAAACACCGAATATTTTTGTATGGATTATATTTTCCCGTCTAAGGTGATGGAAGAAGTTAAGCATCTGGTACCTTATTCTCCCTATTAATTTTTGAAAATGGAAAAGGAGATAAAATGGATTTCAGCGAGCTTGGATATATCCGGGTTTCAGCGGTATCCCCGAAATTAAGGATTGGCAATATTCAATTCAATGTTAATGAAATACTTCACACTTTGGAAGTTTTAGAACGGAAGTCTGTTCAAATTGCTGTTTTCCCCGAACTTTGTCTTTCTGGTTATACCTGTGGGGATTTATTTTATCAAGAGGCATTGCTTTCCGAAGTTCGCAAAGGACTTCAAATACTTGCCGAAAATTCAGCCAAATTCAAACTCCTTTTCATTGTTGGATTTCCGCTTTTTGTCGACTCTAAGCTATATAATTGTGCCGCTTTGATTGGGAAAGGGAAAATATATGGCATTGTTCATAAAACATTTATTCCAAACACACGCGAATTTTACGAAAAGCGCTGGTTTACCAGTTTGTCTTATAGGTCGAATATCGCACTTTTTGGGGAGGAAATACCTTTTGGAAACAACCTAATTTTTGAGGACAAAGAGCAAACGGAATTGACTTTTGGCGTTGAAATTTGCCAGGACTTGTGGGCTGTCGAGCCCATCAGCACAAAGCTTGCGCAATCGGGCGCAAAATTGATTTTCAATCTCAGTGCAAGCGACGAATGGATTGGTAAAGCTGAGTACAGGCGAAATCTTGTGTTGATGCAGTCGGCAAGAGTTAATTGTGGGTATGTTTATGCTGGGAGCGGTGCTTGGGAATCCACAACAGATATGGTTTTCTCAGGACATTGCATTATTGCTGAAAATGGCAAATTGCTTGCTGAAAGCCGGGATTTTTCTTTCGAGACGAAATACATTGTTGCCGATGTCGACCTCGAACTGCTTGCCAAAGAGCGAACATTAAACGATACATTTTTTGGCGAAAGCATCAGCGAACCAAGAGTAGTATGGGCGGATGTGCCAAGGTTAGATTCTAATGAATTGCAAAGGAAAGTCAAAAGGTACCCTTTCATCCCAGAAATCACCGAAGATCGTGCAAAAGTTTGCAATGAGGTCTTCGAGATTCAAACGACTGGGCTTGCAAGAAGGTTGTTGCATACAAACACCAAAGATGTTGTTATCGGCGTTTCTGGTGGTTTGGATTCAACTTTGGCTTTGCTTGTGTGTGTAAATGCTTTTCGGCGATTGAATTTCGACTACAAAGGAATACATTCAATAGTTTTACCGGGGTTTGGTACTTCGAAGCAAACTTTTGCCAATGCTAGTAAACTTCCACGGCTCCTTGGAGTATCTGTCGAGATAATTGATATTAAGCGATCAGTTTCACTTCATTTAAAAGATTTACAAGCAAACTCGGAACAATTCCCACTTGTTTTCGAAAATGCCCAGGCACGAGAACGAACTCAGATTTTGATGGATTTAGCCAACAAGTATAATGGAATTGTTGTTGGTACTGGCGATTTATCTGAAATTGCACTTGGCTGGTCAACTTATAATGCCGACCATATATCGATGTACAATGTTAACGCTGGAGTGCCAAAAACCCTCGTTCGTTTTGTGATTCAATGGGCTTCGGAGAATTTGTTTAGTGGACAGGTTCGTAAAATCTTGAATAAAGTTCTTTCCCTGCCTAGCTCCCCAGAATTGGTCAAAGCCGAAGGCGACAAAATTACACAAATTACAGAAGAAATAGTTGGTCCATTCGAACTAAATGATTTCTTTTTGTATTATTCAATTCGATATGGTTTTAAGCCGTCGAAAATTGCATATCTTGCAAAGATTGCGTTCGAAGATAAGTATTCAATGGAAGAACTACATAAATGGTTGGTAAATTATTATAGAAGATTTTTCGTTAACCAATTTAAGCGAAGCTGTATGCCCGATGGACCAAAAGTTGGTGCAATCGATCTGTCGCCTCGGGGGAGTTGGCGGATGCCCAGCGATGCAGACTTCGTATTGTGGTTGAATGAAATAGAACAATTAACTAAGAACTATGGGTTATGATAATTTAAAAGACTTATTGCCCGATAAAATCAAAATTATTATAGTCGACGACCATGAAATAGTGCGTGCTGGCATAAGGCGCATCCTGTCCACTGAAAAAAGACTTGAAATTGTAGCCGAGGCGGAAGATGGAAAAATCGCTAAATCCTTGATTCAAGAATATATGCCGGACCTTGTTCTTCTCGATATCAGTATGCCAGAGCTCGATGGTGTGGAGCTTGCAAAGTTTTTGAAAGCGAATTATCCCGAAATAGTTGTGTTAATGTTGACAGCCTACGAAGATTATCAAAATATCGAACGAGCATTGTCGGCAGGAGCCGACGGCTACCTTTCCAAAGATATATCGCCAAAATATCTAATCGAGGCTATCTACAAAGCAATACTTGGGGAGCGGGTCTTCTCGAAGTCAGTTTTGCGTGTCCTTGAAAAGCCTCTTGCGTTGCAAACTGAAGCTGACCAAAGCAATGTAACAATTACCAAACGCGAACAAGAAATATTAAATTACGTTGCGTTGGGGAAGACAAGCCAGGAAATTGCTGATATTCTTGGTATAAGTATAAGAACTGTGCAAAATCACCGAGCAAATATAATGCAAAAACTTGGCATTAAGACTGCGAGCGGGCTTGTCCGTTTTGCAGTGCTTTACACTTCCGAGAAAAAACAAGTGTAATTAAGTATTTTTACTTAAAATCCTCAAATTTCTTTTAAATTATTTTGCAATTTGTATAATAAACAAACAAGGAAGTTTATGGGAATCGATGATCATTACTCCGTTGTTATTGCCGACGATTTCGCACTCGTTCGTTTAGGAGTCAAAACCTTTGTAGAGCTGGAGCCAAGATTCAAAGTCGTCGGCGAGGCTTCCAATGGATTGGAGGCTTTGGAAATGATTGAACGACTTTCGCCGCATCTTGCGATTGTTGATATTGTTATGCCCCAGCTCGATGGGATCTCGCTTGCAAAAGAATTGAAAGAAAGAGGTAATCCAACGAAAGTGTTATTGATGACAGCGGTCGAGGATTTCGTCGATATTCGCTCTGCATTTTATTCGAGGGCTGATGGAATTATTATTAAAAGCATTGCTCAAAAGACTTTTGTCGACGCTATGTATAGTATTATCAATGGTAAAAAAGTATATTGCAAAAATGTTTTTCATTTGCTTTTCAACAAGAATAGTTATTTGCGTAAAAATTATGAGATTCTAAAATTTTCTTTAGTTCAACAAAAAATAATCTCTCGACGACTGCGTGGTTATCTTTTCCCCGAAATTGCGCAGGACTTAAACCTAACAGTTTCACAGGTGGCACAAGAATTGACTAAAATAATCGAAAGCTTCGAAGAATCTGAATTAGTCTTTGAGACTTTGGTTAAATAAATGGTATAATTTTTGTTTTTATCAAATAAATGTTTTAAAAAGATTTGTATGATTTTTGGTATAGATTGAAATGGAAAGGACAAATGTACTTTTGGTATTACTGATTTGGTTGGCAGGTGTGTTAACTTGCCAAGAGTTATTTTCACAACAAAATGTTGGGATTGGGACAACCACGCCCGATAACTCTGCTATTTTAGAGTTGTATTCTACTTCACATGGCTTTCTTGTGCCCCGATTAACAACGACCCAAAGGAATGCTATTTCTAGCCCAGCAACTGGTTTGGTAATATACAATCTCGACACGCAGAGATTCGAGTATTTCAATGGAACACAATGGGTTGGCATTGTCTCGTCTATTGCTACAGTGCCCTTTAATCTGATTTCATCGGGGACAAATACAACCGCAACGATGACGGTAGGATCTGGTGCCACAATTGCTTTGGGAGGTGGTACGGTCGAATCGAATAAATTTATTGGAACGGGTTCTACTACTGATGCGGTCGACTTAAATACATCCGAAGTTGCTGGCGTTTTGCCAGTAGCCAAGGGTGGAACCGGGAATAGCACTACACCCGGCAATGGCCAATTACTGATAGGAAATGGGATTGGCTTTTCGCTTGCAAATTTGACTGCTGGCAATGGAATTACAATCACCAACGGTGCTGGCTCTATCACGATTTCTGATGCTAATTACGGCAGCGAAGTTGAAGGTAGTGGTTCCAATGGGCAGATTGCTTTTTGGAATGGAACAAACACTATTACTGGTAATAATGCATTGTTCTGGGATGCTGTAAATCAGCGACTTGGAATTGGAACCTCATCTCCCCAGGCAAAGTTGCACATAGAAAATGGTGAATTCTGGGTTTTCAATAATGGAAATAATACTCGATTTGTCGTTGGTGATAATGGGACAACAGGTCAGTATGGGTGGTTGCAGTGGGATTCAAATTTGGATCTTTTTAGAATAGACCATTCTGGGGATCCCGGCAACGGCTTGAAATTAAATGGGAATAATGTTACAATTGGAAATGTGCCTGTCGACCAACCTTTGAAAGTTGCTCTTGGTACAAGTGAGTTAATGAGAGTAGATTCATCTGGGAAAGTTGGTATCGGAACCACATCTCCAACCGAGAAATTGCATCTCGAAGGGAATTTTCGGCTTGGCGGTGCTTTTATGCCAAACAATAGCGCTGGCAATTCGGGGCAAGTGCTTGTTTCCCAAGGTGCTGGAAGTCCACCAATTTGGAGCAGTTCTATTTCAAGTTTGGAGAGCGACCCAGTATGGACAGCAGCAATAAGCGGAACACAAACGATAACTGGGAACTGGACATTCAATAATACGATAACTGGAAATATAAGTGGAA
>JBAMMD010000003.1:0-13331 GCA_039793965.1 Kapaibacterium sp. (SeqCode) | reverse complement strand
GCCACCAGTTGCTCACAAATTTGACGTTGGTTGGCACGCCGTTGTTGCCGTTGCCGCTGTAGTCGTTGGCGTCGCCGTTGAGTGGATACCATGCAATGAAACGCTGGGTCTATCTTTATAGTCACCATATTCGTGTTATTATCTTTTCCCTACTATCTGCAGGGGTTTACCGTCGAAGAGAGAAAGTTACCCCTGCTGTAGGGATTGTATTTAACGAAGAAGGAAAGATTTATAATTTGTCAGGTTCCTATTATTCAACAGAGAAACAAAATAAAAAGGTATTTCACCATAAGTAAAATGTGTAAATTCTTAAGGAAATGATTGTGGGCGAAGGTGGTAATAAATCTGACTGGCATAAGGTTTATGATACTAAAAAAATACAAAACTTTAGTAAAATAAATGTTCTTGCTAAATGTCGAATAGGTTAAACTTGTGTGACCCTTATGGGTATTAGAAGCTACGATTTGGTAATTCTTGCGATAGTTATATGGTCAACGCAAACCGCGGCGTCTAAAATTCTTGTGGGGTCGTTAGGTTTTATAGCAACAACCTTTTATGTTTCTATAGGAACTGCTTTTGCAGCTCTGATTGCGGCACTTGCTTTAAAAAAGGAGAAGGATATTAAATTAGCAATGAAAAATTGGCGAGTGTTGATACTTATATCTATTCCTTTAACTATTGCAAATCTTCTTCTTTTTTATGCCCTCACAATGATAACCGCTTCTGAGGTTATTGTTTTGCTTTATATATATCCTATACTTATTGTGCTTTTTGATGTTATAATTATAAGCCACAAAATGTCATACTTAGAGTTTGTTGGCATGCTTGTAGGATTTTTAGGCGTCTATATTTTAATAAGTTATAATAATAGCATCAATATCAATAGCTCCACCTTTCTTTCTGCAATTATGGTAATTATTGCGGCAATTTCCTGGGCATTCTATCTTATCTTGCAGAAGAAGTATGTATTCGAAGAATTCAGTTCCAATTCGCTATATTTTTTCATATCTTCGCTTATTTTGTTGCCTCTATTCGTTATGTGGCAACCACGACTTCCTACTTTTAACAACCTTTGCCTAATAATTTACATGGGAGGAGTGACTTTTGCACTGGGTAATATATTGTATGTCAAAGGATTGAAGAGGCTAAAAACAACTAATTCTGCATTCATACTTTATCTTACTCCATTTATTGCGCTTATATGGAATTTTATTTTACTTGGGGAAAGGATTAATATTTACTACTTGATTCCTCTGGCCTTTATAGCTGTTGGGTATTATATAATAATAATTGGTAAAAAGAAGAACTTAGCATCGAAACAATAAAGCGCGATTTATTTATAAATTAAGGGCTTCGCCCTTATAAACCTTTACACGAGCGGGTCCTTTCCGAAAGCTCGTGCTTTCAGTATTCCCGCTCAATAAGCAGAACTGTAATTTGCTAGGAGTAAAAAGGTATAAATACCTATACTACTCAACTATTCAGCGGAGCAATCTAAAAAATATCTTGAAATTTTATAGGTTGTAATAGGGTGTTGAGTTGAGTATTGCTACTAAAACTGGGCGGGATATGGAAGAAGATGCTAAGGAAATGGCAGAGAGAATAGCGGAGTTGGGAAAAGACAATATCAAACTTGTTGAGCAATTTGGTGCTTCCCCTATAAGCACGTTAAAAGACCTTCCCGATTTTAATGCTTTCCAAAATGGCTTAATCTATTCACATAGAGATTTTGATAAATTTTTTGAAAAACTAAAATCAGGGGAAAAAAGTGCTATTGTATCCGGGTTTAATGCAAGTGGAACCCCGCATATTGCACAAGCATTTGCATTTGAAGTTAACTTGCAATTCCAAAAAAAGTACGGAGTAAATATGTTTATACCCATTTCGGATGATGAAAGCTATGTTGCTCTAAAGGTCAACACAAGAGAAGAAGCAGTCAAAAATTCTTTAAGACTTGCAAGGTCCGCGATTGCGCTCGGATTTGACACAAATAAAACTAAGATAATAATAGATTATTTCTATACCAATATTTACAACATGGCATTCAAGCTTTCACGTGGAATCAACCTCTCTGAGATAAAGGCAGTATATGGCTATGGACCAAGCGATAATATAGGGTTGCAATTTTACCCTACTGTTCAAGCATCGCATGTTCTTTTACCTGAAACCATGGACATTCCTAATGTGCTAGTGCCTATAGGCCCTGATGAAGACGCACACTTGAGAGTATGTAGAGGTTTAGCAGAAAAGTTCAATTTTTATAAACCAGCAGTACTTCATTGGCGCTTTCTTCCTGGACTAGATGGTAACAAGATGTCAAAATCAAAAGGGAACGCTATATTCCTTACCGATTCCGATTCAGAAATCAAAAAGAAAATAATGTCTGCTTATAGTGGTGGACGGCAGACTATAGAGGAACATAGAAAATATGGAGGTAATCCTGATATAGATATTGCTTATCTATATCTTAAAGCCTATTTTCTTACTAAAGAGGAAGCAGAAAAGCTCGCAGAGGAATATAAGAGCGGTGCGGTGCTAAGTGGCGAACTTAAGAATATGTTATTTGAAAAAGTTATAAAGAAAGTAAGAGATTTCAGGGAGAAATACAACAAAGTCACTGAAAAAGATCTCGAAAAGGTAATTATGACAAACGAGAAGACAGACATAAGTTTCGAATTAGAAAAGTATGGTACGCTAGAGGAGCATCTTTAGTTAGGATTCTGACATTTACATATTATCACCTAGTCAATCGTGATAACATCCCTCTGGCGTTACATTACATACCTCACAATAGGCAATGATGCACAAAAACACGAAAATAGTGCCTCCGCAATGCCTACAAACCTGTTTCTTGCAAGGCCGAACACCCCCTTCAATCGGGAGAAGATTCTTTCAATTACCCACCTTTTGCCATAAGAGGAGTCTTTTGGCAGTTTGGACTTGTAGGGGATTTGGTTTATTTACATATCCTAATATTTTCCCTATTGGTTCTCTTTCCAAAAATTCGCAAGTTTCTCGTCTGTAAGGTTCTCTATTTGTTTTATTACGAGCGCAACCGCTTGTTTTGCAAACTTTAGGGTGTGCCCATAACGCTACACAGTCACGCGTGCAGCAGCGCGAACCTCTACCAATTTATGGCCGCCATATTCATGTGATCGCCCTTTTGGAAACGGCGCAAAAGTAGATTGCCCAAAAGAATACATAGGCAAAGAAGTCTACTTGGTCATAAAGGAGAAGTGACCAATTTTGTCCCAAAGCCACGACGAAGAAAAGATTTATAATTTGTCAGGTTCCTACTATACTATATGAGGCTATGAATGGTAATAGAAAAGTACCAAACCCTCTTATGTTTGGAGCCAAAAGTTTGGATAGCTTAAAAGATGTACCTGCATTTCGTTTTTTTCACAATGGATTGTTGGTATCTCATAGATACTTTGATACATTTTATGCCAAGCTACTTTCAGGAGAAAGTAGTGCAATAGTTTCTGGGATGAATCCAAGTGGACGCTTTCATTTAGGTCACATAGGCGTTTTTGATACAACTCTTTTCTTCCAGAAAAAATATGGAATTGAGGTTTTTGCACCGATATCAGATGATGAAAGCTATGTGGCGGGAAAGGTAACTGACCAAAAAGTTGGACTTGTAAATTCCTTAGAACTTGCTAGAGAATACCTCGCATACGGGTTTAATCCTAATAAAACCCATATTATAATAGATCAAATCTATACAAATATATACAATCTTGCAATAAAGTTATCAAAAAGTATAAACATTAAAAAAATTCGTAAGATATTTGATTATACAGATTCGGATAATGTGGGTCTAAACTTTTACACTGCGATTCAGTCTGCACATGTGTTGCTTCCAGAAACAAAAGGCATGCGGAATGTGCTAGTGCCGATAGGTCCAGATGAGGACACCCACTTGCGAGTGTGCATAGATATTGCAGATGATTACGGTTTTTCAAAACCGGCAGTACTGCATAGCAGATTCCTTCCTGGAATAGATGGTAAAAAGATGTCAAAATCAAAAGGGAATGCAATATTTCTTTTCGATAGTAATGAGAATATTAAAACTAAGGTAAACCTTATTAGAACGAACAAAAGAAGACGAGATAGAGATGTCGCGTATACCTATATAAAATATTTTTTAGATAATGGGGAGGAACTGTGCGCAGATTATAAATCTGGTAGGATTAAAGAAGAAGAAATTAAATCTATATTTTATGATTACGTCTACTCACTATCTAATAAAATAAAGGAAAATTATAACAAGATATCTGAAAGAGACCTTGCAAAAGCAATCCTCTCAAATGAATCGACAGATATAAAAAAGATTATTGATGATAGTGGAATAATGAGCAAAGAGTGGTAATTACATGGAATATAATGCATTATTTACATCAGGCAAAAAAGACCTATATATGAAAGAATTAACTATAGATGAAACAAGGCAGAAATTTATTCGAATGCTTAGATCTGGCGTATGCGGGACAGACAAGCACGTGATAAAAGGTGATCTTACCGATGTAAAACTGCCCAGAGTATTAGGGCATGAGAATGTCGGGGAAATTAATGGTGAAAGATTTGTCTGGCCTGCAATAGTTCCTTGTGGAAAATGTGAAGAATGCAAATCTGGTAGACCAAACAGGTGTGTCAAAAACCAAGTTTTTGGCCTGACTATAGAGGATACAAGAGTTGGTGGATGGTCAGAATTTACTCCATTACCAGAAGGTACTTTACTCTACAAGGTTCCTGACGAAATAACTGATGAAAATGCAGTACTAATAGAAACTATTGCCAGTACAAAACCATTACACAATATTGATCTAAAAGGGAAAAGCGTTCTTATAGTTGGAAGTGGCGCTATCGGTCTAGTTGGAGCAATACACGCAAAACTTATGGGCGCAGATTATCTGGCTATTGTAGGACATAGCGAACAAACCAGATTACTCGGCAAACTCATAGACAAAAAATATGAAAAGGGGACAACCCGTGAAACAATTGGTGAACAATTTGATGTAGTATATGATGCAGGGGGTGATCCAGAATCATGTGCCTATAGTGTTGAGATGGTAAAACCTTTTGGAACAGTAGTTGAGAGTTTATGCATGCCTCATAGATTTGACATAAATCTTAATCCGGTAATAGAGAAAGAAGCAAAGATAGTAACACAATTTGGATATGTGCCAGAAGATTTTATTTGGGCAATAGAATTGATGAGACAAAGTCAGGAATCGTTTTCTAAGGTTATATCGCATAGATTTATGTTAAACGAAGCAGACAAGATACTAGATACAATATTGAATAAAAGATATGGTAAAATAATAATTAGCCCAAATAATCGGTGAGGCATCTGACTACAAGAACACAAAAAAGACCACGATGTGTTGTTCTAAGCGCTATAAGCCTAGATGCAGGAATGTCTCCAGGCAGAGGTTTGTCTAGCAGGGAATTCGGTGCACTTATACCAAAGCGTTACAATAAAATAAGAGATATAGAAAGGCTTAGGGCAGACGCTATAATGGTCGGAAGCAACACCGTATCTGCAGACAATCCTAAATTAATATCTCCAAACCCAAACGTAATACGTGTAGTGATAGATTCAAAAGGCACTACAAAGATATCTAATAACCTACTAAGCGACAATTTTGTCACTTTATTCTTTGTTACTTCAAATACACCCAAGAGTTTTTTAAACGCAATTCGCACGCGTAATAATAAGCAATTTGTAGTATGCGGCAAAAATAAAGTTGATCTTAGTAGAGCCTTTAATATAATGTATGCAATGGGAATAAGGAAAGTTCTTGTGGAAGGTGGCGGGTTATTAATAAATCATTTACTAAAAGATAAGTTGGTAGACGAGATAAAACTTTTATACCTTCCTACTATAGTTGGAGAGCGAGATGCACCAAGATTTGGTGTTGGAGATGAAAATTTGTTTAAAAAAATCAAACTTAAAAATAAAAGATGCCACAGATTAAAAGACTTAGTTTTTGTAGAATACAGTGTTTTATATGATGGTAAGCAAAACATCAGGAAGTAACGCTGAGGACTTTAATAAATGGATGCTTCTTGAAAGAGATAAGAAGGCAGTAATAAGTGGTTTTGGAGCAAACGGCGAGTTGCATCTTGGCCATCTCGCAAACATTACCCTATATAAGATATTTAGGAAAAGAGCCAGTCATGGTTCATTGTTTGTATCTGATGTTGGTGCATTCTTCAGTAGGAAAAATGTTACGTGGGATGATATAGAAGCATATAGAAAAAAGATGGTTCAAATTTTTAAAATGGCTAATATATCTAGTAAGGATATTTTTATAGAATCTGAACAATTGCACAAAATTTTAAAGGATATTAAGGATGTTGATTATCAAACTGATCTGGGAGTAATTCTAACAAAGTACGAAATCGAACTCTATAAATCGAAAAATGTTGTGCCACTAGTTGTATTGAGCCAAGATGAACTGGAGTATGCAAACAGCTCTGGGATTTACTATTTTGTATACAAAGATCTTTTATCGCCTTTTAAAAAAAGAAAAATGAGCAAATCTATAAAAGGCATAAATATCAACATAGAAGGCGCAATTAAAAATAATTATGAGGTTACTGATCAATATTTATTCTACCTAAAGGAGTATTTCTCCTATATAATAAAATCCTCTAGAGGGCCAGAAATTGTTTTAGGACGTATTGAAAGTGCCAAGAATTTGAAAGAAATAGTGCGGGCATGTTTGAATTTTAAATAATTATAATCCGCTTATAATTTTATCTAGCCTTCGTTTGTTTCCTCCTGAATACTCTATAAGAGAATATAACGTGTCCAACACTTTACCGCTTTCAATCGCTGCATATGCTGCATCAAGGCCCTTTTCTATCGTGTTAAACTTTTCAGCTATATACAATGCTGCGGCGGCATTTAATGCGACAATATCTGTTTTGGGGTCTCCACGTCTAGAATACCTTGGGTGTATTGCTTTAAGTAGCATTTTTGCGTTTTCTAACTTTGTTGATGCTTGTAATATGTATTTTGGATTATGTATTTTTATACCATAATCTGTAGGGCTAACCATATAAGTCTTAATATGCCCTTTTCCTGTTATCTCACTTATTTTTGTTGGTCCTACTGTTGATATTTCATCTATGTTTTTTCCGTTCATATCGCGCCCATTAACAACAAGACTGTGTTTAAAATTTAATCTCTGTAAAAGACGCGCAGTAAAGTTTGTATCTTTTGCGGCCAGACCAAATACTATCCTTTTAAAGTCTACTGCTGATGCTACTGATAATATGTAACTAAGTGGGTTTATAAACAGAAATGCTCCAACATACTCGCTATTCATCCTAGGAAAAAAATGCTTTGCATCCACAAAGGTAATCGACGAATTTTTTATTGAATCGTTTATCTGCTGAATTGTCGGATTTGTATTTACTCCAAATAATTCCATAACATCAGAAGTGCCTGAAATACCAGATTCAGAACCTGAACCGTTCTTTATTATTGTGGCTCCACATGAAGCAGCAACCAGCGCTGCGCCAGTACTTATGTTAAAAGTTTTAATATCATCCTTTCCGCTACCAACTATCCCTACACTACCCCGTGGTGCTTGTATTGCAGTTAGTCTGTCATAATATTGCACAACGTTCAAAAAACCCGTAATTTCATCTATAGTGGGCTTTCTCATCGTCATTAATGAAGCAAATAGCGCACCGAAGGTAGAAGCGTTTGCTTTACCCAGCTTCTTATTAAGCACAAGCAACAAAAAATTTTGACATTCTTTCCTGCTCAGATTCACGCCATTCATGGCCTTTTGAAGCAGATTCTTCGCATACTCTTTGCTTTTTTGTTCGCTCCAATCGATACAGCTTACATCTATTTTGTTTCTCATTAAAACACAATATTTTTTACAAACCAAAGCATTTTAGAATTTACTTTTTTGTGCTAAATTTTTTTAGCATTTATAAATTAAGGGCTTCGCCCGGTGTTGGGACAAAAATGGCGACATCAAGCGATGCGCCGTATGTTGATGTGGTATACAGGCTGTCGGGGCGAAGCATGCCAATAATGAAGCTTGGTGAGGGAAAGCATACACTGCCCGGGTGCAAGCAGGTATTCAGAAGTATGAAAAATGGCGTTTACTCAGGCGACACCATTGGGCTGGAAAGAGAGAGGCTAGGAGGCGTGCCCCTGCTCGCAGCTGCAATGAAGAAAGGCAGGCTTGTGCAGAGGTTGCCCAGCCTAGAGCAAACAAGAGTGCACGTCGCAGACGAGTTCTCCAAACTGCCTGAGTCGTGCAAAAGGATAGGCGGCGCCTGCACATACGAGGTCAGGGTAAGCACGAGGCTGGTGTGCCTTGGCAAAAACCTTGCGAAAAGGCTTGTTAGGCACGTTGCGTGAGCGGCACTGCCATCATGCAGTATGAGCTGTAGCCCTTTTCCCCGACGAAGACAGGGAACAGCTTGTCAGAGGTATCAAGCCCAAACTTTTTCTTCACATCCGCTGATTCCACGGGCTTGAAGTTCCTGAATCCGTAGTCCTTTCCCTTTTCACCGAAGAAGCCTATGACTTTGTACACCTCTTTATCTTTGTACCTCTTGCCTTGCGCCAGAGCCCAGATGGCGAGCGCGATCTTTTGCGCAACGTACCTGGTAGATTTTTTCCTGCTGAACTCTATGCTCACGCCACATCTTACGTGATCTATCAGGGCACGCCCAGAAGCTATCGCGTCGCCCATCACGAGCACTTTCCTTATCGGTATGTACTCCAGCAACTTCGCGGAACTTTCCTTCGTGCTTATTATTGTGTCCGGCTGCGATGCGTAGGTTGAATGTATGTCTATGACATAATCGCATCCTTTTAGCGCTTCAAGCACGCTGTATGCCATGCGTTCCTCTCTGTTGCCATTTGGGGAGCCGGGAAAGCATCTGTTGCCATCAACATCCAAGAACCTTTTGTTGTACTTCATCGCCTCTGTGTTTGCGATAATGCCTATAACGTCCACGCCTTTTGGCATTTTCATCTTGCGAAGCATGTCTATGACGCGTGCTCCAAGCTTCTCGTTGCCGTGCAAGCTACCCACGATGCCCACTTTCACGCCACCCTTGCCCCCCGCACTTATAGTTTCAACTCGCATGCACCATCACCTCAGCATGGCCACTATTATTATCGAGTCGCCCCTTTGCCTGTCCAGCTTCAGCCCCTCGAACACGGACCTTGCCCTTTCGTCCACGACATCGGGAACCTTGTCGTTGAGCGCCGTGCCATAGGTTCCCTTCTCGAAGAACAGCTCCTTTTGGTAGTTGCGCATGCCAAGCCTCTTCACCGCCACATACTCTCCAATAGAAACACATAGCTCGTACGAAGGTCCGCGCAAGCCGTCTGAAGGATATATTTCCTTCGCGAATTCGCTGGCAAGATGGTATACCACCGGATTCTGCGTGCGCATTGTAAGCACGTCAGGCTGTATTGTACCTATTGCGTTGCCGAGGCTCATCTTGGAAAGCCCCTTCGTCTGGTTGTCTTTCCTTATCACTACGCCACTGAGGTACAACACCTTCATTCCAGAGAATTCGAAGATGTCGTAGGAAGCGAATCCGACAAGCCTACCCTGCACATATATGAGTTGCAGCAAATCGACGTTCAATATGTGGTTGTTCGCATCGTCGTCGGTTATGTTTGTGCCGAAGCCGTCGCGGGCAACGCCTGCAAGCTCCTCCGCTATTTTGGAGCCACGTAAAGACTTTGGATCGTGCACATCCACAATGCTGACCTGCAAGTCAGCATGCCCGTATGTCGCGTTTCGCTCAAGCCTCTTCAGCTCCGCATTCGCCACGTCCACGTTGGCTTTTCCTTCGCCTGTTGTTTTATTCATTTCCATTTTCTCCACCTATCAAGCATAATTCATAAGCGAAAATATGCATGGGTAGTGGGCGTGACAGCAAAGCTACTACTGGCAACTGTAATGGTGCTTGCAAATAGGAAATTGCTAGCGCTTGGCAGGCCATTGTAAGCTGTGACAACCAAGGTGTTGGTAGAAGAGATGTTGCATTGCTTATTTCAAGTGTTATCACGTTTGAAGTTGCGCTGGGCGCGAATGTGTTGCTACCTATGAACATGTTTGTTGCTGGTGTGTTAGCGTTTGTGAAGTATGCGTTGAAAATGTAAGGTGCAACACCCCCTGATATTTCGTTAAGGCGGTATATTGCGTTCTGTCCAAGGTCTATTGGCGTTGTTATCGCGTTCGAGACAAAACTCAAGCTTGCCGCATTTGCCATGCCTAGCATTACAAATATCGCTGCCACAAAAACAGATACAAATGCTTTCATTGTGCAACCTTGTAGTATATTAGTAGTAGGAACCTGACAAATTATAAATCTTTTCTTTGTCGTTAAATTTTTAACTTCCCCTCTGAGGCATATTTTGGGGTTGTTGCTAATCGACTGTAAAGTGTGAGTTGTGGAACAGATATACAACGCTATCTCTTTAACAAACCACAAGAATTAGACAAGCAATAATTTAATATTAGGCAGAAGACTTTTTATTATTTGATTCGTTATCCTTTCTTCGCTTGCTTCTCGGCTGTTGCAAAAGGTTAGAAATATTTTAAACAATATTTTCAAAAACTCAAATAAAGCTGATAAAATATCTAATCTGCAATTAGGAAGGTAATGTAAAAAATTCTTTTATTTTTGCTATAAGACTTGAAAAATTGCCAACTTTATTTAATTTAAATAAATTATTAGGAACGTAAATTCCTGCGGAAACTGTTGGGTCCAAATCTATTAAATATACTTCAGCTTGTTTCACTCCTTTTTGTCCTTTTTCTTTAATTTTCTCTTTGCTTTCACTTGATAAATCTCTTTGTTTTGCTAAATCATAACACAAAAAAGCTATTTTAAAATCTATTCCTCCAGAATCAAATATCACACTATTACCATATTTTATCTTAATCACATTCGGATCAAAAATAAATAAATTACTTAAAAATTGGCCTATCCTTTCTCTTGCAGTTCCTTTTACAGAAATTATAAAAAACCTATTATTAAGTAACGGCTCTGTAGAATAAACTATTACATCCGCATCTATTGTTTTATAAGGGTTAGTACCCTTTGCATATATCTTAATTGATTCGATTTTCTTACGTATTTCCTTATTTTCATTTAATTTAACAGCTTTAATCGTATTATAAGTTTTGTCTGCTTCAAATACAGAATTAATTAACTTTACTGTAATATCTTCAAATAATTTTCCCCTAACCGCATCTAATTTAGACTTTTCTTGTCTGGCTGTCTTTTCTTTTTTAGTGCTTTTTTCTATTTCTTTATCTATCATAGAAGAACTAAAAAAATTATTAAAATTATTTCCTACATATTCAGCTCCAAACTTAGCAATATAACGATCTAGCTTTTTTAAGATTTTATATCTAACTTCATTTTTCATAGCTATCCTCTTTGGTATTTTCAAGCACATAATTAAAGAGTTGATTAATTATACCTTTACATCTATTTATCGTAAAATTGAAAGATAATTCAGAATTATCTATGTAAATGCTTTTTCGTTTCAATTGAATAGATACATATGAAACAGTTCCACTTCCGCCAAATGGATCAAGCACAACATCATTAACATAGGAATAAAATTTTATTACACGTTTAGCTAACTCCTCTGGAAACGGTACTGGACATGCTGCTAAAATGTTTTTTCTAGTTTCTGGAGGAATCCTCCAAAAGCCTAAGGAATAATTTATGAATTCTTCTTTAGTTATATCAATGTTTTCTTTTTTGCCGATATGCTTTTTCTCTTTTTTGTTAAAAACTAAAATATATTCATATGGTTGTATTACATAAGGGTCGGAAGGTGAAGCAAATGAACCCCATGCTGTTCGCTTTGAAACTTGATCTTTATACCAAATTATATCATTCCTAATTTTAAAGCCGATTTTAGTGCTTATATTTATTATATCATTAAATAAAGGTTTATAACCCCCTCCTTCTAACTTGTCTGTTATAGAGGGAACATTTATTACAAAACGCCCATCATCCTTTGTTACACGAAATAATTCTGTTATTACCTGCTCTAACCATTTTAAATAGTCGCTATACCTCATTCTATCATGGTGGTTTTGATAATTTATACCAACATTATACGGTGGTGAAGTGAAAATTAAATCTACAGATTTATCTTTTATATCTTTTAAAGAATCTAAAACGTCACCAAGATAAAAAATGTGATCTTTTAACATTACCTTTTTGACATAACACATTTTTCCACCGTAAGTTTATAACATTCATTTAAATAATATAGATCCTGACAAATTATAAATCTTTTTATCGCCGTTAAATAAAATCCCTACAGCAGGGGTCCTTTTCTCTCTTTCGACGGTAAACCCCTGCAAATAGTAGGGAAAAAGGTAATAACATGAATATGGCGACCATAAGAAATAAATTGGTAGAGGTTCGCGCTGCTGCACGTGTAATTGTGCAGCGTTACGGGCACACCCCGAAGTTTGCAAAACACCCGGTTGCGCTCGTAATAAAGCAGATTAAAGGTTTTACAGATGAGCAATTGGCTGAATTCCTGGGAACAGACCTAATAGGCAAACAGCTGGGTTATGAGCACAAACCAAATCCCTCAACATTTTCCAAAGTAAGAAAAAGGTCAGACCCAAGAATATTCCAAGAACTATACATTTGGTTGCTGCAGAATTTGCTTAAAGGAAAACAGCTGCACCTTATTGCACAGGACAGCACAGACATACCTGCATATTCCAAGAAGGACAAAGACGCACGTTATGGCCACAAGACTCCTTCAAAAAAGGAGCAGGTTGCAAGGAAAAAGGCGAAGAAGGAATACGTTTTTGGCTACAAACTGCACGCATCTGCAGATGCAGAATTGGAAGTACCTTTGGTTTCGATGGTTGCGCCTGCAAACAAACACGACAAAACCTTCTTCCACAAAATTTATGGCGGCATAAAGAGCATGTTCACAATAAACTACGATGCAAAGTACCTTTTGGATGCAGCTTATGACTCAACAGACATATACCAAGAACTTCATTATGACAACATCAAACCAGTTATTGCAACAAACGGCAGGGGCTTCTATAAATCAAAAACACCTAAGGATCCAGATTATGGCAAAAGGTGGGCAGTTGAAAGAATCTTCTCAAGGCTGAAGGAGGTGCTCGGCCTTGCAAGGAACCTTTTGTAGGTATCAAGAAAGTAGCAATCTTTGCATTTTCGTGTCTCATTGCCTACCTTGTGAGATATGTAATGTAACGCCAGAGGGGTGTTATCACAATTGACGAGAGTGATAATATGTAAATGTCAGG
>JBAMMD010000002.1:0-1751 GCA_039793965.1 Kapaibacterium sp. (SeqCode) | reverse complement strand
TTAGGCGAAATGGAGAGGGGAGGGGAACACAATGAGAAATAAACTGTGGCTCATAGGAGTTCTTCTTGTATTAGGAATAGTTATTATTGGATGTATGCAACAGTCGGAGGATGAAAGTGAGTATCATGAACTTAAGGTCAAGAATTGGGCAATTCAACTTCAGGATGCTAATCCAAATGTAATTGTCACATCAGGTTTTGAACTTGTGGTTATTGATTATTCAAGAGATGGCTCAGAACAGGGGAAATATTCTCTGGAAGAAATTCGGAAAATGAAAGATTCAGGAGTCACACCTATTGTTTATTTAAGTATAGGCGAAGCAGAAAATTATCGATTTTACTGGAACAATGAATGGGAAAATAATCCTCCAGAATGGTTAGGGAAAGAAAACCATGAGTGGGAAGGCAACTATGCAGTAAAATATTGGGATGAAGAATGGAACGCAATTCTACACGCCTATTTAGACAAAATTATAGAGCAGGGTTTTTCGGGAGTTTACCTTGACAAGATTGATGAGTTTGAATATTGGGCAGACCCCAATAATGGCGAAAGTGAATATTTGCCTGAGAATGAATCAGCAAGAAGAATAGTAGATTTAATAGTAGATATTGCAAATTACTCCAGAAGCAAGGCTGGAAGTAATTTTTACATAATCCCCCAAAATGGGGAAAAAATACTGAAATATGATAATGGCACACTTATGAACATCATCTCTGGATGGGCTGCCGAAGACCTTTTTTACAATGAAACTGAACCGTGGGATGAAGAAGAGAAGAATTGGATTACAGAAAACAGACTCCCATACTTGGACATGGTGCTTTCAAAAGGCAAACCTGTGTTTAGTGTAGATTATGTTGATGATGGTTCTGGATACTTGGGAGTTAATAAAAAAAGGATAGATAACTATAGAGAAAATGCACTGAATAAAGGGTATATACCTTATGCAGCAATATCTGACAGAGAATTAGATGAACTTAATATCATTGAGGGCGTTCAACCATGAGGGTACGTACATCGTCTATCCTGCCAAAAGAGGACAAAAAGCGAAGTAGTTCGTTTATGAACAAGTTAGGCGAAATTTTGAAAGGAAAAAGAGATGAAGATTGAGGTTGTTGACCTGACCGTGGGAAATTTGAAGGATGCACCGGAGTGGAATAGCCATCCATTTAGCTGCAAGTATTGCATTTACTGGGAATTTCCAGAAGAGTCCATAGATCCAGCGATGGAGAAAAAAGAAGATAAGCTACGAAAGAAACTAATTTGGCTACGGAACACACAGAGCGCATTTGACAACTGTGGTAAGATACTATATGTAAATGGAAAACCTGCGGGCTATGCCCAATATGCACCTCCCAAACTTCTTCCAAACTCAGCAAATTACCCATCACTACCAAGTGATGATGCCGTATTGATTTCGTGTTTGTTCATTCCTGAGAAGGGGTTGAGGCGGTCTGGGGTAGGCAGCCAGCTTCTCCAAAGTATAATTGATGATTTAAGGAAAAGAGGAGTAAAAGCAGTTGAAACTTTTGCAAGAAAGGGCAGATTAGACAATCCATCTGGCCCCGTGGAGTTTTACTTGAGAAATGGGTTTAGGGTATATAAAGACGACAAAGAGTTTCCTCTTATGAGGTTGGAACTATGAATGTAATTCTAAAACTTCGCCTAACGCAGCATAAAAGGTTCGTGCCTTACTACACTCACCCAAATTTTTGCTTCGCAAAAACTTCTTTTATGCTGGAAACGTTATACGC
>JBAMMD010000001.1:0-1844 GCA_039793965.1 Kapaibacterium sp. (SeqCode) | reverse complement strand
CCAGTGACTTCCTTCCATTTTGGAAATCATCGCTAATTTTCTCTCATCTTTCCTCTCACCTCACCCACTGCACCCTCTCCTTGTAGGATAGGGGGAAAGAACCTCAACCAAAGTCCCCTCTCCTCTTAGGAGAGGGGATTTAGGGGTGAGGTCATAGACACTTTGGGGTCGAACAAATCCCTCCTGATTTCTCTGCCGGCAATCAACAAATTGCGTTGAATAGAACAACAATTAAAGAGGACAATAGATAATTGTAATATTCTCTCTATCTGAAACCATCTGTGGATCGGTAAAGTACATCTCAAAAAAATTACCTTTCGGGGTAAGCATATTTTTTTGCAAATACTTGTGGATTTTCTCGTAAACGCTACTCAAACTCCTGTAGCTTCCAAGGTAAACAGTTCGAAGAACGAAGGATTGTGGTATTGTCCCAATTTTTATCCTACCTTCGGGCTGCACCAAGCTATCGACAGGCAAACAAGCATCAAAAGAATAAACATTGTCAGAATAAGTACGAATGATTGAAATTGGATTTCCAGTGTATTTCAAATTATGTTTATTGGAAAATTCCATTAGTTCTTCGTAGGTAATAGAATAAATCTTTGCAATTTCATTTTGCCCATTTTTTGTCGAATCGGGAATGTAAATTATCTTCATTTCTGGAAAAGTATCTTTGAAGAACACAACTCCATCTCTCACAATATTTTCGGAAAGCTTTTTAATATTTTGCAACCCAATCTCGAAATCTTTACCAATAACTTTGTCAAGGAAAAAACGGAACCACTTTGCAAGGAACTTCAACTCGCCATCCATCCTCCAAGAAACAAGTACTTTGCTTTCGTCGAGAGGCATCAATCGAAAGCTACAATTGGAAGTCAGCTCGCGTCCAAATGTCATAGTAAATCTAATATATTCAAATGGCTTATCTTCAACTATTTTTACTGTGCCACTCCCAACATTTTTGTCTTTGCTTTGCCAAGTAAAGGCTGAATTCACACCAAACAATGGTCCAGAGTATATTCTCTTCTGATTTGTATCCAGATTCCACCAAGTATCCCAATACCTCCAATTACGAAAATCATCGATTAAGTAAAAAACAATCGTCGATGGGGCGCTGATTTCAATTTTTCTTTCGATGCTATAATGAGAAGGAAGAAAAACTGTTACAAATAGAAAAAGTGCAAAGATAACAACAATTACAATTAACAAACCTTTAAAAATTTTCATCTCTCTCTCCTTGATTTAGAAAGTAATTACTCCATTTTTAACTTCAATGACTTCCCCGGTGGTCTTTTCTTTTGCGCGGAAATAAAAAGTTCCACGAACTGTATTTCCTTCGATTTTCGTTATTTCGACCCAACCAGAATCAGAAATAAATTGTTTGCGAGAATTCCCCTCCCCATAATCAAAAGTACCTATTGCAAAATCGCCCTGTATAACTCCATCCCTTTCAGCACATTGAAATGTACCTGGTTTTTCAGTAAAATCACGATAAAAGATAAACACTCCAAGCATACACAATTTACTGTTGATCTTAGCAGAAGTACCAAGATTTACCACAAGTGAATTTCCAAGAGTCGAAGTAGTTACAATACCCGAGCCTGAGTACTCCAAAGTCAATGCACCAGAAATAACAGCGGAAATATTTGCAAAAGCACTTGCCACATCAGTTTGTTTTTCCTGACAAGAATTGTTTGCAAACAACAAAAGGAAAGCCAGAATTAATAAACCTTTTTTCATATTTTTAACCTTTGTAAAACAATCTAAATTATAAAAAATTAAAATATTAAACAAGTTGAAACCAAGAGCTTAAAATATTGAGACTACCAAAACTCCCCTCTCCT